>NZ_NMYC01000001.1 GCF_002860345.1 Bifidobacterium anseris
AGCGGGAAGCCCGCTCCAAGATAAGGATTCCTTGCACCCCTTCGAGGGTGCGGCAGACCCCACATGAGACCATGTGGTCGATAGACCGGACGTGGAAGCCCCGCAAGGGGTGGAGCCGACCGGCACTAACGGTCGAAGACGACCCCCACCGGACACGTCGCGCGCACACGCACGCACCGGAACAACCGATACAGGGAGTCACACGATACAAGCATCAACACGAAACCGCAACGAACACCCGTTCCTTCCATACGAACACCTGCGCCCGCGTCCACCATCCGGTCCCCGAACCACCCACCAACCCCCACCCGGGGGTCGACCATGAATAACACAATACAGTCTTGCGGCGGTCACAGCCCAGGGGAGACGCCCGGTCCCATTCCGAACCCGGAAGCTAAGACCTGGCACGGCGATGGTACTGCACCCGACAGGGTGTGGGAGAGTAGCACGCCGCCGCACCCACACTTCACACGAAAGCCCACCACACGGTGGGCTTTCCCATATCCGGCGACTTCCACAGCCCACCCACACGGCGGGCTTTACCATATATGCGGCATCCACATGCACGCGACAGGCCCCGGCGAGACGAACAGCCTCGACCGGGGCCTTTCCGTATCCCAGCACACAGATCGGCATCTGCTTCCACAGTCATGCCCATATCACAGGCCTCGATAGGTATTCGCGTGTAGTCGTCGTGCACAAGCGGGAATCGACACGGTTGGCGGCATCGACGTTGTCGAGACACGTGACGAAACCATGGGCGGCAGAGGCATATGCGGTGGTATGCAACAGAGAATACGGAGAACACCGGCATGCGCAGCAGCGACACACAGCAGAGTCAATATATGACGGTGTCGGCGCGGAGCTCGTCAAGGAGATCCGCGCCGACACCGATGAGTGCGCGTCAGTTCTGGGGGAGGACGGCGGTATCGCAGGAGATGTAACGACGCTGCCACTCCAGGCACTGGTAGGTCTGCGTCGCATCGGAAAGCGCACGGTGCTCTTCGATGTCGGAGATGCCGTAGCGCTGAATCAGATCGACGAGACGATGCCGCTCTGAAGGGAACAGATGTTTGTCGATCGTCATCGTGTCAAGCGTCGGACGCATGAAATTGTTCGTGAAGCCCAACGTGCGATGTTCGGCTTCGGCGAGGAAGCCCATGTCGAAACGGATGTTGTGGCCGATGACGATGTCGTCCTCAAGGAAATCGATGAACGAGCCGAGCACGGCTTCGATCGACGGCATCCCCTCCACCATTTCATTGGTGATGCCGGTCAGTCGGGTGATGTTGGGCGTGATGAGCGTGCCCGGATCGATGAGCTGCTCGAAAGTGTCGACGATCCTGCCGTTGCGGATCTTCACCGCGCCGATTTCGGTGATGCGATCACGCTGCGCGCTCAGGCCGGTCGTTTCCAGATCGAGCGCCGTGTAATCTTTCGGTAGGCGTTCGGCTGGCCGAATGACTACGGACATCGTGATTCCTCTCTGATATCCAACGCACCCCGCGATCCTCCCGTCGACTACCTTGCACGGGGATCGGTCGTGCGCTGCTCCCATGTTGTTTTTCTAGTGCCGAGTCTAATGCAAAGCCGTCGAGGATGCCTCAGACGTTTCGGTTTATTTGCAAGGTGTTCGCAATCGGAGACGCTGTGCGGACGGTCGTTCCGCACTCCGGGAAGCGATGTCCGCAATCCGGCCGTCGGCGCGCGGACGACTATTTGAGCACCGGGAACTGCGAGGTGACCGTGTGTCCGTGGTCCATATACGACGTTGTCTCCTCCATCGCCTTGCGGATGTTGCTCGCCGTGATGTCATAGACCTCGTCATGATCCTCGTCGTTGGGCTGACATTTGAGCCGCAGTCGCATCTGATACCACGTCGCGTTGCCGTGCGTCGAAGAGCTCGGGCCTTCGTTGACGAAGCCGAAGCCCTGGTAGAAGTCGATGAGTTTCTCCTTGCAGGCGAGCACGATGCCGGCACGGTGCGCGATCGCCGTATCGAGGATGACGCGGCGCATCAGATAGGCCGCGCAGCCGCGATGCTGATAGACAGGCGCCGTATCGACGCCGAGGATCATCTGCCATGAGCCGTTCTCGTCATGCAGATCGGCCTGCTCGTACATCGCGTCGGTCAGGTCGGCGTCGTCGGTCGTCATGCCGTTGATGAAACTGACGAGCATGCCGTCGGCGAGATGCGCGGGGAAGCAGGTGTCCGATGCGTCGGCGTCCGGGTTGACGAGCAGCCAGAAATGCTCCGGATACGTTTCGATGCGGTTCGCGAGCCTCTCGATGTCCGCGGCCTCCTTGGGCGGGAAGCACGCCGATTCGATACTGGAAAGCGCATCGAGATCGTCCAAAGTTGCATGACGCACAAACATGAACACCATCGTCTCTCAAGGCATAGTCAACAACGCCGTCAGGACGGCCTTTGTTCAGCGTGGACGAACACGGCAGCCGCCGGAGACGGTAGCCCGGATGTGGGCTTCGATGTTTTCGACGCTGTGAGGGAAAACCACGAGCGCGGGGAACCGGCCACCGGCAGGCGAGTTATATTGCACGTAGAACGGTCATGCCTCGCCGGGAGGACCCGGTGGCGCGCCATCCACCCTCGCCGCGCACGATACGCGTCGCGGATGCGGCCGCCCCAGACATGACGCCGCACATGCGGGAACGTCACCGATATGACCGATATGAAGGAGCAGGGAATCATGGCCGGCAACGCACAAGGCACAGGACGATCCGCCGTCACGACGGCGGGGAAGCAGGGCAAAGTCAACGGCTCTCAGGCGACCGCCACGAAATCGGTCGTCAAACGCACGCTGACGACGAAGGATCTCATCGTCTTCGGCATGATCTTCATGGTGCCGATCGCACCGTTCTCGATCATCGCATCGGTCGCCTCCGTCTCCCATGGCATGCCGGCGATCGCCTACCTCATCGCGATGGTCGCGATGCTGTTCACGGCGCTGTCCTTCGGCATGATGGTGCCGCTGTTCCCGTCAAGCGGCAGCATCTACATCTACGCGTCGCATGAGATGAACGATGGCGTCGGTTTCATCGTCGGATGGCTGATGATCCTGCAGTATCTGATTACGCCTGCGATCATGCTGCTCATGGCGGCGAACGCGCTGCATGAGTATCTGCCGCATGTGCCAGTATGGGCGTGGTGCGTCGGCTTCCTCGTCATCATCACGGCGATTGCGATGCGCGGCATGGGCGCCACCGTCCTCGTCGACAAGCTCGCGCTCGCGGCCGAACTCATCGTGCTCGCGCTGTTCTTCGTCTTCGGCGTCATCTACGTGTGCAGGCATCCGCAGATCGCGCACTTCTCCGGCACGGCGTTCTTCAACCCCGCGAAGTTTGACATGGGCGCGATGATGAGCGCCGTCTCGCTGTGCGCGCTGTCCTATGTGGGATTCGGCTCGATCGTCACGCTCGACGACCAGTGCGTGCGTCCGAAGAAGGCACCGGGCAAGGCGATGATCATCATCGTCCTCATCCTCGGCTTCCTGTACATGTCGATGAGCTTCCTGACGATGTGCATGGACCCCTCCGGCAACATCCTGCAGGCGAACCAGAACAGCGGTTTCTATGAAGTGGCCGGACTCGCCGGCAAGTGGCTCGGCGTCGTCTGCGCCGTTGCGAATGCGCTTGCGCTCGGCCTGTTCACGTCGCTGTCCGGCATGACGGCGATCTCGAGCCTCATGTACACGATGGCCGTCGACGGCGGCCTGCCGAAGTTCCTGACGAAGTTCGACAAGAAGACGAACGTGCCGGTCGGTGCCACGCTGTTCACGGCCATCGTGAACCTCGTGCTCATCTTCGTGTTCATCTTCATGGGCCAGAACACGGCGGCGAAGGTGAGCAACTTCGGCGCGCTGTCCACCTACTGCATGCTCAACATCGTCGTCATCTGGGGACTGGGGATCAAGGCGCGCGGCTACCGCGGCCGTTCGTTCTGGCGTACGATCCTGTGCCCGCTCATCGGCGCGATCGTGACCTTCGTCATCTTCGTCTCGCTGGGATGGACCGTCTGGATCGTCGGCCTGATCTGGACGGCGCTCGGCATCGTCTATTATCTCGTGTGGACGAAGGGGATGCATCGCACGATGGACCTCGAACGCAAGGTCGCCTGAGCGTACCCTTGCCATATTTGACAAGCGCCGCCACGATATTTCGTCGTGGCGGCGCTTGTTTTTCTGATTGATTGGTGTGTTCGCGCGCATGTTGAGCATCGTATCGATTTTTGCTATAGCGACGCCGTCGTTTCGGCTTGTGAAGTGCCGTACAGTGTGTCAGGCAGGCACATGGAGGTCTGCGCACGGACGAACAATGCATTCGGATAATCGACATCGGCAAGGAGGTACGGCACATGAAATACGCAATCCTTGGAGCCGGCGGCATGGGCATCCAGTACGGCGTGCTGCTGCAGGAGCACGCGCACGCCGACGTCGACTTCATCGACGCGTGGACGCCAAATGTCGAACGGATACGCGCACAGGGCGGCGCGTCCGTGTCGCAGGACGGCGAAGGTCGCCACCTCGTGCCAATCGACGTGTACTACCCGGAGGAGTACGACGGCGACCCCGATGTGTGGATCGTCTTCGTCAAGCAGCATCAGCTCCCCGAGCTCCTCGCGCGCGTTGGCGGACGCATCCGCCCACGCCATCATGTGTTCTCGGCGATGAACGGCTACGGCCACTTCGAACAGCTCGCGCAGTACTTCGCGAAGGACCGTATCTATGGCGGCACAGCGCTCATCGGCGCATACGTCTACGGTCCCGGCGATTTCAACTTCACCGGGGGCGCGCATGCGAAGGCGATGCACATGTGCGCGTACGACGGCCACGACGCCGCCGATGATCCCGTCGAACTCGCGCTGTACCGCGATTTCCAGACGGCGACGCTCAATCCGACGATCGTGCCGCATTTCCTTGGCATGTGCTTCGCGAAGATCGTGTTCAACTCGGTGCTCAACACGTTGTGCACGATGTACGAGATTCGTTTCGGTGAATTCGCCGAACACCCAAGCGCGCCGGTCCTGACGCGCAGGCTCGTCGACGAAGCGTACACGGCGGCGGAACACGCCGGCATCACGCTGCTCGGCACGAGGGAAAGCGAGGTGGAGACGATAATGCATACGGCCGCGGTCGCGCACCCTTTGCATTATCCGTCGATGTATCAGGACCTTACGAGGTGCCGCCCGACCGAAGTCGACTACATCAACGGCTACATCGCGCGCCTCGGACGCGAACACGGCGCGCCGTGCCCACTCCATGAGTTCGTGACGCACGAAGTGCACCTCGCCGAGCATGCGTTCGCGATCCACCATCCCGACATCGCCGCACAGCAGGCGATCAACGGCCGCTGAGAGGGCGGCAACGCACAAAACGGCCATCGACACGGCCGCTGCGTGGCACACGGCCTGCGGCGGCTTGGGTGAACGCGCCCACAACCAAGTGCGAACGCACTCGAAATCAATCGTGAAACGTCGCGTGGAACAACACGACGCATATGAACATCATCATCTGAGCAAGCATCATCAAGGAGACGACAGCCATCATGACGACGAAGCAGCGCATCCACACACTCATCCGCACGGCGGCCGCCGTGCTCGCCGGCGCGGTCATCATCGCGAACAGCGCATGCGGCGGCGCGCGCAGCGCATCGGCCGAGCAGATCCCGACGCCGAAGGACGGCAAGACGACGACGATCACGGTCGGCGTATGCCCCGGGCCGTACGGGGAGATGATCGACGAGGTCATCGCGCCGCTCCTCAAGGACGACGGCTACATACTGACGACGAAGACCTTCAACGACTACGTGCAGCCGGACAAGGCGCTCGCCAGCGGCAAGATCGACGCGAACCTCATGCAGCACGGCAACTATCTGAAGAAGTTCAGCGCCGACAACAACCTCGACCTCGTGTCGCTCGGGCAGACGCCGACGCTCGGCCTCGGTGTCTACTCGAAGAAGTTCACGTCGATCGACGACATCGCCGACGGCGCGAGTGTCGCGGTCGCGAACGACGGGTCGAACCTCGCACGCAGCCTCGGCGTCCTCGAGCAGAACAAGCTCGTGACGCTCAAGGACGGCATCGACGCGACGAAGGCGTCGGTCAACGACATCGCCGACAACCCCAAGCACCTGAACATCAAGCCGATCGACGCGGCGCAGCTCGCGCGGTCGCTCGACACCGTCGACGTCGCGCTCGTGCCCGGTAACTATTCGTGGGCGGCGGGGCTCGACCCGAAGGACGCGCTCGCGCTCGAACGGCAGGACGACGGCGTCATCGAGGTGTTCGCGATCGCCGGGACGAACAAGGACACGCATTTCGCGAAGACCGTCGGCGAACTGCTCGACAGCGACGAATTCAAGAGCGCGATCGCCGCGAGCCGCTTCAAGGACTTCGGCAAGCCGGCGAGCTGGAACGAATAAGGGGAGACAATGGCGGACATCATCACATTGGACGACGTTTCGGTCGTCTTCGAACACGGCGGACGCCTCGTCGAGGCCGTCAGCCACGCGAACGTGCACGTCGAGGAAGGCGAGATCTTCGGGATCGTCGGCTTCTCGGGAGCCGGCAAATCGACGCTCGTACGCACGATCAACCTGCTCGAGCGACCGACGTCGGGCCGCGTCGTCATCGACGGACGCGACGTGACGACGCTGCGCGGGGCGGCATTGCGCGAACTGCGCAGCGGCATCGGCTTCGTCTTCCAAAGCTTCAACCTCATCGACAACGTGACCGTCGCGCAGAATATCGCGTTCGCGCTCAAGGCGGCGCATGTGCCGAAGGCGCAACGCCGGCCGCGCATCGAGGAGCTGCTCAGGCTCGTCGGGCTTGAGGAGAAGATCGACAGCTACCCGTCGCAGCTATCCGGAGGGCAGAAGCAGCGCGTGTCGATCGCGCGCGCCCTCGCGAACCATCCACGCATCCTGCTGTGCGACGAGGCGACGAGCGCGCTCGACCTGGAGACGACCGAGGAGATCCTCGCGCTGCTCAAGCGCATCAACGCCGAACTCGGCGTCACGATCGTCTTCATTACGCATCAGTTCGACGTCGCGAAGGCGATCTTCGACCACGTCGCCGTCATGGAACACGGCGTCATCGTCGAACAGGGCACGACGATTGACGTGTTCGGCTCGCCGCGCCACGAGACGACGCGCGCGCTCGTCGAACGCTATCTCGGCGTCGCGATTCCCAGACAGCTCGTGCCGCAGCTGCCGTCGGGACGCCTCATCGAACTGCGGTACAAGGACGAAGGCGCGTTCGAACCGCTCATCAGCGACGTCTCACGGCGTTTCGAAGTGTCGATCAACGTGCTGCACGGCAACGTCGGCTACTTCGGCACGCAGGCGATCGGCACGCTTATCGTGCTCGTGAGCGCGCGGCAGGAAGGGCAGCGGGGCGCGTTCGTCGTGCAGGCGGCGATCGACGAGCTCAGTTCGCGCGTCGCCGATGCGCGCGAACTGAGCGTCGCGCTCAACGACGACATAGGAGCGAGCGTCGACGCGATCTTCGTGGACGACGCATACGACGCGAAGCCGCCGGCGGCAGCGTCCGACGCATATGACGGTGTCGCATACGACGGCGACGCACATAAGGAGGTGCTCGCATGAACGAGACGACCGAAATCCTCAGGGAGAATCTGGGGCAGGCGCTGTGGGACACCTTCGCGATGGTCGGCATCGCGACGCTCGTCGGCGTCGTGTTCGGCACAGCGCTCGCGATTCTGCTGTTCCTCACGCAGCACCGGCTGTTCACGCCGAACAGGATCGTCAACGAAGCCGTCGGATTCGTCGTCAACGCGATTCGTTCGATGCCGTTCCTCATCCTGCTCGTCGTGCTGATTCCGCTCATCCAGCTGATCATCGGCGATCCGTACACGCCGGCGGGAGGCGCGATCGCGCTGTCGATCGCGGCGATTCCGTTCTTCGCGCGCGTCGCCGAAAGCGCGTTCCAGGAAGTGGACGACGGTCTGCTTGAGGCGGCGATATCGACTGGCGCGCCAGTGCGGCAGATCATTTTCGGCGCCGTGTTCCCGCAGGCGCTGCCCGGCTTCATCCGCGGCATCGTGCTGACGATCATCTCCCTGCTCGGCTATTCGGCGATGGTCGGCACGATCGGCGCCGGCGGCATAGGCGATCTGGCGATTCAATACGGCTACAACCGCTATGAGACCGGCGTGCTCGTCGCCGTCGTGCTGCTGCTCGTCGCCGTCGTGCAGCTCATCCAATGGGTCGGCGACCGCATTGCGCTCAAGGTCACGCATTGAGCGGCGCGCGCAGGCGGCTGCACCGCGGACGATGGCGGCAGCGGACGGCTCAATGGACGACAGCAACAGGAAAGGAACATCGATGGTGCAATTGCGATTCGCAGCGGTGACGGAGCAGATGCCGGCGAACGTCTTCGAAAGGATGGACAGGAAGGTGGCGGCCGCGCGCGCCGCTGGCGTCGACGTCATTGATCTGTCGAAAGGCAATCCGGACGGTTTTCCTGAAGCCTTCATCCGCGACGCGGCGCGCGAGGGCGTCGACGACCCGCTCAACGCGCGCTACACGCCGTTCGACGGCAAGCGGCGATTCCTCGAGGCGGCTGCCGGATGGTACGCGCGCGAGCACGGCGTGACGCTCGACCCGGCGCGCGAGCTGTTCGCCGTCGAAGGCGCCGTCGACGGTCTGGCGACGCTGTTCAGTGTGCTGCTTGACGCCGGCGACACGGTCGCCTTCGCTGATCCCTACTATCCGTCGTATCACTGCATGGCTGCGCTGCGCGGCGCTCGCGAGCTGCCGCTGCCGGCGCGCGCCGAACTCGGATGGCTGCCCGACCTCGACGCCGTGCCGGCACGCGTGTGGGACGACGTGCGCGTGCTCGTGCTCAACTATCCGAACAATCCGACCGGCGCGCAGGCGCCGGCATCGTTCTTCCGCCGGGCGATTGAACTCGCGCACCGCCACGACTTCATCGTGCTGCACGACTTCGCCTACGCCGGCCTCGGCGTGCGTGAGCAGCAGGTGAGCCTGCTGGAGGCCGTCGGCGTCGACGAACGGGCAATCGAGGTGTGCTCGCTGTCGAAGATGTACGCGATGGCGGGATGGAGGGCCGGATTTATCGCCGGTAGTGAACAGGTGGTTGACGTGGCGAGGAAATTCCATTATCAAATGGGTTCCATGATCACTTCGTTCGTACAGGACGCCGGCGCGTCCGCCCTGGAAAGCGACCAGGGCAGCGTGGCACGGCAGGCGGCGCGGTATGCCGCCCGCCGCGCCGTCGTCGCCGACGGCCTGCGCGGACTGGGCTATGATCTCTTCGATTCGCAAGGCGGACTGTATGTGTGGATGCGCGCACCCGAAGGCCTCGACGGCGACCGTTTCGCCGACGAGCTGCTCGAAGACGCCGGCGTCGCCGTGCTGCCCGGCTCCTGCTTCGGCCAAGTCGGCGCCGATCACGTGCGCCTGAGCCTGCTGCAGCCCCGCGAACGTCTCGTCGATGCCGTCGCGCGCATCGGCCGGTGTTGTTGACGTCGGATCATCGGCGCAAGTCATCCGTCGCGTGGCACAGGGACACCGCACGGCATGACGTCCATAATCAATAGCCACATAGTGGAATATCATGTGGTTTGGCAACAATCATCGGTCACACTCTCGGGAAGTCGTCACAGACTGAACCCGATGGCGGCGAAGGAGGAATCAGCGGATGCTCGACTGGTCGTTCATCGAGCGATATGCTCCGTTCTTCGTGAACGGCGCGTGGATGACGCTGTTCATCTCCGTGTTCGGCATCGCGCTCGCCATCATCACCGGCGTCGTATGCGCGGCGATACAGACGGCGCGCATACCGGTACTGCGGCAGATCGTCGCCGTGTACATCGAGATCAGCCGCAACACGCCGCTGCTCGTGCAGTTGTACTTCCTGTACTTCGGCCTGCCGAAGCTCGGCTTCGTCTGGTCGGCGGAGATGTGCGCAATCATCGGCCTGGGATTCCTCGGCGGCTCGTACATGGCCGAATCGATGCGCGCGGGACTGCAGGCGGTGCCGCAGATCCAGCGCGAGAACGCGTACATGCTTGGCTTCAACCGCCGGCAGACGCTCGTGCACGTCGTCATCCCGCAGGCAATCGGCGTGGCGACGCCGGGCATCGTCGCGAACGTCATCTTCCTGATCAAGGAATCGTCGGTCGTCTCGGCGATTGCGCTCGCCGACGTCATGTACATGGCGAAGGACCTGATGGGCATCACCTATGACACCTACGAGGCGCTGTTCATGCTCATCGTGACCTACCTGATCATCCTGCTGCCGATCTCGATCTTCGGCACTTGGCTCGAGAGGAGGTTCGACTATGCAAGGCGCTAACATCCTGCTCGAACCGGGCGTCTTTCCGCGCTTGCTGCAGGGCCTGTGGGTGACGATCTGGATCGCCGCCGTCTCGGTCGCGCTGAGCGTGCCGGTCGGGCTCATCTGCGGATGGCTGATGACGCTGCGCAATCCGATCATCCGGTTCATCATGCGCGTCTACCTTGATTTCATCCGCATCATGCCGCAGCTCGCGCTGCTGTTCATCGCATACTACGGCATCGCGCGCGCATGGAACTGGAACCTCGACGCGACCGGTGCCTGCGTGCTCGTCTTCATCCTGTGGGGCGGCGCCGAGCTCGGCGACCTGACGCGCGGCGCGCTGCAGTCGATCCCGCAGGTGCAGCACGAGACCGCGTACATGCTCGGACTGAGCAACTGGCAGGCCTTCGTCCATGTGATCCTGCCGCAGGCCGTGCGCCGGCTGCTACCGGGCTCGGTCAACCTCGCGACGCGCATCGTCAAAACGACGTCCCTCGCCGTGCTGCTCGGCGTCGTCGAGGTGATCAAGGTCGGCCAGCAGATCATCGACGCGAACCGTTTCCAATATCCGACGGGCACGCTGTGGGTCTACGGCGTGATCTTCCTGATGTACTTCATCGTGTGCTGGCCGCTGTCGCTCGTGGCGCATGCACTGGAGAAAAGGTGGACGAATGACTGAAACGACGCAGCGCAACAAGCATGAGGAGACGGTCGCGCTCAAGGTGACCGACCTGCGCAAGCATTACGCGGACGCCGACGCGAACGTATTCGACGGCATCTCCTTCGAGGTGCCCAAAGGCGACGTGCTCGTCATCGTCGGACCCTCGGGATCGGGAAAATCGACGCTGCTGCGCACGATTGCCGGACTCGAGCCGATCCAGGGCGGCACGATTGCTCTTGACGGCGAAGTCATCGAGACCGGCAAGCCCGGCAACGAGAAAAGCGGACGCGTCAAGCGCAGCGAGGAGCTGCGCACGAAGTTCGGCATGGTGTTCCAAAGCTACGACCTGTTCCCGAACAAGGACGTGCTCGGCAACATCACGATGGCGCCGTTGCTCGTGCAGAAACGCAAGAAGGACGAAGTGGAGCGCGAAGCGCTCGAACTGCTCGAACGCGTGCATCTTGCCGACCGGGCGCACGCGAAGCCGCACGAGCTCTCGGGCGGCCAGCGCCAGCGCGTCGCGATCTGCCGCGCGCTGATCCTGCATCCGGAGATCCTGCTGCTCGACGAAATCACGGCGGCACTCGACCCGGAGATGGTGCACGAGGTGCTCGAAGTCGTCGTCGAACTCGCCGACGCCGGACAGACGATGCTCATCGTCACGCATGAGATGAGCTTCGCGCGCGCGATTGCCGACCGCGTGATCCTGCTCTCGGACGGACGCATTGAGGAGCGCTCGTCGAACGCCGCGGAGTTCTTCACGCATCCGAAGACCGAACGCGCCCGCGAGTTCCTGCACTCCTTCGACTTCGAACGCCACCGCAACCGGGAGGCCGAGCGCGAACTCAATGATTTCGACGCCTCGTGAGCGGGGCGTCCGATGCGCACGGCGTCTCGTGAACGCGTGCGCGCGAACGAGACGACATCAAAGATTTGGCAACCACCAACAACGGAAGAGCACGGAAAGGAACGCAGATGAGCTCATCCATTTTCAACAAGCTGGGCAAGGCGATCGCGGCGGTCGGCGCCGCCGTCATGATGATGACGGCGGTCGCGGCATGCGGTCCGTCCGCGTCCACGCCGAGTGAAGCCGGCTCCTCCGATACGTCGAACACCTCGACAGCGAAGGCGCGCACGCTCGACGAGATCAAGAAGTCGGGCGAACTGCGCGTCGCCGTCTTCTCGGACAAGGCGCCCTTCGGCTACGTGGACCAGGACGGCAAGTACGCCGGCTACGACATCGAGTTCGCCGAGGCGCTCGCCAAGGGACTCGGCGTCAAGCCGGTGTACACGTCGGTCGACCCGGCGGCCCGCGTCGACGTGCTCGCGTCGAACAAGGTCGACGTGACGCTCGCGAACTTCACCGAAACGCCCGAGCGCGCCGAGAAGGTCGACTTCTCGAAGCCGTACATGAAGGTCTCGCTCGGCATCGTCTCGCCGGAGAACCATGAGATCACCGACGTCAGCCAGCTCAAGGGCAAGACGCTCATCGTCGCGAAGGGCACGACGGCGGAGACCTACTTCGAGAAGAACCATCCGGAGATCAAGCTGCTCAAGTACGACCAGTACGCGGACGCCTACAACGCGCTGCTCGACGGCCGCGGCGACGCGATGAGCACCGACAACACCGAGGTGCTCGCGTGGGCGAAGGCCAACAAGGGCTTCAAGGTGGGCGTCACCGACCTCGGCGACGTCGACGTCATCGCCGCCGCCGTGCAGAAGGGCAACACGCAGCTGCTCGACTACATCAACGACGAGATCGTCAAGCTCGGCAAGGAGAACTTCTTCCACAAGGACTTCGAGAAGACGCTCAAGCCGGTCTACGGCGACGAAGTCAACCCCGACGACATCGTCGTCGAAAGCGGCGAACTCGACAAGTGACCCCCAAGCCGCCATCGGGGTGGCCATACGTCCCGCATGGGTCTGCATGAACAGGTCCGAACGGCCCCGCGCATCCGATTGTCGGATGCGCGGGGCCGTTCATGTGCGGCGACATACCGTTCGTGCCGCCCTGTCCGGCTCCCGGAATCGCGCGGCGGCGGGCGGTGGCCGTACGCTACCGTGGAAATCGTTGTGCCCGCGCGGGCACAGGAAATGAGGAACCACCATGACCCCAGACACCATCGCCCTGATCGTCATCGCCGTCCTGCTGCTCATCGTGCTGTGCTGCTCGTGCTACATCGTGCCGCAGCAGCAGGCCTACATCATCGAACGCTTCGGCAAGTTCAAGAAGGTGACCTTCGCTGGCATCCATGTGAAGATCCCCTTCGTCGACCAGATCGCGATGAAGACGAACATGCGCGTGAGCCAGCTCAACGTCAAGATTGAGACGAAGACGCTCGACAACGTGTTCGTCGAGATCGTCGCGAGCACGCAGTACCGCGTTAACGCCACCGACGTGGCGAAGGCGTACTACGAGTTGCGCGACCCGGCGGGCCAGCTGCGCGCCTACATGGAGGACGCGCTGCGCAGCGCGATCCCGATGCTCACGCTCGACGACGCCTTCGCGAAGAAGGATTCGGTCGCCGCGGACGTGCAGCAGACCGTCGGCGCCGAGATGGCGCGTTTCGGCTTCACCGTCGTCAAGACGCTGATCACGTCGATCGACCCGAGCCCGGCCGTCAAGGCGGCGATGGATTCGATCAACGCCGCGCAGCGCGAGAAGGAGGCAACGCGTCAGCGCGCCGAGGCGCAGCGCATCCAGATCGAGACGCAGGCGGCCGCTGAGGCCGAGAAGGTGCGTCTGCAGGGTGAAGGTCAGGCGAACTACCGCCGCGAGATTGCGACCGGCATCGTCGACCAGATCAAGAGCCTGCAGGCCGTCGGCATGGACATCACCGAAGTGAACAACGTCGTGCTGTTCAACCAGTACCTCGACGTGCTGCGTTCGCTGTCCGATTCGCCGAACGGCAAGACCGTCGTGCTGCCGGCGTCGACGCCGGGCGGCTACCGTGACCTGTACGAGCAGATGACGAACGCGATGCTCACCGCGCAGGAGGACGCGCCGACGACGATGCCTCCGGCACCGCGCATCTGATAAGCGTCCGCCGCATGTGACACGCAGATGACAGTGGGGTCCGCAAGCCATCGGCTTGCGGACCCCACTGTCATCTGCGGTCGACGCGTCTATGCAGCGCTCAGGAGGCGAGGAACGCGGCGATCGGCTCGGCCGCCGCATAGCCGGCGCGGTACATGCGCTCGAGGCCTTCGTAGGTCTTCGACATCGTCGACAGCCCGTAGAGATCCTCCGGGGCGAGGATGAGCACGCGGCCCTCCTGCTCGTAGCGTTTGGCGAGCGCGACCTCGTCGTTGTAGGTGCGGTAGCGGTTGAGCAGCGCTTCGGCGGCGGCCGGATACGAGCGTGAGAGCAGCTTCGCCGGCGCGACGTCCTTGTGCTGTTCGCGCAGCACGTCCTTGAGGCGCGTGAGCACAACGACGATGCGGTCGTAACCGGCGTCGACGGCGCGCTGCACCGGGACCGGGTCGGCGATGCCGCCGTCGAAATACGGCACGCCGTCGATGACGACCGGCTTGCAGGCGACCGGCACGGCCGACGACGCCTTGAGAATCGTGTAGTCGTCGTAACGCATGTCGTGCTTCGTGAAATAGTGCGGCTCGCCGGTGACACCGTCGGCGGCGACGACGGTGAAGTCGGTCGGATTCGCGGCAAAGGTCTCGTAGTCGAGCGGATTCTCGCCGTCATGGTTGCTCAACGTGCCGTAGACGTAGTCGAGGTCGCAATAGTTGCCGGTGCGCACATAGGCGTCCATGCTCGCGTATTCCTTGCGGAACGCGTACTCGGTGTAGAAGCGGTGCGCGCGCGTGTTCTGCCCCGCGAGGAACGACGCGAGGTTTGCGCTGCCGGCGGAGATGCCGTAGGCGTGGTCGAAGCTGATGCCTTCGTCGAGGCAGCGGTCGAGGACTCCGGCGCCGAAGATCGCGCGGAAGCCGCCGCCGACATCGATGATTGCTGTGCTGTTGGTCATTCGAGCATTGTACGTCAGGCCCGCTGACCGCCTTCGCCGCCGGTTTCCAGCAGTTCCTCGGCGAGCGCGGCGACGCGCGGCGACGGATCGGAGTTCTCCAATGTGACGCAACCTTCGGCCGTCTCGGGCGCGAGCTTGCCGAGGGATTCGAGGATGACGTCGAGATGGTGGACGGTGCCGGCGTTGCCGTCGATGATCGCGACGCCGTCGGGCAGCAGTTCGCGGAAGTAGTCGCGGTAGAAGATGAAATGCGTGCAGCCGAGCACGACGGCGTCGATTGAATCGAGGTCGTAGCGGTCGAAGTAGCCGTGGAGCGTGCGCATGACGAGGTCGTGGTCGCCAAGACGGCCCTCCTCGACGATGCGGACGAGGTCGGGGCACGGCTGCGGGAAGATCGTGTGGTCGGATTCGAAACGGTGCATGAGCGCGGCGAACTTGCGTTCCCGCAACGTCAGCGGCGTGGCGGCGACGATGACGCGTTGGCGCTTGCCGTGGCCACGGTCGCAGGCGACTTTGAGCGCGGGCTCCATGCCGATGATCGGCAGGTCGTAGCGTTCGCGCAACGCGGCGGCGGCGGCCGACGTGGCTGTGTTGCAGGCGATGACGATCGCTTTCGCGTCCTGCGCGAGCAGATTCTCGACGATGCGTTCGGACAGTGCGCGCACCTGTTCCGGCGTCTTCGTGCCGTAGGGCGCGTGCGCGGAATCGCCGAAGAACACGATGCGCTCGTGCGGCATCTCACGCCGGATCTCGCGGACGACGGAGATGCCGCCCAAGCCGGAATCGAACACGCCGATCGGGGCCGACGAAGCCATGATGCTGCCTCCTGACAGAGCTGTTGTGCGCGCCGGGGGACGCGCCTGACACGCGTCATTATACGAAGCGGCGCGCATTGCCATATGTGTCGCTACGCGCATCGGGGAATCGAACGGGGTGGCTGTGCGGGTACAGTGAGGCGTATGAGCATTGCAACGACGGTATACAAGGCGCAGGGCACGGGCAACGACTTCGTCATGTTCGAGGACAAGGACGGCGCCTACGATCCGCAGCCCAAGGAGATCGCGGCGATCTGCGACAGGCACTTCGGCATCGGCGCCGACGGCCTGATTCGCGTCACGAGGCCGCAGTACGTCAAGGACATCAGCGAAGAGGAGCTCAAGGCCTGCGCCGACGGCGGCGTCGAGTGGTTCATGGACTACCGCAACGCCGACGGGTCGACTGCGCAGATGTGCGGCAACGGTTCGCGCGCGACGGCGCTGTTCATCCGCACGATGCAGGGCATCGACGGCGACGATCCGCTCAAGCTCGGCACGCGCGCCGGCATCAAGACGCTCACGCCGGTGGCGGACGACGATGAACTGGGCACGCATCTGTTCCGCGTCGACATGGGCGCATGGAAGATCGGCGACATCGACGCGCACGTCGTGACAGTGGACGGTTCGGACGGCGAGGGCAAGGGCACCTTCGTCGACATGGGCAATCCGCACATCGTGACCGTCGTCGAGGACGCGTTCAGTACGCTGCCGGTGCTCGAAGACATCGATCTCGAGACGGCTCCCGTCGTCACGCCGGCAATCGACGAGGGGCAGAACGTCGAATTCGTGCGCATTGACGAGATCGACGCCGGTGAGGACCACGGCGAGGCGACGATGCGCGTGTTCGAACGCGGCTGCGGCGAAACGCTGTCCTGCGGCACCGGACTGTGCGCGACGGCCGTCGTGCTGCATGCGAAGACCGGCGTCAACCATTGGCGCATCACCGTGCGCGGCGGCAAGGTGGACGTCGACGTGACCGGCGATGACGTCATGCTGACCGGGCCGGCGGCGATCGTCGCGAAAGTCGAGATGCTCTGAAGAAGATGCTGAAATAATACGAGCGGCCGTTGCCTCTGACATATCCGGAAGGCAACGGCCGCTTCGTTCAGCTTGCACGCAGCTGCATGCCGTAGGGAATGAACATCAGGCCGAACCAGATGAAATAGGCGATGATGGCGATTGCGACGAGCAACGCGATGGCGCTGACGACGATGCCGGCGATCGCCAGGCCGCGGCCGCGCAGCGTACGGTCATCGGCGATTCTCGAGAGCGCGACGATCGAGCAGGCGAGGCCGGCCGGCGGCAGCACCCACGCGCAGATGAAGCCGACGATCGCGAAGACGCTCCAGCGTTCAGGAGCGCGGGGCGGGACGGCGAACGGCGCGGGAGGCGGCACAGTGGGGGAGGCCGGGCGACCCGGCGGAATCGGCGTGGACATCAGACTCCTTGGCAATCAGCGGCGGGACAAGTGAGGCAATCGGCTCAAAATCGTCAGAAATCGGCGAGTCGGACGGACTCGGATGAGCTCAGACGAAATCAGACGCACTCAGACGAAGAGGTAGGTGCCGTCCTTGACGAGGATGAGCGTGACGAGCGCGACGATCCAGACGGCGTCGGCCATCAGATCGAAATTGAGCCGGTAGTAGGTGCGCAGGCCGGCGGCACGAGCCGGCAGCCCCTGCACGGTGACGGTCGCATGGCTGACGGCGATGAACTGGATCGTCGTCGCAAAGCACAGCACGAGGCACCACGGGCACAGCGCGTTGATGACGAACAGCGACTGCGAGGTCAGCCAATACGAGTAGGCGAGCGCGGCGAGGGAGCCGAACCACGTGCAGGCGGCGAACCAGCGCGGCATGCGCATGCGTGCAAGCCCGATGACGGCGATCGTGCAGAACACCGATTCGGCGGCGATGCCGAAGAACGCGTTCGGGTAGCTCAGGCCGGCGAATTTGACGATCTCCGACTGCCATGAGTCGGCGACGGCCGAGCACGAAAGCACGGCGTTGACGTCGCACGACAGCAGCTTGCCAGGTTCGCGCGCCATCTGCAGCGTTTCGGCGGACAGCACGAAGGAGACGACGAGGGCGATTCCGGAGGCGGCGAGCATGACGAGATACAGCCATGTGGAACCGTGACGCCAGCCGTGGGGCATGTCGGTGACGCCCGGTGCCGCCATGCTCTTGGGGACGGTGACACCGGGTTGTGCCATCCTCTGATGTGGGTGGTCGGATGATTGGGTGTGCTGCTGCCGGTTCGTTTGCATGATGTCCTCCTCGTTGCGTCGGGCATGCTCCTCGGCGCGTGCGATGACCATGCGCCGCTGTGGAACAGTGTACCGAATGTGGAATGGATGGGGTGAATCGGCGATTTCGACGCAACAACGCGTCCTGCGGCCGTCAAGCGTTTACGATGGAGGTATGGCGAAGGTAGCGATTGCGATGACACCGCCGACGAGCGGATGGGATATGCACTGCCACACGGTGTTCTCGGATGGCACGGAGACTCCACATGAGCTCGTGCGGCGCGCGAAGGAGATCGGACTGCACGGCGTGGCGATCACCGACCATGACACGACGGCCGGCTGGTCGCAGGCGCAGCAGGCATCAAGCGAACTCGGACTGCCGCTCGTGCGCGGCACCGAGATCACGGCGCAGGACGGCGACATCTCCGTGCATATGCTCGCCTACCAGTACGATCCGCGCAGCCGGCGCATCTGCGACCTGTTCCGTTCGACGCGCGCGGCGCGGCTCGCTCGGACGAAGAAGATGGTCGCGCTGCTCGCGAAGGATTTTCCGATCGACTGGGACGATGTGCTCGCCCAGGTCAAGGAGGGCGAACAGACGACGATAGGACGTCCGCACATCGCCGACGCGCTCGTCGCGGCCGGCGTCTATCCGGACCGTTCCGCCGCGTTCGCCGACGCGATCAGCTCGCACAGCAAGTACTACATTCCGACGCCGTCGCCGAGCACGGCCGACGTCGTGCGCGCGGTCGGCGAGGCCGGCGGCGTCAGCGTCGTCGCGCACGCCGCCGACCCGAGCCGCAACAGGACGTTGCTGTCCGACGAGCAGATCGCGCGACTGGTCGAGGAAGGACTCGACGGTCTCGAGGTGTGGCACCGCGGCAACCCTCCCGAACAGCGCGTGCGACTGCTCGGCCTCGCCGAACGCTACGGGCTGCTCGTGACTGGCGGCTCCGACTGGCACGGCGAAGGCAAACCGAACAAGCTCGGCGAAGGCCTGACCGACGACGCGACGGTCGCCGAGATCGTGCGCCGCGGCGCGATTTCGTTGTGGAAATAGCAGACGGCTGCGGAAATAGGTAAAAATACGCTGAGGGGCGGCGGATCCGCAGTGTTCTGCGGATCTGCCGCCCCTTTTTTGGAGTTGGAATCAGTCGCTGAGCGCGCCGAAGCCGACGGCGTGACGCGTCTCGGAGCCGATGATCGCATAGCCGAGCGCGTCGGCCGGCACGATGAAGCGGCGGCTCTTGTTGTCCCTCAGCACGATCGGTGCGTGCTGTTCGAGCGCCTGCGCGATCGTGTGCTCGATCTGCTCCGCCGGCTCGTCCGAGTTGAACGTGACCGGACGCGTGACGTTCTGGACGCCGAGTTCGATTTCCATATGATGCTCCTTAGGTCCTGATGATCGCTGTCCTTACGGTGTACAGCATTCTACGGCAGATCGTCCGCGGCATGCCATCGCGCTACGCGCATGGAATACGCGGGGAATAGGCGGCGAATACGTGTTTCAGCCCTGCGTGTGGGCGGGGGAGGAACCGTCGCCGGTCGCCGGATGCGTCGGCTGGGTCGTGTGAGTCTGCGCTGTGTTGGTCTGTGCTGTGTTGACTTGCGCCGGGACACTCATGGAGCCTGTCTGGGCGCTGCCGCCCTGATCGAGGCCGGCCTGCGCGTCGCGCATCGCCTGCTCCTCGCGTTCGAGCAGCGGGATGAGCAGCGTCTGCGCCTCCGGACCGTTCGACGACTTCGCGGCGGCGGACTGTGCGGACTGCGCGCCGACCGCATGCGCCTGACCGGTCGTGTCCCCACGTTCCTCGATGCCGATGACGATTGTCTCGCTCGACGAGGCCGCGATCTGGCGCGACGCCGTGTCGTCGGCGTCGACGACGCCGATCGCGTCGATCGGATGGGAGTCGGTGCGGTCGTCGCCGACCGGCTGGCGCACGGCCTGCGCCGCGCCGCCGGTGATGTCACGTTCGTCGGTCACATCGAAGATCGACGACGCCGACGCCGGCTGCGTGCTCGACGGGGCGGCCGCCTGGCGTCGCCGGGCCTCGTCCTCGCGCAGGAGCGTGTTCACGGTGACGGTGCTCGGATGCGCGCCGGAGGCTGTGTCGTAGCCGCGCGTGCGGTGCATCGTCGCGCCGAGCTGCTGGGCGAGATGATCGACTTGCGCCTTGAATTGCATGATGCGCGCGTTGTCGCCCTGCGCGAGCGCCTGCAGGAAGTCGCCGACCTGCTCCATCTGCACCCACAGGTTCGCACGCAGCATGATGAGGTCGTCGAGACGGTTGCCGAGGATGCGGCCGTAGGAGGAGATGACGGCGTTGCGATGCGTTTCGTCGAGCTTCGAGAAGATCCAGGCGAGGTCGCGCGCCGGATCGTTGATCTGCATCGCCTGCCAGTTCGTGATCGTCGTGATCGTCGAACCGGAGAAGATGAAATCGCCGTCGGCGTAGCCGCCGTGCACCGGGCACGTCATGAACGACCACAGGCCTTCGGTTTCGAGGATGCGCGTCCAGCTGTCGGTGATCTCGCCGGGCACATGGCCGGCCTGACGCAGCCGCTTGATCCACGATGTCAGCTGTGCGCGGATCTGGCCGGTCGTGTACGAGGGATAGCCGGATTCGGTGAGGAAGGTCGGGCGCAGCCGGTGCACGGCGCCGATCGCCGTGCCCACCGACGCACAGTCGTCGAGCGTGAGCAGTTCGAGCGAACGGGCGACGCCCTCCGGATGGGAGGTGACGAGCACCGACGCGCGCTCGGGGTCGTCACCGCCCGGCTGGAACGCGACGACGCGGTCGGTGGAGAAGCCAAGGCCGGCGAGTTCGCGCGCGCGTTCGACGACCTGCGCCGCGCGCACGCGGCCGGCGAGACGACGCTTGCCCGCCGCGCCGTCGGTCGCATAGACATTGTAGAGATGGCCGCGCAGATCCTGCACGACGGCCTGGTCGATGCCGGCCTGCGCATCCGTGTCGTTCTCCTGTTCGCTGGCGCGCACGCCGACGACGGCCGCATCCGGCATCGCCGCCGAGGCCAAGGCCGCCAACATCAGATTGCTTCGTTCACTCACAGCGGCCATTTTTCCATGCGGAGCGTACAAGCCGACGCACAAACACAAGCATTGCAACGTTCCGCGGGCGTCCGTCGCCACACGGCGGCAGAGGACCGACCGGCCCCGTGGCACAATGGTCGGCATGCAGGCATCAGCGCAGGAGATTCTCGACGGACTCGACGACGCGCAGCGGCGCGCCGCGACGAGCGTGGAGGGGCCGGTCCGCATCATCGCATGCGCCGGCGCCGGCAAGACGCGCACGATCACACGGCGCATCGCCTACGCGTGCGCGACGGGTGCATGGCGTGCCGGCGCGACGCTCGCCGTGACGTTCTCGGTCAAGGCGGCGAACGAGATGCGAGAACGGATCGCGGCGCTCGGCGTCGACGGCGTGCACGTCGCGACCTTCCATTCGGCCGCGCTCGCGCAGCTGCGCGAAGTGTGGAACGAACTGTGCGAGGGGCCGTTCCCGCAGCTCGCCGAACGCCGTACCGACCTCGTCGCGCAGGCATTTGTGCGCGCGCTCAACCGCGAGCCGGAACGACGAGCCGCGCTCGACGTCGAACGTGAAATCGACTGGTGCAAGGTCTCGCTGATCGCACCCGACGACTACGAACGTGTCTGCGCGGCGACGCGACGCGAGCCGCCCGCGCAGCTCGACGCGCGCCGCTTCGCCGACGTCTACGGGCAGTACGAACTCGAGAAGACGGCGCGCCTGCAGATCGACTTCAACGACATCCTGCTCATGTGCGCGCATGTGCTCGACGCCTTCCCCGAGACGGCCGCGCACATCCGCGAACGCATCGGATGGCTCACCGTCGACGAATACCAGGACGTGTCGCCGCTGCAGCACCGGCTGCTGCGCGGATGGCTCGGCGGCAACCGCGACATCTGCGTCGTCGGCGACCCGGCGCAGACGATCTACTCGTTCGCGGGCGCGACGAGCTACTATCTCGACGATTTCGAACGCGAGTTCGCGCCACTCGCCGCGAACATCGAACTGAGCCGCGACTACCGTTCGACGCCTCCGGTCATCGCGCTCGCGAACCGTGTGCTCTCGCGTTCGCCGGAGCGCGACGACTATCTGCGGCTGCGCGCCGTGCGTGACGGCGGCCCGCGCGTGACGAGTGCGATCTACGGCACCGATGCCGAGGAGGCGCGCGCCGTTGCCGCGGCAATCCGCGGCATCGTCGCGCAAGGCGGACGCGCCGCCGACTGCGCAGTGCTCACGCGCATCAACGGCCAGCAGGCGCCTTTCGTGCGCGCGCTGCGCGAGGTCGGCGTGGCATATCAGGTGCGCCGCGACGCCGGCTGGCAGCAGTCGGCGATCGCGGAGGCGCCGCCGGCCGACGCGTCCGCGATCGACGACGCGGCCGGCGCGCGCAGCGGCAGGGCGACGGTGAGCACGATTCACGCGTCGAAGGGTCTCGAATTCAAGCACGTATTCCTCGTCGGGCTGTCCGACGGGTTGATGCCGTTCCATGCCTCCGACGATCCGACGACGCTCGAGGAGGAGCGCCGTGTGCTCTATGTGGGCGTGACGCGCGCCGAGGACGCGCTCCATCTGTCCTATGCGCGCCGCATGAACGAGGAAAGCGGCTTCGTCAGGGACGTAAGCCGCTTCCTTCGCTGAAGATCCGCTGTCAGCCGGTGCTACTGCGCGTCGCCATCGGCGGGATGGTCGTCGGCGTTCGTGTCGCCGGCGGAGGTGTCGGTGCCGGTGTCGTTTGCGTCGTCGGCATCGGCGGTGTCATCGGTGTCGTCAAGCAGACGGCTCAGTTCGGCGTCCCAATCGATGCGCTCGCCCTTCGATGCGCTCGCCTCGGCCGTGTCGGTCTCGTCGGGCAGGTTCGGCAGCAGGTCCGGGTGCCCCCACATCGCGTCGCGCGCCTCGACGCCCTGCTCGGCGGTGATGCGCTCCCACAGCTGCGCGGCCTCGCGCGTGCGCTTCGGACGCAGCTGCAGGCCGAGCAGGTTCTCGAAGGTCAGTTCGGCGGGGCCGCCGACGGCGCGCTCGCGGCGCATCATCTCGCGCAGCTGCTCGAGATGCGGCAGATGCGCCATGCCGGAACGCCACACGACGCAGTCGACCCAGCCTTCGACGAGCGCGAGCAGTGTCTCGATCGAATGCATCGTCTCCTTCTGCTCGTCGGTTGTCGTCAGGCCGACGTTCGACAGGTTGACGGCGCCGGAGAGCGACTCCGGGTCGAGCGACGAGGCGCCGCGCAGCTGCTCCTCCATCGCGTCGAGGTCGATCGTGATGCCGCGCGCGTACTTGCCGATGAGCGCGGCGAAGCGCGGCATCAGCCACGGCACCGTCGCGTAGAGGCGCGCATAGGCCTGTTCGCGCAACGCGATGAACTCGGCGACCTCGGCCGCGTCGATCTCGAGCGAGTGCGCGTATTCGTCAACGTTCTGCATGATGAGGCCGCCCGCCGGGTTCTTGAGCAGCGCAATGCCCTGGTCGTAGCTGCCGCGCACCTCCTTCGACATCGCGCCGGCCGCCTGGCCGAGCTGCATCGCGTAGGAGGTGTTGGCGAACAGCTTCATCAGCTGCTTGGGATCCTTCATGCCCTCGGGGATCGGGATCGGTACCGGGCCGGCGAACATGCCGGTGATCTCGCCGTCGAAGGCGTCGCCGAGACGGTCGGAGATGACGGCGCCAAGCGCCTCGTTCATCGAGGCGGCGACCGGCGCGGCGAACTGGGCCCATTGCTCGATCGTGCCCTCGACCCAGCCGGCGCGCGTCAGCGCCTCGGCCTGTGAAGACGGCGGATTGAAATTGGTCGTCGTATCGAGCCACAGATTGACCTCGCTCATCGCGCGGCGCATCGTGTTGCCCTCCTCGGCGGTGACGATCCGTTCGCTGTCGGCGTCGTTCGCCTGCTGGAGCGCGATCGACTTCGCCAGCTTGACGTTGATCGGCCCTTCGGCGATCGTCTGCTGCATCTCGCCGAAGGAGTTGAGGCCGCCGCCGGCGAAGGCCTGCATCATGCCACGAATCTGCGTCGGATCGGGCAGGTCTTCGGGGCTCTGGCTCATCAGCTGCTCGCGGATCTGGTCGGGCAGCGACTCGAGCTGCTTCCACGCCATCTCGCCCTGCACGGGGCCGAAGCAGTCGATGAACCATTGGTGCAGCGTGTTCTCATCCATCATGGATTCCCTTCATGACTTGTCTGGTCGATTCGTTTTTCTATCTGTCTCAATACGCGACACGCCGAAATAATTCCGCCGCGGCCATAGTATGGAAGGCATGTCGCACATGCAGTTGCCCAATCAGCCGAACCCCGCGCAGGACGTCGCACGCCCCGGACCGTTCCGCCGCCTCGCCGCGCATTGGCGGGGCCGTCCCTTCGGTTTCCTCGTCGGCGCGCTCGCCGTGCTGCTCGGCGTCGTGATTCTGCTGATGCCGAGCGCCTACGTCGTCGAGACGCCCGGGCCGACGCAGGACGTGCTCGGCGAAAACGGCGGCCGGAAGGTCATCGATGTCTCGGGCGTGAAGACCCACAAGGATTCGGGCAAACTGCTGCTCGTCACCGTCAACGCCGCCGGCGTGCCCGGATACCCGGTCTCGAACGCCGAGGCGCTGTGGGGATGGGCCGACCCCCACATGCTCGTCATGCCGCAGGAGGCGGTCTTCCCGCCCGGACAGACGAGCGAGGAGTACGAGCATGAATCGCAGCAGGAGATGACCTCCTCGCAGGATGCGGCCGCCACCGCCGGTCTCGACTACGCCAAGAAGCTCGGCGTCGACGTCAAGGGCGCGAAGGTGACGATGCACGTCGACGACATCGGCGGCCCGTCGGCCGGCATGATGTACGCGCTCGGCCTCGTCGACATGCTCACGCCGGTCGAGGAGTCGGCGTCGACGACGATCGCGGGCACCGGCACGATCGACGACAAGGGCAAGGTTGGCGCGATCGGCGGCATCGATCTCAAGATGCTCGGCGCGAAGCGCGACGGCGCCACATGGTTCCTCGCGCCGTCCGCCAACTGCGACGAGGTCATCGGGCATGTGCCCGAAGGACTGCGCGACGTCAAGGTCTCGACGCTCGACGACGCGTACCGCGCACTCGTCGCGATCGGCGAAGGCAAGGGCGACTCGCTGCCGCGCTGCACGGTCGACTGACGGTCACGGCGCGCCGATCGCCCACGTCGTGCCGCCTAAGCGCGCGAACGGGCGTGTTCGCTGGTGTTGCTATATTGACGAACGTGAATCAAACGGCATCTGAGAAAGCTGAGGAGTTCGGCTTCCGCACAGGGGACCTGGTCCAGGAATGGCTCTGGGACGACGATGTGGATGACACGATCCGCGAGAATATCGAGACGTTGACCGGTGAGGAGCTGGTGGACGAGGAATACGATTCCGCCGTCGACGGCGCGATCATCTGGTGGCGCGACGGCGACGACGAGGACGGCCTGTCGGATACGATCATGGACGCCTACGCCGTGCTCGGACAGGACGGCCCGCTGTGGGTGCTCACGCCGAAACCGGGACGCGATGGGGCGCCGGGGGCGAACACCGTGCAGAACGCGTCGAAGACGGCCGGCATGAACGCGTCGACGCCGCTGACCGTCGGCGACGACTGGAACGGCATCAGGCTGCGCGCCTTCGGCAAGAGTTCGAACCGCTGACATCAATCGCCGCCGGCGATCCCCAAGAAGGGACGCCGGCGGCGATCACATATCGGCACGCCGTCACAGCAGGCACGCGCACAGCTGCATCATGACGGCGCAGACGAAGACGATTGTCATCGCGAAGGTGCGCGGGAACCGTTCGCGCAGGATAGCGAAGGCGACGGCGAACGCGAAGGCGAGCGCGATGAGGCCGAGCGTCACCCAGCGGATGACGGCGTGCGCCGGATCGATGACGCCGAACAGCGTGAGCATGACCGGGATGAGCATGCCGGCCGACAGCACGAGCATGACGAGCGCGACGATCATGTCGGCGCGTTTCGCCGCGGGCGTGGGATGCGGGCAGCGCGCCCGTTCCTCCTCGAGCGCGTGCGTCAGTTCGGTGATGCGACGGTCGTCGTCGACCGCGCGCCAATGCACTTCCTGCTCGAGTCGGCGCACTTCGAGGTCGAGCGCGTCGACGCGCTCGGCGAGCTCCTCGTCGCGCCGTGAGGTTCCGGGCAGCAACGTCTGCAACGCCTTCAACGGGTTCGTCCATACATCCAATGGGGTGTTCATGGCTCATGATTATAGGGAGGGCGACAGGGGCAGGACGGCGTTCCCTCGCACAGCTGAGTGCGGCGCCCACGGTGACGGCGACGCGGGCACCGTATGCAGTACGGCAGTGCATACGCGGTTTGGACACGGTTTGGACACGAATTGCAGGAACGTCGAATCAACAAGCATATGAACGCTGTGCCGGCAACGCATATGCACATCGGCTCAAACGCCTGCTGCCGTAACGAAAACGCCCCGCCGCGAGCCGATCTCGCAACGGGGCTGTGCGGTGGGCGATGAGGGACTCGAACCCCCGACATCCACCGTGTAAAGGTGACGCTCTAACCAACTGAGCTAATCGCCCGCGGGGAACCACTGTACAACGACGGGTGAAGAAAGCGGCACGCGGGCGGGTGTCGCGCGCGATGTACGGCGTCGTCCGCCGTGCGCGCGTCTCAAACATCACGTAATCTAGGCACTGGTACGAAATCGCGAGGAGGACAGACGATGGCGCAAGAACGCGAAGCGACGGGCGGCACGGCGAATATCGAGCGCGTGGGCAAACGCAAGAAGGGCTACGATGTGCGTCAGGTGGACGCCTTCCTTGAGCAGGCGCACGCCCTGTACGAGCAGGACGGCGTCGAACTCAAACGCAGCGACATCCAGGACGCGTCCTTCGACATCGTCAAGGGCGGCTATGCGATCCCGCAGGTCGACGCGACGCTCGAACGGCTCGCGAAGGCCGTCAGCGACAAGGACACCTCCTATGAGATCGCCGAACTCGGACGCGTCGCATGGAAGGCGCAGGTCGAGGCGCTCTACCATCAGCTCGAGGCACACGCGGAGCGCGCCGAGGGCGAACGGTTCGCGTCGGGGGAGGCCAAGCGCCCGTCCTACGACCGCAAGCAGGTGGATAGGCTCATCGACCGCATCATCGATCAGGCCGGAGATGAGCTCGACCGCATCAGCTCGGACGCCGAGGCCGCCTATGACGACGGCGCGAAGCTGACGGCGCAGTCGGTCTCCGACGTCATGTTCACGCAGCGCAAAGGCAAGCGCGGCTACGACGAACGTCAGGTCGACTACTATCTCAATGCTTGCGCCGACCTGCTCGGCCGTCTCGAGTCCTATGCGCGCGTCTCCACCTACGCCGAACGCCGTCCGGCCGCCGCGCCGACGTCGTCCGCGCCGGCCGTCGCGCCGCTCATCCCCGACCATGCGGCCGCGCTGCGCACGACGGCCTCGCACATGCAGCCGACTGTCGTACAGCCGGCGCTCTCCCAGCCGAACGCCGTGCAGCCGGTGGAATCGCTCGCGCCCGAACAGTCCTTCGACGAGCTGCACAAGGCCGAACAGGCGATCTTCACGCCGACGACGCCGACTGCCTCGCCGGTGACGCCGGCCTCGGCGACGGCCGCCACGACGATCCCGGTCAGCGACGACGTCGCCGAGGCCGCAGCGGCCGCAGGCGCGACCGTCGCCGCGACCGCAGCACAGCACAACGATGAAGCGCGCGACCTGACGCAGACGCAGTCCTTCGGCCTGCCGCTCGCGCCGCATGAGACGGCGGCCACGTCGCACGGGTCCTCGTCGGTCGCGCGCGCCCATACACTGTCCGACATCAAGCCGATCACGCCGGCGCCGCGCACGATCCCCGAACACGAACGGGTGACGCCGACGCCGCCGGCCGTTCCCGACGACCTCAACGCCGTGCCGATGGTGACCGCTGTGTCCGACGAGACGACGATCACCTTCGGCGACACGCATCAGCCGGCGCTCGATTCGCCGTCGCTCGCCGCGCTCGCATCGCTTGCGAAGAGCACCGAGACGCTGCCCGAGGAGCCGAAGCAGCCGTCGGCGATGACGACGTCGAGCGGACTGTCGGTGCCGACGCTCGCGAACGTGACGATCCCGGACCTGCCGGTGCGCCGCCCGATGGACGCGGCCGCCGCGTCGTCGTCTACTGCATCCATTTCGGCGTCTGCATCGACGTCCGCCGCGTCCAACGCCGGCCACGATACGCAGTTCGTGCCGCCGGACACGATGAACGTCGAGATCCCGGATCTCGAATTCCCGACCTTCTCGACCGACGGCCCGCTCGTGACCGGCGACACGGACAGGGACGGGCGCTGAGATGACGGAGGAACACATCACGACGCCGTACGACAGCGGCGTGTATGAGGACGCTGCCCCGCGCAGCGTCGTCGTCCTCGGCTCGACCGGATCAATCGGCACGCAGGGCCTCGACGTCATCGCACGCCACCCCGAACACTTCACCGTCACCGCGCTGGCCGCGGGCGGCGCCCACGTCGACCTGCTCGCCGAGCAGGCCGTGCGCTTCGCCGTGCCCGACGTCGTCGTCGCCGATCCCGAGGCCGCGCGTCCGCTGCGCGAGGCGCTCGACGAACGCGGCGCGCACGACGTGCACGTGCACGCCGGACTCGACGAGGTCGATGCCATCGCCGGCAGTGGCGCCGACGTCGTACTCAACGGCATCACCGGATCGATCGGCCTGACGCCGTCGATTGCGGCGCTCAAGGCCGGTTCGCAGCTCGCGCTCGCGAACAAGGAATCGGTCGTCGCCGGCGGCCATCTGCTCTTCGACGCGCAGACGCGCCCCGACCAGATCAACCCGGTCGACTCCGAACATTCGGCGATCTGGCAGTCGCTGCGCTCCGGCACGCACGCCGAGGTATCGCGCCTCGTCGTGACAGCGTCCGGCGGGCCGTTCCGCGGTTGGACACGCGAACAGATGAAGGACATCACGCCCGAGCAGGCGCTCAACCATCCGACGTGGCATATGGGGCCGGTCGTCACGATCAACTCGTCGACGCTGATGAACAAGGGACTTGAGGTCATCGAGGCGAGTCGTCTGTTTGATGTGCCGCCCGAACGCATCGTCGTCACCGTGCATCCGCAGTCGATCGTCCATTCGATGGTCGAATTCCGCGACGGCGCGACGATCGCGCAGGCCTCGCCGCCCGACATGCGCCTGCCGATCGCGCTCGGCCTGTCCGCGCCCGAACGCCTCGGCGGCGTCGCCGCCGCATGCGACTGGGCGGCGGCGGCCAGCTGGACCTTCGAGCCGCTCGACGACGAGGCGTTCCCGGCCGTCGACCTCGCGCGGCGTTGCCTGAACGCTTCGCAGAAGCATACGGCCGTGCTCAACGCGGCGAACGAGCAGGCCGTGCATGCGTTCCTCGACCGCCGGCTGCCGTATCTGGGCATCGTCGACACCGTTGAGCGCGTGATCGATGCGATGGACGGCGAGCTGCGCGACACCCCGCGCTTCACGTCGGTCGACGACATGCTCGCCTGCGAACGCGAGGCGCGCGCACGCGCCGACGCGATCATCGCCAAGCGCTGAACATCGCCCTCGCCGGGCGGTGACGCGCTGGTGTATCCTGTGATGGATTCCGCCGCCCGTGCAAGGCGGCGCAGCCACCGTGATGGTTGTCTGACGAACGAATGGATGGATGGATTGACGATGGACAAACCGTTCCGCAAGACCGGAGAACAGGCGATCAGCGAAAGCCCGCTGCACCCGAGACGCCAGTCGCGTCGCATCATGGTCGGCCCCGTGCCGGTCGGCGGGGGCGCCCCGATTTCGGTGCAGTCGATGACGAACACGAAGACCGCCGACGTCGGCGCGACGCTGCAGCAGATCGCCGAACTGACGGCCGCCGGATGCGACATCGTGCGCGTCGCCGTGCCGACGCAGGAGGACGCCGATGCGCTGCCGAAGATCGTCGCGAAATCGCCGATCCCGGTCATCGCCGACATCCATTTCCAAAGCAACTACGTGTTCGAGGCGATTGACGCCGGCTGCGCGGCCGTGCGCGTCAACCCCGGCAACATCCGCAAGTTCGACGAGGTCGGACCGGCGATCTGCAAGGCGGCGACCGATGCGGGCATCTCGCTGCGCATCGGCGTCAACGCCGGCTCGCTCGACAAGACGCTCTACGAACGCTACGGCGGCCCGACCCCCGAGGCGCTCGTCGCCTCCGCGCTCAAGGAGGCGCGCATGTTCGAGGACGTCGGCTTCCATGACTTCAAAATCTCGGTCAAGCACCACGACCCGGTCACGATGGTCGAGACCTACCGGCTGCTCGCGCAGCAGGGCGACTGGCCGCTGCATCTGGGCGTCACCGAGGCCGGACCGGCGTGGCAGGGCACAATCAAATCATGCATCGCTTTCGGCGCGCTGCTCGCCGAAGGCATCGGCGACACAATCCGCGTCTCGCTGTCCGCGCCGCCGGTCGAGGAGGTCAAGGTCGGCTGCAAGATCCTCGAGTATCTGGGATTGCGGGCGCGCAAATTCGACATCATCAGCTGCCCGAGCTGCGGACGCGCGCAGGTCGACGTCATCCAGCTCGCGAACGCCGTCACCGAAGGACTCAAGGACATCACGGCGCCGATCCGCGTCGCCGTCATGGGCTGCATCGTCAACGGCCCCGGTGAGGCGCGCGAAGCCGATTTGGGCGTCGCCTCCGGCAACGGCAAGGGACAGATCTTCATCAAGGGCAAGGTCATCGAGACGGTTCCCGAGGACCGGATTGTTGAGACACTGCTCAAGCACGCGAACGCCATCGCCGAGCAGATGCAGGCCGACGGCGTCGACACGACCGCCGGGACCGGCCCTGTCGTCATCCCGGTCGTCCATGAAGGACACGGCGAAAGCCAGAACGAAAACCACGCGTGAACGGAAAGGACGGTGACGTGACGGACAGCACCCAGCGCACCGAAGGCACGACGGCCGCCTTCAGCCGCACGAAGCGGCTCATGATCACGTTGCCGATCTTCATCATCCTGCTCGGCATCCTCGTGACCGTCTCGACGAACACGAGGATCCCGGTCGAGGACACGCCGCGCGCAATGAGCTTCGCGACGCTCACGCCGGACACGACGGTCACTTTCGCCACGAAGGACAAGCTGCCCGGCGCCGACACCTACAAGGTGCGCAAACAGTATCTGACGATTGACGCGAAACGGCCGTCGACCGGCGAGATCCAGAAGATCCGCGTCCTCGTGCGCACACCCGAAGGCGCGCCGTCGAAGGGACTGCCCGGCATGGTGTTCATGCACGGCGCCGGTTACGGCACCTGCGACAACTCCTTCGGCGACATCGCCACGAGCATGGCGTCGGCCGGCTTCGTCACCGCCGTCCTCGACAAGCCGGTATGGTCGACGAGCGACCTCAACCGCGACTATCAGGGCTCCGCCGTCATCTACGACCAGGTCATCGACATCCTGCGCGGCATGGACGCCGTCGACGAACACAAGGTCGGCATCTACGCGACGAGCGAGGCGACATGGATCTCGTCGTATCTGCTCGACATCGACGACGATATCGCCTTCCAGATCCTGCTATCGCCGATGGTGTTCTCACCGCGGCATTCGCTCGCTTTCCTCGCCGTGCAGAACTTCGCGCTCGCCGGCGCGAACGATGGCTACCAGTCGATCGTGCGGCGCGTGTTCTCCTTCGATCTGGCGATGTTCGGCCTCGACAACATCGACATTCGCACGTCGACGCCGAAGGCGTTCTCGATACCGACGATGGTCGCCTACGGCTCGAAGGACGTCATGACGGCGCAAGTGCAGGGATTCAAGGAGATTCTTGCGCTCGCGCACCGCGCCGGCAACTGGGATGTCTCGCTGCGCAGCTATCCGATCGCCAACCATGTGCTGCGTCTCGGCGACGAATCGATGAGCGGCACCCCCTTCGCCGACGATTACGTCGACGACATGGTCGCCTGGGCCGTCGGCACGTCGCGCGGACTCACACAGACAAGCGAACGCATCGCCGGCACGCCACTCTACCAGTCGATCCCGGTGCCGCGCGGCCTGCACGCCCACCGCGTCATGACCGTCTACGGCACGATCGTGCTGGCACTGATGGCCATCATGATGCTCGTCTCGCTCATCGTCTCATGCATTGCGCTCGTCATGCACATCCGCAACCGCAGCAAGGGGCTCGGCCCCGCGCTCGGCTTCCGCGCACGCTTCGGCGGTGCGCTGCTCATGCTCACGATCGTGACGCTCGTCGCGCTGTTCGTGTTCCTCGGCGGCTTCGGCGAAGTCGTCATCGCCGTCGTGCACATGGCGTGGGGCAGCGCCCCGCCCGACGACAGCGGCATGATGTACTGGAGCTGGCCGTTCATCCAGATCGTGTGCATCGTGCTGCTGTGGGCGTGGTCGCGCGTGTTCACCGGCATCATCGAGGAGCTGTCCATGCGCGGCGTGCTGCAGTGGCCGATGCGCCGCGGTGCGCTCAGGCAGATCATGAGCGGCGCGCAGCCGGTCGTCGCCGAGCGACGTCTCGGACGCATGCTCTTCTGGACGCTCTCCTTCACGATGCTGCTCATCCTGCTGAGCTTCTCGTTCTGGGGCCTGTTCCTGTTCTGACGGCGGCCGCCGAAGCACGATGAAGGAAAACGACGGCGCGCACAACGATGAAAGCAACGAAAGGAGCGGCGCGTGGCGCTGTACCGTGACGAAGGCGTCGTGCTGAAAACGACGAAACTCGGCGAGGCCGACCGCATCATCACGCTGTTCACGCGCGGCCACGGCAAGGTTCGCGCCGTCGCCAAAGGCGTGCGCCGCACGAAATCGCGCTTCGGCGGTCGCGTCGAGCCGTTCATGCGCGTCGACCTGCTGCTGGGGGAGGGACGCACTTTCGACACAATCAGCCAGGCCGAGTCGATCGCTGCGTACGCCGGCGCGATTGGCGCCGACTACGAGGCGTACCGCGCCGCGAACGTCATCGTCGAAACGCTCAACGATTTGATCACGAGCGAACACGAGCCGGCGCCGGCGCAGTACCGGCTGCTCGTCGGCGCGCTCAACGCGCTCGCCGGCAAACGGCACGACGCGCAGATGATCGCCGAATCCTATGTGCTGCGCGCACTCGCGCTCGCCGGCTGGCGTCAGCGGCTCGACTCGTGCGTCGTGTGCGGACGCACCGACCAGCTCACGCATCTGTCGGCGGCCGCCGGCGGCGTCATGTGCGAGGCCGACCATACGCCCGAGGCGAAACCGGTGGATGCGTTGACGCTCACGCGGCTCAGGGCGCTCGCCGACGGCGACTGGGCGAGGCTCGACGGCTCGCAGCTCGACCCGCGCACGGCGCGCGCCGTCGAGGAATGGGCGCAGTACTATCTCGAACGGCCGATACGTTCGATGCGCTTGCTAGATTGAAGACATGGCATTTGAAGGCGTCGATTACAAGTCACTGAACATTCCGGCAGCACCGTTCTCCGATCCGACGATCATTCCGGACTTCCCCAAGAACAAGATCCCGCGGCACATCGGCGTCATCATGGACGGCAACGGACGGTGGGCGCAGCAGCGCGGCCTCATCCGCACCGAAGGCCACCAGGCCGCCGAGCCGGTCGTCTTCGACACGATCGCCGGCGCGATCGAAGCGGGGGTGCGCTATCTGAGCCTGTACACCTTCTCCACCGAGAACTGGAAGCGCTCGCCGCAGGAGGTGCGCTTCCTGATGGGCTTCTCGCGCGACATCATCCGCCGCCGTGTCGCGCAGATGGATGAGTGGGGCGTGCGCGTACGCTGGTCGGGACGCCGCCCGAAGCTGTGGAAGTCGGTCATCGACGAACTCGAATCGGCGATGGAACGCACAAAGCACAACAACGTCATTGACGTCGTCTTCTGCATCAACTACGGCGGGCGCGCCGAAATCGCCGATGCCGCTGCCGCGATCGCGCGCGAGGTGCGCGAGGGCCGCATCAAGGGTGACCGCGTCACCGAGAAGATGATCGCCGAGCATCTGTACAACCCGGACATCCCCGACTGTGACCTCGTCGTGCGCACCTCCGGCGAGCAGCGCACGAGCAACTTCCTGCCGTGGGAGGCCGCTTACGCCGAACTCGACTTCGTGCCCGAGCTGTTCCCCGACTGCGGCCGCGAGGTGCTGTGGGGGTCGATCGACCGGTACATTCACCGCGACCGTCGCTTCGGCGGCGTCAAGCAGGCCTAAGGCGGATTGACGCTCAGCCGAGCGAGGCGATGAAGCCGGCGATCACGTCGGTGAAACGGCGCACGAAAGCGTCGCCGTCGACGCCGAGGGCGACATGCGTCGCCTTCGCGTCGTCGAGCGCCGCGCGCGGGTCGCCGATTGTGCGACCGCGCACGCCGACGCCGTCGCCGGTGCGCGTTTCGACGATCATCGGCAGTTCGAAGGTCGTCACGATCGTCGGGTCGAGCGCGACGGCCGCCGCGAGCGGATCGTGCAGCGGCATGCCGGCGGCGAAGATCGGGTCGCTCGCGCGGTTCGCACGGATCGAGAAATTCGCGAGGCTCGCGAGCAGGAACGCGACATGGCGTCTGCTGCACGCGGTGCCCGCAGTGCTGACATTGCGGCCGCCATTGTTGCTGTCATGGTCATTGTTGACGCCGTTGTCGTTGACATCGGTAATCCATCGTGCGACGTCGGCGGGGCCGAGCAGGCAGCGGTGCGTGACGTCGAGGCCGACCATCGTCGTGTCGGCGCGCGCACGCAGCACGCGGTCGGCCGCCTCGGGATCCTGCAGCACGTTCGTCTCGCATACGAGGTCGTAGCAGTTGCCTTCCTGCGTGAGCGCGCCGCCCATGAACACGATCCGCGCGCGGCGCACAGCGGCCGGGTCGGCGCGCAGCGCGACGTCGACGTCGGTGAGCGGACCGGTCGCGACGATCGTCAGGTTGCGGCCGTAACGGCGTGCGGCGTCGACGATGAGCCGCGCGCCGTCGGTCATCGTCGAGCAGTTCTCGTCGGGAAAACCGAGTTTCTGCGGCATCGCGAGTTCGGAACGTGTGAAGAACTCGGGGATCGTCGGCAGTTCGGCGTGCGGATCGCCGACCGGGTAGCCGCCGACCGAGATCGCATGACCCTGCCGGATGTTGTTCTTCACATCAGCCATCGACAGCGTGACGATGCCGTCCTTGTCCGAGGCGATGACGCGGCCCGGACGCGGCTTGGGCGTCGCCGACGTGCCGATGCGCAGGTCGGCGAGCCCGTTACGGCCGTGGAAGCGCGCGCAGCCGGCGTCGGCGACGAACAGCGGCGCCCACGACGGGTGGCGTGCGCCGTCGGCCACCGGCACGTTGGCGTGGCCGAGCATGTCGAGCACGGTGCGCGTGTTGCGCGCCGCCTGCTGCTGCAGCACGTTGCCGTAGGTCGCGCTGACGCCGACGATATGCGCGCCGGATGCGATCAGATAGGCGAGCGCGAGCGCATCGTCGACGCCGGTGTCCATGCTCAGGACGAGATGCGGTGAATCAGTCATACGGTCATTGTTTCACGAATGGTTTCACTGCGCGTGCTATGCGCTGCGAGTAATCGCGGCGGCCTATCGGGTGTTCTTCGAGGCCGCGGTCTTTGCGGCGGTCGCGAGGAATTCGTCGGTCGCGAGCTCGCGCGAGCGCGGCGCGTCGTGCACGACCTGCCCGTTCGCGTCGGCGTAGGCGTCGGACGAGGCGAGGAAGTCGAAGTAGCGTTGTGTGCCGTCGTAGTCGATCGAGCCGAGGACGAAGTCGCCGTCGTCGATGCGTTCGCGGTCACCCCAGTACTGCCCGTCGACGATCGTCTTCATCGATTCGGTGACGAAGGCCTCGTCGAGGTTCGCCTCGGGCGCGTCGTGCACGAGGATCGAGGCGGCTTCCTCGCTGTGGTCGTAGGCGTAGCGGTAGCCGCGCTGCGTCGCCTGCACGAATGCGCGCACGAGGTCGGGGTCGTCGTCGATGAGTCGGTCGCTCGTGATGATGCCGATCGAGTCGGCGTTGCCGGGCACGCCGTAGTCGGGTTCGGTGAAGCAGCGCAGTTCGGGGCCGTTCATCTTCGCCTGCACGCCCTCCCATGTGGCGTAGAAGCCGCCGAAGTCGGCGCGTCCGGACGCGAGCGTCTGGAACGTCGATGTGCCGACCGTGACCTTGTCGAAGTCGCCTTTGCCGCCGTCCGTTTCGATCATGCGGCGGATGACGGCGTCCGATTCGCTTGAGCCGAAGGTCGCGAAGGTCCTGCCGTCGAAGTCGCGCGGCCGTTGGATCGCCGTGTTCGATGCGAGCGCGCACCAGATCGCGCTCGTCTTCTGCTGCACCTGCATGACCTGCTTGAGGCGCGCGCCCTTCGTCGCGTAGACGCCGACGTTCGTCAGGTTCGACAGCGCGAAGTCGGCGACGCCGTTGTTGACGGCCTGTTCGGCGCCGGATTGGGCGACGGCGACGATGTCGACGTCGAGGCCGGCGTCGCGATAGTAGCCTTTGTTGCGGGCGACGTAGACGCCGATGTGGTTCGTGTCGGGCGCCCACGACAGCATGAACGTGACGTGGCGCAGCCCATCGGCGGCCGGCGCGCCACCGCATGCGGCGGCGGCGAGGATTGAGCATAGCGCGGCCGCGGCGGCGGCGACGCGCGCAAGGAATCGGCGAAAAGTCATGAGATCTCCTGATGAATTGATGAATGATGGCGAAAGAATGAATGATTGCATGAACGATGATGTTCGCTTGCGATGGGTCGTCGTCGAATGCGCGGAAAATCAGCGCGCGTTACTGCGCGACTTACTGCGCGTCGGGGTCCTCGTCGTCGCCGGGCGCGCCGATCGTGAGTCGTTCGACGATGTGCACGGAGAGCAGCAGCAGCGCGGTCATGACGATGATGACGAAGGTCGCCGCGAAGATGAGCGGCGTCTGGAACGAGTTGTAGGCGGCCTGCAGCCAGATGCCGAGACCGCGGCGCGCGCCGAGGTATTCTGCGGTCGCAGCCGTCGCGAAGACGTAGGCGGCGGCGACACGCACGCCGCCGAAGATCTGCCGCGCCGCGACGCGCAGATCGACGTGGAAGAGCGCCCATGCGCGCGACGCGCCGCACGTCGTCGCGACGTCGTCGTAGAACGACGGTACCGCCTCAAGGCCGCGCATCGTCTGCACGACGATCGGGAAGACCGCGAAGACGGCGACGATGACGACCTTGCCGAGCGGCTCGAAACCGAACCAGATGAGGAACAGCGGGGCGATCGAGATGAGCGGCAGCGTCTGCGCGGCGGCGAGGAGCGGGAACAGCGCCGCGTACGCCGTGCGCGAGCAGTGGATGCCGACGCCGAGCAGCACGCCGACGAGACAGGCGATCAGGAAACCGCACACGCCTTCGGCGAAGGTGACGACGCTCGCCGGCCACAGCGTGGGCCATGCGCGCACCGTCGCGACGACGATCTGGCTCGGTGAGGCGATCATCGTGACCGGGGGATGGGTGACGTTGACCCAGATCTGCCAGATCGCGAGGATCGCCACCACGACGGCCGCCGTAGGCCAGTGCCTGCGCAGTGCGCGCATGATCGACGACTCATGTTGAGGAGACGCTTGCTGAGGAGATGCTTGCTGAAGAGGGGAGCGGGATGCGCGCGGGTGGCTCGAAGAAGTCATCTGCACCTTGCTTTCTGCGCGCCGTGCGCGCTGGAAGGTCGCCGGCTTGCCGCGGCAAGGTGAGGAGTCCGCCGCCGAACGACCAGAAAAACGTCATGTCGAAGCCGCGCGTCGGCGCGGCCGACCAATCAGTGTAGTCCACGGGGTGGGCATCGGCGTGGACATCGGCACGATCATCGCTGTGGGCGGCATCGGAATTATCCGCGCCGCAATTATCGTGGAGCATATGACGACGATGAAGCAGATCGCACAGCGCGTCGGGGTCTCGGTCTCCACGGTCTCGCTCGTGCTCAACGGCAGGGACAACGGGCGCGTCAAGCCGCAGATCGCGCAGCGCGTGCGCGAGGCGGCCAATGAGATGGGCTATCAGCCGAACGCGCTCGCGCGCTCGCTACGCACGAGCCGCACGCACATCGTCGGGTTCATCAGCGTCGAGGTCGCGACGACGCCGTACGCGGGTGGCATGATTCAGGGCGCGCAGGACGCGCTCAGCGCGCTCGGCTACGTGCTGCTCACCGTCAACGGCGACGACGCGCAGGCGATCGACGACGAGGTCGGCGCGCTCAGGCGCTATGGCGTCGACGGCTTCCTCTATTCGGCGATGTCGAACCGCGTCGTCGACGTGCCGAAATCGCTGCGGCGATTCCCGCTCGTGCTCGTCGACGCGACTGACGCCGAAGGGCGCCTCGCGTCGATCGAGCCTGACGAGACGCGCATCGGCTACGACGCTACGACGCGGCTCATCGAGGCCGGCTGCCGGCGTATTGCCTACATCGGCTGCACCGAGCCGATGGTCGCGCAGGACGGACGGCTCGAAGGCTACCGACAGGCGCTCATCGACCACGGCATCGACGTCGACGAACGGCTGCGCCGCGACGTGCTCAACAACGGGCCCGCGTTGCGCGCCGTCGAGGAACTGTTCGACTCCGAACGGCCCGACGGCTTCTTCTGCTTCAACGACGCGCGCGCCTGGTACGTCTACGAGGCCGCCGCACGCCGTGGGCTGCGCATCGGCGACGATATTTCGGTCGTCGGCGTTGACAACCACCGCGTCTTCGCCGAGACACTTGAGCCGCAGCTGACGACAATCGAGCTGCCGCACTACGAGATGGGATACTGGGCCGCGAACCGCCTCGTCGCGGACATCGAGGGGCGCGCGATCAACGAGGCGGCGTGGCCGCGCACGACGGCCGTCATGCCGCTGCTTGACACGCCGTCGCCGGCGAAGGTGCACTGCACGCTCATCGAGAAGGCGTCGGTGCACGCGGCTCGATGACGGTCGCGGCACGGCGGGCGATGACGGTCGCGGCACGCTGAGCGGCGGCGGCTGCGACACGCCGGGGAGGGCGACGTCGGTGCAGTGTCGATGTCGTTAAAACACGTCAAACGATTGACCTTATGCGCTTCAGTAATTGTGGGTACTTCGTGAAGGATTCGTCAATCGTTTGACGTCAAACGATTGACGAACTATGCTGAAGGGCATCGGGACATCGCGAACGACGTAGTCGACGGGAGGGATGTTCCACACGCCCGCTCCGTACGGGGCGGGTCAGATCCGTCATGCATCCGGCTTTCCCAAGCCCTGACAACGAGGTTCATCATGGCAACATCAACAACCGCGAAGGTGTGGAGGAACCCCTCCTATCTGCAAAGCTCGACCGGCATCTTCCTGTTCTTCTGCTCGTGGGGCATCTGGTGGTCGTTCTTCCAGCGTTGGCTCAACTCGATGGGGCTCAACGGCGCCGAGGTCGGCACGATCTACTCGATCAACTCGCTTGCCACACTCGTGCTCATGTTCTGCTACGGGCTCATCCAGGACAATCTTGGCCTCAAGCGCAGGCTCGTCCTCGTCATCTCGGTCATCGCCGCGCTCGTCGGCCCCTTCGTGCAGTTCGTCTACGCGCCGCTGATGCAGACGAACATGATGGCGGCCGCTTTCGTCGGCTCGATCGTGCTTTCGGCCGGATTCATGGCCGGCTGCTCGCTCATCGAGGCCGTCACCGAACGCTACAGCCGCCGCTTCGGCTTCGAGTATGGCCAGTCGCGCGCCTGGGGCTCCTTCGGCTACGCGATCGTCGCGCTCGTCGCCGGCTTCGTGTTCAACATCAACCCGATGATCAACTTCTGGATCGGCTCCGCATTCGGCCTCGGCATGCTCATCGTGTACCTGACGTGGTACCCGGCCGAGCAGCGCGAGGCGCTCAAGGAGGCCGCCGATCCGGACGCCGCCCCGTCGAACCCGACGCTCAAGGAGATGGCGAAGGTCCTCAAAATGCCGGCGCTGTGGGTGCTCATCGTCTTCATGCTGCTGACGAACACGTTCTACACGGTCTTCGACCAGCAGATGTTCCCCACCTACTACGCGTCGCTGTTCCCGAGCGAGGCGACAGGCAACGCCGTCTACGGCACGCTCAACTCGGTGCAGGTGTTCTGCGAGTCGGCGATGATGGGCGTCGTGCCGATCATCATGCGCAAGATCGGCGTGCGCAACGCGCTGCTGCTCGGCTCGACCGTCATGTTCCTGCGCATCGGCCTGTGCGGCATCTTCCACGATCCGGTCGCGATCTCGATCGTCAAGATGTTCCACGCGATCGAAGTGCCGCTGTTCTGCCTGCCGGCCTTCCGCTACTTCACGCTCCACTTCAACCCGAAGCTCTCGGCGACGCTGTACATGGTTGGCTTCCAGATCGCTTCGCAGATCGGCCAGGTCGTCTTCTCGACGCCGCTCGGCATGCTGCACGACCGCATAGGCGACCGCGCGACGTTCCTGACGATCTCCGGCATCGTCCTCGCCGCGACGATCTACGGTTTCTTCGTCATCAAGCGCGACGACGAGCAGGTCGACGGCGACCCGTTCATCCGCGACTCGAAGACCCCGTCGCTGGCCGCCGACGAGTCCGTGCTCAGCGCCGACAGCGAAGACATGTGACGACGCGCGCCTGCATCGCGCATGGCGATGCAGGCCCCTTTCCCCTGATATCAACAACTTGATTTTCGATACGCGGATATTTTCGATACGCAGATAAAGGACCCATCATGACCAACGCAACCTTCACCCCGTCTGCCGCGTCCCCCGCCACGACGCCCGCCGATCCGCTGCTGACGCCGATCGCCGACCACGCCGAGCAGCTCAGGCTCGCCGAAGCCGGCGTCGCCGCGCTCGCCGCGACGCGCAACGACCGCTGGTACCCGAAGTTCCACATCGCCTCGAACGGCGGCTGGATCAACGACCCGAACGGCCTGTGCCGCTACGATGGCCGCTGGCACGTGTTCTACCAGCTGCACCCCTACGGCACGCAGTGGGGTCCGATGCACTGGGGCCACGTCTCCTCGCCGGACATGCTGCACTGGCGGCGCGAGCCGATCGCCTTCGCGCCGAGCCTCGAACAGGAACGCCACGGCGTCTTCTCCGGCTCGGCCGTCATCGGCGACGACGGACGCCCGTGGATCTACTACACCGGCCACCGCTGGGCCAACGGCAAGGACAACACCGGCGGCGACTGGCAGGTGCAGATGCTCGCGCGCCCCGACGACGACGCGATGACGACGTTCACGAAGCAGGGCATGATCATCGACTGCCCGACCGACGAGGTCGACCACCACTTCCGCGACCCGAAGGTGTGGAAGACCGGGGACGTGTGGTACATGACCTTCGGCGTCTCGTCGAAGGAGGGCCGTGGCCAGATGTGGCTCTACACGTCGCCCGACATGGTGCATTGGAGCTTCGAACGCGTGCTGTTCGAGCATCCGGACCCGAATGTCTTCATGCTCGAATGCCCCGATTTCTTCCCGATCCGCGACGCTGACGGCAACGAGAAGTGGGTCATCGGTTTCTCGGCGATGGGCGCGAAGCCCGACGGCTTCATGAACCGCAACGTCAACAACGCCGGCTACATCATCGGCACGTGGCGTCCGGGGGAGGCCTTCCGTCCCGAAACCGAGTTCCGCCTGTGGGACGAGGGGCACAACTTCTACGCGCCGCAGTCCTTCCACGCCGACGGCAGGCAGATCATGCTCGGTTGGATGAGCCCCTTCGTCGCGCCGATCGCGATGGAGGAGGACGGCTGGTGCGGCAACCTCACGCTGCCGCGCGAGATCACGATGGACGCCGACGGCGACCTCGTCACCGCTCCGGTCGAGGAGATGCGCGGCCTGCGCGCCGGCAGCGTCGGCCTTGGCGCGCTCGATCTGGGCGTCAACGAATGCGCGACGGTGCTCGAGGACGACGGCGGCGCCGTCGAGATCGAGATGAGCATCGACCTTGCGCGCACCGACGCAGAACGCGCCGGGCTGCACGTGCACGCGACCGGCGACGGACACTACACGGCGATCGTCTTCGACGCGCAGATCGGCGGCGTCGTCATCGACCGCCAGAACGTCGCCAACGGTGACCGCGGCTACCGCGTCGCGAAATTGTCCGACGCCGAACTCGCCTCCGGCACACTCGACCTGCGCGTCTTCGTCGACCGCGGCTGCGTCGAGGTGTACGTCAACGGCGGCAAGCATGCGATGAGTTCGTACTCGATGCCGTCCGAAGGCGCGCGCGCCGCCGAACTCGTCAGCGAATCCGGCACGACGCATCTGCGCGACCTGACGATGCACACGCTCGCGTCGATCGGTCTTGACTGAATCGAAAATCGACTGTAGCGTCGCCGGATGCATGAATGCGCGGGGCCGGGAACGACACATCGTCGTTCCCGGCCCCGCGCATTGCGCTATGCCCGCGTTCGCTCCGTTCAGTCGTACTGACCGGTCGCGATGATCTCGTCGACGAGCGCCGGCTTCTGCGCCATCTGGCCGCTGAAGCCCGGGCGGATGTCGAGCTTGAGGCTCACGCCGGTGCGGTAGCCCTGCTCGGCGAGCTTCATCGTCGCGTCGCGCACGACGCGCAGCACATCGTCGAGGTCGCCCTCGATGTTCGTGAACATCGCGTTCGTCTCGTTCGGCAGTCCCGAATCACGGATGACGGCGACGGCCTGCGCGACGTATTCGCTCAGTTCGGCGCCGACGCCGCTCGGCGCGATCGCGACGGCGGCGACGGTGTTGATGATCGGCTTGCCGTTTTCGTCGGTCGGCACCTGCTGGCGCTCGGCGTTGCGGTCCGGCGTCGGCGAAGTGGAAGGCTGTGCCGTCTGTACCATGGATGTCCCTCCTGTTGATTGCAAACTGTTGATTGTGAAGTCGATTCGATTTGATTGATTGCAAAGTCCTTGCAATCAAGATGGCCGGTGCTCAGTGGCGCGCCCAGCCATGGTCCATCGGGCCGGAGCCGGCGCCGAGATCGAGCTGTGCACGCAGCGCGCCGCCCAGGTACGCCTTCGCATGCGCGACGGCGTCGCCGAGCGTGTCGCCGAGCGCGAGCCTCGAGGCGATCGCCGACGACAACGTGCAGCCGGTGCCGTGCGTGTTCGTGTTCGCGATGCGCTCGCCCTCGAACCAGCGCACGTCGCCGCCGGGCCATGCGAGCACGTCGCTCGCGTCGTTCGTACCGTGGCCGCCCTTGACGAGCGCCGCGCAGCCGTAGCGTTCGGCGAGCGTGCGCGCAGCGCGCTCCATCGCGTCGCGGTCGTCGATCGAGTCGCCGATGAGTGTGGACGCCTCCGGGATGTTCGGCGTGATGATTTCGGCGAGCGGGAACAGCTCACGCGTCATCGTGACGACCGATTCGTCGTCGGAGAGCTCAGAGCCGCTCGTCGCGACCATGACCGGGTCGACGACGACGTGCTGTGCGCCGTGCGCGCGCAGTTTCGAGGCGACCGTCTCGATCGCCTCGCGGCCGACGACGACGCCGATCTTGACGGCCGCCGGACGGATGTCGTCGAAGACCGAATCGATCTGTTGGCCGATGAGCGCGGCGTCGACGGACGCGATCGCCTGCACGCCGGTCGTGTTCTGCGCGGTGATGCCGGCGATGACGCATTCGCCGTAGACGTCGTTGGCGAGCATCGTCTTGAGATCGGCGGCGATGCCGGCGCCGCCCGACGAATCGGTCGTCGCAATCGTGAGCACCGCTGGCAGCTCGGTCGGAGTGCCGACCGTCTCCTCGTAGTCGTGGCGCGCGTCGCCGCGTACAGCGGTCCACGCGTCGACGAGACGCTGCGTGGCGACCTCCGGATCGTCAGCCGCGGCGATCGCGGAGACGACAAACCATCCGTCGGCGTAAGTGTCGGCGAGCATCGGCACATCGTCGACGTGCACGCCGCCGCCGACGACGAGCGGGTAGAGGCTCGCGTCGCACAGCGCGTTGATCTGGTCGGCGTCGAGCGTCGCCGCCGACCCGTTGACGCCCGCCTCGGGCTTCGTGGCCGTCGCATGCAGCGGGCCTGCGCCGATGTAGTCGATCGTGCCGGCCGGCAGCGCGTTCGCGGCCTCGACCTGCTCTTTCGTGTTCGCCGACAGGCCGACGATCGCGTCGTTGCCGAGCAGGCGGCGCGCCTCCTCGGGGGAGAGGTCGTCCTGGCCGATGTGGACGCCGTCGACCTTGATGCCGCGGTGACGCGCCTCGATCGCCGCGTCGACACGGTCGTCGATGACGAAGGCGACGCGGTGCTCGAGATGGTGGCCGCGGATCTCCTCGGCGATGTCGGCGGCCATCGACACGATGTCGGCGACATCGGCGTGCTTCGCGCGCAGCTGGACGAAGCTCGCGCCGCCGTCGAGCGCCTTCGAGACGACGTCGAGGAGTGTGCGCCCCTTGCAGTCGTCGGGGCCTACGACGAAGTAGAACCGCAGGTCGAAGGACCTGCGCATGGACGGATACGGGAACACAGCGGTCATCGGTTCGCCTCCAGAATCGTGGACGTCGACACGGTGTCGGCGTCGATTGCCCATAGGGCGTCGAGGAACTCGGACTGGAACGAGCCCGGTCCGTGGGACTCGGTCGCCGCGCGTTCCCCGGCGCGGTCGAACAGCAGGGACGCGGCGAGCGCCGCGACGAGCGGCTCGGCGACGCACAGGTAGGTGGCGGCCACTCCGCCGAGCGCGCAGCCGGCGCCGGTGATCTTTGTCATCATCGCGTCGCCGCCGGGCAGACGGAAGACGCGCTCGCCGTCGGTGACGAGGTCGGTCTCGCCCGAGACGGCGACGGCGCCGAGGCCGTCCTTGTCGTGTGCGCGCAGATGCCTCGCGACGCGCTTGGCGGCGGCGAGCGCGGAGTCGACATCGTCGGTCGATTCGACGCCGGCGGGGCCGTCGGTCACGTCGGAGCCGTCGGACAGGCCCCACAGCGCGTCGAGCGCGATGACCTCGGACGCGTTCGCGCGCACGACCGACGGCGGCACGTCGCGCATCGCCTTGAGGATCGCCGTGCGCGTCGCGCCGAGGCCGGCGGCGACCGGGTCGAGCACCCAGCGGTGGCCGGCGTCGTGCAGCGCGGCCGTGATCTCGCCAAGCGCGTCCTTGTAGAACGGCAGCAGCGTGCCGACGTTGATGTAGGTGGCCCCGCACATCGCCGCGATGTCGATGACGTCGTCGGGCAGATAGCTCATCGCGGCGGTGCCCCCTGAGGCGAGCTGCGCGTTCGCGACGAGGTTGATCGTGACGAAGTTCGTGAAGGACTGCGCGAGCGGCGTGCGTGCGCGCACGTCGAGCACGGATCGGCGGATCGATGCGCGCAGCGCGTCGTCGGCTGCGAGATCGTGATGGTCGGCTGTCGTTGCCTTGCACATATGTTGACTCCCTACGATGGCGTTACCCAAACAGGTTCAAAGGGTCAGGCGTTGCGCCTCTCTCAACTTCCCCGATGGAAGTTCCCCTGCACCTTACGAACGTATCGGCGGCTTGGGACAGGCCGTCGGCGGCGACGGCGTGTCACGATATGACGGTAGGATGCGGACGTTGATGTAAGACCCCAAACCGTTCAAACCAGAAGGTGCATTGTGGCTAATTCCAAACTTGATGAAGTCGTTTCCCTCGCCAAGCGTCGCGGCTTCGTATTCCCGGCAGGCGAAATCTACGGCGGCACGCGTTCGGCGTGGGACTACGGCCCGCTCGGCGTGGCGCTCAAGGACAACATCAAGCGCGAATGGTGGCGCTCGATGGTTGTCACCCGTCCGGACGTCGTCGGCGTCGACACGTCGATCATCCTGCCGTCCGCCGTCTGGGTCGCCTCCGGCCACGTCTCGGTCTTCAACGACCCGCTCATCGAATGCCTCACCTGCCACAAGCGCCACCGCGCAGACAAGCTCGAGGAGTCCTACGCCGAGAAGCACAACGACCAGATGCCGCCGAACGGCCTCAAGGACATCGTGTGCCCCGACTGCGGCACCCGCGGCAATTGGACCGAGCCGCGCGACTTCAACATGATGCTGCGCACCCATCTGGGCCCGGTCGAGGACGACAATTCGCTGCACTATCTGCGTCCGGAGACCGCGCAGGGCATCTTCGTCGACTTCAAGAACGTCATGACGAGCTCGCGTTCGAAGCCGCCGTTCGGCATCGCGAACACCGGCAAGAGCTTCCGCAACGAGATCACGCCGGGCAACTTCATCTTCCGCACGCGCGAGTTCGAGCAGATGGAGATGGAGTTCTTCGTCGAGCCGGGCACCGACGAGGCTTGGCAGCAGTACTGGATCGACGCGCGCACGCAGTGGTACCTCGACCTGGGCGTCAAGCCGGAGAACCTGCGCCACTACGAGCATCCGAAGGAGAAGCTCGCGCACTATTCGAAGCGCACCGTCGACATCGAATACCGCTTCGGCTTCCAGGGTTCCGACTGGGGCGAGCTCGAGGGCATCGCGAACCGCACCGACTTCGATCTCGGCGCACACTCCGAGCACTCCGGCGAGGACCTGAGCTACTTCAACCAGGCGACCGGCGAGAAGTACATCCCGTACGTCATCGAGCCGGCGGCCGGCCTGTCGCGCTCGCTCATGGCCTTCCTCGTCGACGCCTACGACGTCGATGAGGCGCCGAACACGAAGGGCGGCGTCGACAAGCGCACCGTGCTGCGCCTCGACCCACGTCTGGCCCCGATGAAGGCCGCCGTGCTGCCGCTGAGCAAGAAGCCCGAGCTGCAGAAGATTGCGCAGGACCTCGCATCCGATCTGCGTCTCAACGACTGGATGATCGACTACGACGAGTCTGGTGCGATCGGCCGCCGCTACCGCCGTCAGGACGAGATCGGCACGCCGCTGTGCATCACCGTCGACTTCGACACGCTCGACGATCAGGCCGTGACGATCCGTGAACGCGACACGATGCAGCAGGAGCGCGTCGCGCTCACGCAGGTCGCCGACTACGTGGCCGCGCGCATCAACGACAAGCGCACGCGCGTGCCGATGAAGCCGGTCGAGATGGGCGGCGAGGCATGGCCCGACAGCGTCCACATCGCCCAAGCCGGAGGCTTGTACTGAGTACTCAGCCCGGAGGCTTGTACTACAACGCGCACGGTCGCGGCTGCGGCCGTCCCTCCTCCCGATGCCTGTCGGACCCCGGTCCGGCAGGCATTTTGTCAGGAATCTTTCAGCGCGACGCCCTACAGTGTCCGCTGCCATTCGAGTTATCCACCGATTTATCCGCCGATGTCCGAACAGGGAACCATGACCGCTTCGCAGCAACCATCCATGACGGCCTTCGCGGCCGACGCGCCGACGCTCGACCCGAGCATCGATCCGACGCCCGAACGGCTCGACGATGCCCTCGAACCGTTGCAGTTGGGGTCGATCACGGTGCCGACGCCCGTCATGCTCTCGCCGATGGCCGGCGTGACGAACTGGCCGTTCCGCGTGCTGTGCGAGGAATACGGCCCCGACGGACTGTACGTCGCCGAGATGATCACGGCGCGCGCGCTCGTGGCGCGCAATCCGAAGGCACTGCGGCTGTGCCGCTTCGCGCCGCAGGAACGGCCGCGCTCGCTGCAGCTGTACGGCGTCAACCCATCGATCGTCGAGCAGGCGGCGCGCATCGTCGTCGACGAGCATATGGCCGACCATGTCGACCTCAACTTCGGCTGCCCGGTGCCGAAGGTCACGCGTCGCGGCGGCGGCTCCGCGCTGCCATGGAAGACCGATCTGTTCGCCGACATCGTCCGCCGCGTCGTGCGCGTGTGCGAGCCGGCCGGCATCCCTGTCACTGCGAAGTTCCGCGTCGGCATCGACGACGAGCACGTGACCTTCCATGAGGCGGGCCACATCGCGCAGGAGGAGGGCTGCGCGGCCGTCACGCTGCATGCGCGCACGACGGCCGAATACTACGGCGGCCACTCCGACTGGTCGAGGATCGGCGAACTCGTCGCCGAACTCGACATCCCGGTCTTCGGCAACGGCGACATCTGGGGTGCCGACGACGCCGTGCGCATGGTCAACGAGACCGGCTGCGCGGGCGTCGCGATCGGCCGCGGCTGCCAAGGACGGCCGTGGATCTTCGCCGACATCCGCCACGCCTTCGCCGGCAGCGACGAGCGCGCCGACCCGACGCTCGGCGAAGTCGGCGCGATCATCGTGCGACACGCCGAACTGCTCACCGAGTTCTACGACGGCGACGAGCGCATGGCCGTGCACGACCTGCGCAAGCACGTGGCCTGGTATCTCAAGGGATTCCCGGTCGGCGGCCAGATGCGCCGTGCGTTCATGGAATGCGAGGGGCTCGACGACGTCCGCCGTCTCGTCGCGACGCTCGACCCCGACGCGCGCATCCCGGCGCGCGTCGTCGACAAGCCACGCGGCCGTGTTCGCTTTGCGAAAAAGGTGCATCTTCCCTACGGATGGTTGGATTCCCGGCATACGACGCGCGAGGAGCGTGAGCGTCTGTTCGGCGACGACCCGATGGATGCCGGATATTAGTCGAGTGTCCGGTACGGGAAAACCGAAGGCGGCAATGTGAAAAGAATGCAAAGAAATCATCGTGGCGCAATCGTGCGACGTTCCATGAAGCGTTTCACATGGCGACTTGTGGGGCGTGGAATATCGTGCGGTCTGCGATACAGTAGAGACCAGCATCGTGAGTGACAGGAGAACATCGTGAGCGAGATTGCCCAGAATGACAATTTCAACGACAAAACCAACATCAAAGTCGTCGGCGTGGGCGGAGCCGGCGGCAACGCGGTCAACCGCATGATCGCCGAAGGGCTGCAGAACGTCGAGTTCGTCGCGATCAACACCGACGCAAAGGATCTGCTGCGTTCGGACGCCGACGTCAAGATCTCGCTGTCCGACGCCTCGAGCCGCGGTCTGGGCGCCGGCGCCGATCCTGAGAAGGGCGCGAAGGCGGCGCAGGACCACCAGTCCGACATCGAGGAGGCCGTCAAGGGCGCCGACATGGTCTTCGTCACCGCCGGCGAGGGCGGCGGCACCGGCACCGGCGCGAGCCCGCTCGTCGCGCGCGCCGCGCGCCAGCAGGGCGCACTGACGATCGCCGTCGTCACCCGTCCGTTCTCCTTCGAGGGACCGCAGCGCGCCGCCTCGGCCGCGCTCGGCATCGACAACCTGCGCAAGGAGGTCGACGCCCTCATCGTCATCCCGAACGACCGCCTGCTCGAACTCGCCGACCGTTCGATCGGCATCGTCGACGCGTTCAAGACCGCCGACACGGCGCTGCTCGCCGGCGTGCAGGGCATCACCGACCTCATCACGATGAACTCCTACATCCACGTCGACTTCTCCGACGTGACGTCGATCCTGCGCGATTCGGGCACCGCGATGTTCGGCATCGGCTCCGCGCGGGGCGACGACCGTGCGACGCAGGCCGCCGAGATCGCGATCAGCTCGCCGCTGCTCGAGGAGAGCATCGACGGCGCGAACGGCGTGCTCATCAACATCGCCGCGTCGACCGACCTCAAACTGCAGGAGGCCTACGCCGCGACCGAGCTCGTGCGCCGCTCCGCGCATCCGGAGGCGCAGATCATCTGGGGTCTGGCGCTCGACGATGCCTACGGCGACGAGATCCGCGTCACCGTCATTGCCGCCGGCTTCGATGCGAAGCATGAGACGACCGGTACCACCACGCGGGACTTCACCAACGCCCAGTCCGCCGTGCAGCCCGCGTCCCAGCCCACGCGCCATGTGGAGCCGGTCAAGCCGGCCGACAAGACGGGCACGCTGCCGCGGATGGTGACGTCGCCGGCGCCGAACGCGACGCCGATCTTCCAGACGACGGTCGAGCCGGAGCAGCCGGTCACGCCGGCCGTGCCGCCGACGCCGGTCACGCCGATCTTCGATCCGAGCATCGAGCCGGATCGCTATGCGCCGAATGATCCGGATGATGGCATCGTCATTCCGGATTTCCTGCGCTGATTGAGCCAGAAGAGCCAGAAAGGAAACACTGATGCCCGGGTTTCTCAAGCAGACGATGTCGTATCTCGGCATGACCGACGTCGCCGAGGACGACGACGCCGAATTCGATGAGGAGGAGGACGAGGCCGCATCGTCCTTCGACTCCGACCGCTCGGTGACGCCGATGCCGGCCGCGACCGCGCAGCCGGCATCGGCGCGCAAGCCGGCCGCCCCATTCCAGGGACGCGTCAGCCGCATCACGACGATCCATCCGCATTCGTACGAGGATGCGCAGCTCGTCGGCCGCGCGCTGCGCGATGGCGTGCCGGTCGTGCTCAATCTCACCGGCGTTTCCGAGGCGGTCGCCTACCGCATCGTCGACTTCTCGTCGGGCGTCGTCTTCGGCGTGTCCGGATCGATCGAGCGCGTCACGCCACGCGTGTTCCTGCTCAGCCCCGCGCGCGTCGACATCGTCGCCGAGGACGCCGAGCAGAACACGGCGCACGACCTCTTCGCGCAGTGACCGGCACGACGCATGGCGCGTGCATGGCGCAGGCGAGACGGGAAGGTAGGGGAACGGCATGCTCTCGATGCTGATTGCGACGCTGTTCAGGCTTGTCGACTGGCTCATCGACGCCTACATGCTCGTGCTGTTCGCGCGCATGATCCTCGACTGGATTTTTGTGCTCGCGCGCGGATGGCGGCCGCGGGGATTCGCGGCGACGCTTGTCTCGATCGTCTACGCGCTCACCGAGCCGCCGTTGCGGTGGCTGCGTCGGTACATTAAGCCGATTCCGATGGGACCAGTGTCCTTCGACACGAGCTTCCTCGTGCTGTATTTCGCGCTCATCGTGCTGCGGGTGCTCATCTGACGAGGATCCGCGAGACGGCCGCAGGGCGGGGAAATTAAGCAGAAACGTGATTGTTTGCACGCAACCCGTGCTAGCATCAACAAATAAGTCCAACTAAGCCGGGTGGTAACCCAAAGCGAGGTGCAAGATATATGGCTCTTTTGACGCCTAAGGATATTAGGGAGCACACCTTCCAGACGGTGCGCTTCAAAGAAGGGTACGACGTTGACGAGGTCGACGACTTCCTTGATCAGGTCACCGAGACCGTTGAAGCTTTGGGCAAGCAAGCCGTCGCCGGCAGCCAGTCGACCCAAGCGCTCGGCCCGGACGTTTCCGAACTCAACACGAAGATCTCCGATCTGACAAATCAGGTCCAGCAGCTGCAGAACGAGAACCAGTCGCTGCGCGCCGCGGCCGCCCAGGGCGCCGACGGGCAGGCGCAGGCACAGATCGCTCAGGCCAATCAGGCCGTGCAGGCGGCGCAGGGCAAACTCGCCGAGGCCGAGGACACGAACCGCACGCTCGCTTCGCAGAACGAGCAGCTCAAGGCGCAGGTCGAGCGTCTGAGCGCGCAGATCGACCAGCTCACCGCGCAGGCCGCGCAGAACTCCGAGCAGCCGGATCTGGCCGCGCAGCTCGCCGAGATCACCAAGCAGCGCGACCAGTTCCGCGCCGACAGCGAGAACCTGCGTCGCGAACTGTCCAACGCGCACCAGCAGACGGTCCGCGCGCAGCAGCAGGACGCCCAGATCGCCGAGCTGAGCAAGCAGCTCGAGGAGTCGAAGCAGCGCGAGGAGCAGCTGCGCGACCAGGTCGCCAAGGTCGAGCCGAACACCGAGACCGGCAGCCTGCAGAAGATCAAGAGCGCGGCGGCGGCCGCCAACAGCGAGCCGGAGCGCGCCACGGCGATGCTCACGCTCGCGATGCAGCTGCACGACCAGTACGTCGACAAGGGCAAGGCCACGGCGAAGGAGATCACCGAGCAGAGCCAGCGCAAGTACGAGGAGCTCATCGGCAAGGCCAACGACTACTCGAACCGCACGCGCACCGAGGCCGACGACTACAACAAGCGCGTCCACGAGGAAGCGGACGCTTACAGCAAGCGCACTCGCGACGACGCGGACGCCTACGGCAAGAGCGTGCACGAGCAGGCCGAGGCCTACTCGACGAAGACGCGTACTGAGGCCGACGAATACAGCGCGAAGACGCGTCAGGACGCCGACACCTACATGCAGAACAAGCATGCGGAGGCCGACCAGTACGTCGCCGACAAGACCGCGGAGGCGAACGACTACGCGGAGACGAAGACGAACGAGGCGAACACCTACGCCGACGCGAAGGCGCACGAGGCCGACGAATACGCCCAGAAGAAGCAGGACGAAGGGAACACCTACGCCCAGCAGAAGAAGAGCGAAGCCGACCAGTACGTCGTCGATCGCCATAGCGAGCTCGACGAGTACGAGAAGGAAGTGCAGCAGCGCGCCCAGGCCTACGACGAGAAGACCCGCACGGCGGCCGATGACTACGCGACGCAGGTGCGCACGAACCTCGAGACGCAGTCGAAGGTCATCGAAGGCAACATCCAGGGCCTCAAGCAGTTCGAGACCGAGTATCGCGCACGCCTGACCGAGTTCCTCACCCAGCTGCAGGCGCAGGTCTCCGACACGAACAACTACAACAGCATGGACAAGAACAACTGAGGGACGCAGTGACCCATCAGTTGAACAGCGAGCGAAGACGGCCGCGTATCCGCGTGGCCGTCTTCGCGTGTATCGCCATCATCGCCATCGTCATCGACCAGCTGACGAAGGCCATCGCACAGGAGCTGCTCGCCGACGGCGAATCCGTCGCCGTCATACCCGGACTGCTGCGCTTCACGCTCGTGCACAACCCCGGCGCCTCGCTCGGCATGGGATCGAACATGACGTGGCTCATCGCGCTGTTAGCGATCGTTGCCTGCGTCGTGCTGCTCGTGCTCGGGCTGCGCACGCGGTCGATGGCGTGGACCGTGTTCCTCGCGCTCGCCTTCGCTGGCGCTTTCGGCAATCTCATCGACCGCGTTGCGTACGCGGACGACTTTCTCAACGGCAAGGTCGTCGACTTCCTCGACTACGGATGGTCGGTCGGCAACGTCGCGGACGTCTTTCTGATGGTCGCCGGCGTTGGCATCGTCGTGCTCATCCTGTGCAACGTGCCGTTCGGTGGCCGTCGGATCACGGAGGACACGCACTCCCAGGGAAAGGACGACTCGCAGGGAAAGGACGAAGGGACATGCTGAAGGTCGTGCCGGCGCCGGACACGCTCATCGGACGGCGCTTCGACATCGCCGTCGCGAAGATGCTCGGCATCTCGCGCGCGAAGGCGGCCGATCTGATCGAGACCGATCAGGCGCGCATCGCCGGACGGCAGGGGGAGCACGGCAAGTCGGCGACGCTGCAGGACGGCGACCTCGTCGAGTTTGATCTCGTCGACGAGCAGCGCGCGCCGGAGCCGATCGCCGAGGACATGCCGATCGTCTACGAGGACGAGGACATCGTCGTCGTAGACAAGCCGGTCGGCGTCGCGGCGCACGCGTCGGTCGGCTGGACGGGGCCGACCGTGCTCGGCTCTCTGCTCAAGCGCGGCGTGCGCATCACGGCGCTCGGTGTGCCGGGACGTCAGGGCATCGTCTCGAGGCTCGACGTCGGCACGTCGGGGCTCATGCTCGTCTGCAAGTCCGATCTCGCGTACAAGGAGATGCGACGGCAGTTCTCCGAACACGAGGTCATCAAGACCTACCATGCGCTCGCCCAGGGCAACCTCAAAGAGGACAAGGCGACGATCGAGGCGCCGATCGGGCGCGCGAAAGTCTCCGACTTCCGCTTCTGCGTGACGCCGGGCGGCAAGGAGGCGGTCACCCATTGGGACGTCCTCGAACGCTTCGGCGAGGCGACGCTCGCGAAGATCAATCTTGAAACAGGCCGCACCCATCAGATCCGCGTGCACTTCTCGTCGATCGGCCATCCGCTCGTCGGCGACGCGATGTATGGGGCAAACCCGAAGCTGTCGGCCGAACTCGGCCTCGAACGCCAGTGGCTGCATGCGATGCAGCTCGAGTTCCGCCACCCGCGCACGCATCTGAACACCGTCGTCACCTCGCATTATCCGGCCGATCTCGAGCACGCGCTCGACGTGCTGCGTGCACGTCATGCCGAGCCGGCCGAAGCCTGATCGACGACAGCCCGATGGCCGACGCGCGTGTCGCGGCGCGGCGCACAGAACGCCGTGGAGTGTCGCGGCGAACGGACGGTGAATCCGCTCACAGACCCTTGAATCGCGTCACCGAAGTTCGCTAGATTGGTGGGCATGGCTCAATCCGCGAACTTCGTCCATCTGCACAACCACACGCATTACTCGCTGCTCGACGGCGCCTCGAAGATCCCCGGTCTCGTCGCGCGCGCCAAGGAACTCGGCATGCCGGCCGTCGGCATCACCGACCATGGCAACATGCACGGCGCCTATGAGATGTGGAGCACGGCGGTCAGCCAAGGCGTCAAGCCGATCATCGGCATCGAGGCGTATGTGACGCCGGAGACGGCGCGCGGCGACAAGAGCCGCGTGCATTGGGGCACTGAGGATCAGCGTCGCGACGACGTCTCCGGCGGCGGTTTGATCACCCATCTGACGTTGTGGGCCGAGAACGACGAGGGGCTCGTCAACCTGACGAAGGCGTCGTCGGTCGCCAACCTCGAAGGACGCGTCATGCGCTACCCGCGTATGGACAAGGATGTGCTGGCCACCTACAGCAAGGGCGTGATCTGCGGCTCCGGCTGCCCGTCGGGCATCATTCAGACGCGTCTGCGCCTCGGACAGTTCGACGAGGCGCTGCGCGCCGCCGGCGAGCTGCAGGACATCTACGGGCGCGACAACTTCTTCATCGAGCTGATGGACCACAACATCGAGATCGAACGCAAGGTCACCGAGGACCTGCTCGAGATCGCGCGCCGGCTCGACGCGCCGCTGCTCGCGACGAACGACTCGCATTACGTGCTCGAGCAGGACGCGGCCACGCAGGACGCGATGCTGTGCATCAACTCCGGTTCGAGGCTCGACGACCCGGACCGCTTCAAGTTCGACGGCGAAGGCTACTACCTGCGCACGGCCGAGCAGATGCGCGAACTGTTCCGCGACCTGCCGCAGGCCTGCGACAACACGCTCGAGGTGGCCGAACGCTGCAACGTCATGTTCGACGACCACGAGGACGGCGCGTTCATGCCGAAGTTCCCGTGCCCCGAAGGCTGGGACGAGACCTCGCTGTTCCTCAAGAAGGTCGAGGAGGGTCTCGAACGCCGCTACGACGGCGACGTGCCGGCGCATGTGCTCGCGCAGGCCGACTATGAGTGCGGCGTCATCTGCCAGATGCAGTTCCCGGGTTACTTCCTCGTCGTCGCCGACTACATCCAGTGGGCGAAGGACCATGACATCATGGTCGGCCCGGGTCGCGGCTCGGCCGCAGGCTCAATGGTCGCGTACGCGATGGGCATCACCGAACTCGACCCGCTCGAGCACGGCCTGATCTTCGAACGCTTCCTCAACCCCGAGCGCGTGAGCCTGCCGGATATCGACGTCGACTTCGATCCGGAAGGGCGCCTCAAGGTGATCGAATACTGCGGCGAGAAGTACGGACACGACAAGGTCGCGCAGTGCGTGATCTACGGCACGATCAAGACGAAGCAGGCGATCAAGGATTCGGCGCGCATCATGGGCTACGAGTTCGCGATGGGCGAGAAGGTCACGAAGGCGCTGCCGCCGGCCGCCACCGGCGGCAAGGACATCTCGGTGCACGACATCTTCGACCCGAAGTCGAAGCGCTACGCCGAGGCACGCGAGTACCGCGAGATGTACGAGAAGGACCCGGATGCGAAGGCGATCACCGACAAGGCGATGGGTCTCGAGGGACTGATCCGCCAGACCGGCGTGCACGCATGCGCGACGATCATGGGTTCTGCGCCGATCACCGACACGTCGCCGCTGCTCGAACGCACCGACGGCACGGTGACGACGACCTTCGAGTACCACACCTGCGAAACGCTCGGATTGGTGAAGATGGACTTCCTTGGCCTGTCCAACCTCACGGTGATCAGCGACACGCTCAAGAACATCGCGGCCAACGGCAAGGATGCAATCGACTACACGAAGATCCCGCTCGACGACAAGGAGACCTACGAGCTGCTGTCCCGCGGCGACACGCTCGGCGTGTTCCAGCTCGATTCGGACGGCATGCGCGCGCTGCTCAAGCAGCTCAAGCCGGACAACTTCAACGATATCTCGGCACTGATTGCGCTGTACCGCCCGGGCCCGATGGATATGAACTCGCACACGAACTACGCCAAGCGCAAGAACGGGCTGCAGAAGATCGAGCCGATCCATCCCGAGCTCGCCGAGCCGCTCAAGGAGGTGCTCGACGAGACCTACGGCCTGATCATCTATCAGGAGCAGGTGCAGTCGGCGGCGCGTATCCTCGCCGGCTACTCACTCGGCAAGGCGGACGTGCTGCGCCGTGCGATGGGCAAGAAGAAGCCCGAGGTGCTCGCCAAGGAGAAGGTGCCGTTCTTCGAGGGCATGAAGGAACACGGATACTCGCAGGAGGCAGCGCAGGCCGTCTGGGACGTGCTCGTGCCGTTCTCCGGTTATGCGTTCAACAAGGCGCATTCGGCCGCCTACGGCCTGATCTCGTACTGGACCGCCTACCTCAAGACGCATTACCCGGTCGAGTTCATGGCCGCGCTGCTGCAGGGCGCCGTGAGCAACAAGGACAAGACGGCGCTGTATCTGGGCGAGGCGCGCCGCATGGGCATCAAGGTGCTGCTGCCGGACATCAACGAATCGGTGTTCGAGTACTCGGCCGTCGGTGACGTCGTGCGCTTCGGCCTCGGCGCGATCAGGAACGTCGGCGAGACGGCCGTCAAGGAGATCATCGCCGAACGCAACGGTCCGCGCGGCCGCTACGTCGACTTCATGGACTACATCCGGCGCGCCCCGCTCACCGCGCTCAACAAGCGCCTCGTCGAATCATTGATCAAGGGGGGCGCCTTCGATTCGGTCAACCCCAACCGCCGCGCGCTGTGCACGATCCACGAGGCCGCGATCGACTCGGTCGTCGACCTCAAGCGCCGTCAGGCCAACGGGCAGTTCGACCTGTTCGCCGACCTCGACGGCGGTGAGGACGACGATCCGGCGCTGCTGGGCGACGCGACCGTCACGATCCCCGACATCGAGGAGTGGGACAAGAAGACGAAGCTGCAGTACGAGCGCGACATGCTCGGCCTGTACGTCTCCGACCATCCGCTCTCGGGCATGCAGAGCATCCTCGCGGCGCTGCGCGAGATGTCGATTGCACATTTGATCGATCGCGCGCCGACGATGCCCGAACGCACGCAGGTCACCGTCGCCGGCCTGATCACGAACGTCGACCGACGCATGTCGAAGAAGGGCAACCCGTGGGCGATCGTGACGATCGAGGACATGGAAAGCTCGATTCAGTGCATGCTCTTCGGCAAGGTCTACGAATCGGCGGCCGCCGAACTCGCCGTCGACACCGTCGTGCAGATGCGCGGCATGGTCGAGGTGCGCGACGAGACCGTCACGCTGCGCGCCACCGAGATGCAGGTGCCCTCGCTCGAGGCGGAGGACGCGCGCCCGGTGCTCATCGCGCTGCCGGCAGGCGCGCTGCAGCGCGACCGCCTCGAACAGCTCGGGGCCGTGCTGTCGAACCATCCGGGCTACTGCGAGGTTAAGCTTGTCGTCTTCGACGAACGCGGCGACGCGCAGGTGCTGACGATGGGCGACCGGTTCCGCGTCACGCGCGACACGAGCCTGTTCGCCGACGTCAAGATCATCTTCGGCCCCGCGGCGCTGATGTCCGCGTGAGTGCGCGGGGCAGCGCGCGGCCGCTTCGGTCTGCGCGCGACCCCGTGGCCGTTGTGCTCTGCGCGCGGCAGCCACATCGTGAGATGTGACGGCGCGCGAATCATGCTCGTGACAGGCCGTTGTTACGATAGTGGCTTATGAGCGAAGAAAACTACATGCGCATCATTGATCTGCGCGGAAAAGAACTCAACCGTGCCCAGATGCTCGAGGCGATGCCGCGTGCCGAGATGGGCACCGACGAAGCCACCGAGCTCGTCCAGCCGATCCTCGACGACGTGAAGGCGCACGGAGCGAAGGCGCTGCGTGCATACGCCGAGAAGTTCGACCACGTCGTGCCGAAGTCGCTGCGCGTGCCGAACGACGTCATGGACGCCGCCGTCGCCGAGCTCGACCCCGAAGTGCGCGCCGCGATCGAGGAATCGATCCGCCGCGCCCGCGCCGTCGCGAAGAACCAGGTCCCCGAGGACTTCCACACCGATCTGGCCGAAGGTGCACGCGTGTCCGAACGCTGGATCCCGGTGCAGCGCGTCGGCCTGTACGTGCCCGGCGGCAAAGCCGTCTATCCGAGCTCGGTCATCATGAACGCCGTGCCGGCGCAGGCCGCCGGCGTCGAATCGCTCGCAATCGCCACGCCGCCGAACCGCAACGATCCGGACGGCTGGCCGAACAAGACGATCCTCGCGACCTGCGCGATGCTCGGCGTCGACGAGGTCTACGCGGTCGGCGGCGCACAGGCGATCGCGATGTTCGCGTACGGCGCGACCGACGTCGACAATCCGACGAGCCCGGTGCTGTGCGAGCCGGTCGACAAGATCACCGGCCCGGGCAACATCTTCGTCGCCACGGCGAAGCGCCTCGTCTCCGGCATCGTCGGCATCGACGCCGTCGCCGGCCCGACCGAGATCGCGATCATCGCCGACAAGGACGCGAACCCCGAATGGGTCGCCGCCGACCTCATCGGCCAGGCCGAGCACGACGAACTCGCCGGCTCCGTGCTCATCACCGACAGCCCCGAGCTCGCCGACGCCGTGCAGGCCTCGTTGCTCAAGCGCGTGCCGCGCACCGAGCACGCCGAACGCGTCACCACGTCGCTGTCGGGACGCCAGTCCGGCATCATCCTGACCGATTCGCTCGAGCAGTCGATCGACGCGGCGAACGCCTACGCCGCCGAACACCTCGAAGTGCAGACCGCCGACCCGGACGCCGTCATCGCGAAGATCCGCAACGCCGGCGCGATCTTCCGCGGCCCGTACTCGCCGGTGCCGCTCGGCGACTACATGTCCGGCTCGAACCACGTGCTGCCGACCTCCGGCACGGCGCGCTTCGCCGCCGGCCTCGGCGTGCACACGTTCATGAAGCCCGTCGAAGTCATCGAATACGACGAGCAGGGCCTCAAGGAGCTCGCCTCGCGCGTCAACGCCTTCGCCGTCTCCGAGGATCTGCCGGCGCACGGCGAAAGCGTGCTCAGCCGCTTCGTCGCCGACCCTTACGACAAGGCGACGCTCAAGGACCAGGAAGAGGAGGCGGGCCTTCGATGAGCGAGGGGACGATCCCAGCGAGCCTGCCGCTGCGCAACGACCTGATCGGCGAGGAGCCCTACGGCGCCCCGCAGCTCGACGTGCCGGTGTGCCTCAATGTCAACGAGAACCCGTATCCGCCGAGCCACGCCGTCGTGCGCAGCATCGAAAAGCGCGTGCGCGAGGCGGCCGCCGGCCTCAACCGCTATCCCGACCGTGAGCACATGGAGCTGCGCCAGGCCTTCGTCGACTATCTGGCGAAGGAATCGCAGGCCGATCTGACGACCGACGAAGTGTGGGGCGCGAACGGTTCGAACGAGATCATGCTGCAGCTGTTCCAGGCCTTCGGTGGCCCGGGACGCAACGCGATCGGCTGCGACCCGACCTATTCGATGTACCCGGAGTACGCGCGCGACACGTTCACGACGTGGAATACGGCGCCGCGCCGCGCCGACTTCACACTCGACGTCGACGCGACGATCGCCGCCATCGACGCGAACGAACCGTCGATGGTCGTGCTGACGAGCCCGAACAACCCGACCGGCACGCCGCTGCCGATGCCCGACCTCGAACGCATCCTCGACCACTGCCAGAACGCGCGCGTCGCGGGCGCCGCCGACGGTGTGCACCCGATCGTCGTCGTCGACGAGGCCTACATCGAGTTCCGCGACCCGGGTACGCCGTCGGCGACGACGCTCGTCGGCACCTACGCGAACCTCGCCGTGAGCCGCACGATGAGCAAGGCCTTCGCCTTCGCCGGCGCGCGTGTCGGTTACATCGCCGCGAGCAAGGGCATCATCGACTGCCTGCGCATCGTGCGCATGCCGTACCATCTGTCCGCCGTCACGCAGGCCGCCGCGCTCGCCGGCTTCGACCACACCGACGAGCAGCTCTCGCAGGTCGGTCATCTGCGTGAGACGCGCGAGGCGACGGCCGCTTGGCTGCGCGAGCAGACCTACGCCGGCAAGCCGCTCGAAGTCGCTCCATCGCAGTCGAACTTCCTGATGTTCGGCGGCCACTTCGACGACCGCGGCGCGATCTTCGACGAAATGCTCGAACGCGGCGTGCTCATCCGCGTCGTTGGCCCCGAAGGATGGCTGCGCGTGTGCATGGGCACCGACGAGGAGATGAAGGTCTTCCGCAAGACGCTCGTCGAATCGATGCGCGCCGTCGAAGCGCGCGCGGCGACACGCTGAACCCAACCAATCAAGCAGACAGCAAGTCAGGAGGAACGCGACGATGGCACGTACCGCGACGATCGTGCGTGAAACGAGCGAATCGAGGGTCGAGCTGAGCCTCAACCTCGACGGCACCGGCAAAACCGAGATCAACACGACGGTGCCGTTCTACAACCACATGATGACGGCGCTCGGCAAGCATTCGCTCATCGATCTGAAGATTGACGCGCATGGCGACACCGACATCGACGCGCATCACACGGTCGAGGACACGGCGATCGTCTTCGGCGAGGCGCTCAAGCAGGCGCTCGGCGACAAGCGCGGCATCCGCCGTTTCGCCGACGCGACGGTGCCGCTCGACGAGGCGCTCGCGAAAGCCGTCGTCGACGTCTCCGGACGCCCGTACTGCGTGTGCACCGGCGAACCCGAGGGCTTCCAGTACGCGATGATCGGCGGCCACTTCACCGGCTCGCTCGTACGTCACGTCATGGAATCGATCGCGTTCCACGCCGATATCTGCCTGCATCTGCAGCTCATCGCCGGCCGCGACCCGCATCACATCGCCGAAGCCGAGTTCAAGGCCTTCGCGCGCGCACTGCGTTTCGCAATCGAGCCAGACCCGCGCGTCGACGGCGTCCCGAGCACGAAGGGCGCGCTGTGATGGCCGCGGACGACGACAAGAAGAACGGCAACGACGATTTCGACGGCAACAACGACTTCGATGACGCCGATTTCGACGCCGCGCATTTCGACGACGCCGATCTCGAGGCCGCACTCGAAGGCTTCGAAAAGGAGTTCGCGAACGCCGACATGAACGCGAGCGCGGACGGCGCTGCGAATGGCGATACGAACGCCGGCGCCGCCGCAAACGGCGACGTTCTCGGCGCCGACTTCGAGGACGAGTTGCAGGGCATCCTCGGCAACAAGGCGAAGGGCGCCGTCCTATGCACACATCTGGCGAGCGCGGAGCTTCTCGCCGGAATCTGCCGCCTCGCCGACATCGACGCGCTGTGCGTCGGCGACCGCTACGGTGCCGTCGCCATCCTGCGCGATCTCGAAGGCAACGCCCCGGAGACGGCCGCCCACGATCTGACGACGGTCATCTCCGGCATGGACGCGCTGCTCGTCGTCAACCGCGCCGACAAGATCGAGGCGTCGATCTACGCGGACGGCGAGGCCGTTGAACAGATCCCGCCGCCCTTCGCGTTCCCGACGCTCGCACCCTTCGTCGAGGACTACATGATCGGCCTCGTCGACATCGCCGGCATCGAGGCGCAGGCGGGAGAGACGGTGGACACGGCGTCCATCGCGACGAAACAGGACGCCGAAAGGCGCCTGCGCGCCTTCATGCGCACGCATCCGGCGCCGCCCGACGATCAGGCAACGCGCTGAGCGCGGCCGCACCCACAAACCAGAACATCCGAAAGGCGGAAGGCAAACATGAAGACGGTCGTCGTTTTCGATTACGGATTCGGCAACGTGCGCTCGATGGTGCGCGCGCTCGCCGATCAGGGGTTCGACGTGACGCTGACCTCGGACTACCGGCAGGCGCTTGAGGCGGACGGCCTCGTCGTGCCCGGCGTCGGCGCGTTCGGCGCATGCATGGAAGGTCTGCGCAAAGTCAGCGGCGACCGTGTCATCTACGACCGACTGCGCGCCGAACGTCCGGTGCTCGGCGTATGCGTCGGCGAACAGATCATGTTCGACGAAGGCGACGAGCACGGAGAGGAAAGCGAGGGGCTCGGCCTGATCGGCGGCGCCGTCACGAAACTCGACGCCGACGTCGTGCCGCACATGGGCTGGGACACGCTCGAAGCTCCGGCCGACTCGATCCTGTTCGCCGGCATCGAGCATGAGCGTTTCTACTATGTGCACTCGTACGCGGCGCACGAGGTGCGTCCGGCCGACACGAGCGAATACATGATCGACTTCGGTGACGCCCCCGAACGCGTCGCCTGGTGCGACTATGGGCGCAGCCGCTTCGTCGCCGCCTACGAGCACGGCCCGCTGTTCGCGACGCAGTTCCACCCGGAGAAGTCGGCGCAGGCCGGCGCCAAGCTGCTGCGCAACTGGGCGTCCGTGCTGTGAGCGACGGCGGTTGATCCACCCAGCTCATCGATACACTCATTCGATCAATCCCACCCATTCGACCAACTGATTTGAAGGAAACGAACCCATGTCATTGACCCTTCTTCCCGCCGTCGACGTGCGTGACGGCAAGGCCGTGCGCCTGCGCCAGGGCGAATCCGGATCCGAAACCGACTACGGCTCGCCGCTCGAGGCCGCCCGCACCTGGGTGGACGCCGGCGCGCAGTGGATCCACCTCGTCGATCTCGACGCCGCATTCGGCACCGGCGACAACCGCGCGCAGCTGCGCGAGATCGTCCACGAACTCGGCGATCGCGTCCACATCGAGATGTCCGGCGGCGTGCGCGACGACGATTCGCTGCGCGCCGCGCTCGACGCCGGCGCCGCGCGCGTCAACATCGGCACGGCCGCGCTCGAGAACCCCGACTGGACGGCACGCGTCATCGCCGAATACGGCGACCGCGTCGCCGTCGGCCTCGACGTGCGCGGCCATACGCTCGCCGCGCGCGGCTGGGTCAAGGAGGGCGGCGACCTCTTCGAGACGATGAAGTTCCTCGATGACGCCGGCTGCTCGCGCTACGTCGTCACCGACGTGACGCGCGACGGCATGATGAGCGGCCCGAACATCGATCTGCTGCGCGAAGTCGGCGAACGCACTGACGCGAAGGTGACCGCCTCGGGCGGCATCGCCAAACTCGACGATCTGCACGCGATCGCTGCGCTCGCCGACTACGGCGTCGACTCGGCGATCCTCGGCAAGTCGCTCTACGCGGGCGCGTTCACGCTCGAGGAGGCACTCGCCGTCGCCAACGGCGAGTGACACGCAATCCCACGCGCGCGATCACACGCGCGCAATCATCAATGAAGGCGGCGGCCGGTCGCGGAATCGATTCCGCAGCCGGCCGCCGCCTTCGTCGTAGTATCCAAGATCGGCGTCGCAGGGGAGCGGCATCAGTCCTTGGAACAGGGCAGTTCGCCGTCCTTGATCATCCGTTTGAAGACGCGGTAGTCCTCCTCGTTCTGGTCGGCGTAGGCGTCGGCGAAACTCGCCATCGCGACGTCGAAGGAGTCGGTGCCGCCCAGATAGTTCGCGATCGCGATGCTGTCGCCGCTGCGCGCGTGCGCGTGCGCGAGGCACCACGCGCACATGCGGCCGAGGTCGTTGAGGGAGACGGCGGTCAGATGGTTGATGTCGATCGATCCCTTGCCGTTCCACAGCTGGCGCACATAATAGTCGCGCGGATTGCCGTCGTTGGCGACGAACTTCGTCCAGCCGAGCATGATGTCGGCCGTCGTCTGGATCAGTTTCTGCCCCTGCACGACGCGTTCGCCGTGCGACGGGTACGGGCTGCGGCCGACGAAGCGTTCAAGCACGGAATCGGTGGCCTCCTTCATCTGCAGCATCAGCGGATCGTCGATGTCGCGGCCGGTGAGCACCGACACCCACGCGCGCGTGCCGACCGAACCGACGCCGACGACCTTGCGCGCCGTGTCCTGATAACGATACTGGCTGAGCACATGACGGCGGTCTTCGTACAGCGAATCATGGTAGGACGCGAACAGCTGGTCGAGACGCTGCTGCAGCGCGTGGATGTCGTCGTAGCCTTCGAGTTCGTGGATCGGCACAAGCTCGGGCGGCATCGAACGGAAACGCAGACCGTCGCCGTCGAGATAGGTGAGCTTCGCGGTCGCGCTCGCCGAATCCTTCGACTTCGCCTTCATGACGGCCGCGCGCAGCGTGCGGTTGCGCTTGCCGTGCGCCGACGATTCGAACTGGTCGAGCGTGTTCTCGACGTCGAGATGGTCGTACCACATGTCCAGATAACGCATCTGCGAGAACTGGTTGATGTAGTCACGATACGTTTTCACGCAGTCGCGCACCGCTTGCTGGCGGTCCTTCGAATAGATGTTGTTCGCGCGTCCGCAGATCTCGACGGAGACGGCGAGACGTTTGATGTCCCATTCCCACGGCCCCGTCGTCGTCTCGTCGAAATCGTTGATGTCGAAGACGAGATGCATCGTCGGCGAATAGAAGATGCCGAAGTTGCCGATATGCGCGTCGCCGACCGCCTGCACGGGGATGCCGGTGACCGGCGTGCGCGCGAGGTCGTTCGCCATGATGAGCGCGGTGCCGCGGTAGAACGTGAACGCCGAATCGCTCATCCGGTAATAGCGCAGCGGGATGAGGCTGCGCAGACGCGTCTTCGACTGTTCCTCGAGCAGGCCGATGACGTCGCGTCGATCCTTGACGACCTTCCATACGGCGTGCGATTCAAGCGGCGCCTTCGCACGCGCCTCGATGCCGGCACGCGCACGCGAGCGCGGCGTCGGCGACTGCCGCCATGTGGTGATGTCGACGACCGGGTCGTCGGGGGTGGATACGACGATGTTTCCGTTCATGTGCGTCATACCCGTAACGATAGCGCAGATGGTGACGCGGATGGCGGCGGATGGAGGCGGTCGCGGAGATGGTCGCGGCGAACTTCGTCCGTCATATGGTCGTTAACATCCTCCGTAACATCGGCATGGAACGATGGGCCGCATGGACAAACAGCAAGAGTTCGCGCTCAGGACCGTGGAAGAGCGCGACGTACGTTTCATTCGCCTGTGGTTCACGGACGTGTTGGGAACGCTCAAATCGGTCGCAATCGCGCCTGCGGAGCTGGAGGCGGCGTTCGAGGAGGGCATCGGTTTCGACGGTTCGGCGATCGAAGGCATGACGCGCGTCTCCGAAGACGACATGATCGTCAAGCCCGATCCGAGCACCTTCCAGATCCTTCCATGGCGCGGCGGCCCGCAGGGCACGGCGCGCATGTTCTGCGACATACTCTCGCCGGAGGGTGAACCCTCGCTCGCCGATCCGCGCCACGTGCTCAAGCGCGCGCTGTCGAAGGCGAAGGAGAAGGGCTTCACGTTCTACGTGCACCCGGAGATTGAATTTTACCTGTTCGAAAAGCAGGACGACTGGTCGCTCACGCCGGTGCCGATCGATCAGGGCGGCTACTTCGACCATGTGCCGCGCAGCCCCGGCATGGACTTCCGTCGCGCGACGGTGAACATGCTCGAGCAGATGGGCATCTCGGTCGAGTATTCGCACCATGAGGCCGGCCCGGGTCAGAACGAGATCGATCTGCGCTACGCGGACGCGCTGACGATCGCCGACAACATCATGACCTTCCGCACCGTCGTCAAGGAGATCTCGCTCGAACGCGGCATCCATGCGAGCTTCATGCCCAAGCCGCTCGCCGATGCGCCGGGTTCGGGCATGCATACGCATCTGAGCTTGTTCGAAGGCGACACGAACGCGTTCTACGAGGCGGGTCAGGAGTTCAACATGTCGCTGACGGCACGCCAGTTCGCCGCCGGCATCCTGTATCACGCGGCGGAGATCTGCGCAGTCACCGACCAGTTCGTCAATTCGTACAAGCGTCTATGGGGCGGCAACGAGGCACCGAGCTACATCTGCTGGGGCCACAACAACCGTTCCGCGCTGCTGCGCATCCCGCAGTACAAGCCGGGCAAGGGCAATTCGGCGCGCATCGAGTTCCGTGCCCTCGATCCGGGGGCGAACCCGTATCTGGCGTATTCGGTGCTGCTCGCCGCCGGCCTCGACGGCATCGAGAAGAAGATGCAGCTCGGCGAGCCGACGAGCGACGACGTCTGGGAGCTCACCGACGCCGAACGTCAGGCGATGGGCATCCAGCCGCTGCCCGAATCGCTCGACGAGGCGCTGCGCATCATGGAGAAGTCTGATTTCGTGGCCGATGTCCTCGGCGAGCACGTCTTCGAATACTTCATCCGCAACAAGCGCAAGGAGTGGGAGGAGTACCGCAGTCAGGTGACGCCCTTCGAGCTGCGCAAGTACCTCGCGAAGCTGTGATTGCGCGCTGCCGGCGCGTTTCGCGCGCGGCAGTGTGATTATGGCGGTATACAACGGCAGTCGGTGATTGAGTTTGATCGCCGACTGCCGTTTTTGTATGCGTCTGTAGTTGAGTTCAATCACCGACTGCCATCTGTACGGCTGTACGTGGCAGTTAGTGGTTGAGTTTAATCACCGGCTGCCGTTTCGGCGACCGTTGATGGCAGTTAGTGGTTGAGGCTAATCACGGACTGCCGTCTGTGTAGCCGTCCGTGGCAGTCTGTGGTTGATCTCAACCGCCGACTGCCGCCCACGCCATGTCATTGGCGCGGATCGCCGAACCAGTTGGAGTAGATGATTGAGAAATTGCGGTTGCCGTAGGTCGAGCAGGAGTCGCCCTCGCCGGCGCCGGCGGCGAGCGCCGCGTCGTTCGGCTGGTAGGGCGTGTAGATGTATAGCAGAGCCGTCGCCTTGTTCTCAATGTACACGTTCGCGCCACCGCATGCGACGTCCGGATTGAAGCGGACGAAGTTGAGCCGTCCGGCGTGGAAGTCGTAGCGATCCTCATGGCGTACATAGTACTGGTAGCGTTCCGCCGAGCCGAAGACCTGCTTGAAGAACCCGGCGTATTCGGGATCACAGTGGTCGTCGTCGGGGCAGCTCAGGCCCATCGCCGATTTGAACTGGAATTCCTTCGGATTCGTCGCGGTGACGAGCTGCTGCTCCTTCTGCAGCACCGTGAGCAGCACCTTCGGCGAGACGTCGCAGGCCTGCGACGCCGCCGTGATGATCGCGGCCGCCGACTGCGCCCGCTTCGAGCCCGGGTATTCGCGGCAGTAGTCGTTCGCCTCGCGCCGTTCGACCTTGAACCGCCGCGCGCGCAGACACGAATCCTTCGTGCATGCGGCCCCCTGCTCGTCGAGGAAGGTCTGCACCTGCGTCTCGTCCATCGCGTCGCCGTCAAAGAACTGGCTGTCCGAGATGATATCGCCGGGATTGAAATCATAGGCTTCGGTGAGTTCGACCTGCCGTGCCTTCGCCTCGGAGAGTTCGACGCGGGCGCTGATGAGGTTGCCGATGGCGACGACGAGCGCGATCACGACGATCGCGGCGAGCGCGCCGAAGGTCGCCATCGTCGCGCGTTCAACCGTCGACCCGCTCTTCCAACGTGCGATGAGCGTCGCGAAGGAGCGCCGCGCATGTGACTGCTGGCGTCGGTCGGCGATACGCGACGCAAAGCCGCTGTGAGACGAGCGTTTCGCTGATGATTTCTTCGTCGACGTTGTCTTCGTCGATGATTTCCGCGCCGATGACTGCCGCGCCGATGATTGCGCCGACGTCCGCCCGGCAGACGAGGATTTCGCCGAGCTCGACTTTGCCGAACTCGACTTTGCTCCCGCCGATTTGCGCGCCGTGCCGCTGCCGCCTTTCGCTGGCGCCGGCTTCGGCTTGCGTGACCCTGCCGGCCGCGTCGAACCCGACGTCGGCTGCGCGGGCTTCGTGCGGCGCGGCTTGCTCGGCCCCTGCCTCGGTGTGCCCTTCGATGCTGCCATCGTTCTTCCTTTCCCGTCCTCTCGCGCCGTTGCTGTTCTCTCGCGTTTGTTGTGATTAGCGCAACGCCTTCGCGATGCGCTGCACGCTCACCGGCTGGTTCGTGCCGAGTTCCTGCGCCCACAGCGATACGTAGAACTCCTCCAGCAGCCACCGCGCGCGCATCGCCTTCGCCTGAGACTCGTCGCGCGCGGCGCCGGCGGGCATCGCGTCCGCCTTCGCCATCGCGTCGTCGACGAGACGCTTCGCCTCGTCGGCCTGCCACGCCCAGCGCACGTCGCGGTTCTTGTCGGCTTTCGCCTTGTCGAGGCGCATCAGGTCGGCGCGCAGATAGACGCCGATCCTCGGCAGCGAGAGCGGCGGCGTGCGCCCGATGAACCCGGGGTTGACGAGTGTCGCGACGTGTTCGCGGATCGATTGGAGCACCGACAGCATCGGCAGATCCGCCGGCCCGCTCACCGCCTTGTCGACCTTCGCGTACTGTTCGAGGATCGCGACGACGTCCTTGGCGACGGCGTAGACGGTGTCCTCGTAGACTTGTTCGACGCCGGCGACGGCCTGTGCGAGCGCCGCGTCGTCCTTGAGCGCGCCGATGTCCGGCAGCAGCCGTTTGATGGCGGCGCGCTGCAGATCCTCGACGAGCTGCTTCGTGTCGTCGTAGGGCGCGGCGGCCAGACGCAGCGCCTCGGCGCCGAGCCAACGCGACGAGATGCGTTCGGCGGGCAGCCGCAGACGGTCGAGCGCGCCGTCCCACAGCATCTGCTCGCGCGACTTGGTTGTCGCGCCGGCGTTGCGCAGCAGGTCCGCCTGCTTGACGATCGCTCCGGCGTCGGCGGCCTGCTGCGCCTGACGTTTGACGACCTGACGCGCCGAGACCTGTGCTTCGGCGGCGAAACGGCGCTGCAGCTCGGCGAGCGACTTGCCGCTCGCGACGACCTTCGGCATGACGCGTTCGCGCCGCCGTCCGTGCTTTGGACGCGGCATCGGCTGTTCGATGACGAAGGTCATGCGCAGATACGGCGGCAGTTTCACGGCGAGGTCGTCGAGGACCTCGGGGTGGATCTGCGCGCCGACGACGCTGATCGCGCTCTTCGTGAACACATGCAGGAAATCGGGCCACTGACCGTCGTTGGGTGCCTCAGCCGGGTGCTCGCGTGTGCCGGAACCGGGCTGTTGAGGATAATGCGCGCCGATCCAGTCGTCGATCTTCGCCGCCGTGTCCGGCGCGGGCACGAACTGCACGCGCAGCGTCTTCGGCAGCGCCTTGATCAGCGCGATAATGAGCTCGCGGCGCAATCCGGGCACGTTCCAGCTGAACTCCTGCGGCGAGATGCGCGACAGCGCCGTCATCGGGATATGGACGCTGACGCCGTCGGCCTCGTCGTTCGTGTCATAGACGTAGCTCAGCCGCAGTTCGATCGCGCGGCCATCGGAGCCGACGGTGACCCAATGGTCGGGGAAATCGCCCGGATCGTAGGATTCGGCGTCGAGCAGACGCTCGACCTTCGATGGATCGAAGTCGAGCAGATGCGGATGCGTCTCGTGCTCCTTTTTCCACCATGCGCCCAGATCGGCGACGCTCGTCACGTCCTGCGGGATCAGCGCGTTGTAGAAGTCGAAGAGATCCTCGTCGTTGACGCTCTGCGCGAGCTGACGTGTGCGGCTGGCGTCGTCCTGCGCGTCGGCGACGATTTGGCGGTTGCGTTCGACGAAGCCGTCATAGGCGAAGCGCTGTTGGATCTCGCCTTCGACGAGACCTTGGCGAATCAGGAAGTCGCGCGCCTCGAGCGGATTGATGCGCCCCCACTGCACCTGCCGTCCCTGCACGATCGGCAGGCCGTAGAGCAGCACCTTCGCCTCGGCGACGGCGCTGCCGCGCGACGTCGACCAGTGCGGCTGCGCGTAGGTCGTGCGCGTCAGCCCCTTGGCGAGCGGCTCCGCCCACGCCGGGTCGATCTGCGCGCTGTAGCGCGCCCACAGGCGGCTCGTCTCGACGAGTTCGGTGCTCATGACCCACGGCGGCGTCGACTTGGCGACGGCCGAGGCGGGGAACAGTGCGAAATGCGTGCCGCGCGCGCCCTGATAATCGTTCTTCGCCATCTTCTGGGCGCGCTTGAGCGCACGTGCGCGCGCGGCGCCCTTGAGATTCGCATAATCGGAGGCCTTCGGCTCACGCACGACCTGCATACCGATCATCGACAGCAAACCGGCGAGCATCGAACGGTGGATGCCCTGCGCGTCCCACGAACAGCACAGCGCATGCGCGGCCTGCTGGTTGATCGGCAGCGCGCGCACCGCCTCGTCGGGACGCGAGACCGGGATCGGCTCGCCGACCTTGAACTTGAGTTCGCGGCACAGTTCGCGCAGCTGCGTAACGAGGTCGCGCCACTGGCGCATACGCAGATAGTGGAGGAACTCGGTTTTGCACAGGCGGCGCAGCGCGTTGCCGCTGCGTTCGCCGTCGGCGCCGAACGCGCGGTCCCAGATGTTGAGCGCCGTCAGGAAGTCGCTTGTCGGGTCGACGTAGCGGTTGTGGATGCGGTCGGCCTCGTCGCGCGCCTCCTCGGGACGTTCGCGCGGATCCTGCAGGCTGAGGAACGCGACGACGACGATGAGCGCGGCGAGCGTGTTCGGCGTCGTCGAACGGGCCGCCTCGATGAGCATGCGTCCCAGACGCACGTCGATCGGGATGCGCGCCAGCTGGCGTCCGGTGTGCGTCAGACGGATGTCGCCGCGTGTGCGTGAAATCGCCTGCAGCTCGGTCAGCTCGTTGATGCCGTCGGAGACCGACTTCATGTCCGGCGGGTCGATGAAGCCGAAATCGGTGATGTCGCGCGCCGTGTGCGCGACGCCGACCGACAGCATGTGCAGCACGACGGCGCCGAGCGACGTGCGCAGGATCTCCGGTTCGGTGAACCGCGGACGGCTTTCGTAATCTTCGGCGGAATACAGGCGGATCGCAATGCCGTCGGCGATGCGTCCGCAGCGGCCCGAACGCTGGTCGGCGCTCGCCTGCGAGATCGGCTCGATTGGGAGCCTCTGCACCTTCGCGCTCTTCGAATAGCGCGAGATGCGCGCCAGGCCGGGGTCGACGACGTAGCGGATGCCCGGCACCGTCAGCGACGTCTCGGCGACATTCGTCGCGATGACGATGCGCTGATGGGGGTGCGATTCGAAGACGCGATGCTGGTCCTTCGCGCTCAGACGGGCGAACAGCGGCATGATCTCGATCGCGTCGGGGCGGCGCATGTCGGCGCAGCGCGGGCCGAAGGCGTGGCGGATCGCCTGCTCGTAGTCGCGGATGTCGCGCTCGCCAGCGGCGAAGACGAGGATGTCGCGCGGGCCGCGGTCGTGCGCCGATACAGTCACGAGTTCGGCGCAGGCGCGCGCGACGGCGGTCGGCGTGTCGGTGTCCGCGTCGCGTTCGCCGCCCGCCGTGTCCGTGCGCACGTCGGGGAATCCGGGCACATGCGCCATCAGCGACGGCGCGCCGCCGAGCGGCTCGTAGCAGATCGTGACCGGATAGGTGCGTCCGGAGACCTCGATGACCGGCACCGGGCGCTTCAACGCGTCCTCGAAATGCTTCTGGAACTTGACCGAATCGATCGTCGCCGACGTGATGATGAGCTTGAGGTCGGGCCGCTCGGGCAGCAGCGCCGTCAGATAGCCGAGCAGGAAGTCGATGTTGAGCGTGCGCTCGTGCGCCTCGTCGATGATGATCGTGTCGTAGCGCGTGAGTTTTGGGTCGCGCTGGATCTGAGCGAGCAGGATGCCGTCGGTGACGACGCGCAGCCGCGTCTTCGGCGACGACTCGTCGGTGAAGCGCACCTGATAGCCGACCTCGTCGCCCAGACGCACGCCCAGTTCGCTCGCGATGCGTTCGGCGACGGTGCGCGCGGCGAGGCGTCTCGGCTGCGTGTGCACGATCTGACGGCCGTGCGAGCCGCGGCCGAGTTCGAGCAGGATCTTCGGCAGCTGCGTCGTCTTGCCCGAGCCGGTCTGGCCGGAGACGATGACGACCTGCGCGTGGGTGACGGCCTCGGCGATCGCGTCGCGCGCGCCGCTGACCGGCAGTTCTTCTGGATACGAGAATTTCATATGATGCTGTGCGTTGTGCTTTCCGTAATTTTTAAGTTTGGTGTGATCGGCGTGGCCGCAACGGCCAGCTGCCCGAAAATGAAACGATCAGTGCAGGCGATGGACTTCGATGACGCGGTAGCCTTTCGAGCTCGCGTACTTGTCGACCTCGTAGGCGTCGGACAGCGCGTCGGCGAGCCAGCGCATCAGTGAATCGGAGCCGAGGTTCTTCTGCACGACGAGATACGCGTAGCCGTCCGGCGCCAGGCGCGGCAGCCACGTCATCAGCAGCGTGTGCAGCTCCTCCTTGCCGATACGGATCGGCGGATTCGACCAGATGAGCTCGAACTCGAGCCCTTCCGGGACGTCGTCGGCGTCGCCAACGTGGATGTTCGTGCAGCCGTTGAGTTCGGCGTTGCGTTCGGTCAGTTCGATTGCGCGTTCGTTGACGTCGATCGCGTAGACCTCGGCCTGCGGCGACTCGAGCGCAAGCGCGAGGCTGATCGCGCCCCATCCGCAGCCGATGTCGAGGAAGTCGCCGCGCTCCGGGGGCTGCGGCGCGTGACGCAGCAGCACCGACGTGCCCAGATCGACGCGATGCGCCGAGAAGACGCCGTTCGACGTCTCGACCCGTGCCTCGTGGCCGCGCAGCGTCACGTGCATCTCATGGCGCACGTCCTTAGAGGAAGGGGAGGCCGAGAAATACTGTTCGTTCGCCTGTGGGGATTCGATGTGCGCCATGGTGCTCCGCCTCGCTCTGCTGTATACTGGCATGTCTGCTTATCCGATGATAATCAGGACTCAGTAAGTTTCCAAGCAAGGACGAGGTAGTATTTGACCACATTGAACACCTTCGACGACGAAGCACAGGCAGCCTTCGCGGAGCCGGGACACCGCGACGTGCTCGCCGACCAGTCCGACGTGCTGCTCGAGGAAGGGCATGCGGACGGCGCCGAAAGCGAAATCTGGCGCGAAAGGGAATCGCGCAACGAACTCAAGCACGTCATCGGCCTCGGCGAACTCGAGGACGTCACCGAAGTCGAGTACCGCAAGGTGCGCCTCGAACGCGTCGTGCTCGTCGGCGTCTGGTCGGCGCGCACCGGTTCGCAGCGCGAGGCTGAGGAATCAATGCGCGAACTCGCCGCGCTCGCGCAGACGGCGGGCGCCGTCGTGTGCGACGCCGTGCTGCAGCAGCGCTCGCGGCCGGATCCGGCGACGTATGTGGGTGCCGGCAAGGCCAAGCAGATCGCCGACATCGTTGCAATCAACGAGGCCGATACGATCATCGTCGACGATGATCTGCCGCCGAGCCAGCGGCGTGCGCTCGAAGACGCGACGAAGGTCAAGGTCGTCGACAGGACGGCCGTCATCCTCGACATCTTCGCGCAGCACGCGACATCGCGCGAAGGCAAGGCGCAGGTCGAGCTCGCGCAGCTGCAGTACATGCTGCCGCGTCTGCGCGGCTGGGGCGCGGCGCTGTCGCGTCAGGCGGGCGGACGCGCCGCCGGCGCCGACGGCGGCATCGGTTCGCGCGGCCCGGGCGAGACGAAGATCGAACTCGACCGCCGAGTCATCCGCACCCGCATCGCGCATCTGCGCCGCCAGATTGCGCAGATGGCGCCGTCGCGCGAGGTCAAGCGCGGCTCGCGGCGCAAGTACGGGCTGCCGACGATCGCCGTCGTCGGCTACACGAACGCCGGCAAATCGTCGCTGACGAACAGGCTCACCGGCTCCGACGAGCTCGTCGAGAACGCGCTGTTCGCGACGCTCGACACGGCCGTGCGCCGTGCGCGCGCGAAGGACGGGCGCCTGTACGCGTACGTCGACACGGTCGGCTTCGTGCGCAGGCTGCCGACGCAGCTCGTCGAGGCCTTCAAGTCGACGCTCGAGGAGATTGCCGACGCCGACCTCGTCGTCCATGTCGTCGATGCGTCGCATCCCGACCCCTTCGGGCAGATCGACGCCGTCAACGAGGTGCTGCGCACGATCGACGGCGTCGAGCGGCTTCCGGTCGTCACCGTGTTCAACAAGACCGACCTCATCGATGACGTGACGCGCGAACGGCTGCACCGGCTCGCGCCGGACGCGTTCCTCGTCTCGTCGGCGAGCGGCGACGGCGTCGACGCGCTGCGCGCGCACGTCGAGGGGATGCTGCCCAAGCCGAACGTGCACGTCGAGGCGCTGCTGCCGTACACGGCCGGCTCGCTGCTGTCGAGGATCCGCGAATACGGCGACGTCGGATCGGTCGAATACCGCGACGACGGCGTCATGCTGCAGGCGGACGTCGACGAGCACCTCGCCGCGCAGGTGATGGAACAGGCCGTCGACGAGGGCTGACGACACGCAATATGCCCCGGCTGCGCACGTTCGCGCGGGCGGGGCGCCCCAACGCGCATGCCGTCCGGCGCGCAAGTCGCTGACAGCGTTGTCGGCACGGGGGGGGGGGAAAAGGCGGCGGGGGCGCCGATGGCGCCATTTTTCGAAGCGTGAACAAGGGGGCCGTCTGCTACAGTGAGCAGCGAATGAAGTACGCATCCGCCACAAGCGGATCTTCGGTGATTATTGAGAGGTTATCATGGTGGATTCACCCATTAAGCCCACAAAGCTCGCGATTGTCGGCGCCGGCGCCGTCGGCTCCACACTCGCCTTCGCGGCCGCCGAGCGCGGCGTCGCCCGTGAGATCGTCCTTCAGGACATCGCGAAGGAACGCGTCGAGGCCGAGGTGCTCGACATGCAGCACGGTTCGAGCTTCTTCCCGACCGTCTCGATCGACGGATCCGATGACCCGGAGGTCTGCCGCGACGCCGACATGGTCGTCATCACCGCCGGCGCACGCCAGAAGCCGGGCCAGTCGCGCCTCGACCTGGCCGGCGCGACGATCAACATCATGAAGTCGATCATCCCGAACATGGTCAAGGTCGCCCCGAACGCGATCTACATGCTCATCACGAACCCGGTCGACGTCGTCACCCACGTGTCGATGAAGCTCTCGGGCCTGCCGTCGAACCAGATCTTCGGCTCGGGCACGAACCTCGACTCCGCCCGTCTGCGCTTCCTGATCGCGCAGCAGACCGGCGTCAACGTCAAGAACGTCCACGCCTACATCGCCGGCGAGCACGGCGACTCCGAAGTCCCGCTGTGGGCGTCCGCGACGATCGGCGGCGTCCCGATGTGCGACTGGCAGCCGCTGCCGGGCCACGCCCCGCTCGACGCCGCGATGCGCGAGCAGATCCATCAGGAGGTCAAGAACGCCGCCTACAAGATCATCAACGGCAAGGGCGCGACGAACTACGCGATCGCGATGTCCGGCGTCGACATCATCGACGCGATCCTCAAGGATTCGAACCGCATCCTGCCGGTCTCGTCGCTGTTGTCCGACTTCCATGGCATCTCCGACGTGTGCATGTCAGTGCCGACGCTGCTCAACCGCAACGGTGTGAACTCGCGCATCAACACGCCGGTCTCCGAGCACGAGCTTGCCGAGCTCAAGCGCTCCGCCGAGACGCTCAAGGAAACGGCCGCGCAGTTCGGCTTCTGATCCGCGAACAACGGCATTATGGGCCGGGCTTTCGATTGATTGGTTGATCGAAAGCCCGGCCCTCGCCGTTTTGTCCAGGCGGCATGCAGGCGGGATGCAAGGTAGGGTAGAGGTGGCGTGCAGCGGGGAATCGCCGCGCCGACATGCTTCTTGCGCTCTGGGCGATTGCCGCGCCGGGGCGCTCGTCCTAGGATGTGCAGCAGCGGCGGGGAACCAACGCGTTTGAGGACAGGGAGCACGACAGGGAGGCATCATGGCGCACACGCACTCGCATACGGCAGGCAATGGGATGGACCACGCCGGCAGACTGACGACGACGCTCATCCTGACCGGCACGATCTTCGTGGCCGAGGTCGTCGGCGCCGTCATCACCGGCTCGCTCGCATTGCTCGTCGACGCCGGCCATATGATGACCGACGTCTCGGTGCTCGCCGCCTCGACGCTCACCGCTTATCTGATGCGGCGCCGGCCGAACAACGCGCGCACGTGGGGTTGGGCGCGTCTCGAGGTCATCACTGCCGCCGGCGGCGGCCTGCTGCTGCTGTTCGTCGGCCTGTACGCGCTCATCGAGGCCGGGATGCGTCTGTTCGGCGCCGAGTCGGATACGATCCACGACGTGCGGCTGCTGCTGTTCTTCGGTGTCCTCGGTCTGGCCGCGAACGTCGGCTCGATCCTTGTGCTGCGCGCGCAGTCGGGCGACAACATGAACATGCGCGCCGCGTTCCTCGAGGTGTGCAACGATGCGCTCGGTTCGGTCGCCGTCATCGTCTCAGCCGTCGTCATGATGACGACGGGATGGGACGGCTTCGACGCGATCGCCGGCGCGTTCATCGCGCTGCTGATGATTCCGCGCGCCTTCATCCTCGTACGCGACGCGATGCGCGTGCTGCTCGAGGAGACGCCTGAGGGCCTTGATCTGGACAAGGTGCGCGAGCATCTGCAGCAGGTGCCGCATGTGATCGCCGTGCATGATCTGCATGCGAGCGTCGTCGCGACCGGCATGCCGATCCTCACTGCGCATGCCGTCGTCGACCGCGATATGACGATGGAGCAGGCCGGTCAGGTGCTGCGCCGGATGCAGGACTGCCTGCGCGAGCATTTCCCGGTCTCGATCCCGCACACGACCTTCCAGCTCGAACCGGAGGGCTATACGAGCGAAAGCGCGTCGCGCATCCATTCGTGAACGGGCTTGGCTCGGCTAGAGCCTGCGCAGCACGGTGACGACCTTGCCCATGATTTGGGCATGCGTGCCGTCGATCGGCGAATAGTTCGGATTGTGGGGGATGAGCCAGATGTGGCCATGTTCCTGGCGGAAGGTCTTGACAGTCGCCTCGTCGCCGAGCAGCGCGGCGACGATGTCGCCGTTCTCAGCCGTCTGCTGCTCGCGGACGACAACGAAGTCTCCGTCGCAGATCGCGGCGTCGATCATCGAATCGCCGTGCACCTCGAGCATGAACAAGTTGCCGGTGCCGGTGAGCCGCACGGGCAACCTCATGACGTCCTCGACATGCTGTTCGGCCGTGATCGGCACGCCGGCGGCGATCGCGCCGACGAGCGGCACATCCTGCAAGGCGGCGTAGGCGTCTTCCGGCGCCTGCATGCCTTCGCCGAAGGCGACCGGCACGTCCTGCGTCCCGATGATCTCGATCGCGCGCCCCTTGTTCGCATCGCGGCGGATGTAGCCCTTGAGTTCGAGCACCTGCAGCTGATGCTGGACCGACGATGTGCTTCTGAGCCCGGCGGCCTGGCCGATCTCGCGCAGCGACGGCGCGAATCCCTGACGCGAGATCAGATCGCGGATCGCGTCGTACACGCGCCGTTGGCGCTCGGTGAGTGGCTCCTGAGGGCCGGCGACGCCCGGCTGCTCGCGCTGTGGTTCGGTGCTGTGCATGGCATGTCCTTTCGTTGCTAGCCACGATACCGCGAAACGCCGAGGAAATCAAACAGATGTTCGAATCAGGCTTGACGAAATCGAACATCTGTGCGAATATCTGGGTGACGGAATAGAACAGATGTTCGAAAGGTGGCTTGTATGGAGACTCGGGGAATGCCGCGGATGGCGGCCGGTTCGAAGGCGCATGCCGGTCGCGTGGTCATTGACGTGCCGATGTCTGTCGCCGAGTCGCGCACACGGCTGCGCAGCGGGGAACGCGCCGTCGTGGCGCCGATGCGCGGCTGGTTCGTCCGTCATATGCGCCTGCTCGTCATCGTGCTGCTTGCCTGCACGACGTTTCTCGCTTTGTGGGGAAGCGGGGCATGGTCCGGTGATCCGACCCCTGCGGCCACTGGCGCGTCGGCTACATCCGCTGATGTCGTCCACTACACGGTGCGTTCCGGTGACACGTTGTGGTCGATCGCGCGCTGGTGCGGCTATGCGAACGAGCAGGAGGGCGTGGCGAAGCTGATGGCGATGAACGACCTGAGCACCGCCGAACTCAGCCCCGGCCAGCACCTCCTGCTGCCAATAGAGGCGTGACGATAGGCGTCGTATCGCCTCCGTGGCGGCCCTTTCTATGGGTCAGGAGCTTGAAGAGGAGTTGTTGAATGTCGGATTCTTGCGTACCGGAGGATTACCGTAGTATGTCGGATAGTCGAAAGATACGCGGTAGCCTTCCGCGTAGAGAGACCAACTGACGTTTGATCCAACACGCTTGATGCTGGAGACAAGGTTGCCGGGCATGTTGATTGTTCCGGCATCGACTTTTTCATCTTCGGTGGCAACTGAATTCCAGACAATCGATGCGAAGGTGGAGCAATTGTTGTTAATTAGTCCCCCATGTGGTATGCGTGGTGATATTTTGATTCACGATATCAAGATCTTGTTGCCTTAGAGGTCTTTGGATGGAAACGGAATCTCCCCAGTATACGCCGTTGCTTTGCGCGTATCCTTCTGTGTTGTACCAAAGTCCTGTGGGATCTGTATTACCCCATATGCCAACCGTGATGGATTTACCATCGGCGATGGTTAATCCTCCAACCTTCAAAGGGGAACCATTGTAGTTTGTGATAGATATCCATGCGTGACCGGCGTTGCTTAGCGATGAGAATCCACCGTCGCCTAATGCATAAATCCGCATCACTGCCACGCTCATGGCGGCACGTGAAGTTGAGAGCTCTTCGATGGTCTTCTTTTGGCCTTTCGGCAACTCAATCATCGGTAAGGGAGCTGGGTCGGAACTTTCCGGGATGCTTGTGATGTCTTCAGGGAAACTCGTGGGGCATCCAGAGTGTTTGTCGGCGGGGCGGTGTTTGTGTCAGATGCGTTGGCGGTAGCTGGGGCGAATAGGCTCACAGAAAGCGTCAGGATAATGCTTAATATGGCCGATACTCTCTTTTTCATTTCCATAGTCCTTTCAGGAGTTGGAGGATGATGGCGATGATCAGGGCGAATAATGGGTAGAGGGCGACGCGGATCCATACCATGGCCAGACCGGAACTCTGTTCGCTGTGGGTGCTGAAGAAGCGATAGGCCATATAGGTTTCCACGGTGCCGAAGGCAAGAACGCCGAGCGCGGCGATGACTTGCGTGATGGTGAGCAGTGAGCCATACTCCGCATAGAGTTGCTCATGTGAAATGTCAGAATGCAATTGTTCCCCTTCCTTCTGCTTCTTTGCTTTTCCTAATTATATATCAACATATGAGTGTGGATTACGCGTGTTGTGCAATGGAATCTGCGGCAACTACTCATACGGAATTCCGGTGACCTATGCTATGACACGCCGTTGCTGCTCGATGCGGGCCGTCTCAGTGTGCATGGCGGGCCAGAGTCGATGGAGGTGGTGCATGCATGGCGGGCAGAATCCAGATCGGTGTCCGGCGGGCGGGAGTGACGCGCGGCGGCACGCGGTTGCCGCAAAGGGCGCGCTTGCCGCTATTGTTGCAGATATGTATTGTCCTTTCTGCCAGAACCCCGATACCAAGGTGATCGACACGCGCATCAGCGACGACGGCCATTCGATCCGGCGCCGGCGCGAATGCCCCAAATGCGGGCGCCGCTTCAGCACCGTCGAGACGGCGACGCTGCTCGTGCGCAAACGCTCGGGCAACGTCGAGCAGTTCGACCGCAACAAGGTCATCGCCGGCGTGCGCAAGGCATGCCAGGGCCGGCCGATCAACGAGGACGACCTCAAGCAGCTGGGCCAGAAGGTGGAGGAGAGCCTGCGCGCGCAGGGCATCGCCGAAGTGCCGTCCGAGCAGGTCGGCAAGGCAATCCTCAAGCCGCTGCGCGAACTCGATGAGGTCGCCTATCTGCGCTTCGCGAGCGTCTACCAGAACTTCGAGGACCTCAACGACTTCCAGCACGCGATCGACGACCTGCGCGAAGCTGACTGATTCCGCGCCACGACGACGGAAGGCCGCATCCCGGGGATGCGGCCTTCCGTGTTTATGTTGTGTGCGTTGTGTGCGCCGTGCGCGCGATGTATCAGTGCTCGATGACGCGCATGCGGATCGTACCGGGGATCGCGGCGAGCGCGTCGAGCGCCTGCTCGTCGGGGGCCGTCGCGACGTCGGTGACGACGTAACCAATCTCGCCTTCGGTGCCGAGCGCCTGCGCCGAGATGTTGATGTCCTGTTCGCCGAGCACGCGGTTGACGGCGGCGAGGATGCCCGGAAGATTGTCGTGCAGATGTGCGATGCGCGCTGCGCCCTTGCACGGACCGGTCGTGATCTGCGGCAGGTTGACCGACAGCATCGTCGACGCCTTCGTCCAATAGTCCTCGAGACGCTGCGAGACGAACTGGCCGATCGATTCCTGCGCCTCGAGCGTCGAGCCGCCGATGTGCGGCGTGAGAATCATATTGTCCTCGTCGGCGAGCACCGTGTGGAACTCGTCGCCGCTCTTCTTCGGCTCGACCTGGAATACGTCGATGGCGGCACCAGACAGGTGACCGCAGTCGAGATGGCGCTTGAGCGCGTCGAGGTCGACGACGAATCCGCGCGAGCAGTTGATGAAGATCGCGTCCTGCTTCATGTGCGCGAACTCGTCCTCGCCGAAGAAGCCGACGTTCGACTTCCTGCCGTCCACATGGATCGTGACGGCGTCCGAACGTTCGAGTAGCTCGTCGAGCGTCTCGCAGCGTTCGGCGTTGCCCAGCGCGAGCTTCTCCTCGATGTCATAGAACAGCACGTGCATGCCGAGCGCCTCGGCGAGCACCGACAGCTGCGAGCCGATGTTGCCGTAGCCGATGATGCCGAGCGTCTTGCCGCGCACCTCGTGCGAGCCGGCGGCGGACTTGTCCCACAGGCCGTGCTTCATATGGTGCGTGTGCGCGGGGATGCGGCGCATCAGGCAGATGATGTCGCAGATGACGAGCTCGACGACGGAACGCGTGTTCGAATACGGCGCGTTGAACACGGCGACGCCGGCCTTCGCCGCGGCCACCAGATCGACCTGGTTCGTGCCGATGCAGAAGCATCCGATGGCCGTGAGCGCCGGACGCGCGTCGAGCACGCGCTTCGTGACCGTCGTCTTGGACCGGATGCCGAGCAGGTCGACGCCGTCGAGCGCGTCGATGAGCTCGTCCTCGGACAGGGCGCCCTTCATCGTCTCGACTTCGAAGCCATGGTCGCGCAGCGTCTGCGCGGCGAGCGGATGGATGTTTTCCAGTAACAGTGCTTTCGGCATGGAATCCACCTTAGAGGTTGAGCAGCGTTTCATCATCGTTTGTCCGTAGTATAAGCAGACGCTGCGTCGGACGCGTCAGCGCGACGTACAGGTCGGCGGCCGCGCTCAGCCTCGTCGGAGCCTCCTGGTCGATCGCGCCGGGCTCGACGACGACGACCGCGTCGTATTCGAGGCCCTTGACCGCCTGCGTGCCACAGACGATGACCTCGTCGTCGACGAGATCGGGGCGTGCGGACAGCGCGTCGGCGACGGCGGCGTGCACGGCGTCGGCGACGCGCTCGGGGACGATGACGGCGACGCGTCCGCTGCCGGATTCGTCGACGAACTCGTCGGCGAGCGCGCGCACCCGCCTGCCGACCTCGGCGTAGAGCGCCTCGCGGTCGGGCAGGACAGCGCGTTCGACGGCGCCGGGCACCGAACGGATCGCCTTGACCGTCGAGATGTACAGGCCTTCGCCTTCGGCGAAACCGGCGGCGAGGTCGGAGACCTCGCGCGGATTGCGGTAGTTGATCGTCAGTTCGTTGAGATCCCAGTTCTTCGGGCCGAAGAGCGCGTTCATCGACTTCGCCCAGTCGCGCGTGCCGCCGAGCGCCGAGGTCTGGGCGACGTCGCCGACGATCGTGAACGAACGCGACGGGCAGCGGCGCATCAGCATCCGCCAATCCATCGCCGTGAGCTCCTGCGCCTCGTCGACGACGATGTGTCCGTAGGTCCATTCGCGGTCGGCGGCGGCGCGCGTCGCGACGAGCTCGACGTCGTCGGCGCTCATCTCGTCGGCGAGCATTTTTGAAGAAACGATGCCCGAGCCGATGCCGGCCTGCGCGAGTGTGTCGCGCGCGTACTGCTCCTCCTCGGCGCGCCGGGCGTCGCGTGCGGCGCGCCGGGCGGCCTCGTGCGGGTCGGGGCCGAGCAGTTCGAGCGCCTCGTCGAGCAGTGGGATGTCCGAACGCGTCAGCGGCGCGCCCGGCTCGCGCGTGAGCATGCGCACCTGCTCGTCGGTCAGCCACGGCGCGAACCGCCGGATCTGCGCCGGTTTCGAGAACATCTGGTCGATCATCCAAGCGCCGTTCATCGGCAGCCACGCGAGGTTGAGCGTGACGCGCAGGCGGTCGTTCATGCGCAGCTGCGCGAGGATGTCGCTCATCTCGGCGGCGTCGGGCGTGTAGTCGAGCTGTTCGACGACGCGCGTGCGCATCGTCTCGAGCATCGACGTGACGAAGGTCTCGCGCGCCTTGTTATGCGGCTGGCGCGTGCGGCGCGCGTCGGCGATCGCCTGCTCGATGTCGGCGGCGCGCATCGGCACGCTGATGCCGTTGACGGTGATCGTCGGCAGCTTCGAGGGCACGCGTTCGCGTGCGGCGACGGCGTTGGCGATCATCTGCGCCATGCGGCGCTGCCCTTTGAGCTTGGCGACGTGCGGCTCGTCCTCGCGTTCGGCGATGACGCCGGGGATGAGTTCGCCGATCGTGCGGCTGACGACGCCGGTCTCGCCGAGCGACGGCAGCACCTGGTCGATGTAGTGCAGGAAGTCCTCGCTCGGGCCGACGACGAGCACGCCGGAGCGTTCGAGCCTGCGCCGGTGCGTATAGAGCAGATAGGCGGCGCGGTGCAGCGCGACCGCCGTCTTGCCGGTGCCTGGGCCGCCCTGCACGACGAGCGCGCCGCGCATATCGGCGCGGATGATGCGGTCCTGCTCGGCCTGGATCGTCGCGACGATGTCGGTCATCTTGCCGGTGCGGCGCGAGCCGAGCGAGGCGAGCAGCGCGCCCTCGCCGGTGAGCGTGCCGCGTTCGGAGGCGGCGTTGACGTGCTCGGAGTGCACGTCGAGCACCTCGTCCTCGATGCCAACGACGTCGCGGAAGTGCAGCGTGATGTGGCGGCGCATGACGATGTCGCCGTGATGCGACGGCGTCGCCTCGTAGAACGGACGCGCCGCCTCGGCGCGCCAATCGGTGAGGATCGGCTCGTGCTCGGCGTCCGACAATCCGATGCGTCCGATGTAGCGGCGGCGTCCGGCCGTGTCGTCGAGGCGGCCGAAGACGAGGCGGTCCTCGACGGCGCGCAGCTGCACGAGGCGGTCCTCGTACATCGTCGCGAAGGAGTCGCGCTCGGTGCGCTGCGTCGGCGAGCCGTGCGATCCGGCCGCGCGCACGTCGTCGAGCCGCTTGCGCACCTGCGTGCGCAGATCGTCGAGACGTCCGTAGGCGCGGTCGACGGCTCCTTGTTCCTCTTCCAGCTGCGATGAATACTGTGACATGCTCTTGTGCGTCCCCTCGATGGAAAGTTAAGCCGTACAAGTGTAGCAAACGCGTTCAACAGCGCCGCGCCGACGGCCGTGATGTGCGGATTTCGTGCACGAAAGGGGCGCAAGGGTCACGCTCACGGCGTGTTTAGCCGTGCGGTGGGGAGTTTAGGGGAACAGTGGGGTAAAGTGGTGGTCTGAGCAAAGCAAGTGGCCGGAGTCAGGTCGAGAGTGTGCGGAGGTGAGCGATGACGGATCACACCGACGCGCACCCCACGCACGCGACGACCGACGCGCCCGACGACGCGGCCTGCGGGCCGTTCGACGACGCGCCGCTGCTGCTTGGAACCTACACGCCGAAGATCGATGCCAAAGGAAGGGTCGCGTTGCCTGCGAAAATGCGTACGCAGCTGGGGGAGGGCATGGTGCTCGCGAGAGGCCAGGAACGCTGCGTGACGATTCTGCCTCGCCGGGAGTTCCGCCGCATCGCCGCCCGCATCCAGCACACGTCGATGGGCGACCGCGCCGCGCGCCAGTACCTGCGCATCTTCCTGTCCGGCGCCGTTGACACGCAGATCGACCGTCAGGGACGCATCAGCGTGCCGCCGATGCTGCGCGACTACGCCGGCCTGGGCGAGCACATCGTCGTCATCGGCGTCGGCACGCGCGCCGAGATCTGGAACGCCGACGCGTGGGACGACTACCTCGCGCGGAACGAACAGGGATACGCCGACATCAGTGACGACGTGCTCCCGGACATGGAGTTCTGATGACCGATTTGACCGATTACGCACATATCCACAAGCCGGTGCTGCTGCGCGACTGCGTCGAGCTCGTCTCGCCGGCGCTCGCCGCCCCTGGCTCGCTTGTCGTCGACTGCACGCTCGGCCTGGCCGGGCATGCGATCGCGTTCCTCAAGGCGAACCCCGAGGCCCGGCTCGTCGGCATCGACCGCGACGCCGAGGCGCTCGCGATGGCGGGCGCGCGCATCGCCGCCGAAGGCCTCGCCGACCGGTTCATGCCGGTGCACGCCGCCTTCGACGCCTTCGGCGACGTCCTCGACGAGGCCGGCATCGGCTCCGTGAACGCCGTGTTCATGGATCTGGGACTGTCGAGTCTGCAGATCGACGAACGCGACCGCGGCTTCTCCTATTCCCATGACGCGCCGCTCGACATGCGCATGGACGTGTCGCAGCCGCTGACGGCGCGCGACGTGCTCGCCACCTACGACGAGCGCGAGCTCGCCCGCATCTTCAAGGAGTACGGCGAAGAGCGCTTCGCCCGCCAGATCGCGCGCCGCGTCGTCGCTGTGCGCGACAGGAAGCCGCTCGATACCTCGGCCGAGCTCAACGCGCTCGTCGACGAGACGATCCCGCAGGCGCACCGCGCGAGCGGCAACCCGGCCAAGCGCGTCTTCCAGGCGCTGCGCATCGAGGTCAACGGCGAGCTCGACAAGCTCGCGCGCACGCTGCCGCAGATCGCGAACCGCCTTGAGATCGGTGGCCGTCTCGTCGTCGAGTCGTACCATTCGCTCGAGGACCGCACCGTCAAGACCTTCATGAACCAGGGCCTGCACGTCGACGTCCCCGCCGGCATGCCGGTCGTCCCCGACGACATGCAGCCGTTCTTCAAGGCCGTCACGAAGGGCGCCGTCATGGCCGACGCCGAGGAGCGCGAGCGCAACCCGCGCGCCGCCTCGGTGCGCCTGCGCGGCGTCGAGCTGATCCGTCCGATCCCCGAACGCTGGCGGCGGCGCTTCGCCGAGCAAGCGCGCGGCGAGACCGATGCGCGCGCGGGACACGGCGCCCATGGTGCCCATGGTGCCGGTGGACGTCATGGGCAGCGCCGCCGGCCAAAGGCAAGGAGCTGACCATGGGATCGTCAATGCGTTCATCGCGTTCGTCGTCGGCGCCGGCCGGACGCCAGGGCCAGGAGCCAGCCGTCGGCCATGTCCAGAAGCGCCCGCAGCTGCACGTCGTCGAGAACCGCCGCGCCTCCTCGTCGAAGGTCGGCCGCGGCATGCAGCGGCTGCTCGACTGGACTCGCACGCGCCGCTCGCCGGCCGTGCACATCGTCGTCGCCGTGCTGTTCCTCGGCGCATGCCTGCTCGGCGCGCTGCTGCTGCGCACGCAGATGAGCTCGAACTCCTTCGAGGCCTCCACCGTGCAGCAGCACATCACGATGCTCCAACAGGATGTCGAGGAGGACCAGACGAAGCTCTCGCAGCTCGAGGCCACATTGCCCGAGCGTGCGCAGAAGATGAAGATGGTGCCCGCACAGGGCTCGCTGTCGATCGACCTCAACGGCTACACCCCGTCACAGGAAGGCACCCACTAAGCCATGATGCATCCCATCCGTTGGTACAAGGCGCTCGCCAAGCCGATGCGCAGCGCCCTCGTGCTCGGCGTCGTGCTCGCGACGCTCGCCTCGGCGTGCCTCGTGCAGCTCGGCGTGCTCCAGCTCGTCGAAGGCGCGCGCACCGCGCAGGCGGCCACGCGCGCCCGCACCGTGCAGGTCACGCTCGGCGCCAAACGTGGCAGGATCATGGACGCCAACGGCGTCGTGCTCGCCCAGAGCGTCGAACGCTACACGATCGTCGGCAACCCCGAGGCCGCGCAGGATTTCACGCCGCTCGACTGCACGCCGCGCATGCAGGACTACTGCCAGCAGCTCGACGGCAAGCCGCTCAAGACGACCGGCGTGGCCGCCGTCGCGCAGCTGCTCGCGCCGCTGCTGGACATGAGCGCCGCCGAGATCGGTGGCAAGCTCGCCGGCACCGGCCAGTACGCGGTGCTCAAGAAGGACGTGACCCCCGAGGTCAAGCGCAAGATCAGCGCGCTGCATCTGGGCGGCATCGTCTACGGCGAGCTCAGCGACGAGCGCGTCTACTCGAACGGGTCGCTGCTCGGCGTCTTCCTCGGCGGCGTCGACGACGAGGGCAAGGGTGTCGCCGGCGTCGAACAGCTCGAGAACAAGGCGCTCACCGGCACCGACGGCTACGAGGTCTACCAACAGGGCAACGGCGGCGAGGAGATCCCCGGCACGATGACCGATTCGAAGCCGGCCGTCAACGGCGCCGACGTGCAGCTGACGATCGACCGCGACGTGCAGTGGCGCGTCGAACAGATCCTCAAGCAGAGCAAGGAGAAGTACAAGGCCGGCTGGGGCATCGCCGTCGTGCAGAACGTGCGCAACGGGCAGATCGTCGCGCTCGCCGACACCGACGAGGTCAAGGCGGGCAGCGACGAGGCGAAGCTCAACGTGGCACGCGCCGTCAACGAGACCTTCGAACCCGGCTCGATCGGTAAGGTGTTCACGATGTCCGGCGTCATCCAGGAGGGTCTGCACACGATGGGCGACAAGTTCACCGTGCCCTCGACGCTCACGCTCGACGGACAGAAGTACAAGGACTCCTTCGAACACGGCGACGAGCATTGGACGATGGCGGGCATTCTCGAACAGTCGTCGAACATCGGCACGATCCTCGCCTCCGAGAACCTCAGCGACGACAAGCGCTACGACTATCTGCGCCGCTTCGGCATCGGACAGCCGACCGGGCTGGGGCTGCCGGGCGAATCGCAGGGGTTGCTTGCGCAGGCCTCGCAGTGGGACGGCCGCACGCGCAACACCGTGCTGTTCGGCCAGGGCTACACCGTCAACGCGCTGCAGCTGACGAACGCGGTGAGCGTCATCGCGAACAACGGCGTGCGCAAGCCGCAGTCGATCATCAAGGCCGTCGTCGGTCCCGACGGCAGGACGCGTGAGACCACGACCGGCGATTCGACGCGCGTCATCGACGAGGCGGTCTCCAAGCAGGTGCTCAACGCGATGGAATCGGTCTCTGAACACTACGCGTCGCAGGGCTTCGCCGGCGTCGACGGCTACCGCGTCGCCTCGAAGTCCGGCACCGCCGAGGTAGCCGGCGCCGACGGCAAGCTCTCGTCGCTCATCAGCGACTATTCGGGCATTATCCCGGCCGACGACCCGCGCTTCGTCATCACCGTCATCCTCAAGGATCCGGAGGGCGCGTACGGCGGCCTGACCGCGGGCCCGGTCTTCGCCGAGATCGGCAAGTTCCTGATGCAGAAGTACGAGGTGCCGAACTCGCAGCCGCGCAAGGATGCCATCCCGGTGGAGTGGTGAGCGCGGAACCGAGAAAGCACAAGGAGAGGAAACGATGAGCGCAATCAACGAAACGACGTCCCAGCGGCTGACGCTCGGCATGCTCGTGGACCGCTACGGCTGGGAGCTCGTGCCCGACTTCGCGCGCGACGTGACCGTCACGTCGCTCGCCAACGACGTGGAATCCGTCACGCCGGGCGCGCTGTACATGCCCGGCATGCGCATCGACAAGGGACGCATCGCGCTCGCCGTGCGCCGCGGCGCCTACGCCGTCATGCTGCCGACGTCGATGCGCAACGCGATCGACGACCCGCAGGTGCCGGTGCTGTTCGCCGACCCGTCGCCGCGCCGAGTCGGCGAACTCGCCGCCTCGATCGCCGGCAGGCCGTCCGAGTCGATTGCCGTCTTCGCAATCGCCGGTAGCGACGTCGACCGCGTGCGCGAGGACGTCGACGTGCTCGCGCAGTTCCTGCACATGCTCGGCAACCCGGTCGGCACCGTGTGCGACGGCGATTCGCAGTCGCTCGAACGTTTCCTCGACCTGAGCTACCCGGTCGACGTCTTCGCGATGCAGCGCGTCTTCTCGGTGTGCGTCGAGGACGGTGCCGCCGCGATCATCCTCGCGCTCAACAGCCGCACGATCGCCGCCGGCGCGCTCGAATCGGTCGGCGTCGATGTGCTCGGCTACGACGACGCCGGCGACCACGTCGACGAGATGATCGCGCATGTGGCCGAACAGTACGGCTGCACGCTCGACGCGAACACGCATCTGGCGCAGCGCGATGCGGAGACTGACGCGATGGCCGAGCAGTCCGACTTCGGCGACGGCGTCCCGACGCGCGCGCTGTCGCTCGCGATCGCGATGACGCTTGCCGCGGGCGTGCGCAAGACGAACATCCGCAACGCGCTGCGCGTGTCCAAGGAGCTGCGCTGAGCGCGGCGAACGAGGGATCGACAAGACTTTCACGAAGGAGACAACGATGATGAGGATGATGCTGGGCCAAGCGGCCCGGGCGGTCGACGGCCGCCTGATCAACGCGGACGACGCGACGGCCGAACGGATCGTGACCAACGTCGTCACCGATTCGAGGAAGGCGCACGACGGCTCGCTGTTCGTCGCGATCGCCGGCGAACACGTCGACGGCCACGATTTCGTCGCGCGCATCGGCGAACAGGGTGCGCTCGGCGCGATCGTCGACCATGAGATCATGGACGCGCCGTGCCCGCAGATCATCGTCAAGGACACCGTCGAGGCGCTCGGGCTGCTCGCCAAGGCCAATCTCGAGCTGCGCCGCGACGAACGCGCGCCGTTCACTATCGTCGGCATCACCGGATCGGTCGGCAAGACGACGACGAAGGACCTGCTCAAGGCACTGCTGTCCACGCTCGGAGACACGATCGCGCCGGTCGGCTCGTTCAACAACGAGATCGGGCTGCCGCTGACGGCGCTCGACGTGAACGAGGACACGCGCTACCTCATCGCCGAGATGGGCGCGAACCATCTGGGCGAGATTGCGCATCTGACGACGATCGCGCCGCCCGACGTCGCCGTCGTGCTCAAGGTCGGCGTCGCGCACCTCGGCGAATTCGGCTCCGTCGAGCATATCGCGCAGGCGAAGAGCGAAATCGTGCGCGGACTGCTCAACGACGGCGTGAGCGTACTCAACGCCGACGACGCGCGCGTCGCCGCGATGAGCGCGATCGCGCCCGGCAAGGTCGTCTGGTTCGGCGTCGAACACGCGCAGGCGCACGACGAGGACGGCTACGTGGCCGCCGACGATATCACGCTCGACGATCTGGGACGCCCGGTGTTCACAATCGTCGACGACGGCGGTGTCGAACAGCGCGTCACGCTCGGCATCGGCGGCGCGCACAACGTCATGAACGCGCTCGCCGCGGCATCCGTCGCACGCCTTGAGGGGATGCCGCTCGAACGGATCGCTGACGTGCTCTCGCACGTCACGGCCGTCAGCCCGCACCGCATGGCCGTCTGCGAGGTCACACGCGACGGCGAGCGCTTCACGCTCATCGACGACTCGTTCAACGCGAACCCCGATTCGATGCGCGCCGGCATCGACGGCTTGATCGCATGGCGCGCCCAGGAGGACGTGCAGCCGTTTCGCGTCGCCATGCTCGGCGCGATGCTCGAACTCGGCGCCGACGAGACGCGCGCGCACCATGACATCGGCCGCTACGCCGTCGAGGCGGGCGCCGACGCCGTCGTCGCGGTCGGCGCCGACGGCGACGACCATCTCAATACGTTGGCGCAGACCATCGCCGACGGCGCGCGCGAGGCGCTCGACGCCGCCGATGCGCGCCCCGTCACCGCCGTCACGAACACGGTGGACGCCGACGAGGCCGTGCGCCGCCTCAACGCCGCGCACGCCGACATGGTCGTGCTGCTCAAAGGCTCCCACGCCTCCGGCCTGAGCGCGCTCGCGACGCGCTGGACCGGCGGCGCGCGATGAGGCCACGCAACCCACGGCAATCACGCAACCGAATGGAGAACCTCAGGTGATCGCACTCATCATTGGCATCTTGGTCTCGCTGATCGTGACGATGGTCGGCACGCCGCTGCTCATCCGCATCGTGCACAAGCTCAACTACGGGCAGTACATCCGCCAGGACGGCCCGCAGTCGCATCTCGTCAAGCGCGGCACGCCGACGCTCGGCGGCGTCGTCATCGTGCTCGCCGTGTTGCTCGGCTGGGGCGCGAGCGCGCTGTACCGCTACTGCTGCCACGGCGTCGTGCCGTCATGGTCGGCCGTCCTCGCGCTGTTCGCGATGGCGTCGATGGGCCTGCTCGGCTTCATCGACGATTTCGCGAAGGTGCGCAAGAAGCAGAACGAGGGCCTGACCGTCGGCGGCAAGTTCCTCGGGCAGATCGTCTTCGCGACGCTGTTCGCCGTGCTCGCGCTCGTGCTGCCGACGAAATCCGGTTTCCCGAGCGCGCAGGCCGGCATGAGCTTCATCGAGAAGCCCTTCGTCAGCTTCGACTTCGCCGGCCGTGCGCTCGCGATCATCCTCTTCGTCATCTGGGTCAACTTCCTGATGGCCGCGTGGACGAACGCCGTCAACCTGTCCGACGGCCTCGACGGCCTGTGCGCGGGCTCGTCGATGGTCGCGTTCGTCGGCTACGCGATCATCGCGATCTGGGAGAGCTACCATCTGGCCGGCGCCGGCCACTCCGGCTTCACCTACGCCGTCTCCGACCCGCTCGATCTGGCGATCATCGCCTGCTGCGCGGCGATGGCGTGCCTGGGCTTCCTGTGGTACAACTGCAATCCGGCGTCGATCTTCATGGGCGACACCGGATCGCTCGCGCTCGGCGGCCTGTTCGCCGCGCTGTCGATCGAGACGCACACCGAGTTCCTCGCGATCATCATCGGCGGCCTGTTCGTCATCGAGGCGATGAGCGACGTCATCCAGGTAGGCTATTTCAAGGCGACCGGCAAGCGCGTGTTCAAGATGGCGCCGATCCACCACCACTTCGAACTCGAAGGGTGGACCGAGAGCAAGGTCGTCGTGCGTTTCTGGATGATCGAGCTCATGTTCGTCATGGTCGGCCTCGTCATCTTCTACGGCGATTGGGTCGCACGCTCGGGCCTGTGGCACGCCTGAGCGGCCCCGCGCGTCCGCACGCCGCCGGCGGACACGCGACACCGACACGACGGCATGCGCATACGCGGCCCCGGCACGATCCGAGCCACGGACGGAAGGACAGCAACAATGGAACTCGACCTTGAACATATGACGGTGGTGGTGGCGGGACTCGGCATTTCGGGCCGCAGCATCGTGGACATCCTGCGTCCGCGCGCCAAGGAGGTCATCGGCGTCGACGAGCACAAGGAGGATGCAGACCTGCGTTCCTTCGACGACATCCCCTGGGAGCGCGTCGACCTCGTGTGCACGTCGCCGGTGTTCAATCCGCGCACACCGTTCATCGTGGAGGCGCGCCGCCGCGGCATCCCGGTCATCAGCGAGGTCGAACTCGCGTGGCTCATGCGCGTGGACAGCGCCCGCACCGGACGTCCCGCTGCGTGGATCGGCATCACTGGCACGAACGGCAAGACGAGCACGACCGAGATGACCTCGGCGATGCTCACCGCGTGCGGTCTGACGGCGCCCGCCGTCGGTAACATCGGCAAGGCCGTCTCGCACGCCGCGCTCAACCCGGCCAACGACGTGCTGTGCGTCGAACTGAGCTCGTTCCAGCTGCACTTCACGTATTCGCTTGCGCTCGCCGGCGCCGCGATCACGAACATCGCCGCCGACCATCTCGACTGGCACGGCGGCATCGAGGCGTACGCGCAGGACAAGTCGAAGGTCTTCGACGGCGCGCGCCGCGTCATCGCCTACAACGCGCAGGACGAACGCGTCAGCGAACTGGCGCGCGAGGCGAAGACTGCCGAAGGCTGCGTCGCCGTCGGCTTCACGCTCTCCGAGCCCGTCGCCGGCCAGATCGGCGTCAAGGACGGCTGGATCGTCGACATGGCCGGCGTCACCGGCATGCCGATCGGCGCCGAGCACCGCCTCGCCGCGCTCGCAGACTTCCCGCATCTGATGGAGCCGGACGGCACGCTCTACCCGCATCTGGTCGCCGACGCGCTCACCGCGCTCATCCTCGCGACGGCGATGGACGTCGATATCGACGTCGCGCTCGACGCGCTCAAGCGTTTCAAGCCCGGCGGCCACCGCATCGAGGAGGTCGCTCGTCTGACGCTCGACGACGGCGCGACGGTCCGCTTCGTCGACGATTCGAAGGCGACGAACGCGCATGCGGCGCGCGCCTCGCTGAGCAGCTTCGCGCCCGGCAGCGTCGTGTGGATCGCCGGAGGCCTGGCCAAGGGCGGCCGCTTCGAACAGCTCGTCGCCGACGTGCGCGACCGGCTCAAGGCCGCCGTCGTCATCGGCGTCGACCAGGAGCCGATGCTCGACGCGCTGCGCACGAGCGCGCCCGATCTGCCGGTCACGATCATCGACCCGGCCGACGCCGGCAGCGTCATGGCGCGCGCCGTCACCACGGCCGCGTCGATGGCGCACGGCGGCGACGTCGTGCTGCTCGCGCCGGCCTGTGCGTCGATGGACCAGTTCCGATCCTACGCGCAGCGCGGCGACGAGTTCGCTGACGAGGCACGGCGGTGGGTGAGCGAGTATGGCCGAGACTGAACGCAAGAAGCGGCGCGAGCCGCGCACGCGCTCGTCGAGCGGCGCGATCGAGGCGCCGCGCCAGCAGTACACGGTGCGCCGGCGCGCGCAGCCCGCGACATCCGACGACGCGCCGCGACGCGCCTCGTCGAATACGTCGAAGGACGAGTCGCTCGATTTCGCGCAGTACCGCGGATGGCGCATGTTCCTCAACCCGCTGTGGTGCTACCACGGCTTCTTTGCGAGCGTGCTCGCGCTGACGCTGTTCGGCCTCGTCATGGTGTTCTCGAGCTCGTCGGTCTCGATGGTCGCCGCCGGCGCCTCGCCGTGGTCGCAGCTCGTCACCCAGGCGTCTTTCGCGGCCATCGGCCTGCTCCTCATGGTCGTCGCCAGGATACTGCCGCTGGGCTTCTACGCGTTGCCGAAGATCATGTACCCGTTGTACGCGTTGTGCGCGGTCCTGCAGCTGATGACGCTGACGCCGCTCGGCATCGAGGTGTACGGCAACCGCGGCTGGATCAAGATCGGTCCGGTCCAGCTGCAACCGGCCGAACTGCTCAAACTCATACTGTGCGTCGTGCTGCCGTTGGCGCTGCGGCGCGTCTACGTCGCCCACCGCAAAAGCGGCGCGAAACCGACGCTGAAGGACTATTGGGTGCCGCTGACGCTGTTCGTCGTCGCTGTCGCCTTCGTCATCGGCGGCAAGGACCTCGGCACCTGCATGATCCTCGTGTTCATCGGCATCATCGCGTTCGCGACGAGCGACTTCCCGAAGAAATGGCTCGCCGCCGGCGGCCTCGTCGCCCTCGCGTTCGTCACGATGTTCGTCGTGACGAGCGGCAACCGCATGAGCCGCATCCTCGCGACCTACCGCGGCTGCGAGGACGGCGCGCAGACCGTGTGCTACCAGTCCACGCACGCGCACTACGCGATCGCCTCCGGCGGCCTGTTCGGCGTCGGTATCGGCAATTCGCGCGAGAAATGGAACTATCTGCCGGCCGCGCACAACGATTTCATCTACGCAATCATCTGCGAGGAGCTCGGCTTCGTCGGCGCCCTGCTCGTGCTGCTGCTGTTCGTCGTCATCGGATGGTGCATGCTCGTCGTGGCCGTGAAGACGCCGAATCGCTTCGCGTCGGCGATCATCATGTGCATGACCGTGTGGATCGTCGGTCAGGCGCTCATCAACATCGCCGTCGTGCTCGGCCTGCTGCCGGTCATGGGTCTGCCGATGCCCTTCGTCTCGGCGGGAGGCACGTCGCTGATCACATGCCTGATAGCGGCCGGCGTGTGCATGAGCGCGATGCGCAGCCAACCGCAGATCCGCGCCGAACGCGCAAAGGCCTGAGCTCGGGCGCGTCGGCTACAGTGAAGGCATGAACGAAGGCATGAACGAAGGCAAGATGGGCACAGGAACACCGCATCGCATCATCCTCGCCGGCGGTGGCACCGCCGGCCACGTCAATCCGCTGCTGGCGGTCGCCGACGCGATCCGGCGCAGGGAACCGGACGCGGACATCATCGCACTCGGCACGGCCGTAGGTCTTGAGGCCGACCTCGTGCCGGCCGCCGGCTACCGTCTCGAAACGATCGAGAAGGTACCGTTCCCGCGCCGTCCCGGCGTGTACATGTTCAAGTTCCCGGCGAAATGGCGTCGCGAGACGGCGAAGGTCAAGCAGCTCATTGATACGCAGGGCACGCAGGTCGTCGTTGGTTTCGGCGGTTACGCGTCGGCGCCGGCCTACGCGGCCGCGCATAAGCTCGGCGTCCCCGTCGTCATCCACGAGCAGAACGCGCGCGCCGGCATGGCGAACAAGCTCGGCGCGCACTGGGCGCGCTTCATCGGCACCGCCTACGACGGCACCGGCCTCAAGCCCGAGCAGGGCGGCGACGTCGAACGCGTCGGCCTGCCGCTGCGTCCGGCAATCGCCGCGCTCGCCGAACAGCTGCGCGACGACCGCGCCGGCGCCCGCGCCCGCAACGCGCGCGAACTCGGCCTCGACCCCGAACGCCCGGTCATCGTCGTCACCGGTGGCTCGCTCGGCGCGGCGAGCCTCAACCGCGCCGTCTCCGGCACCGCCGGCACGCTCGTGCGCCACGCGCAGATCGTCCATCTGACCGGCAAAGGCAAGATCGACGAGGTGCGCGACCGCGTCGTGCAGTCGGCAGGCGCGCAGGTGCTCACCGGACTGGGGGAGGACTCGCAGCCGGGACGCGACTACCACGTCGCGCAGTACCTCGAACGGATCGATAAGGCCTTCGCCTGCGCCGACCTCGTCATCTGCCGCTCGGGCGCGGGCACCGTGAGCGAACTGACGGCGCTCGGCCTGCCCGCCGTCTACGTGCCGCTGCCGATCGGCAACGGCGAGCAGCGTTTCAACGCGCAGCCGGTCGTCGAAGCCGGCGGAGGCCTGCTCGTCGACGACCACGACTTCACGACGACCTGGGTCGAGGAGCACATCCCGGCGCTGCTCGCCGACCCGGCGACGCTGCGCGACTACGGCGAGCGCGCGTGGCACTACGGCATCCGCGACGCCGCCGACCGCATGGCGCGCCGGATCCTCGACATCGCCGACGCGCGGGGCGCCGCATAGCGCCCCGCGCGGCATCAGCAGACAATCACACGCGGCAAGCAATCAAACAACGCGACACAGCACAGCAAGCACAGCAATCAGCACAGTGACAGGAGCGTGTTCCCCAGTGAACGAACAGACACGACAGCCCATCGAACTCGATCCGACGATCGCGCGTTTCGCGCCGAGCGAGCGGGTGGACGACCTCGGAAGGACGCATTTCATCGGCATCGGCGGCGCCGGCATGTCCGTCCTCGCCGAGATGCTGCACCAGCAGGGCGTCGACGTCGACGGATCGGACGCGCAGGCGGGCGCGAAGACGGAACGCCTCGCCGCGCTCGGCATCCCGGTGAGCATCGGCCAGCAGGAGGACAACGTGCGTGACGCGCAGGTCGTCGTCTATTCGAGCGCGATCAAGGCGGACAATCCGGAGATCGTCGCCGCCGCCGCGAACGACGCGCGCATTGTGCACCGCAGCGACATCCTCGCGCTGCTCATGCACGGTCGGCGCGCCGTCACCGTCGCCGGCGCGCACGGCAAGACAACGACGAGCTCGATGCTCGCCCACACCCTGACGCACGGCGGATCCGGCGCGCTCGCCGACCCCAGCTACGCGATCGGCGGATCGATTCAGGGCCCCGACGGCACCACGCTCGACGGCGGCCACGCCGGCACGGGCGACGTGCTCGTCGCCGAAGCCGACGAATCCGACGGCAGCTTCGCGAAATACGCGCCGCAGATCGCGATCGTCACGAACGCCGAACCCGACCACCTCGACCACTACGGCGACGCCGACGCCTACCACGCCGCCTTCGTCGACCATCTGAACCATGCGCGCGGCGCAATCGTCGTATGCGCCGACGACGCGAGCGCGCTCGCCGTGCTGCGCCAGCTCGACGAGGCCACGGCCGCGCACGCCGTCGCCTACGGCACGACGCCGCGCGTCGACCTCGGCGAACTGGGTGGCGCACGCTACGTGCACATCGCCGCCGAACGCGAACACGCCGGCGACGGCGCCGAAAGCTTCACACTCGAAATGCCTGCGAGCGTCGCCGCGGGACGGGTGGACGCCGGCGACGACGACGGTTCGATCGTGCGCGTGCCGGTGACGCTCGCCGTGCCGGGACTGCACAACGCGAGGAACGCGACGGCCGCGATCATCGCCGCGACGCTGCTCGGCATGGACCCGCACGCCGCCGCCGACGCCGCGTCGACCTTCCTCGGCGCCGCACGCCGATTCCAGATCCGCGCGCAGGTCGGCGGCGTGACCGTCGTCGACGACTACGCGCACCATCCGACCGAGATCGCCGCGCTGCTCGACGCGGCGCGCCGCCGCTACCCGCAGGCGACGATCCACGTGCTCTTCCAGCCGCATCTGTTCTCGCGCACGAAGTTCTTCGCGAAGGAGTTCGCCGACGCGCTCGCAAAGGCGGACGACGTCATCGTCACCGGCGTGTTCCCGTCGCGCGAACGGCAGCAGGACTTCCCGGACGTGAGCGCGGCGACGATCGCCGACGCGGCCGGCGACGACGCGTCGATCGACGTCGAGGAGCGCATGGAGACGGCGGCGCAGATGATCGCGATGCGCGCGAAGCCCGGCGATGTCGTCTTCACAGTGGGTGCCGGCGACATCACGAAGATGGCGCCCGTCATCGCGCATGTGCTCGAGGCGCACGCCGGCAAGGACGACTGATGGCCGGGCGCAGCGTCAGATCATCGTCGGGCGGCTCGTCTCGTGATGATGCGCGCGACGATGCGCATCGGACGTCGGACGGTATGCACGACGCTCACGGTGCACGCGACGCCCACGGTACGCACGACGCTCACGGTACGCGCGGGCGGAGCGTGTCGTCGGGCGCGGGCAGCGCGCATAATGCGTCGCAGGGCCGCCGGCGTGGGCGGACCGTCTCGTCGCATCGGGACGGCACGGCAGCCACGCCGCATGTCGGACGGCAGGTGTCCGGTTCGGCGACCGCGGCATCATCGTCGGCATCGTCTGCGCGCACCGGCAATGTGAAACGTTCGGTGAAACCGAAGTCGTCGCCGTCGGCGATGACGGGGGAGCACCGATTCCCGCTCGAGCCGCAGCGCACGCGGCAGCGCGTCGCATCGAACGCCGGCGCGCGTGCCGGCGGTGCGCGCACCGTGACATCGGGGACGCCGTCGGCTGCGAAAACGGTCGCGCAGTCGAAGGAAAAGTCGACTGTGAAATCGGCTGGATCGACGACAAATTCAGCGAAGGATTCGGCGACGTCATCCTCGAAGCGCGGCGGCACGTCGCTCGTCGCACGCATGCGCGCGCTGCTGCCGCAACGCGGCAGGCAGACGGCGCAGGTGCGTCGCGCGCGCATCGTCGACGAGCCGATCAGCAGAAGCGAACCGGGGTCCTTCGTCGACGCGAACAACATGCACAGCGAGGACATCGTCGCGAAGACGCTCAGGCAGACGGCCGGCACCGTCGGCGTGGCGACACGTCCGAAGGTCGTCGATTTCACGAAACGGCAGAAGGAACGCCGTCGCGCGAACCTGCGGCAGACGGTGACGCACGTCGCGGCGGCCGTCGGCGCAATCGCCGTCGTCGCCGCCATCGTCTGGCTGCTGTTCTTCTCGCCGGTGCTGCGGCTCAGCCCGGAGCGGATCACCGTGTCCGGCGCGAATCAATGGGTGAGCAAGCGGCAGATCATGACGATCGCGCGCGGACAGGCGGGCAAGTCGCTGCTGCTCGTCTCCGACGCGGCCGTCGAGGAACAGCTCTCGAGCATCCCCGGCGTCTCCTCGGCGCGGGCGGCGAAACGCTTCCCGAACGGGCTCGACGTGAGTGTCGAGGCGCAGCGGCCGGCGGCGATGCTGCGCGTCAAGGGAGGCGACACGCTCACGGCCGTCGACAACAAGGCGCGCGTGCTCAACGCCGTCGACGCCAAATCAGCGAAAGGCATCCCCGTCATCGACGTGACGTCGGTGGACGACGCCGTCAAGAGCCGCGCGCTGCAGTCGGCCGTCGTCATCCTCGACGCGTTCCCCGAAGGGTGGCGCAAGGACGTCACCGCCGTGAGCGCGCCGACGCAGGATTCGATCACGACGACCTTCGCGAACGGCATCATCGTCGTCTGGGGCGACGCCACCGACCTCAAGCTCAAGATGGCGATCGCCGACAAGATCATGAACGATCCGAAGGTAATCGGCGACAAGAAGCAGATCAACGTCTCCGCGCCGAACCGCCCGATCATCAAGTAGGCGGGCGGCGCGGGGCGTGCGATGCCTCTCGCAACGATGGACTTGCGGAAAAGGTCTCGCCGTGTTATATTAAGAAGTCCGGTTTGACGGGGCTGCGAGGTTCATCGCCGGGGTTTGATAATTCAAAAGGGGCCGATTTGGTTTCGACGGTGATCTGTTCGCTTCGGAGAAGCGTGCCGAGAATGCAGAGTCCGCTCGTGATGTGCTCTGCGATTTAAATTAAGTGCTAAATCTAATCGCACTGAGTTCGCTCTCGCTGCCTGATTTTCAACGTAATCAGATTTAATCCAGCGAGCGTGGCTCCGTCCGCTCTCCCAGGTCTTCGGGGAGAGGTCGGGCGTCGTTAGAGGACTTGCCTACGTCACTGAACCGCAGGGTGACGTAGGGACTTTGACTGTGGCTAGGCTCGCCATCAGTCGTCTGCGACATTGATGGGGGCCGAAAAACCACCCCAGTGGTCAGCAGACTACGCACGTAGAAGTACGAGGGTACGGTCACCGGACCGGGGTTCAATTCCCCGCGGCTCCACCAGCTTCAAACGCCGTCCAGTCATGGGCGGCGTTTTTTCGTTGCGATTCCAACGATTCCATCCTGTCGGGCGCACTGGCGCGCCAGTTACCTCAAATGCGTATTCGAGCGTTTCACGGGCGTTTTTCGGCGTTTTCATAGGACGATTCATAGGACGCCGACGCGCGGGTGTTGAACCCCTGTTCCGCGCGGATCACCGCCGCGCATGGGTGTGCGGTAGGCACCGTGCGCGCGTCGCGCTCGAATGGTCTCAGCATGTGACCATATAGGTGCATGAACCGTCAATCGTTGGGATTGCAACGGTTTTGAGGACTGATGGCATGCATTCGCCCCGGTCGGATGCCAAGACGAAACGTGTAGGTAATGCATGGAACTGACAATGTGCTGTGAACGAAGCCCCCGAAGAGAATAAGGGGACGACGCACAGAGAGAAGGTTCACAGTGAACGCAAAGAAGATCATCGCCGCCGCGGCCGCGGTTACGGCGCTCGCATCGGTCAGCGCATGCGGAGGCGTGAAGGAAGGAACGGCCGACGCCGCCGACGAGAACACTGTACTGGTGGGCACCACCGACAAGGTGACCTCGCTCGATCCCGCCGGCTCGTACGACAACGGCTCGTACGCGGTGCAGATTCAGGTGTTCCCATTCCTGTACGCGCAGGACTACAACACGTCTGAGCTGTCCCCGGACATCGCCGCGGACGACGGCACCTGGAGTGACGACGGCAAGCAGTTCACCGTCAAGATCAAGGAGGGTCTCAAGTTCGCGAACGGCCACACGCTTGACGCGAAGGACGTGAAGTTCTCCTACGACCGCATCAACACGATCAACGATCCGAACGGCCCGAGCTCGCTGCTCGCCAACATCGACTCCATCGAGACGCCCGACGAGACGACCGTCGTCTTCAACTCGAAGGTGCCGTTCGACGTCACGCTCAAGCAGGTCATGAGCTCGCCAGCAGGCCCGATCGTCGACGACGAGGTGTTCTCCGCCGACAAGATCACCGACGCGGACACGATCGTCAACGGCAAGGCCTTCGCTGGCCCGTACCAGATTGACTCGTTCAAGCTCAACGAGGCCGTTAGCTATGCGAAGAACGCGAACTACCAGGGTCTGACGCCGGTGAAGAACTCCGGCGTGCAGGTGAAGTACTTCGCCGACGCCTCGAACCTCAAGATGGCCGTCGAGCAGGGACAGGTCGACGTCGCGTACCGTTCCCTTTCGCCGACCGACATCGAGGATCTCGGCAAGAACAGCAAGGTGAAGGTCGTCAAGGGCCCCGGCGGCGAAGTGCGTATGCTCGCCTTCAACTTCAAGCTGCAGCCCTACGGCGAATCGCAGAAGGATGCCGACGCTGCCAAGGCGAAGGCCGTGCGCCAGGCGGTGGCAAGCCTCATCGACCGCGACGAGCTCTCCGAGAAGGTGTACAAGGGCACGTACACGCCGCTGTACTCGTTCATCCCGGACGGACTCACAGGCCATGAGGACACGCTCAAGTCGTATACGAAGGACGGCAAGCCGGACGCTGCCAAGGCCAAGAAGACGCTCGAGGCCGCAGGCGTGAGCACTCCGGTCGACCTCAAGCTCCAGTACAACGGCGACCATTACGGTTCGAGCTCCGCCGACGAATACGCGGCGATCAAGAGCCAGCTCGAATCCGACGGCCTGTTCAAGGTGGACCTGCAGCAGACCGAATGGACGCAGTACAACAAGGAACGCGTCGTCACCGATGATTCCGACGGCAGCTACCCGGTCTACCAGCTCGGTTGGTTCCCGGACTACTCGGATCCGGATAACTACCTGTCCCCGTTCTTCCGCGACGGCAACTTCGTGAACAACGGCTACGCCAACAAGGAGGTCAACGACGCCATCGTGGCGCAGGCCGGTGAAAAGGACGAAGCTAAGCGCGAGCAGATGCTCAAGGACATCCAGAAGACCGAGACGGATGACCTTTCGACGCTGCCGATGCTGCAAGGCAATCAGGTGGCCGTCACCGGCGACAACATCTCCGGCGTCGTGCTCGACCCGTCGTTCCGTTTCCGCTACGCCTCGGTCGTGAAGAACTGAGCCATCGCGGCATCGTCGATCTGGTGCATCCCCGCGGGGATGCACCAGATCGGCCTTCGCATTCGCCCATCACGGTCCAACAGCTCATCCGCCGTATACATCCCAAGGAGATCCGGTGTCACAGGCAACAGCATCGCCAGCCGATCACGCACCATCGAAGCCGACCGCCGACGCGCACAAGAACAGACTTTCCGCAGGATTCTTCCGTTTCATCCTCGGACGCTTCCTGCTTATCATCCCCACCGTATTCATTCTCGTCACGATCGTGTTCTTCGTCATGCGCGCGACCGGGGACCCGATCTCGGCCGCCATGGGCGGACGTCTCACACCCGAAGAGCTGCAACGCCGCATCCACGAGGCCGGCTACGACCGTCCCCTCCTCGTGCAGTATTTCGATTACCTCGGAGGTCTGCTGCACGGCGACCTCGGCCGCACGCTCACCGACAACCAGCCGGTCATCTCGGTACTGACGCGCTATGGCGCCGCCACACTCGAACTCGCGTTGCTCTCGCTCATCGTCGCGCTGCTCGTCGGCATCGGTTTCGGCCGCATCGCCGCCAGACACCGCGACCGCGCGCAGGACGCCGGCATTCGCCTGTTCGCGATCCTGTGTTATGCGACGCCGGTGTTCTTCCTCGGCCTCGTGCTCAAGCTTGTGTTCTCCGTAGGCCTGGGCATCCTGCCGAGCTCGGGCCGTTCGTCGCTGCAATCGGAGATGCAGTTCTCCCGGCTCGTCTCGCCCACCGGATTGTACATCGTCGACGCGCTGCAGCTCGGCGACATGAAGGTGCTCGTCGACGTCCTGCGGCATGCGGTGCTGCCGGCGCTCGCGCTCGGACTGCTGACGGCGGGCGTTTTCATCCGCCTCGTGCGCACGAACGTCATCTCCACCTTCAACGCCGGCTACATCGACGCGGCGCGCTCACGCGGCGTCAGCGAGAAGCGGCTGATGTCCAAGCACGCGTGGCGTCCAGCGCTCATTCCGATCATCACGGTCATGGGCATGCAGATCGCGCTGCTGCTCGCCGGCGCCGTGCTCACCGAGACGACCTTCGAATGGAAGGGATTGGGCTTCATGCTCTCCAACTATCTCAAGGCGCGTGATTTCGTCGCGGTGCAGGGCATCGTCATCCTGATTGCGATCATCGTCTCCGTCGTCAATTTCATCGTCGACGTGATCAGCGCATTGATCGATCCGAGAGTGAGGTACTGACCATGAGCGAAAGCACGGAACTGAAAGTCGGCGTGCCGGGGGACACGCGTCTGGAGAAGCTCAACGTCGAACCCCCGAAATCCTGGTTCTCGCGGCTGCCGGTCGTGCGCGACCTGAAGATCGCCGTCGGCTGGCAGAAGGGCATGCTCGTCACCGGCCTCGTCCTGACGGCCTTCTTCCTGATCGTGGCCGTGTTCGCGCCGTGGATCGCGCCGTACGGATACGCGCAGATTAAAGGCGCCGACGGCGTCGCGTTCCCGACGCAGGCGCCCCCGTCGAAGGCGCATATCTGGGGCACGACGGTCGGTGGCTTCGACGTGTTCAGCCGTACCGTCTGGGGTGCGCGAACCGCGGTCATCGCCATCGTCGTGGCGGTGCTGCTGTCGATTTTCGCCGGCGTGTTCCTAGGCCTCGTCTCGGGCTATTTCGGCGGCTGGATCGATCGTGTCTTCGTCGTCATCGCCGACGCCGTCTACTCGTTCCCGTCGCTGCTGCTGGCGATCCTGATGGCGATCATGATCTCCGGCGGACAGTCGAGCCTGTGGGGAGGCATCCTCGCATCCGGCATATCGATCACGGTCGTCTACATCCCGCAGTACTTCCGCACGATCCGCGCCGAGGTCATCCGCATCAAGGATTGCGCCTACGTCGAATCGGCGAAGGTCGTCGGCGCCTCCACCTGGCGCATCATGGGCAGGCATCTGCTCAGGAACTCGACGCGCACGCTGCCGGTCATCCTCACATTGAACTCGTCCGAGGCGATCCTCACGCTCGCCGGTCTGGGCTTCCTCGGATTCGGCATCGAGCCGACCGCCGCAGCCGAATGGGGGTACGACCTCAACCGTTCGGTGGCCGACGTCACGTCCGGCATCTGGTGGACGGCCGTGTTCCCGGGTCTGGCGATCGTGCTCATCGTGCTCGGCATCACGCTCATCGGCGAATCGCTCAACGATCTGGCCGATCCGCGCCTACGTGCACGCAAGTCCGCAGGCGAGGTGATCGGCTCGATCGAGGACACGTCGGTGGATTCCCCGAACCCGAGCGAATCGCTCGCCGCCGTGGCCGAGGAACAGGCGTTGGAGGCCGCCGAGACCGATCCGACCGAACGCGGCGGCGACACACAAACCGTCTCCGACGAGTACATGGTGACGCAGGATCCGCAGATCGCCGTGGTCGTGCGAGACGTGCCCGATGAATCCGAGGGAGTGATCAAACGATGAGTGAACATGACGGACGGAACGCGCAGCCCATGCAATCAGCGCAGCCCGTGCAATCAGCGCAGCCCACGCAATCAGTACGGTCAGATGACGCGCTCGTCGACATCAAGGGCCTGAGTGTGTCGTTCATGACCGATGCAGGTCCCATCAAGGCGATCGACGGCGTTGATTTCGTCATCCCACGCAGGACCGTCGTCGGCGTCGTCGGCGAATCGGGATCGGGAAAGTCGGTGACGGCACGCTCGATCATCCGACTGCTGCCCGAGACGGCGACGACTGGAGGCGCGATCTATCTGCGCGCGGGCGCCGATGGCGAAGGCGTCGACGTGCTCACGATGAGCGGCCGCGACCTGCAGCGGATGCGCGGCGACGCCGCGGCGATGGTGTTCCAGGAACCCAACTCGGTGCTCAACCCGGTCTACACGATCGGATGGCAGATCGAGGAGGGTCTGCGCGCCCACGGTCTGACCGACAAGAAGCAGCTGCGCGCGAAGTCGATCGAGATCCTCGACAAGGTCGGCATCCCGGACGCCGCGACACGTGTCGACTACTACCCGCACCAGTTCTCCGGCGGCCAGAAGCAGCGCATCGTCATCGCCATGGCGCTCGTGCTCAACCCCGGCCTCATCCTCGCCGACGAGCCGACGACGGCGCTCGACGTGACGGTGCAGGCCGAGATCCTCGACCTGCTGCGCTTGGCGCGCGACGAGTTCGGCGCGTCGGTGCTCATCATCACGCACAACATGGGCGTCGTCGCCGACATCGCCGATCAGGTCGTCGTCATGTACCGCGGCCATGTCGTCGAACAGGGCAGCGTCGACCAGATTTTCTACGACCCGCAAGCCGACTACACGAAACGCCTGCTCGCGGCGGTGCCGCGCATCGGGCAGCGGCTCGTCGTGCGCGACGCGGCCGGCGACGTCATCGAGCGCAAGGTCGATTGGCGCGCCGAGCCGGTCGTCGTGAAGGCCGAGCACATGGATATCACCTATCCGGGGCGTTTCATGCAGCCCGATTTCAAGGCCGTCGACGACGTGAGCTTCGAGATCCACCGCAGCGAGGTGCTCGGCCTCGTGGGCGAATCCGGTTCCGGCAAATCGACGACCGGCCGCGCCATCGCCGGCCTACAGCGTATCTCCGGAGGCTCGCTCGATGTGCTCGGCATGCAGATGAAAGGGTTCAAGGAGCGCAGATTCAAGCCGCTGCGTGAGCAGATCGGCTTCGTCTTCCAAGATCCGGGCAGCTCCTTCGACCCGTTGATGACGATCCTCGAGAACGTGGCCGAACCGCTTATCGTACATGGACGCTACCGGACCGCGGCCCAGGCGAAGCAGTACGTCGGCGAACTGCTTGAGATGGTGCAGCTGCCGCGCACCTACATGAACCGCTTCCCTCATGAGCTCTCCGGCGGCCAGCGCCAACGCGCGTCGCTCGCGCGCGCGATCGCGCTGAAGCCGAGCCTGCTCATCGCCGACGAGCCCACCTCCGCGCTCGACGTGTCGGTGCAGGCGAAGGTGCTTGAGCTGTTCAAGACACTGCAGGCGGAGATCGGCTTCGCATGCCTGTTCATCACCCATGACCTCGCCGTCGTCGACATGCTCGCCGACCGCATCATGGTCATGCACAAGGGACGCATCGTCGAACACGGCGACGCGTCGCAGATCATGCGGCACCCCTCCGACCCGTACACGAAGAAGCTGCTGGCGTCGCTGCCGGTGCCCGATCCGCGTGAACAGGCCGTGCACCGCGAGGAGTTGCGCGAGCTGCTCGCCAAGGAGGCGTGAATCGTGTCGCATGGCGCGGACGGATTCGACGGATCCGTCCGCGCCATGCGACACGATTCACGCATTCACTTCGCGTTGATACGCTGCCGGTTCGCCATCGCCAGTTCGCCCAGATAGCGGTAGATCGGCGCGATGTCGAACTTGCGCGGGAACTCGAGCGTGATCTCGTCGAGCGTCTCCGCGCCAGTCTTGCGCTGATAGACGTCCTTGAGATAGGTGATGTTGATCTCGCTGTCGTCGGCGATCGCGCCGGCCGTCTCCACCTCGACGTCGACGATCGCGTCGAGATGGATTGTCTTGTACCGCGCCTTCGCGCCGGTCGCGCCCTGCTTGTCGATGAAGATGATGCGCATGTTCGTGAACACGACGGCGTCACGAATCAGCTGATATCCGTTCGTGATCTGCTCGCCGTTGAACAGGAACGGCCCGTACTGCTGCATGAGCTGGTCGTTGCTGACCTGCTGCAGGTTGCCTGCGAATGCGTTGAATAATCCCATGGGTCACCTTAGATGATGGTCGATTGGGCGGTCGACGTTCCGCAACACTACCGGCGCCGCGGAACGTCGACCGCGTCTGTTGGTGGGGAAGGCGCGTCGTCGTCAGATCTGGTAGCCGTTCGTCTCGTAGTACTGCGGCGAATAACCGAAGGTCGCGTAGAGCAGACCGGGCAGTGTGACGGCGGCCGCGCGCTGCACCGCCTCGTCCTTGACGTCGCCGCCTTCGGGACCGACGACGTCCCAGCGGAAGACGCTCACGGCGTTCGCGTAGCGCGGCCGCATGTACGCCTTGAGCCACGGCTTCGAGACGAACATGACGAGATAGGGGACCTCGCTTTCGAGCAGCGCCTGCACGTCCTCGTCAGGCACGTCGTCGCCTTTCTGTGTGAAGACGATCGTGCCGCCGCCGTCATGCGCCTTGAGCGCGATGTTGAGCTTGACGAGATCCCATGCGCGTGCGCCCGCATACGCCAACGACGTCAGGCAATCGTTCTTCTTGAATTCATCGAGCATGTCCGTCAGTCGCGTCATAGTCAGTCCTTCCTTGCCGCCGTTGCGCGCGCCGGGCGCACGTCTGCGCTCAACGATACACCGTTTGCGCGTCGCACCATGTCCTGTCGCGCGACTGCGCACGATATCATCACCGATGTTTCCAAACGATGTGAGCCGGCAAATGGTCGGCGCGTGTCGAAATCGTTTCGTAATCGCGGGGGAGCGCGCCGGAAACCCGACGTTCAGTTGCGCGAAACCCGGCGTTCCTAGCGTGGTTGCTGTCCGCAGCTCACCCATGGCCGTTTTCGGCATGTCGTAGATGGGGTTCGTTGAGTGAAGTCGTTTCGATGCGGGCACGAAGAGAGAGGCAACCATATGCTTGCGCAGGGCAGGTCCCCAATCCCAATGCATTCCAACGATGACGCCCGTCGCGCGCCGATATGGCGACGTGTGACGGCGGGTGTCGGCGCGATGGTGATGTGCTCGTCGCTCGGCGTGGCCGGCGTCCACACCGCGTTCGCCGACACCACCTCCAGCACGGCCGTGGCCACGGCGGCCGACGTCGTGACGAACGGCGTCATCCCCGCCGGCGCGCTGAGCGTCGTCAACTTCCACCCGGTGTGGGGAGACAAGGAGGCGAACAAGGCGAGCATGATCAAGTACATCGACGAGGCGCACGCCGCCGGCGTCAAAATGATCGTGTTCCCGGAGATGGCGCTCACCGGCTACGTTTCGTCGAGCGATCCCGAATCCGCCGCCTACAGGATGGCCGTCTCCCAGGCCGAGACGATCTCCAGCCCGATCACGCGCGAACTCGCCGACAAGGCCGCCGCATACGGCATGTGGGTCATCTTCGGCACGTCTGAACGCATCCCGGGGGACAGCGAGCACGCCTACAATTCGGCATTCGCCGCCTCACCAGACGGCAAGGTCGTCAGCTACCAGAAGATCGCGCCGGTGGAGGGATCGTGGGCGACGCCCGGCACGACGCCGGTGCTGCTGCCCACCGAGTGGGGACTCGCCGGACTGAGCATCTGCTACGACACCTACGCGAATCCGGAGATCGAACGCTACTACGCCGCGCAGGGCGCGGGCATCCTCATCAATCCGACCGCGACTTCCCGCAGCTACCGAGACATCGACGGCGACGGCGTCAAGGACGGCAAGGGCTGGGAGTGGTACTACCGTAACCGTCTCGAATCGATTGCGTCACGCGACGGCCTCGTCATCGCCTCCGCCGATCTAGTCGGCGCCGACGGCTGCCCAGACGCCGACGGCAAGCAGCCCTATGATTTCCCCGGCGGCAGCGTCATCGTGCGCGGCTCCGCCGACTACTCCGCCGGACAGAACGCCGACGGCACGCTCATCGTCGGTGTTGAAGGTGCGCTGACGAACGCGAAGGACCTGCGGGTGAGTTACCCATCGACGACGCGCGTCGCCAACGACTTCCATCCCGACTACTACGCCAAGTGGTACGCCGAACTCGCCGACAAGCAGGAATCGGGAACGTCGCTCAGCAACTACTACGGTTCCGCGGACGGTCCGCGCGTCGCCGTCGCCAACGTCGCCGGCGTGTGGGCGGACAAGCAGGCGAACGTCGACATGATGGTCAAATACGCCGAACAGGCCGCCGCCGACGACGTCGACCTGATCGTGTTCCCCGAGACCGTGCTCACCGGCTATGACAGCACCGACCCGAAGGGCGACGCCGACGCGCACAGCTCGAACGCGGACGTCAACCGCGTGCTCGCGGCGAGTGATGACTACATGCAGGTGTTGCTCGCCGAAAAGGTCAAGGGCACCGACGGCGACGATACGCGCGGCGAATCGGTCAGGACGATGGCGGACACGGCGAAGCGGCTCGGCATGTACATCGTGTTCGGCCTGCCGGAAATGCCCGACGGCGGCCCGATCGTCGATGCCGACGGCGTGAAGAAGGTCTACAATTCGGCCGCCGTCGCCTTCCCGGACGGGCACACCGAATCGTTCCAGAAGATGCACCGCGCAGGTCAGGAGGAGAAGGTCTGGTCGGTGCCAGGGAACACGCCGCTCATCTTCGAGATGCCCGAATTCACCGGCTCCGATGGCACCGCGCTCAAGGCCGGCGTCAACATCTGCCGCGACGGCCACTTCTATCCCGAACTCGGACGCTACTACGCGGCCAGCGGTGCCGAACTGCTCATCCACCCGACCGCGACGACCGGCAACGCATGGTACCGCGAATCGCGCATCGGCAGCTACACCGACCGTGACGGCCTCGCGGCAGTCACCGCGAACCTGTGGGGACAGGACGGATATCCGCTCGATGCGGACGGCAAGCCGATCTACTCGGTCGACGAGAACGGCGAGACGGTCAGCTCCGGCAAGGAGGTCAAGGGCTACAACTACATGGGCGTCGGACGGGACGCGTTCCGCTCGACGAGCCTGATCATCACCGCATGGAACGGCAAGGACGGCACGCCGTTCGACTACGCGACCGGCTCGGCGCTCGACACCTCCGGCACCGGCGGCGGCGCGACGCCCGAAATCACGAAGGACTGGGCGTTCGGCGAGGGCCTCTACGATCCCGACAACCTCGAAACGCGCACGATGAACCTCAGGAGCGCAGGCTTCCGCATCACGAACTTCCAGGCGAGGCTGTATTCGAAGATGTACGACGCGCTCGCGGCGCGCACGATCGACGGATACACGCCGATGTACGCGACCGGCGGCGCACTCGATACGAGCGCGCTCGCCGACCCGATCGCGAAGGCCCGCCAGGTCGTCGACGCGGCCGAGGGAACGAAGCCTTCCTACACCGATGAGTCGGTGGCCTCGCTCGCCGACGCGCTGCTCACGGCGCAGGCGCTCGCGGACAACACAACGTTCAGCGCCGAACAGCAGCCGCTTGTGACCGCAGCGAAGGACGCGCTCAATGCGGCCTACGATGCGCTGACGCCGGTGACCACGGAGCCGGAGCCGAGCGACAAGCCGACGGACGGCACGGGTGACGCGCCCGGCAAGGATACGGACGGTGCGGCGACGCCGGACGCACCTCGGTCCTCCGACAAGCCGGGTGCCCCCGGCGCGGCCGGAACTGATACGGTCGTCGCGGCAGGGGACGACGGCGCGACGCAGGCGCCGCTGTCCGCCACCGGTTCGTCGGTCGTGGCAGTCATGGCGCTCGCGCTCGCCGTCTCCGGCGCCGGTGTGACGCTGCTGGTGATCCGGCGTCGTGCGAACCGATGCTGAAGGCGTTCCTATGACGTAGGGCGCGGACATACGGATGCGCATGACGGCGGGGTCGGTTTTCGGGAACATCATCCCGGACACCGGCCCCGCCGTCGTGCTCGTGCCTGTCGTCGCCGGCCCGTTGAGAAGAGGTTTGGGTCGTATCTGCGATTTTGGGGTGGGGGTCCGCGAAGGGTACCCACTGATCTGTGCGGTTCTTATCGTTTTTGTGTGTAAATCGCACAGATTGGGGCTTTCAGCGAGGGAGTGCGCGAAGACGCCCACCCCAAAATCTCAGATACGGTTCCAGAATGCTTTGTACTCATACGCAATCTGGGTAGCAAAGAGGACGGCAAGACGAAGTCGCCGGTAAGATCAGAACGCTCAGGCAGAAGAGGAGGTGCCGATGAGGGAAGAGAAAACGCCGGAGACATGTTCGCGTTGCGGGGCGTGTTGTGCTCCGGACGCTGAATTCTGCCGTAACTGCGGTGGCAAATTGCGGACGGCTATGGATTCCGTTAGCGTAACGACCGTTGCGAAGGGAGCGATGCCGCCAATTCCCGCAGTTCCGTTGCCGTCGGTGCCACCACCGGCCGGAATGGGGGCGGCACCGTCACCTTGCTCGCCTTCCGGCGACCATATGAAGGCTTCGGCCCGCAATCCACGCAAACTGCCGCTGACGATCATCGCGATGGTTGCCGTTGTGCTGCTCGTGATCACCGGATTCGTCGTCACCTATAACCTGCATCTGTGGGGAAGCCATGCGGTGCCGTATTTCAGTGCGGATGACGAGAGCCCGTCGGCAGACGATGTGCTCGCTCGATTACAAGGTGATCGTTTCAACGCGAAGAAACGTCAGGAATTCAGCAAGGAGAAGCGGGGCGCGTATCTGAGGCTTGACGGCGTACAAGAAGGCGAGCGGATCGAACGCACTCAGGAAATCACCGTCGTCGAATCGCTCGGACCCGGCGTGCCGGAAGGGACCATCGGCGAAGATGAGGGGACGGCGACAGAGATCCTGTCCGATATGGGCGTGCCGGTCACGAAGTACACGATGGTATCGGACGATCCGGGCAAAGTCGTCGCCACGTTCCCGCAGGACGGACATGCATTGGAAGAGCGGGACGGCACCGCGAAGACGTCTGCGACGAAGACGGATACCGGCGAAGCGGATGGAACGGATACGGGAACAAACGTGGGTGAGGCCGCCCCCGATTCGCCCGATGGCATCAAGTTCGCCGTCGGGGTCAAAGGCGATGGCGTGCCGGTGGAGGTCTATGGCGTGGCGCAGGCCGAAGCCGAGCGTCTGCTCAGATCGCGTGGATTCGAGGTCGGGGTGAAACTAGTGCCCGCCGACCGCGACATGATCGGTAAGGTGGTGCGCACCGAACCGCAGATCGGCAAGGAGTCGGCGGCCTCCCGGGCGACGATGTACATCGGGGCGAACGCGAAGGATCTGCGTGCATCGATGATGATCACCGCCGACGGCGTCGAGGAGAGCGAGCTGTATCACGGCAAGACACCGTCCGATTTGTCCACGCTGATAGGGCAATGGTGCACCGACGCCGGTGATTGCGTCGAACTGGCGCCGACGGATTCCACCAATGAGGGAACGCAGCCGGTGCGCTACCTGCAGATGAAACGGGACGGCGAACACGTCGGCGCAGAACGGCTGGACAACCTCCCCGGGGTGCACTATATGCCCGACTATGATGTGGACAAGCCGGAAGGGGCGTTCAGATACCAGCTCGGCACCGGAAGCACCGGCGTCCTGGACATCTACGACACGAACCAGCTTGCGCTGTGCGGCACGCAGCCAAGGAACGGGGTCGGCTGGTATTGCGACCACGGCACCCCGAAGAGCTGGGAGGAGTCGGACGACGACGGCCGGCAGCACAAGGACAGCGGACTGGTGTATCGCATGAGCGATTATCTGATTGTTGTGCCGGTGGACGCCGACATCGCGAGTGTGAGTCGAAGCGGGTATTTCGTGCAATCCGACGAGAAGACGGGGCAGGCGGATGCCGACCGGCCGTATCTGCTGATTCGCGACCCCCGGCTCTATGATGCCGATGACCGCGAAGTGAGCGCCCTCTCCATGGATGGTGGGATGGCGGTGGTCAATCCGTTCATCCCGACTGAATCCGGCTCTCCGAAGATGAAGTTCGCTCCGGCTCCGAGCGCCGAATCCGCGTATTACCTCGTGCAGCCGTCACCTTTCGATTGGACGGCGATGGGTGAGGGTGAAGCGGTCTGCGATGAGCAGGGCTGCGATGTGGCGACGAAGGCGCCGGTAAAGCAGAAGGCCGCCGACATGACGATCGCGCAGATCCGATCCGCGGTCAAGCGCGGCGATTTCACTCCGATCGCCGGCAGATACTGTCAGAAGAAAACCGGTGACTGCCTGACGTTGGACGATGATGGCACAGTGACCGGTCCGCGCAGCGGCTATGTGAAGCATGACGCGATGTCGACGACGCTCACCATCCAGTCGTCGGTGAGGGCAACGTGGTTCCCGGAAGGCACGGTGAAGGATCATGCGCTGGAATTGAAGGCGCCGGAATCGGACACCTACTGCATGAACGATCGAGCCGGGGAGAACCAAGGCGAGGCCTGTCTGTCCGGCGACTACGCCTACGGTTCCGACATCCGGCAGCCGCTTACTTTGACCTATTACGCGAAGGGCCTTGATCTTTCGCAGCATGACGAATACGATCAGTACGCCTTCTACGGGGTGACGCCGCCGGATCCGGACACGCCGTTCCTGCATCGTCCGGAAGCATTGCGGCCGCCTCCCCCCGCCGACGAAAACGTCTATTACCTCGTCGACTGACGGCCGTCCCGTCCGATTCCCGTGAAGATTCGCCGCGATTGCTTGCCGGAGCGGCGAAACGACTACGCTGGAGTCTATGGGACATGACATGCCGATCGAGGGGACGACGCCGGAACCGACCGATGAGCCGCAATGGGTCATGTGGACGTTGCAGCGGCTGTCCGGCTCGCCGTTCCGCGCGAAGTTCCGGCTGTCGGATGCTGACCTCGCCTATGCGCGCGCGAAGGGTCGTGTGACGATTGACCGTCACGCCCATGAGATGCTGCGTGCGCGCGTCGGCGACGCCCGGCCGATCAAGGACGGCAAACAGACGCCGTGGAAAGGTCATCCGGTGTTCACGGCGCAGCATGCGACGGCCACCTGCTGCCGCGGCTGCATCATGCGTTGGCATCACATTCCCAAGGGGCGCCCGCTCACCGATGCGCAGATCGACCGTCTCGCCGCGCTCGTCATGGCGTGGATCGACCGTGATCTGTGCGACCATCCGATGCAGCCGCAGCTGCCGATCGAGACCGCGGCGTCCGCTGCGACGCCCGTCGAGTCTCCGCGGCCGAAGCCGACGTCGACCGCGACGATGGATCCGCTGTTCTGATCTGTGATCAGCCGGCGCGCCGTGCCGCTGCTACGATGGCGGTTGTGCCCAATGAATCCCTCGAACTCCAGCGCAGTGGGCCTTCGGCCACCGCCGTCGTCCTCGACTATTTCGGTACGCTCGTCGATTGGCGCCCCGAACGCATCGTCTCCTTGTTCTATCCGTCCGGCGTGACCGCGATGTTCTTCGACGTCGCCGACCCGCACGGCTACGACTACTATCGCCGCCGCGCAATCGAAGGTTGGGATGACGAGCGGATCATCGATGACTATTCCCGTGAGCATGGTCCCGCCGTTGGCTGGATCATGCGGCTGCTGCTCGAGAACCGCACGCTGGGCTTCTATGATATGCCCGAAGGCGTTCCGACGGCGCTGCGTGAGCTGCACGCCGCCGGCGTCCGCCTGTACGGATTCGCGAACTGCTCGCGTCGCGCCGTCGACCTCATGCATGCGAAATACCCGTGGCTGAGTCTGCTTGACGGCACGATCGACAGTCGTCTGACGGCCTCCGAAGCCGCCGCGACCTTCGATCTCGACCCCGTTTCCACCGCATTCGTCACGACCGATCCCTTCCGCGCCGCCGCCCTTGGCGCCGCAGGGCTGCATGCGTGTGCGGTGATTGCGCAAATGACGCCATCCGATTGCTTACGGCGCTAGCGCTGGCGCGCGCCGCGCTTCTCAGGCTTCGCTGCCCATGCGCTCCTCGAGGTAGTCACGCAGCAGGCGGGCGTGGTTGACGTCGGGGTCGCGCGCGCCGTAGACGAGCGTGACCTTCGGATGGTCGCGGATGATCTGTTCGAGCTCCTCGACCGCCGGGTTCGCGTCGAGCTCGCGCCGGTAGCTTGCGGCGAACTCAAAGATTCGGTTCGGATCGTGGCTCCACGCCTTGCGCAGCTCGGTGCTCGGCGCGATCTGCTTCATCCACAGGTCGAGATGCTCGCGTTCCTTGGACACGCCGCGCGGCCACAGCCGGTCCACAAGGATCCGGTAGCCGTCGTCTTCGTCCGCCGGCGCATACGCGCGCTTGATCATCAACTTCGTCATATCCGCCAGTCTAGGATCCGCATCCGGCAGCGCAACCGATGTTCGCCCGCCACGCAACGGTTCCGTCCGTGTGTCCGTACCGTCGCCGCCTCCTCGGCCTGCGCACCGCCCTTTCGCTACAATGGGAGGCGGCATGCCCGCGGACGAGCGGGTGCGCGGAACGATGCGAGAAAGGCGGCCGATGGCGGATGTGAGGACCGAGCTCGCGCAGCTGCGGCCGGTGTACGAGACCGGCGTGCTGCGCATGCTGCTGCACAAGTACGCGGACGTCTACATCGCGATGCTGCGCTCATGCTTCGATCCGCTGACCGCCGAAGTGCCGCAGGAACGGCTGCTGTCGCGCATGCGCGAGGCAATCGGCGAACTGGCCGCCGCCGGCGAATACACGCCGCGCGAAGGTGAGGACGACATGATGGCCGCCCGCCGCATCCTCAAGGAACTCAAATCCGAGGACGCCGGCGACTACGCATGGATCGCCGATTCGATGGACCGCCGCCAGCACCGCGTCATGTGCCGCCTCACGCAGCGCGCGCACCGCGCGATTGAGGCGCTCGCGACGCTGCAACGGCGCACCGTCTCGTTGTCGGGCGCGCAGGTCAATTCGATCATCATGGAGATCGAGAACGCGCGCAAACAGCTCACCGTGAACGTCGGTGAACGCATCGAACTGCTGGAGGCCGAGATCGCGCAACGCCAACGGCAGATTGACGAGCTCAAGGCGCACGGCATTGAGGATCGTCCGACACGCGAACAGGTCTCCGACATCATCAACGTCGTCTACAACACGCTGCGCGGCGTGCCGGTGGATCTGCGCGAACTCGTCATCGCCGAGCGCGACAACGGCGACGCTCTGCGCCGGCGCATCGACGACGGCACGATGAGTGGCGACGAGATGCTCACGTTCTACCATGAGCAGTTCGACCGCGTCTACAATCTCAGCGACGAAGGCCGCCGTTTCAACGACGCGTTCCAGGTGATGTACGCGCCGGAGAGCCGCGCCGAACTCAACGAGGCGCTGCAGGACATCTCGAACAGCGAATGGCTGCACGGTGAAGCCGACGATTTGATGAGCGTCGTCAACCGCGAATTCGACGACATCTACCGCGGCATCGACGACGTGCGCCGCCAGATCCGCGTCACCGACGAAAGCATCCGCCTGATCGTGCGACAGCAGACCGACATGCAGTTCCGCACGATGTCACGCGGCCTCGCAAAACTCTTCACCCGGCTCAGCGATGCGGCGCGCACGAAGCCGAAACAACGATTCGACGCCGGCATCGCCGAGGCGTCGCTGCCGACGCTGCGTCGACGCCCGAGGCGGACGCTGGCGCGCGCCGTTGCGCCCGCGCTCGTGCAGGCACCGGCCGCGGCAATCGCCGATCTGGCCGCGATCGTCGCAGCCGGCGGTCCGCGCGTGCGGCACATGGTCGATCTGATCGCCGCGAATCCGGTGCGCCGCGGCGACGACGTGGACATGGCGGCGAGTTTCAATGCGCTGGACGCCGACGAACGTAGGGAAAGCGAAGTCGTTGGCTTCCTCAGTTATTTCGGCGGCAGTCATTTCGGCAGTGATGCTGAGACGGACATGCACGGCGAGGGTGAACGCGTCTGGCGTTGCGTCGGCAGCGACGGGCGCGAACGTCGGTGGCGCACGCGCGCGCTGCTCGTGCCACACGAGGCGCTCGACGACTTCCTCAGACAGACGGACGTCACACCGATGGCGGCCGCGATGCGCGATGATGATTTGCGCGACGACGATGCGCACGACACAACGATGACGATATGACGAATGACGATACGACGAATGACGATACGACGAGCGGCCGGAGATCCGGCCGGGGAAAGCGAGGAACGGTGGCAGAGGCGATGACGAATCCGAACAACGACGCCGGCATGGACGCCGGCGTCGTCTGTGCGACGAGCGGCGGCGATTGGCGTGAGGGCGTCGAGGACGGCGCGGGCGTCGCCGATCTTGCGAACGTGCATGCGTTGTTCGACGGCGACGTCGGCGACATGCCGGCGCCGGCGCGCGAGGCGGCGATCGCACTCAAGCGCAACCGTGCGATCAGCGGCGACCTGTACCGGCAGGCGCGCGACTACATGGACGATGTGCGCCGCTCGCTCAACAACGATATGCTCGTGCCGGTCGTCGACGAATACTACGAGGTCATGTACGCCGAGCCGATCCGCGCAGACGAGTATGCGCTTCGATCGCTCAAGACGCGCGTGACGCTCAGTGCCGAGGAGGCGGTCGTTGTCGCGATGCTGCGCCGCAAGGTGCTCGAATATGAGAACGTGGGCGTCGACGCGGACTCGTGGATTGTCTCGCGCGAGGAGATCGTCCAGTCGCTGAGCGTCGGCGGCGGTCCCTTTGCCGGCCGCAACAGCGAGGAGGCGGTCATCGCGCGCGCCGACCGGCTCATCGGCGCGATGCGCACCTACGGATTCCTTGAGGACGGTGCCGACGACGCGATGTACGTGATCACGAAGCTCGTGCCCGTCGTGCTCAACGCCGACCGCATCAACCGCTGGCTCGGATTGGACGACGAGGACAGCGACGACGTTCGCGCCGATGATCGCGCTGCCGGTCGCGCTGCCGACGTCCACGACGATGTCACGACGCCGAACGACGGGCAAGCGAACGGTGCCGACAACGCGGACGAGGCGCCCGAAGTGGATGACGACGGCAATTTCGGTGACATCCTCGGCATCATCGGCGCATCCGACGATGCGACCGACGATATCGACGATGTGACCGATGATGCCAGCGACGATGACGATGACGATGCCGGCGACGTGATCGATGCCGCCGACGACGATGCAGCGTCCAACGATGCCGACGATGAATCGGCAGCCGCCGCATCCGCGCACGACGACTCGATGACGGAGGAGGTGCTGTTTTGAGCGCGACGACCGATGATCTGTACACGCCGATCGAGCTGCTGCCGCGGCATTGGATGCTCAAGGAACGCCAGCTCGTCAACTGGGGGTCGTATGACGGCCGCCACGTCTTCCGTCCGTCGATGGCCGAGGACGGCACGGTGACGCTGCTGACCGGGCAGAGTGAATCGGGCAAGTCGACGCTTGTCGACGCGCAGGTCTCGTTGCTGTACCCGGCGAACGCCGCGTTCAACAAGGCATCGAACGCCGGCCGTTCCGATCGTTCCGACTACTCGTATCTGCTCGGCCTGCGCGGCATCCGCAACAACAACGGCCACGACGAGCCGCTGTATCTGCGCGGCCGTGACAACGCCGGCGACCCCTACGCCGTCTGGGGCGCGATCGTCGACGAATACGAGGACACGGCGAACAGCGGCTCGCTGTGGATTGCGAAGTTCATGTGGCTGCCGGCGGACGGCACGTCGGAGTCGATGACGAAACTGTACGCCGTCTGTGAACGGCCGCTCGACCCCGTCCTGCTCGACGCGCGGCGCGACGAGAAATTCACGATTCCGATGCTCAGGCAGCTCTATCCGGGCGTCGTCGCCTACAACTCCGCCCGGCAGTTCCACGAGGACGTGTGGAAACGCTTCGGGCTGACCGAGGCCGCGTGCAGGCTGTTGCACCGCATGCAGGCGTCGGACGCGCCGTCGCAGCTCGACGACATTTTCCGCAAGGGCGTGCTTGACGAGCCGCGCGCGATCCGCTCCGGCCGCGACGCCGTCGAGGACTATGAACAGTACGCGCAGAACTTTTCGAGCATGGAACGCAACCGCACGCGCGTGCGCAGCCTTGAGACGATCATCGACGAATACGACCAGTACGAGGCCGCCGACTGTGGCGTGCGCGAGCTGCGCGCGATCGACCCCGAACATGACACGACAGGCGAACTGCGCGCGCAGTGGCTCGACATGCGTCTGACGCAGGACGTCGCCGATGTGCTGCCGCAGTACGAGATCCTCGCCGAACGCAGCGCCGCCGACGTCGACGAGACGCGTGCGCGCGTCGCGCGGCTCGACGACGAGGTCGCCTCGCTCATCCGTCAGCTCAGCGGCTCCGGCGGCGACGAGATCGAAGGGCTCGAACGCAAGCTCGCGCAGGCGAAGCAGGACATGGGCCGCGTCACCGAACGCGCCGAGAAGCTCGCGCCGTATTTCACGAAGGCCGGCGAACAGCTGCCCGCCACACGCGAGCAATGGCAGCGGCTCGCCGATGACTACGCGGCGCGCGAAGACTCCTACGAGAGCCGCCGCGCCACGCTCAGGCAGCGGCAGTACGAGGCCTTCGACGCACACAAGCAGGCGCAGGAACGGCTCGACGAGCTCAACCGCGACTACGCGCGCAAGGAACGTTCGCGCACGCGCATCACGAAGGAGATGGACGAGACGCGTGCGATGATCGCGCGCGCCACCGGACTGACGGCCGCCGAACTGCCGTACGTCGCCGAACTGATGGACGTCGCCGACGATGCCGAGGACTGGCGCGCGGCGATGAACGTCGTCTACGCGTCGATCGCGCCGATCCTGCTCGTCGACCGCCGTTACGAGGACGGCTTCGCAGCGAAGGTCTCGACGATTCCGCGCGAGGCGATGCCGCGGCGCAACTGGCAGTTCGTCGACACCGACATCGACGTTGATATTGACGCTGACGACGCCGCGCCGCGCGAAGGATGGCTTTCTGGCAAGCTCACGTTCAACGACGAGTCGCCGGTCGCCGCATGGGTGCGCCGCCGCGTCGCTGACCCGCGCACCGACGCGCGCTGCGTTGAGGCGATCGACGACCTCGACGAGCACGGACGTCAGGTGCAGCGCGACGGCCAGATCAAGGATGGCCGCCGCGGCAGCCACGGCACGAAGGGCATCGCGGCCGTCATCGGCTTCGTCACTGAACGCTACCTCGACGAGCTGCGTCGTGAGATCGCGCAGGCCGGCGACGCGCTCGCGCACGCCGACGCCCACGTCAAGGAACTCGACGCCGAGGCGCGCGGGATCGAGACGGCCCACGCGCTCGCCGAACGACTGCGCGACTACAGCTGGCAGGACGTCGACGCGAACGGTGTGCAGCTGCGGATCGAGGCGCTGCTGACGAGGATCGATGAACTGCGCGACGACCCGCAGATCGCGCAGATCAGCGCCGCGCTCGACGGTGCCAAGCAGGAGCTCGCGAAGGCGCGCGCCGCCGCATACAGCGCCGAGGACGACCATCGGCGCGCGCAGGCGGCGCTCGCGACGGCACGCCAATGGATCGCCGAACGCGCACAGCTGGGCACGGGCGGTCTGCCGGCCGTCGACGAGGCGTGCGCGACATTGCTCGAACGCTGCTACCTCGCCTATTTCGGCGACGGCACGAAGGAGGCGGGCGAACGCGTCCGCCGCCTGCTCGCCCTCGACGATCAGGCGAGCGGCTCGCACGGCGGACACGCGCGCGCGAACGCGACGTCGGCGCGCCGCTTCATGGAACTCAAGACGTCGGTCACCGACGGCGTGCGTACCAGAATCGGCGAACTCGTCGCGCAGCGCGACGCGCGACGCCGCTCATGCGAGGCGAGCATGCGCGCCTACCTCGACCAGTACGCGTCCAGCGATGCACGCATCGACGCCGACGTTGAGAACGCGCGGTACTTCATGCACGATCTCGAGGAGCTCAAGCCGAACATGATCGGCGACGAGGCGGTGCACGTCGAATACTTCAACTCGCTCAACAAGATCTACCAGGACCTCGCCGAGCTGCAGCAGATGCTCAAGGCCGACACACAGCGCATCCGCGAACAGATCGACAAGATCAACCGGCTGCTCGAACGCTACCCCTTCGGCGCGCGGCGCGGCCGACTGTCGATCGTCGTGCAGGTGCGCAACCCGGACGCCGCGTTCCTCGCCGCGCTCGGCAGGCAGATCGAGCAGATGAGCGCGTTCCGCGAAAACGGCGGCAACGACGTCGAACGCTGCAAGCGGCTGTTCAACGGATGCGCGCCGTTCATCGCACAGCTCAAGGAGAGCTTCGACGAGTTCGCCGGCACCGGACACGGCAACGCGAACCTCGACCCGCGACGACGTTCGCGCTTCTTCGGATCGGTGGCGCACTCGGACGGCCAGATCGAACATATCAACTCGACCGGCGGCGGTTCCGGCGGCTATCTGCAGGAGCTCACGTCTTTCGCGTATGGCGCGGCGCTCATGTATCTGCTCGCCAACGACAATGCGACGCGGCCGTCGTACGCGACCGTCTTCCTCGACGAGGCGCTCATCAAGGCCGACGGCCAGTACACGCGCCGCGCGCTGAGTGTGCTGCCGGGTCTGGGATTCCAGGTGATCGTCTCGGCGCCCGAATCGAAGACGAACGAGATCATGGGATCGGCGTCGAAAACCGTCATCGCGAGGAAGGACCCGGACAGCGGCCGCACGGTGCTCGAAAACACGTGGATCGACGACGATGAGGACGCTGCTGACGATGCCGCTGCTGCTGACGCCGCCGCGCCGCGCGACGGGGAGCGCTGATGGGCGGGGGTACCGCGCATCCGCAGGGCACGGCGACACCCGACGACCTGCGCCGATGGGTCGCGCGGACCGTCGAACGCGAGATGTTCGCCGTCGATGACCCGTGGCCGCGCACGAAGGCCGTGCAGTGGCCGAAGGAGGCGATGCTCGTCTCCGACGTCAACGCCGTGCACGACGCGAACAACGCGCTCAAGGACTTCGCAGCGCGCTACGGCTGCGACGTGACGTTCACGGCACGCCGACTCGGCGCGCGCGTCATGCTCATCGACCACGTCACCGTGCCCGATGAGCAGGCGGCGCTCGCGATCGCCGGCGGTCGGCTGCGCCACGCACGCGAACGGGTGCTCGCACGCGCCGCGCAGATCGAGCAGACGTGCGGCGTGGCGCCTGAGGTCGCGATGCGCGCGGTGCAACGCCTCGGCGACGAGACGGACGTCGACTTCGCGCTGTTCACGGCGGCGGCCGCATGGTTCGGTGCGCATGACAACGTAGTCGCGGCGATGACGGCGCGCGAGGTGCCGCTTGAGGGATTCTCGGCGAAATGGCTCGGGGGCGCGCGCTCGCGGCGGCGGGCGGCGATCTGCACGGTGCTCGGCGTTGACGCGCTGCTGTTGCGCGAACGTCCCGAGGAGCTGCGCTACCGCTACCTCGATCCTGCGGCGGCCGGCGCTCCCGACCGCATCGCCGTGACGCCGCAACGTGAACCGGAACATTCGGTGCGCCGCGCGATCATCGTGGAGAACAAGGACACGTATCAGGCGATGCCGGCCTTCGCCGACGCGCTGTGCGTGTTCGGGTCGGGCTTCGCCGCCGTGCGCGCCGCGCGGCTGCTGCCGTTCCTCGCCGACTGCGACGTCGTGTATTGGGGAGACCTCGACGCGGTCGGTTTCGAGATCCTTGCCGCCGTGCGCGCCTCCGGCGTCGACTGCATGAGCATCCTGATGGATCGGGCGACTTATACGCGCTACATGCGCTTCGGCACGCGGCTCGACGCGCACAGCCGCGCAATCGGCGCGTGTGAGCCATTGGCGGCTTCGGCGATGCGGCTCGACGACGACGAATATGCGCTCTACTGCGCGCTGTGCACGCCCGGGGAGATGGAAGTGCCGCGCATCGAGCAGGAACGCATCCCGATTGCGTGCGCCGTGGAGGCGCTGTGGTCGATCGGCTGGTGAGGGCGGCGCAACATCGGACATATATGGCATCCGGGAATGTGCGAGTCGTGCGCGGAATCAAGACGGCGCGTGTGGGATTCGCAACGCTCCTTTAGGATGGAGAACATGGCAAACGAGAACGAACCCACGCCGATGGACATGACGGGCGGTAACGCCCAGTTGCCGTACGGCGACACAGCGAATGGACAGCTGGGATCGGGCGGCGCCACCAATGCGGCAGGCGCGCCCAGCCAGCCGGAGTACGGCGCCTATGCCGATCCCGGCATGAGCGACGACGAACGCTACCCCTTCGGCAAGCCGGAGCGGCCGGCGGCGGACGCGGCAACACAGTCCGCACAGTCCGCACAGCCGGGGCAGTACCCGCAGGCGCCGTATCCGGGCGTGCAGTATCCGAGCGACCCTTATGGGCAGCAGAACAACCCTTACGCCCAGCAGCAGGGCAATCCCTACGCGCAGCAAGGCGGCTACTACGGGCAGCCGGATCCTTACGGCACGAATCGCCAACGGTATCAGGATTATGAGCGCCGCACCGGCACGCCGGAGGGCAACGGCTACGACGGCATGTGCATCGCCGGTTTCGTGATGTCGCTGATCATTCCGCTGTTCGGCCTCATCTTCTCGATCATCGGACTCGTCAACGTGCAACGCAACGGCAAACGCGGACGCGGATTCGCGATCGCCGGCCTCATCATCAGCGTGCTGTCGTTCCTCATGTCCTTCCTGATGCTGAGCACCGGCATGCTGCGCACATGGTGACCATGCTGTCGTGATGCGCCGCGCGGCGTGAGATATGCGCTGTGATGTATAGTGGCATCATCCGCGTTCCCGCGGGCGACCGCGGGAAGAAGTACGGGAATTCGGGCGGCGACCGGTGACGGTCGCCGCCCGAATTGCGTCAGATGCCGAGTTCGTCGGTGTCGAAGAGGATTGTGACGGGGCCGTCGTTCGTCAGCGAAACGTTCATATGCGCGCCGAAGCGGCCGGTCTTCACATCGAGTCCCTGCGCGCGCAGCGCGTCGTTGAAGGCGAGCCAGACCTCCTCGGCATGCGCGGGCGCGCCGGCGGCGACGAAACTCGGACGGTTGCCTTTGCGCACGTTGCCGTAGAGCGTGAACTGCGAGATCGACAGGATCGCGCCGTCGACGTCGTGGATCGAACGGTTCATTCTGCCGTCCTCGTCCTCGAAGACGCGCAGATTCGCGATCTTATGGGCGAGCCAGTCGACCTGCCGTGCGCCGTCGGAGTCGGCGACGCCGACGAGCAGCATGTAGCCGACGCCGATGCCGCGCTCGGGGAAGGTCGGATCAAGTTCGCCGCTGGATTCGTCGGTCACGGTCACGGCCGCCCGACTCACTTTCTGGAGTACAACGCGCATGCCTGCACTGTAGCGCGCATGGCGGAACGACGATGGCGCCCCGCGGCAAAATCGCCACGGGGCGCCATCATATGTGCGAGCGCGTCGTTTCGGCTCACTGGCCGAGGATGTCCTTGAGGTAGTCGGGCATCGTCTTCGGGTAGGTCGGCCATGCGCCTTCCTGCGTGCAGACGAACGCGGCCGTGTTGACGGCTGCGCGGTGCGCCAGTCCGAGTGAATCGCCGGAGAGGATGCGGCCGGTGAAGGTGCCGGAGAACGAGTCGCCGGCGCCGACGGTGTCGACGACGGTCACGCGCGGCGTGCTCAGCGTCGAGATCTCGCCGTCGTTCGACATGATCGTCGAGAACGTCGCGCCGCCGGTGAGGATCAGGTAGCGCAGGTCGTACTGATCGATGAACCACTTGCAGGCCTCTTCGTCGGAGGTGTCCTCGATGCCGAACATGCCGCGCAGCAGCAGCAGTTCCTCGTCGTTGATCTTGAAGACGTTCGCGTAGCCGAGCATCTCCTCGATGAGTTCCTTCGAATACATGTCGCCGCGCAGGTTGATGTCGAAGAACTTGAGCGCGCCGTCCTTCGTGTGCTTGAGCAGTTCGATGATCGTGTCGTGCGATTCGGGGGAACGCAGCGCGAGCGTGCCGAAGCACACGGCGTCGGCCTGCTCGACGATGTCGATGAGCTGACGCGTGTAGGAGATGTGGTCCCAGGCGACGTTCTCGACGATCGTGTACTCGGGGATGCCGTTCTTGAGCGCGACCTCGACGGTGCCGGTCGGCCATGCGTTGCGCTGCAGGACGGCGTGGATGCCGGACTTCTCGGCGGCGATTGCGAGCTCGTCGCCGAGGTCGTCCTCGCCGACCGCGCTGATCGAGTACGCTTCGGCGCCGTTCATCATCGCATGGTAGGCGAAGTTGACCGGCGCGCCGCCCGCGCGCTTGCCGGTGGGGAGCATGTCCCACAGGAGCTCACCGAGGGAGACGACGATTGGCTTGGCCATGATGACCCTTCTTTCTTCTGTTGGTTGTTGTGGTTGTTCGATTTGATTGGTGGAAGTGCTGTTCGCCGCCCACGCGAGGCGTCAGTCGCCGCGTCTTCGGCGTGCGATGTCGGCGAAGCGCGACGGCTGTTCGAGGAACGCGGTGATCGCGACGGCCGCCGCGCCGGTGACGGCCGCGTCGGTCGGCAGGTCGGAGAGCGTGACCGACGTCGTGGCGGCCAGCTCGGGCAGCACGCGGTCGTCGACGACGCGCATCGCCGACGCGAGCAGCGGCTCGCCGGCATGCGAGACGATGTCGCCGATGATGATGCGCCGCGGATTGAAGGCGTTGATGATCGTGATGAGGCCATAGCCGACGTAGGTGCCGATATGGCGCACGAGTTCGAGTGCGCGTGCGTCGCCGTCCGCGGCGAGCGCGAACAGCGCCTCACATGCCTCGATATGCGTCATCGTGTCGGAGTCGGCGACGATGCCGCCGTCCTCGTCGAGCGCCTTGTGGATCGCGACGGCCGAGCAGTAGCGTTCGAGGCATCCGTAGTTGCCGCAGTCGCAACGCCTGCCGTTGACGTCGATGCTCACATGGCCGATCTCGGTTGCGGTGCCGCGCGCGCCGTCGATCGTGCGTCCGCGTTCGACGACGCCGAGTCCGACGCCTTCACCGATCAGATAGTAGGCGAGGTCGTCGCGCGCGCCGTCGTCGCCGAACAGCTGCTGCGCGAGTGCGCCGGCGCGCGCGTCCTGCTCGATGAACACCGGCACGGCGAAGGCGTCGGCGAATTCGGCGGGGAAGTTGACATCGCGCCACTGCTGCATCGACGAGACGACGGCCGTATGGCCGCAGTCGCGCAGATAGGGGCCGGGCACGGCCATGCCGATCGCGACGACGGTGCTGAAGCGCGCCATGATCTGTCCGATGAGCGTCTTGAGCGACGTGATCGCGTCGCCAATCGACGGATGGTCGGCCGTCATGTCCACCCAGATCCGCTGCGCGTTGCCGGCGAGGTCGAACAGGCCGACCTGGATGAGGCTGCGCGCGAACTTGACGCCGATGAAGTGGAAGCGTTCCGGATCGAGCCGCAGGCCGATCGAGCGGCGGTTGCGCGCGCCTTCGATCTCGCCGGTCTCGCTTATGAGGCCTTCGTCGATGAGCTTCGCCGTGATCTTCGTGATCGCGGCCGGCGTCAGGCCGAGCGATTTCGCGATCTGCGCGCGCGAGGAGACGCCGTTGTTGTACAGGAAACGCATGACGCGCGAACGGTTGCATTCCGACTGGTTGAGTTGTTCGGCCGCCATCACACCTCCCTGTGTCCGTCCGCCGTGTCCGTGGCTGCCGTAGTCGCGGGCTTCTTTTGATTAACTACGTTAAATGTTAACTTCGTTAATTCATGATGGCAAGTCGACACGCCGAAGAAGCGAGAAGAGAGAGGAGGACGTGATGGACGACGAAAGGCCGGCGCTGCGGCTGCATAAGTCATATATGCAGCCGCAGCGCCGGCCTCAGGTGGTAGCTGTTGCGACGGTCAGGGGAGCGGCCCTCCGATCGTCAGCTCGTCATCGTGCTTGCTTTACTCGGACAGATGCTCGGTCGAGTTCGACAGCATCCACGACGGACGGTCGCCTTCGGTGCCCGGCTTGTCCAGACCGATCGAGGAGCGAATCTCCTCTTCCGGGTTGAACAGCAGCGTGACGACTTCGCTCGCGACGGACTTGCGCGACACCTCGGTGCCCTTGAACAGTTCGCCCTTTTCGGTGATCTCGAAGTCGACCTCGTCCTTGTCGGTCAGCCAAGCCGGACGGATGATCGTGTAGTCGAGGTCGCTTGCCTCGATAACGTCGGCGGCCTTGCGGTAGTTGGTCAGGTAGTCGCCGAGGATGCGCGCGTTCCACGCGCCGAACTCGCCGGGGACCTCGCCGTGGATGCCGAGCGACGAAATCCAGATCAGACGCTTGACGCCGGCCTTGTCCATCGCCGCGACGGTCGCCTTCGCCATCGGGATGATGTCGGCGCTGCTGTCACGGCCGCCGGCCAGGTTCGCGTAGACAGCGTCGGCGCCTTCGATCGCCGGAAGCAGGTCGGCTTCGGACTTCGCGTCGCCGGTGACGATCGTCACATGCTCGTTGTCGAGCACGTCGGCGCCGAGTTCGTTGTCGCGGTGGATGAACAGCGTCAGGTCGACGTCGCCATGTTCGAGCAGCATCTGCTCGGCGAGACGTGCGATACGTCCGTTCGCTCCAAGAATCGTAATCTTCATGGGTATCACCTCGTATGGTTAGGGCGCCCGTAGGGACGTCCACGGTGGCGGACGGAGCGTGTCGCGGTCCTCGTCCGCATTGCTGCCGTTCATCTTAGGACGGTTCGGGCGAGGATGCGCCGTGCTTGCTCTCAGCTCATTTTTGCGGAAACTGGGTCGGTCCGCGTGCCGTGTCGAGCTGCGACGCGATGTTGTGCGCGAACGGATGAATCGGGAATGCGGCATGCGTCTCGCCGATCCATCCGTTCGGTGCGGCGGTTCAGCGATGCACCGTCGTGCCGCGGAACGTGAAGCTCGCGCGGGCGTCGCCGTCGTCGCGGCGGCGCAGGAAGTCGCGCGCGGCCTCGATGCGCTTGCGCGAGCTCGGCGTCATCGGCTCGGGCAGTTCGTCGGGGTCGAACCAGCCGACCGACGTCGACTCGTCGTCGCCGATGCACGGCTCGCTGCAGCCGTCGGGATCGACCTCGGCGACGAACAGATGATCGAGGTACTGCGTGCGGTCGCCGTTGGGATAGGTGATGACATGGTCGTCGGCTTCGACACAGGCGAGATCGGTGACGATGACGTCGACGCCGGTCTCCTCCTTCGCTTCGCGCGCGATCGTGTCCGCAGGCTGCTCGCCCGGTTCGATGATGCCGGAGACGAGTGCCCACTTGCCGGTGTCCGCGCGCTGTTCGAGCAGCACGAGGCCGTTGTCATCGACGATGTACGCGCAGGCGCCCATGAGCCACAGCGGTGCGTGTCCGATATGCTCACGCAGCTCGAGGATGAACGTCGGCGTCGTCATCGCGCGTCCTTCGCGCCTTCGGCGGCCATTTGCGCCATCCACGCCTCGACGTCGTCGATTTGCTTGGGGATGCCGGCGGAGATCCATTCGGGGCCGTCCTCGGTCATCAGCACGTCGTCTTCGATGCGGATGCCGATGCCGCGGTACTCCGGCGGGATCATCAGATCGTCCTCGCGGAAGTAGAGTCCCGGCTCGATCGTGAACACCATGCCCGGCGTGATCTTCGCGCCCTGATACGACTCGTAGCGGGCCTGCGCGCAGTCGTGCACGTCGAGGCCGAGATGGTGGGCGACGCCGCAGGCGAGCCAACGGCGATGCTGCTGGCCTTCGGGAGACAGGCTCTCCTCGACGTCCACCGGCAGGATGCCCCAGTCGTGCAGCCGTTCGGCGATGACGCGCATGCAGGCGTGGTGGATGTCCGAATAGGTCGCGCCCGGCTTGGCGGCCTCGAAGCCGGCCTGCTGCGAGTCGAGCACCGCTTGGTACAGCTTCTTCTGGAAGTCGGTGAACTTGCCGTTCGTCGGGAACGTGCGCGTGATGTCGGCCGTGTACAGCGAGTCGACTTCGACGCCGGCGTCGATGAGCAGCAGCTCGCCGGCGTTGACGGTGCCGGTGTTGCGGATCCAGTGCAGGATCGGCGCATGTGCGCCCGAAGCGATGATCGTGTCGTAGCCGACCTCGTTGCCTTCCTCGCGCGAGATCGAGTTGAACGCGCCTTCGAGGATGCGTTCGGAACGCGGCTTGCCGAGCGCATCCGGGAGCTTGCGCAGGATGTTATCGAAGCCGTGCTTCGTCGCGTCGACGGCACGGCGGATCTCGCGCACCTCGAAGTCGTCCTTCTCCATGCGCGCCTCGGAGGCGAACTCGTGCAGCTTATCGTCGCGCACCGTGTTGTCGGCCTCGTTCGGGAAGCCATGCCCCTCGCGCAGCTCGTTCACTGTCGCCGTGACCTGCGGATCGGTTTCGCGAATCACGCGTAGCTGCACGGCGCCGGCCTCGTCGCCGACGTCCTTGCCGAGCATGTCGGCCAGCTGGGCGATGTCATGCGTCTCGATGCCGGTCATCGCCTCGAGCTCGTTCAGTCCCGCGCGCGGGCCGACCCAGTATTCGCCGTAGTGCGGATCCTTGAAGAAGTCCTGCGTGTAATGGTCGGCGCGCGGCGCGACGAACAGCATCGGCGTGTGCGTGCCGTCGGCGTTCGGGTCGAGCACGAGCACGGCGCCCGCCTCGTAGTCCTGGCCGAGGCCGGTGTAGTAGGAGAACGCCGAATCAGGGCGGAACGCGTAGTCGCAGTCGTTGTTGCGCACCTTCGGCTGGCCGGCGGGGATGACGAGCCGTTCGCCGGGGAAGGCCTCGCTCAGCGCCTGCAGTCGCGCCGGGATGTAGGAGGCGGACTCAAGTCGTTCGATCGTCGGCTCGTTGTCGTCCCAGCCGCTGCTCATGAACTCGACGAAGGCGTCGGAACGCGGACGCAGCGAACGGTTGTTGACGCGGTCGCCCATCGGCTGGTCGTCGCCCGGCGCGGCCGCCTGTTCGCGCGCCTCGTATTCCTTGTCCTGCTCGGTGATCACTTCGCTCATATCGATCCTTTCTGCGAAGTTCGCGGATGTTGTCGTCGTCGCCCAACATCGTAGTCGCCGCAGGAAACCTGTTTCGCCGGGCGGATGAACGGCACCCGGCGCCGCCTGCGCGCGTCGCGTATGGCGTCGAGGCGCGCCGCCGCATAGGTCGATAGTTCGTCCGTGCGGACGGGTTATGCGATGCGCGCTTCGTTCGATCGTGCGTCGCCGGCGAGTCGACGGTCGGCATTGAATGATGATGTGCGATGATGTGCGCATGGCATCGCCTTCATGCGCGTATCTGTTCGCTTGTGCGGGGAGGCATAGGGGGCGTCACGCATATATCGAAAGAAGCGGCGCCGAATACGGTTATGCGGGCGCGCACGCTGCTGCGAGGACGCCGGCGCGCGCCTTGCGGAGAAACACCGGCCGGTCCATGCCTGGGAACGGCAGCCTACGCGCCTACAATGAACCTATGAGTATCTATGACAGCTGTCCGCAACTGTGTGACGACGCCTACCGCATCCGGCTGATCGAACCCGACGACGCCGACGATCTGCTCGCCGTGTATGGCGACAGGCTCGCGCTGCCGTTCTTCAACTCCGACAATTGCCATGGCGCGAACTTCTACTGCCGCGACGTGCACGACGTGCGCGCGAGCATCGCCGCATGGCTCGACGAATACGCGCGGCGCGGCTTCGTGCGCTTCGCCGTCGAATCGTTGGCGACGGGAACCGTGATCGGCACGCTGGAGATGTTCCGTCGCGAAGCCGACGACTATTACGACGGCTGCGGCATCCTGCGCGTCGATCTGGCCGTCGATTACGAACGCGAGGACGTCATCCGCGACCTCCTCGACCTCGTCTCCGCGCCGTTCATGACATTGTTCGGCTGCGCGAGGATTGCGACGAAGGCGCCGCTGTACGCGGTCGAACGCCGCGCCGCGCTTGCCGGCGCCGGCTACACCGCGCGCCGCCAGCCGCTGATCGGCCACGACGGCACGCACTACTACGACTACTGGGTGATGGAACGCGCGTAGGACGCATGTAATCATCGATGATGCGAAAACCGGCTGCATCGGCGTGTCGATGCCGTCGATATCGCCAGCGAGAGGGACAATCAAGGCACGACAAAAATCGAACGATACGGAAAAACGGGGGGATTGCGATGGGGAGATCGATGCGAGTAAGCGTGGCGGCGGCGTTGCTGACGGCGGCCGTCATGACGGCCGGAGGATGCGGGACAAGCGAAGCGCAGCGGAACGACGCCACACCGCCGGCTGCCTCCGCCACAGCGACGCAGGGCGCGGATGAGGAATACCATGTGCTGCCCGAGTATCAGGCCAATCGACTCAAGGACGAACTGCGGGACTTCCCGATGGCGGGCAAGACGATTGAGTTCGCCGGACCCGTGCCGAGCTACACGGAAACGAACGGCGCACGCGCGCCTCAGACGATGCAGAACAGGACCGAGCTGGAGTTCAGCGCAAACAAGTCATACACGCTCGTCGCCATGTGCACGGGCGAAGGTGGCGCGAACGTGGAATGGCAGCTCGGCGTGCAGTTCAACAGACAGCATCTCGAATGCAGGCCGTACAGCGGCACGCAGTACATGAACGCCGGCGTGGCGGACATGGGCGTGACCGGCATCGGCGCCGACTCGAGCACCGTCACGATCACGCCGGACGAGGGGACGAAGGCGGAGTTCGCCTACCGCATCGACGAATCGGATGCGCCGGTGCCGATCGTCGACGACGACGCCACGGCGTAGGACGCGACGCCGCAGTGAGGGAAAACGACGGAAGCGACAGCACGGGGAGAACACGGCACAGTGAGGGAAGGCACGGCACGGTGAGGGATAAGACATCAACGAATAAGACATCAATGGATACGACGGCGGCGGACGAAACGGTGGAACCGACGCCGCCGTGGAAGATCATCACGGTGATGACGGTCATCAGCGCGCTCACGGTGGCCGCGTACTGGCTGTGGCCGAAGCCGCTCGACACGTCGCACACGCAGCTCGAGATCTCCGCATCATCGAAATTCACACGCGCGCAGCTCGACGATCTTGTGCAGGCCGTGTACCGCGAGAACGTGAGCATGAAGAGCTGCAGCGTCGACAAAGTCAAGTACGACGAGAAACAAAGCGAAGAGATCGTCGACATGGAAATCGCAGACTACGACGAAGGACACGGCTCGGCGTTGGGCCGCGCCGCGCGCCAACACGGTCGCGACGGCGCGGCGGTCGTGTTCGTCGACATGACCTGCCGCGAACACGTGGACGACGAAGACCATATGGAGGAGTTCATGCTGCTGCCGCAGGCCGACGGCACACAGGCATGGGAACTGCAGGACCGCGGCAACGGCTGAGCGGACGGCGCGCGGCGTGCGCTCGCGCAGGACGGTCGGGCGCGGGCATAGAATGGACGGTTGTATCACAGCTGATGGAGCACAGCTGACGCAAGCAGCGGGAAGGTCGGAACGCATGGCAGACAAGAGCAGTATCCGGGACGTCGAACGTGACATCATGAGTCGTCCGAGCGAGAGGAACACGACGAACCTCGACCTCAAGCGAATGAAGATGATCCTCGACCTGCTCGGCAATCCGCAGGACTCATTCCGCGTTATCCACATCACCGGCACGAACGGTAAAGGGTCGACGGCGCGCATGGCGGAGGCGATCTGCCGCGCGTACGGCATGCGCACAGGCCTGTACACGTCGCCGCACCTCGAACACGTCAACGAACGCATCGCGATCGACGGGCAGCGCCTGTCCGACGACGACTTCGTCGAACTCTGGGACGAAGTCAGGGACTTCGTCGCGCTCGTCGACAAGAAAATGGACGAGGAAGGCTCGCCACGCATGAGCTTCTTCGAGGTGCTCACGACGATGGCGATCTGGAAGTTCGCGGACGCGCCGGTCGACGTCGCGATCGTCGAAGTCGGCATGGGCGGACGGTGGGACGCGACGAACGTGCTCGACGCGGACGCCGCAGTCATCGGGCCGATCGACATGGACCACATGGCATGGCTCGGCAGCACCGTCGAAGAAATCGCCGATGAAAAGGTCGGCATCATCAAGCCGGGCTGCACGGCGATCATCGGCGAACAGCCGCATGCGGACCAGGTCATGCCGATCATCAGGGAAGCGGTCATGGAGAACCATGCGACGCTCATCCGCGATGGCTACGAGGCGGAAGTCGTCGCGCGCATGCCGGCCGTCGGCGGACAGGTCGTCACGCTGCGCACGCCGAACGGCACCTATGCCGACGTGCCGCTCGACAAATTCGGCGAACATCAGGCGCACAACGCGCTCGCGGCACTGTGCGCGGCCGAGGTCGTCATCCCGGTCACCGGCGCGCTCGACGGCGATCTCGTCGCCGAGGCGCTCAGCTCGGTGAAGATTCCGGGACGCATCGAACAAGTGAGGAACTCGCCGACGATCATCATCGACGGCGGCCACAACGTCAACGCCGCCGAAGCGCTACGCGCGGCGATCGAGGAAAACTACGACTTCACGCAGCTCGTCGCCGTCGTCGCGATGATGGAGGATAAGCAGGTCGAGGAGTATCTCGGTGTGCTCGAGCCGATTGTCAGCGAGATCATCGTCACCGAGAACTCGTGGAAGGACCGCGTGATGCCGGCTGACAAGCTCGCCGAGATCGCGCGCGGCGTGTTCGGACCGGAACGCGTCACCTGCATCCCGTCGCTGCCCGATGCGATTCAGGAAGCGGTCAACCGTGTGGACGCCGACGATGAGCTCGGCGTCGGCTACGGGCACGGCGTGCTCATCTGCGGCAGCTTCGTCACTGCGGGCGACGCGCGCATGCTGCTCAAGGAATCGATCCACCCGGATTTGCGCAAGCCGAAGGAGGAACGCGTCCATCAGGTCGCGGTGACGCCGCAGGGCCGGGATGAGGCTGCCGGTGTTGCGGGTGCGGGTGTTGAGATGGACGCCGCTGAGCGCGAGTACGAATCCGATGCGGACACCGACTTCGACGTCTTCGACATGAACAGCATCCTCGGCGTTGACGATGAGGCTGATGAGGGCGGCGAGGAGGCCGACGGCAGCGCCGACGACGGGTCTGCTACCGCCGACTGAGCGCCCGCTGCAGCAGTATGTGGCTGAGTCCAAGCACCGACTGCCGGCGGAGAGGAGATGCAACAGAGGGCGGCGACCGGGGAGTCACCGCCCTCTGTTGCATGGCAGATGAGTCGCCAAGTAAGGGAGAGCCTACTTGGCGGATTGCGGATTGAGCTTTTCGGCCGTAGTCGCCGGCTTTGCGGCGGCGTCAGTGGCCGCCTTCTGCGGCGTCTGCGTCTCCGCCGTCTGCCGCGGCTGCTGCGGCTGCTTCTGCTCCGCCGCCTTCGACGTCTGCGCCGCCTTCTGCGCGGATTCGCGCTGCTGCTCTTTTTCCGCGTTGCCGTGCACCTTCGGCTTCAGCGCGCGGCGTACATCCTGGAGGAGGCGCAGCGACTTGTAGAAGGTCTTCTTGATCGGCACGTCGCGGCCGGCGGCGATCGTCGTCGTCTCCTCGGCGAACTTCGTCTTGAACGCGTTGAGGGACTTGAGCGACGGCGCGAAATCGTTGCCGATACCCATCAGGTCGAGTCTCTCGTAACCCATGCGCCCGAGTTCGCAGGCGACCGTGTACAGCAGCTTGTCCGGCACATGATCGCGCTTGACGGACGTGAGCATCGACGCATAGTAATACACGCCGGTCTTGCCCTGCAATGTGACGATTGTCCAGGCGACGACCTTGCCGTCGATGCGTGCGCCGAACACGCGGCAATGCTCGGGGCCGAGCGCCTTGATCATGTCCGTATAGTCGCTCATCGGCGCCGGCGTGAAGCCGTCGCGCCGTGCCGTCTCCACCATGACCGCGTAGTAGTCGGTGAAGTCCTTCGTCGCGATCTCGGTTTCGTCGGCGCACACCGCTGGCGATTCGCGCAGCGCCTTGCGCACGTCGCGCCTGCCGCGCTTCTTCATGCGCGCGAGGAGCTCCTCGTCGCCGCCGGTGATGTCGAGCACGACCGTCTCGTTGTACGGGACCGTCGAAAGCACCGGGTAGGTGCCCTTGTCCGTCCATGTGTCGATGCGCAGGAACGCGACGTGCTTGTCATGCGTCCTGACGAAGTCGACGAGTTCGGCGATGACCTGCTGTTCGAGCCGCTCGTCGGGCTTGCTTTTCCAGACCGGCCCGTGCATCGAGCGCAGATAGTGGTAGCCGTGCGTTTGCATGTCGATCAGTGAGACGACGGCGACGACGTCGTTGCCGTCGCGGATGATCAGGCATCCCCACGGCGTGCGTCCCTCGACGCCGGCTTGGAAATCCGCCCATACCGACGTCTGCTCGATCGGCAGTTCGATGCCGTTGGCGTCGGCCTCGCGTTCCATCGTCTGAGGGCTGACGCGTTCGATCGTGATCATGATGTCCTTTCGTTCCTTGGCGTCCCTATTCTATGCGTTCGCGCGATTCCATGCGTTTGTGCGATTCCATGCGTTCGTGATTGCACTGCGTCCGTGATTGCGACGCGCCCCGCGCGATGCTGTGCGTCCGGCGCGTTCAGCTGAACAGACGCCTGATAATCGCCGAGTCGCCCTCGTACGGCACATGCTTGTTGTGCATCTTGATCCAGCGTTCGTCGCCCTTGCCGATGAGCAGCAGCACGTCGAAGCCGTCGTGGTCGCGCGCTTCGGCGACGATGTCCTCGACGGCGGTGGGACGGTCGATGATGATCGACGCGTCGACGTCTGGATTCGTCACATCGCCGAGCATCTCCTCGGCGATCGCCATCGGATCCTCCTCGTTCGTGTCCTCGGTCGTGAAGACGAAACGCTGCACGCGGTCCTGCGCGGCTTCGACGATCTCGCGGCGGCGGTCGAGCGCCTTGTCTCCCGCCGACCCGGTCAGCAGCGTGATGCGCGGATGGCGCGCGCCGTATTTGCGTGTCACGAAGTCGAGCAGCGCGTTGACGGATGCGTAGTTGTGCGCGTAGTCGACGATGGCGACCGTGTTCGAATGCGGATCGGTCGATTCCTCCATCCTTCCCGAGATGCGCACGTGCGCCATCGACGCGAGCGCACGCGGATCGTGGATGTCGATGCCGACGATCTGCGCGAGCGCGAGCGCCGCGCAGGCGTTCGCGTAATTGAAGTCGCCTTCGATGGCGAGGCTCAGTTCGCCGAGTGGCTGGCCTTCGGTGAACGCGAAGGTCGTGTGCGTGTCGTCGACCGGCTGCGCGGTGACGTCGGCGACGGCCTCGTCGATTGAGAAGGTCGTGACGGGCACGTGCGCGATCGTCGCGTCCTCGGCGACGAGGTCGGTGTAGTCGCCGGGCACGCCGAGCACGAGCGCGCGCGTGTTGCGTACGATCTGGCGTTTGCAGTACAGGTAGTCCTCGAAGGAGGGGTGTTCGATCGGGCTGATGTGGTCGGGGGAGATGTTGAGGAACGCGGCGGCGTCGAAGGTCAGGCCGTAGACGCGGTTGACTTTGTACGCCTGCGAGGAGACCTCCATGACGAGGTAGCGCATGCCGTTGTCGACCGCTTCGCGCATCATGCGCGCCGCGTCGAGCGATTCGGGCGTCGTCAGGTCGGATTCGACGTAGTGCACGCCGTCTACGCAGTTGTCGACCGACGAGAACAGCGCGCACTTGTTGCCGCTCATCGCGTTGATGATCGCGTGCGTGAAGTACGAGGTCGTCGTCTTGCCTTTCGTGCCGGTGACGCCGATGAGCTTGAGCTCGCGTTCCGGATAGTCGTAGAAGGCCTGGGAGAGCAGGCTGAGCGCCTTCGTCGCGTCGTCGACGATGAGGCCGGGCGCGTGGGTGACGTCGCTGTAGTCGTGTTCGGCGACGTATGCGGCCATGCCGGCCTCGTCGCCGCCGGCGAGGTATTCGGCTTTGAAGTTGCCTTTGCAGCACATGAGTGTGCGCGGCTTGATCTGCTTGGAGTCGTAGGTGATGTGCGCGAAGGGGACGTCGGAGTCGGGGATCGTGGACGCGAAATCGGTCCAGCGGTCCGGTGTGATGATCTCCCGCAGCAGATCGTGCTCGCTCAGCAGTGCGGCTGCGGATTGCAATGTCAACGTCATGGCTCGTGCGCTCCTTGAGGTACCTGGTGATGTCGTCCATGCATTCTACCGCGCGGGTTGCATCGACTCGTCGGCGCACGTGGCCGGGCACGTAACGCCGTGGGCTTGAGCGGAGGGACTTGCGTACAATGGGAGGCGTGAGCGAACAAGAGACGAAAGCCGAGACGATGGAGGCCAAGCGCGCGCGCTTCGAGAAGCTCGCGATGCCCGCCGTCAACGCGCTCTACCGTCAGGCGATGAAATTCACCAACAATCCGGAGGATGCGCAGGATCTCGTCCAGGACACCTTCGAACGCGGCTTCAAGGCCTTCGACTCGTTCAAGCCGGGATCGAACTTCGAGGCGTGGATGACGACGATCGAGCGCAACGCCTTCTTCAACCAGTACGCGAAGGCGAAGCGCCGTCCGCAGCGGGCGAACGATTCGACCGGCGAATACGACGACTGGGACATCTACGCCGCCTCCGAACATGCCTCGCAGGGTCTGCGCTCGGCGGAGCAGGAGTATCTCGAGGCCTTCGCGCCCGAGGAGATCATGGCGGCGCTCAACAAGCTGCCCGAGGAACGTCGGCAAGTGTTCATCGATGCGGCGATCGACGGCAAGTCGTATCAGCAGGTCGCCGACGAGCAGGGCATCAAGATCGGCACCGTCATGAGCCGCCTCAACCGTGCGCGCACGCAGCTGCGCAAGGAGCTCGCCGAATACGCGGCGGCGCGCGGCTACGGCAAGGTCTCGGATGGCGCGAAGCCGACGCGTCGGCGCGGCCGCAAACCGGCCGCGGACGTCGTCGCCGTCGTCAGCGGAAATAAAAGGGCGTCGAAGGCCGTTGAATCTGATAGCGACCACGAACTCGTGGACGATATGACGACGAAGGGCGGTGCGCGATGAACGCGGATGAACGGCCCGGACAGGAACGACTGGGAAACGACGAGATGAACGAAGCGAACAAGGAAGCGGTCGGCGGCGATTGCTTCGATCCGGACACCTGCTGCGATCGCTATGAGCAGATGATGATTCGCGCGATGCGTGCGGTGCTGCGTCCCGAGGAGGCTCCCGAATGCCTCTACGAGAAGCTCAGGATGACGCTGGACGCGTGCTGCGGTCACGCGCATGTGACGCATACGGTCGTCACGCACGCCGTCGTGCACCATCCGGGCGCCGACGGGCAGTGAGACGGCGCTCGAATACGGAAAAAGCCCCTTGGGAACCAAGATTCCCAAGGGGCTTTCGCGTTGTTCAGGCCGAAGTCGGTGAATCAGGCATTTGGCCTTTTGCCGTGGTTCGCAGCCTTTTTACGACGAGCCTTACGCTTACGTCCGCGCATTCCCATGATGGACTCCTTTGGATAGAACAATCAATGCTAGCCTTGATTAGCCTACAGGATTATCGCATGGCGTGCCGACGTGGCGCACTGTTCAGTCGCGCATGCCGATGGACATGCGCGTCGCGCTCACTTGCGCCGGCTCGATGCGGATCAGGTCGATGCCGGTGTTGAACGCGTTCGCGTACGCCGTCTGCGGCTCGACGGCGACGCCGGCGGGGCGGATCTCGGCGGGGAAGCCGGTGCCGGTGCAGATCTGGAACGATGTGATTGTCTCGTCGCCGCTGATTGCGACGCGGCTGCCGTCCGGCCTCGTCAGCGTCGCCGTCGCGATGCCGGCCGCGTCGTGGTGGACGTCGGTGAGCGCGTCGTCGTACGGCTGTTCGTCGAGCGCGCGCGGCACGCGGAAGTCGAATTTCGTGCCGTCGACCGATTCAGTGCCCACGGGGATGAGTCGTTCGTTGACCTGCACATGGGTGTCGGCGTCCACTTCGAGCGTGCATTGCGCGTTGTGCGCGTCGATCTCGTCGCCGTAGCCGTCGAAGCCGTTGGCGATCCACGGGTGGATCGCCAACGCCCACGGCGCCGCGTGCCTCGAGCGGTTGTGCGCGCGCACGAGGATGTGCAGACCGTCGTCGTCGAGCGTGTAGGTCGCGGTGACGAACAGGTCGAAGGGGTAGTAGGCGACCGGCGGCATGCGCCATGACAGCGTCGCCTCGCATTCGGTGAGCCGTTCGAGACGCCAGTACTGGTCCTTCGCGAAGCCGTGGATCGCGTTGTCACGGTCGGGTTCGTTGATCGGCAGCTGATAGTCGACGCCGTCGAAGGTGTAGCGGCCGGAGGCGATGCGGTTGGGGAAGGGGATGAGCAGCTGCCCCTGGCAGCACGCGGCGATGTCGTCCGCGCCGAGCGGGACGGTCACGTGCACGCCATCGCAGGTCAGGACGCGCAGCGTCGCGCCGAGTTCGGCGATGACGGCGCGGTAGCGGCCGTGCTCGATCGTGTACTGGTCGCCGGTGCGCGGCGGCAGATCGGAGGTTGGGGACAAAGACGTCGTCAGGGACATGGCATGCTCCATTGGTTGCCAGGTGCGCGGCGGATCCGTGTCCGCCTGCACTCCGGAGGTGGTTAGTTCATCGAGTTATCATAGTCGCCGCCGCCTATGAGTGTGCATATCTGTGGTCGGGGCGCCCATGGTCGGCGTGCATATCGTTTGCTATCGTGGAAAGCCGGTCGCAACAGGGAGGGCGAACATGGCACGACGTATCATTCTGGCGAATCCGCGCGGATTCTGCGCGGGGGTGGACCGCGCGATTCAGACGGTCGACACAATCCTCAAGGCCTCGCACGGGCCGCGTCCCGACGGGCTGCCGCCAGTCTACGTGCGTCGGCAGATCGTGCACAACCGGCATGTCGTCGAACAGCTCGCCGCGCGCGGCGCCGTGTTCGTCGAGGAGCTCGACGAGATCCCAGACGAGGCCGCGGCCGCCGGCATCCCGGTCGTCTTTTCGGCGCACGGCGTATCGCCGGCCGTGCAGCGTGAGGCGGACCGGCGCGCGCTCGCCGTCGTCGATGCGACGTGCCCGCTCGTGGGCAAGGTGCACCGCGAGGTGCTGCGCTTCGTGCGTGAAGGATACGAGATCGTCTATATCGGGCACGACGGCCACGACGAGGCCGTCGGCGTCGTCGGCGAGTCACCGGAGCATGTCCATCTGATCGAGCACGCCGCCGACGTCGACAAGCTTGAGTTCACGCCGGACACGAAGCTCGTGCTGCTCACGCAGACAACGCTCAGCGTCGACGAGACGGCGGACGTCATAGCCGCGCTGCAGCGGCGCTTCCCGTGGATCGAACTGCCGCCGAGCTCGGACATCTGCTATGCGACGTCGAATCGGCAGGAGGCCGTCAAGCTCGTTGCGCAGCAGGCGGACTGCATGGTCGTCGTCGGTTCGGCGAACTCGTCGAACTCGGTGCGGCTGATGGAGGTCGCGAACGAGGCGCTCGGCGCGCGCGGTGAAGCGCATCGCGTCGACGACGCCGCCGAAATGGATCCGGCATGGTTCGATGGCGTCGACACGGTCGGCGTCTCCTCGGGCGCGTCCGTCCCCGACGAACTCGTCGCCGGTGTCGTCGAACGGCTGCGCGGGCTTGGCTTCAGCGAAGTCGACACCGTCGAAACGATCCGCGAGAACATGCACTTCGTGCTGCCGAAGGAGCTGCGCGCGCAGCGGTGAGCGGACGTCTGCGCCGCGTGCGCACGTTGTAGCTTGCGGTGGCACGGTCAGCTCAGTCGGACGGTCAGCTCGGTCGAATGATCAGCTCAGTACGATTTGTTCGTCGTGCCGATTGGCGCGACGGTCGCGCCGAGCACGGCGACGAGGTCGTGCGGGTCGACGCCGAGGCTCAGGCCGCGTTTGCCGCCGGAGACGAGGATGACGTCGAAGTCCATCGCCGAGGCGTCGAGCACGGTCTTGTGCCGCGTCTTCTGCCCGAGTGGGGAGATGCCGCCGACGACGTAGCCGCTTTCGCGCATCGCGACCTTGGGGTCGGCCATCTCCGCCTTCTTCGCGTCGACGGCGTGCGCGAGCTCCTTGAGGCTCATATGCCCGTTGACCGGCACGACGCCGATGACGCGTTCGTCGCCGGTGTCCGCCATCAGCGTCTTGAACACCTGCCGTTCGTCGTAGCCGAGCTTCCTGGCGGCCTCCAACCCGTAGCCGTCGGTGTCGTTGTTGCTGTGTTCATATTCGTGTACCGTGAACGCGATTCCCGCCTGTTCCAGTTGCGCGATCGCCGGCGTCGCGGCCGCCTTCTGCTTCTTTTTGCCCATGCGCACCAGTATAGGAGCGGCGTCGATGCCGATGCGCGTGGCGAAATGCGCGGGTTGACTGCGCTGTCGTCGCCAGCGAAACTCTCGACGTCCATACAAACAGAGGTGGCCCCATCCTTTCGGTTGGGGCCACCTCGATGAGTCATGCGACGTCATTCAACAGAATCATTCATCAGTTGATGGGTCGCGGATGAGCGGGCCGCCGCGGCGACGCCGCCCGTCGCTCACTCGGAGATCTCGGCGAAGTACTCGAGCGTGCGCACCATGTTCGACGTGAAGCCGTACTCGTTGTCGTAGAAGGCAACGGTGCGGGCCATCGTCACGCCGTCGACGGTGTTGACGTCGGTCTGCGTCGGATCGAAGACGCCACCGTGGGTGTCGCCGACGATGTCGCCGGAGACGATCTCGTCATCGTTGTAGCCGTAGTAGGCGCAATCCTCGAACGCGTCCTTGAACGCGGCGTTGATCTCGTCGACGGTCGCGTCCTTGCCGAGGACGGTGAACAGCTCGGTGATCGAGCCATCCGGGACCTGCACGCGCTGGGCGTGGCCCTGCAGCTTGCCGTTGACCTCCGGGACGACCTTGCCGATCGCCTTCGCGGCGCCGGTCGAATGCGGGATCGTGTTGATCGCGGCGGCGCGCAGTGCACGGCCGCTCTTGTTGCCGCGCGGGCCGTCGAGGATCATCTGGGTGCCGGTGTAGGCGTGGATCGTCGTCATGAAGCCGGCCTTGATGCCCCACTTGTCGTTGAGCAGCTTGACCATCGCGGCCATCGAGTTGGTCGTGCAGGAGCCTGCGGAGACGATGTTGTCGTCCTTCTTGAGGATGTCGTGGTTGACGCCGAAGACGACGGTCGGGGTGGTCTCGTCCTTCGCCGGGGCGGAGATGAGGACCTTCTTGGCGCCGGCGTCCAGGTGGGCCTGGGACTTCTCGGCGGAGGTGTAGAAGCCGGTGCACTCGAGCACGAACTCGACGCCGTCGTTGGCGACCCACTTGAGGTCGCGCGCGTCGCGCTCAGCGTAGACCGGGTATTCCTTGCCATCGACGACGATGGCGGTGTCGGTGGCCTTGACGTCGACCGGGGTGCCGTCGACGTGCTTGAAGACGCCGTGGGTGCTGTCGTACTTGAGCAGGTAGGCGAGAGCAGCCGGCGAGGTCAGATCGTTGATCGCGGTGACCTCGATGTCGGCGGCTTCGCCGCCCTTCTCCTGCAGCTCGAAGATGCGGCGGAACGCGAGGCGGCCGATGCGGCCGAAGCCGTTGATACCAATCTTAACTGTCATGTAGTTTCTCCCTTGGGGAACAGCCGGCGGCCAATGAACGCCCGCCGGCGTGGTTAACCAACGTGCCCCATTCTAGTGGCGTTGCTTGACCAAGGCGGCCGCCCTGCGCGTCGAAAACCGTTGGAATTGGTTGCGAACGGTTGCATTGAACGGTCCTCAGCCCACGCCGTCGGCAATCATGCGCTGTGAGCGCAACTATCCGCGATCCGCGAGCGCCGCGCTCACATGGGTGGAAGGCGCGCCAAGCGTCTCGGCCGCCGCAGGCGCACCTACGAGCGTGGGCAACGGTGCGGCGGCGTCGAACACGACGGTCAGCAGTCCCTTGCGCACACGCACCTCGGCGACGAGCCCGTCCACGAATTCGTTGCTCAGGCCGTTGACCTGCAGGTTCGTCATCGTCGCGTCATGCAGTTCGTACGCGAGCCCGCGCTCGTCGACGCCGCGCGCCTCGTCGCTGTGCGCGAACACGGAGATGTACTGCGTGCCGTGCACGGGGTGCGCGGGGAACGTGAGCGCCGCGTCGCATATGGCGGTCACGATCTGCCCGGCACCGTGCAGGAACGCGATGCCGCCGTGCGCGGCGATGAACGCGAGCTGTTGAATGTTGGAGATCGTGTGGTCGACGCGCCCGCCCAATCCGCCGTAGATGTGGAACGCGCGGCCGCCGTGCGCCCATCCGATCTTCAGCGCGCTCAGCAGGTCGGGGTCGTCCTTCTGCGGCGGCAGCGCCACGGTCTCGGCGCCGATCGCGCTGCGCGCGCTGTGGACCGAGTCGAGGTCGCCGACCACGGCGTCCACCTGCACGCCGAGCTCGCGCGCGTGGTCGTAGCCGCCGTCCGCGGCGACGACGAATGTGCCGGGTGGCACGTCAATCGGCTCGCGGTAGTACTCGCCGGCCGCGAATACCACGCAGGTGGGCAGGGGTGTGCGCGCCGTCCGTACCGGTGCCATGGCCGCTCCTTGGGTTGTGTGTTGGCTTGCGCAGTGCATGTTGCGTACTGTATAAGCCACCGTACCGTATGTATATGTACTTGCCGCGCCGCGCAATGAACGCGCGCCGGGCGCGCAGTGGGAGGAGTCGCAGGGAAGTGAGCGGTGCCGAGGGCGTGAAGCGGCCGATCCTCGCGTCGAAGGTGTTTCTGTATGTCACCGAGTTCGTCTCGGGCATGGCCGTCATGGCGGCCGAACTCGGCGCCCAGCGCCTGCTCGCGCCGTATTTCTCGAGTTCGCAGATCGTGTGGACGATCATCATCGGCACGATCATGATAGCGCTCGCGTTGGGCGCGGTGTTCGGCGGCAGGTGGGCGGACCGCGACCCCGACCCGGACCGCATGTACATGCGCGTGCTCGTGGCGGCCGTGTGGATCGCGCTGATCCCGCTTGTGGGCAAATATATTGTGATGCTCGTCTCCGGCGCGCTCATCGTGACCGTGTCCACGAACTTCCTGACGATCGCCGCGTTCGTCTGCTGCATGGTCATCTTCGTGCCGCCGCTGTTCCTGCTGGGTACGGTGACGCCGGCGCTCAACAAATTCGCGACCGATTCGCTCGAAGACAACGCGTCGGTCGTGGGGCGGCTATCCGCCTGCAACACGGTCGGTTCGATCCTCGGCACATTCCTACCCACCTTCGTCACCATCCCGGCCGTCGGCACGTTCGTCACATTCCTCGTGTTCTCCGGGCTGCTGCTGGCGCTGCCCGTCACCTACTTCCTGTCCGCACAGGTGCACCGCGTGGCGTGCGCGGTCAGTGTGGTCGTGTTCGCGGCGTCCGCGGTGTGCTCGCCGCTCACCGGCTTCGCGTTCTGGATGGACAAGCGCACGCTCGCGTATGAGGGTGAATCGATGTACAACTACCTGCAGGTGCAGGATATGCCCGACCGTACGATCCTCTCCACGAACGTGCTCTTCGGTGTGCAGTCGGTGACGATGAAGAGCAACGAACCCACCGGCATGTATTACGACGTCGCGCTCGCCGCGCCCGCGATCGCCGAGCATGCCGACTCCGCGCTGATCCTGGGCATGGGCACTGGCACATATGCGCGCGCCTTGCGCAAGTATTCGCCGGGGACGACGGTGACGGGCGTCGAGATCGACAGCAAGATCACCCAGCTGGCGAACACGTATTTCGACGAGCCGGCTGACATCGGCGTGGCCATCTACGACGGGCGCGCATGGCTTGCGGCGAGCCACGAGCGGTTCGACGTGATCATGGTCGACGCGTATCAGGACATCACAATCCCGTTCCAGATGAGCTCGAAGGAGTTCTTCGCGCTCGTGCATGAGCATCTCAACGACGGCGGCGTCATGGTCGTCAACATGAACATGATCAGCGACGGCGAAGGGTCGATCAACGAGGCGCTCACCGACACGATCGCGAGCGTGTTCGGCGAGTCGAACCTCGTGACGGCGGATGTGCCGCATACCACGAACCGCGAGCTGTTCGCGCTCAAGCGCGGCTCGGCGTCGTCGCCGTCCATCCGCCAGCGGATCGCGGCGATGCGCGCGGGGAACACGGCCCTCGACCGCGCGGTCGATCAGGTCGATCCGGTGTTCGAACCGGTGCATGTGGGGCGGCGGCCAGTGGTGCTCACCGACGACAAAGCGCCCGTGGAAGTGCTCGGCATGCGCGCGATCGACGGCATCATCGCCGAACAGGCAGGCCCATACCGGCAGATCCTGCGCGACGAGGGTATCGGGGGACTGCTGCGCGAAGTGCGCTGACACGCGGATGGCTGTTGTCGGGGGCTGTGCTATACTCAACAAGGCTTGAGAAATCAAGAAAGCGGGAAACCCACCTGGAAGTCCATCATGACTTCGGGTCATAGGCACGGCCTGCGCTGCATGCATTGCGGCAGGGGCGTTGCACGCGACCGACGGACGGCATGTCCGCACGGCGTCGCGCGGCAGGAACAAATGGTCGATTTTCGGCGATGTTCCATGATGCCTGTGAATCGGAGATGATGACGGCGCGGATGGGCGACCGCTGCAGGAAACCATAGGATTGGAGTCATCATTAGCGACGAACCACGCATTAACGACGAGATTCGCGTCTCACAGGTGCGCCTTATCGGACCGAACGGCGAGCAGGTGGGAGTCATCGCGACTTCCGTCGCACTGAGCCTGGCGAAGGAAGCGAACCTCGATCTCGTCGAGGTGGCACCCAACGCGAAGCCTCCGGTTGCCAAGCTGATCGACTACGGCAAGTTCAAGTACAACGAGAAGATCAAGCAGCGCGAAGCGCGCCGCAACCAGAGCACCGCGGAAATCAAGGAGATCCGTTTCCGCCTCAAGATCGACGAGCACGACTTTGAGGTCAAGAAGGGCCATGTCGAGCGCTTCCTCAACGGCGGCGACAAGGTCAAGGTCACGATCATGCTGCGCGGACGCGAACAATCGCGCCCCATCGGCGGCGTCGAGCTGCTGCAGCGCCTTGCCGACGAGGTCGCGGAATCGGGAACGATCGAATCCGCGCCGAAGCAGGAGGGCCGCAACATCATCATGACCCTCGCCCCGAAGGGCAAGAAGGTGCACACGCAGTCCGAGCAGCGCCGTCGCGGTGCGGAATCCCGCGCCGAACGTCAGGCGCGTCAGGCCGCACGCCTCGCCGCCAAGCAGGAGGCCAAGGCCCAGGAGGCGAAGGAAGCACAAGCCGTCGTCGCCGAAGCAACCGAGACTTCAGCAACGAAGTAACAACAAGGAGGGCAGCAATGCCGAAGATGAAGACAAAGACCGCGGCCGCCAAGCGCGTTCGTGTGACGGGTTCCGGTAAGCTCATGCACGCTGGCTGCGGCATGCGCCACAACCTCGAGCACAAGTCCGCTCACAAGCGCCGCGAACTGAAGCGCGACTCCGTTCTGCCGACGTCGCAGGCCAAGAAGATGAAGGGCCTGCTGGGCTGAGACCGGCAAGTCGAGATCGTTTCAAGAAAGAAAGCTGAGGAACAACAATGGCACGTGTCAAGCGCGCAGTGAACGCCCACAAGAAGCGTCGTACAGTTCTCGAAAGGGCCTCGGGCTACCGTGGCCAGCGTTCCCGCCTGTACCGCAAGGCGAAGGAACAGCTGCTGCACTCCTTCAACTACAACTACCGTGACCGCAAGGCGCGCAAGGGCGACTTCCGCAAGCTGTGGATCCAGCGCATCAACATCGCCGTGCGTAACGAGGGCATCACCTACAACCGCTTCATCCAGGGCCTGCGCCTCGCCGGCATCGAGCTCGACCGCCGTGCGCTCGCCGACCTCGCCGTGAACGATCCGGATACGTTTAAGACGATCGTCGAGCAGGCGAAGGCCGCGCTGCCCGAGGACGTCAACGCTCCGGTCGCCGCCTGAGCCGACGGACGAGTGACGTTCCGTCCGCCCGATGGCGGATCGGGGCATCGCCCACAGAGATGACACACCGATATATCGGTGGTGAAGAGCCGAACCCAGCCCTGTGCCGGGTTCGGCTCTTCGTATCGGTGGTAGTCAGTGGTAGTCGATGGTAGTCAAGTGGTTGAAGCCAATCACATACTGCCGTGTTGGATGCTGTAGATGGCAGTCGGTGGTTGAGGTCAATCATGGACTGCCGTTGCGGGCGCTGTAGATGGTGGTCGGTGGTTGAAGTCAATCATGGACCGCCGCGTCTGCTACGGACTGCCGTGGTAGACGCGGCGGTGGCAGATGTAGTAGTAGATATATGTAGATATATATGGTATCGGCGGATAGATGACGACCGGGCGTACGCGGATCGGAGGGCGAAGGAGGATGGGGATGGCGAATGGGCTGCGGATGGCGGAATCGAAGTTCCTTGCGACGATCGACGTCGAACGCGGACTCGCGAAAGCCACCGTCGAAGCCTATGAACGCGATCTCGACCGCTATCTGCTGTGGCTTGACAGGCACGGCGTCGACGACGCGCGCGCGATCACGTCGCTGCACGTCGAGGCGTTCATGCAGTCGCTCGCTATCGACGGGCAAAGCTCGGCGACCCGCGCGCGGCATTTGGCGAGCGTGCACATGTTCCACCGGTTCATGCTCGGCGAGCATCTCGTCGACGACGACATCTCGCAGCAGGTGAAGGCGCCGAAGGCCGGGTCGGCGCTGCCGGACGTCCTCGACGTCGACGAGGTCACCGCACTGCTCAAGGCGGCGCGCCCTGCAAGCACGGACGACGCGGCCGGACTGCGCGACGACGCGCTGCTCGAGTTCATGTACGCGACCGGCTGCCGCGTCAGCGAAGCCGTCGGCACGAATCTCGACGATTTCGACTTCGACGAGCAGGTCGTGCGCCTGACCGGCAAAGGCGACAAGCAGCGGCTCGTGCCCTTCGGCGACTATGCGCGCGACGCGCTGACCGACTACTTGAAGTACGGCCGCACGCCGTTGCAGGAACGCGCGAAGAGTGCGCCGGAACTGCGCGCGACCTTCCTCAATCTGCGCGGGCGTCGCCTGTCGCGGCAGTCGGTGTGGGAGATCATCCGCCGCGCAGGCGAACGTGCACATATCACGCGTCCGTTGCACCCGCACACGCTGCGGCATTCGTTCGCGACACACCTCATCCAGGGCGGCGCGGATGTGCGTACCGTGCAGGAGCTGCTCGGGCACGCGTCGGTCAAGACGACGCAGATCTACACGCATATCAGCCCCGAAGCGCTCATCGAAACGTATATCACCGCTCATCCACGCGCCAAATAGCCGATTGCGGTGCGTACGAAGCGGTACACTGAACATTTAGTAAAGACAGGACGTCACCGATGCGCCGGCGGCGTCGGCACATGCATGACCTGATAAAGTGAGCGGTATGCCTACGGATTTGCTTGGACGAGAATACGAGACCTTCCCGGTACCCGAGCCGTTGCAGCAGCACGGTCCGGCGCGGGTCATCGCCATGTGCAACCAGAAGGGCGGCGTAGGCAAGACGACGAGCTCGATCAACATCGCCGGCGCGCTCGCACAGTACGGCAGGCGCGTGCTCATCGTCGACTTCGACCCGCAAGGCGCGGCGACGGTGGGGCTCGGCATCAACGCGAACGTGCTCGACAACACGATCTACACGGCGTTGTTCGACCCGAAGGTCGACGTGCACGACATCATCCAGCCGACGAAGTTCGCCGGACTCGACATCATCCCGGCGAACATCGACCTGTCGGCCGCCGAAGTGCAGCTCGTGACCGAAGTGGGACGCGAGCAGATCCTCGCGAGCGTGCTGCGTCCGGTCATCAAGGAGTACGACGCGATCATCATCGACTGCCAGCCGTCGCTCGGTCTGCTCACCGTCAACGCGCTGACGGCGGCGGACGGCGTCATCATCCCGGTGGCTGCCGAGTTTTTCGCGTTGCGCGGCGTGGCGCTGCTCATGCAGTCGATCGAGAAGGTGCAGGCGCGCATCAACCCCGGGCTCGAGGTCTTCGGCGTGCTCGTGACGATGTACACGCATACGCTGCACTGCGACGAGGTCGTGCAGCGCATCTACGAGGCCTTCGGCGACAAGGTGTTCCATTCGGTCATCTCACGCTCGATCAAGCTGCCCGACGCGAACGTCGCGGCAGCGCCGATCACCTATTACGCGCACAACCACAAGACGGCGCGCGAATACCGGGAGGTCGCGCGCGAGCTCATCGCGAAGGGGATCATCGCGTAAGCGGCTGCGGTCGCGGCGGCCTCGGCGGCTGTTACCTCGGCGACATGCAGGCCCCGTGCCCACGAGACGATCGCGGGCGCGGGGCCTGCGTTCGTGTATGGGGAGTGCAGGGGAGCACCGATCATCGTGGACCACTATATGGTCAGCACTTATAGTCATGTTGACTATAAGTGCTATGCTGACGATGACACAACGCGGATGGCGATTCGTTCGCCGCGTAGATGGAAACCGCACATGCGAATCGCATATGGCAGACCGCGTGCGGCAACGACGGTGGAGGAGCGTGGACGATGGGCATCGGCAATGTCAGCGAACGCCGCGACGAGGCGCCCCAGGTGGGCGTCACCTCGGTCATCCTCGCCCTCGGCCCGGCCGACGACGGCGAACGCCGCCGGCTGTGGCTGCCGCTCGTGCGCCGCGTGCGCGAGCCGTTTCGCGGCGCGTGGGCGCTGCCGGGCGGCCCGCTCAAGGCGGGTCGTTCGCTCGAACGTTCCGCCTACGAGACGCTCGCCTCGACAACCGACCTGCATCCGGGCTACCTCGAGCAGCTGTACACCTTCGGCGACCCCGAGCGTTCGCGCGGGGGAGTGCCGATGGTCTCGATCTGCTACTGGGCGCTCGTTGGGCAGGTGGATGTCGCTTCGCTCGAGCCGCGGCACAACGTGGCGTGGTTCGCCGAGGACGCGCTTCCCGAACTCGCCTTCGACCATCGCCGCATCGTCGACTATGCGATCTGGCGGCTGCGGCATCGTCTCGACATGCCCAAGGTCGTGCGCGAGCTCGTCGGCGAGACCTTCACGCTGCGCGAACTGCACGCCGTGAGCGAGGCAATTGAAGGACATCCGGTCGATCTGGCCAACTTCCGCCGACGCACGCTCGCATCGGGGATGCTCGAGGAAACCGGCGAACGTCGCCGCGTCGGCCGTCAGCGTCCGGCCGCGCTCTACCGTTTCCGTGCCGACGCCGATGCGCCGGCGGATGACGCGCTGCCGCAGGGCTTCGATGCCGGCGAACTGTCGAGGATCGTCGATGCATCGCCGACGGCAGACGATGCCGGCGCGCGCGACCATCTGGGCGCGCTCGCGGCGCTGACGACCGCCGCGCGGCCGTGAGCGCGGGCGTGTGCCAGACGACAGCCGCCGAACCACCGCAGCCGTCACATCAATCATCGAATGAACCATTCGAACCACCACAATCACAATCACAATCACAATCAACGCAGCCCATGGGAGGTACCAATGACCGCTGCAGAACGACCAATCGGCGTGTCCTCGCGCGGCGCGAACACGCAGCCGCCGCGTGAACGCGTCGCGAACGAAAGCGAACCGCTCACGCGCAACGAACGTCTCGACAGGCTTCCGTTCAACCGCGCACACCGCAAGCTGCTCGTCGCCTCCGGCATCGGCTGGGCGTTCGACGCGATGGATGTCGGCCTCGTCTCCTTCGTCGTCGCCGCAATCGCCGCCGACCCCCACTTCAACCTCGACGCTGTGCAGAAGTCGTGGGTGCTGTCGATCGGCTTCATCGGCATGGCGATCGGCGCCGCGCTCGGCGGCTGGTTCGCCGACCGTTGGGGACGCAAGACCGTGTTCACGGCGACGATGATCGTCTTCGGCGTCGCCAACGGCGCGATGGCGTTCTCGTGGACGCTCGCGATGCTGCTCGCCGCGCGCTTCGTCATCGGCCTCGGCCTCGGCGCAGAACTGCCGGTCGCCTCGACGCTCGTCTCCGAGTTCTCGCCGGCAAAACAGCGCGGCCGCATCACCGTGCTGCTCGAATCGTTCTGGGCCGTCGGCTGGATCATCGCGGCCGCAATCGGCTACTTCGTCATCCCGAACACCGGCGATTGGGGCTGGCGTTGGGCGCTGCTCATCGGCGCGCTGCCGCTGCTCTACGCGATCGTCGCACGCCGCCAGTTGCCCGAGTCGGTCCGTTTCCTTGAGGCGCAGGGCCGCGACGAGGACGCCGAGCGTTCGGTGCGCTACTTCGAATCGGCGAGCGGCGTCGAGCCGGTCGCGAGCCGCAAGGCCGTCAAACTGCCGAAGATCCGCACGCGCGAGCTGTTCGGCCGCAAGTACCTCGGCGTGACGGTGGCGATCTGGGCCACGTGGTTCTTCGTCAACTTCTCGTATTACGGCGCGTTCACATGGATGCCGAGCCTGCTCGCCGACCAGTTCGGCTCGCTGACGAAGTCCTTCGGCTACACGTTGGCGATTTCGCTCGCGCAGCTGCCGGGCTACTTCCTCGCCGCGTGGCTCGTCGAACGCTGGGGCAGGCGTCGCACGCTGAGCGTGTTCCTCGCCGTCTCCGCGCTTGCCGCGTTCCTGTTCTCGCGTTCGGCGAACGTGACGCAGGTGCTCGCCTTCGGTATGCTGCTGTCGGCGTCGAATCTCGGCGCGTGGGGCGTGCTCTACGCGGTCACGCCGGAGATCTACCCGACGCGTCTGCGCGGCGCGGCCTCGGGCGCCGCGGCCGCCTGCGGCCGTGTGGCGGCGATCATCGCGCCGCTGCTTGTGCCGTGGTTCCTGTCGATGGCCGGCGGTGACAAGTCGGTCGCCTTCGTCGTCTTCGCCGTCGCCTTCGTGCTGGCCTGCGTCGCCGCGCTCTTCCTGCCGGAGAAGACCGGCGCGACACTCGACGACTGATCAGCGCATATGCCGGGGTCCCCGACGTCCCGAGCCATCCACATCTTTGGGCGGCCGATGGGATGTCGGGGACCCTTGTGCGTCCGCGGTGGGTGCCGAGTGCGCCATATGCGTCCATGACGGCGCCGTGTCAGCATCGTCGCGTACCATGTTGATGGTTTGTGTACGAATGGTGAACTTGATCAGGGTTCGGCACGGTTACGCAGGAAATCAATGGTTTTTAGGAGAAAACATTCATGGCGGTTCGCGGCGATATTCGTAATGTGGCAATTGTGGCTCACGTCGACCACGGCAAGACCACGCTCGTCAACGCAATGCTTCAGCAGTCCCATGTATTCAACGAACGCGAGGAAGTTCCCGATCGTGTGATGGATTCCAACGACCTCGAGCGTGAGAAGGGCATCACGATCCTCGCGAAGAACACGGCCGTGCAGTACACCGGCCCGCTCGCCGAGAAGTACGGCCATCCCGAAGGCATCACGATCAACGTCATCGACACCCCGGGCCACGCCGACTTCGGCGGCGAGGTCGAACGCGGCATCTCGATGGTCGACGGTGTCGTACTGCTCGTCGACGCCTCCGAAGGCCCGCTGCCTCAGACCCGTTTCGTGCTGCGCAAGGCGCTCGAGGCGAAGCTGCCGGTCATCCTGTGCGTCAACAAGGTCGACCGTCCCGACGCGCGCATCGACGAGGTCGTCGGCGAAGCCTCCGATCTGCTGCTCGGCCTCGCGCAGGACGTCATCGAGGAAGGCGTCGACCTCGACCTCGACTCGCTGCTCGACCTGCCGGTCATCTACTGCGCCGCGAAGGCTGGCTATGCGTCGACCGACGAGCCGGCGAACGGCCAGCTGCCGAACAACGACAACCTCGAGCCGCTCTTCGAATCGATCATCAAGAACATCCCGGCTCCGGAATACGATCCGGACGCACCGCTGCAGGCCCACGTCGCGAACATCGATTCCTCCGACTTCCTCGGCCGTCTCGGTCTCGTGCGCATCTACAACGGCAACCTCGAGAAGGGCAAGACCTACGGCTTGTCGCGCGTCGACGGCTCGATCGAGAACTTCCGCGTCTCCGAGCTGCTGCGCACGCAGGGCCTCGACCGTCTGCCAGTCGAGTCGGCGGGCCCCGGCGACATCGTCGCCGTCGCTGGCGTCAACGACATCATGATCGGCGAGACGATCGTCGACCCGAACGATCCGCGCCCGCTGCCGCTCATCCACGTCGACGACCCGGCGATCTCGATGACCTTCGGCACGAACGATTCGCCACTTGCCGGCACCGAAGGCAAGGACCACAAGCTGACGGCCCGCATGATCAAGGACCGCCTCGACCGCGAGCTCATCGGCAACGTCTCGATCAAGGTGCTGCCGACCGATCGCCCGGACGCGTGGGAGGTGCAGGGCCGCGGCGAACTCGCGCTCGCCGTCCTCGCCGAGCAGATGCGCCGCGAAGGCTACGAGCTGACCGTTGGCCGTCCGCAGGTCGTCACGAAGACGATCGACGGACAGCTGTGCGAGCCGATGGAGTCGACGACGATCGACGTTCCGGAGGAGTACATGGGCACCGTCACGCAGTTGATGGCCGACCGCAAGGGCCGCATGGAATCGATGTCCAACCACGGCTCCGGCTGGATCCGCCTGCAGTTCACGGTGCCGTCGCGTGGCCTGATCGGCTTCCGCACGGCGCTGCTGAGCGCGACGCGCGGCACCGGTATCTCGTCGTCGCTTTCGGCAGGCTATGCGCCGTGGGCCGGCCAGATCGTCACCCGCCAGAACGGCTCGATGGTCTCCGACCGTCAGGGCGTCGCCACGCCGTACGCGATGCAGCGCCTTCAGGCGCGCGGCAACTTCTTTGTCGAGCCGCAGTCGCCGGTCTACGAAGGCCAGGTCGTCGGCGTCAACAACAAGCCCGACGAGCTCGACGTCAACATCACGCTCGCCAAGCACATGACGAACATGCGTTCGGCGACCGCCGACGTCCTCGAGACGCTGACGCCGCCGATCAAGATGAGCCTCGAGGAGTCGCTCGACTTCGCGAACGAGGACGAGTGCGTCGAGGTCACGCCGGAGTCGATCCGCATCCGCAAGATCATCCTCAACCGCGAGGATTGGTACAAGTGGCGCGCCAAGCAGCGTCGCGCGAACAACAACGCGCAGAACGCGAAGTGATTCGTCGCTGACGACACAGTCGACTCAACGCAGCCGGGTCCGCACATCGAGCGCGGGCTCGGCTGCGTTTTCATTGGCTGCAGTGCATCGGCCGCCGCCTGCCCCTCGTCTTCGCGCGGTCCGCCTACACTGGGTGGCTATGAGCAGCTCCGACTCCAATCCGACGGCCATGCATGCCACGGTGCCGGATTCCACAATCCCGAATGCCGCCGTGCGCCGCCCCGCGCCCCACCGTTCCGATGTGCCGTGGAGCCACCGGTGCAACGTCTTCGTGCGCTGCCTCATCACGCTGCTGAGCGCCATTGCTGCCGGTGCGCTCGGCACGCTCGCGCACCGCATGGGCGCGTCGTCGAACATCCCCTACGGTCTCGTGCTCGCGTTCATCCTCATCGGCGCCTCCGCATGGTGCGCGCGCTCGCGCGGCGGCGTCCTCGGCTTGGCGCTGCATCTGAGCGTCTCCTATCTGACCGTCTGGTGGCTTGCGATGCCCGGCCCCGGCGGCGACCTGATGCTGCCGATCGGCTTCCATTCGACGACGATGCCATGGTGGTCGCAGCATGTGGGCTACATCTGGCTCTACGGTTCGCTCATCGTTCAGGTGCTGCTGCTCGTCTGCCCGGCGCGCTGGTTCCGCATCGGCGGAAAGGATGAGTGATGGGCACGCGGCGACTGTACTATCTCGGTCCGGAAGGCACCTTCACGCATCAGGCGGCGCTTGAGGCGGCACGACTGCTCGGCGGCGACGTCACGCCCGAACCGCTTGCCGACGCCGCCTCGATCGTGCGCGCCGTCGGTGAGGGGAGCGGCTGGGGCGTCATCGCTTGGGAGAACAACGTCGAAGGCTACGTCGTGCCGAATCTCGACATGCTCATCGACGCCGCCGACGTCGCCGGTTTTGCGCGCGTCGGCGTCGACGTGACCTTCTGCGCATTCGTCACGCAAGCCACCTACGACGAGGCGATGCGCTCGCGCGCCGATGGCGAATCCGAACTCGACGCCGTGTGCCGCATGTGCACGAGCGCGTCGGCGCATCCGCACGGATTGGCGCAATGCCGCCGTTTTACGCAGTCGCATCGGTTGCGCGAAGTGCCGGCGGCGTCGAACGCGGCCGCCTGTCGCGACCTCATCGACGGTCGCATCGCCTTCGGTCCCGAGATCTGCGGACGGCTGTACGGACTGCGCCGCGTCGCGCGCCATGTTGAGGACTTCCACGGTGCGCGCACCGAATTCCTCGTCATCGCGCGCCGCGACGACGCGCGCGCCGAACTCGACGCCGCATGCGCGCGCGGCGTCGCCGAATTCGAATCGATTCTCACGTTCATTCCGTTGGCGACCGGTCCGGGCGTCCTCGCCGACGCGCTCGACGCGATCCGCGACGCCGGACTTAACATGACGAGCTTCATCTCGCGGCCGATCAAAGGCCACGACGGCACCTACAGCTTCATCGCGACGCTCGACGCAGCGCCGTGGGAGCCGCGCTTCCACGCGCTGCTCGTCGAAATCATCGAACACGGCGATTGGATCAAGACGCTCGCCGTCTATCCGCGCCGCGAGCGGCCGCATCCGCCAGTGGACGAGTGGATGCTTCCGCAAGGCGGGGTACGATGCACTATGGAGACCAACGCCATCGAGACCAACGGGGCATCGTCTGCTCTTGCAAGCGATGATGCGACGATGCGAAAGGAACTGCTGTGGTAGAAGAGGTAGCCGTCGAGGTGACGGACGCGACGATCGAGGAGACCGCGACGATGCCGGCGATCGGCCCGGAGGGCATCGAATGCCCGCGGCACATCGCGATTGTCGGACTTGGACTGATCGGCGGTTCGCTCGCGCTGCGCCTGCGTTCGGCGGGCGTGTGGGTGAGCGCGTGGAACCACCGTCCGCACCCGTACGCGGCTGCGCGCGCCGCCGGAATCGACTGCAAGGACAGTCTCGAAGAGCTCGTCGCTGAGCATCCGGACGTCGTCGTGCTGTGCAATCCGCTCGTCGCGATGCCGAAGATCCTCGAGACGATCAAGCCGATCATCGACCCGACGCGCACGACGCTCACCGATGTCGGCTCCGTCAAGGGACTCGTGCGCGAGCAGGTGCATGCCGCTGGCATCACCGATTGCTACGTTGGCGCCCATCCGATGACTGGCAACGAACGTTCCGGCTGGGCGGCGGCCGATCCGTCGATCTTCGACAACGCGCTGTGGGCGCTCACCTACGACCATCACACCGATTACGCGCGCATCGTGCAGGTCGCCGGCATGATCACGCGCGGCCTGCGCAACACGATGATCGTCGTCGACGACGAGACGCACGACCGCGCCGCCTCACTGATCTCGCACATGCCGCACGTCGTCTCGACGGCGCTCATCAACGAGCTGACCGACAACCCCGACCGCAATATCGCGGCGGCGCTGTCCGCGGGCTCATGGCGCGACATGACGCGCGTCGCATTGACCGATCCGCAGCGCACGGCGGCGATGATCGTCGAGAACGCCGGCAACGTCGAGACGCTGCTGCGCAGCATGGCGCGTCGTCTCGAATCCTTCGCCGACGCGCTGCATGACGACGACAAGGCCGCGCTGCACCGTTTCTTCACCGAAGGCCAGCCGTACCGCGACTACAAGGCGAAGCAGCGTGAGGCGGCCGTCACCGGCGAGACGCAGACGGTGTTCACGACACTGAAGGTCAGCGCCGACGACTGGCGCGCCGACTTGCTCGCGTCGGCGAAGCGCGGCGAGCACATCGTGCGGTTCACCTCCGGCCACCACGCGCTCGCCGAACGCCAGTTCATCATCTGATTGCGAACGCCAGTTCATCATCCGATTGATTGTCTGACTGGACGTTCCGGCACCGGTTTGAGGATCGCGATCTGCTCGGGGCGAATGCTGACGTCCTGCGCCGGCCGCGATCCGTTCGCGGCCGCGTCGCGCGTCAGCTCGAGCGTCGTACCGTCCCATGAGCGGACATGGCCGACGACGTCGCGGTACTGCATGCGTCCGGTGTGTTCGTCGATCCCCGCGTACAGTCGCACGACGACGCGCGCGCCTGCGGGGATATGCTCGGGAAGTCTCATCATCATGCGCCTTTCGTGCAGAACCCTGCAGAACAGGGGAGTGGAGGGCTGAAGGCCCGACTATCACGTGGATTGTAGACGCCGTCGTCGGCAACGGGCAGGGCCCGGTTTCCGTATCGATACGGAAACCGGGCCCTGCGTTGTTCGGATCGCGGAGTCGTGCGCTCACTCGCTCGCGACGGCGTTGAGCACCGGCTGCTTGAGCGCGCGCCGCGCCGGCGAGATGCTCGCGACGAGACCGACGAGGATCGCGACGACGAGGAACAGCACAAGCTGATCCCACGGGATCGCCAACGTCGTCAGACCCTGCGATTCGTAGGCGGCACGGATGACGACGCCCGCCGCGACGCCGACGATGATGCCGACGATCGTGCCGAAGACCGACAGGATGACCGCCTCGATCGCAAGCATGCCGCGCACCTGTCCGTTCGACGTGCCGATCGCGCGCAGCAGGCCGATCTCCTTCGTGCGTTCGGACACGTTGAGCGCGAGCGTGTTGACAATGCCGAAGATCGCGATGACGATCGACAGCGCGAGCAGCGCGTAGATGATCGCAAGCATCGAGTTGATCATCGAGCTCATCGACGACTTGAACTCGTCGCGCGTGAGCACCGAGACCGTGTAGAACGGCTTCACGGTCTTCTTCAGATCCTCGCCGAGCTGCTTGACGTCCGCGCCGGGCTTGGCCTGCAGATACATCTGCGTGACCATCATCATGTCCTTGTCGGTGAGCGTTTCGGCTGTCGGCAGCGAGATGAAGATGCTGTCCGAATACAGCGAGTCGTCGATGATCGCGCCGATCGTGATCTGCGCCTTCTTCGTCTCGGTCTTCATCTTGACGAACTGCTTCGGATCGACGTTCTGCGCTTGCTTGACGACGTTCTCGGCTTCCTTCGCCTTGGCCTGGGCACCTGCGACGTCTCCGGCGGCCGCAAGACGCTGCGCTTCGGTCTGCAACGCCGTCGCCTGCTTCTCGATCTGCTGCTGGTACGCCTCGGACGCCTGCTTCGTGGCTTCCTCATCGACCGATGTGTTCTTCGATTCGAGGTCGACCGTGTCGCCGATCGTCCAGTGTTCGTCATCGGCGACCGTCCGACCGATCGCGGCCTCGCCTCGCTCGATCGCCTGCGCGGCGTCGCCTTCCTGGGATTCGATCGGCGCGATCTTCGTGAGCAGATCGGTCTTGATCGCTGCCGTCATGACGTCCTTCTTGGCGTTCGTCGCCGTCACCGTCGGCAGCATGTACACGGCCGACGAAGCGCCGACGCCCTTGGTGTTTTCGATCGCGTCGACGGCCTTCGCGGAAATCGGCTGCGTCATGCTCGCCGTCATCGCCACATAGTCGGCGTTCACGTTGTTGTCGACGAGGTTGCTCACCGACGTCTTCATCGAGGAGGCGACGACGCCGAGGCAGCTGACGATTGCGACGCCGACGAAGAGCGCGGCCGCCGTGTTCGCCGTGCGTCGCTTCGCGCGTCCGATGTTGCGTGTTGCGAGCTTGCCGGTGACCGGGAACAGCTTCGTCGGGATCCAGCCGAGCACGTGCGCCGACGGTGTGACGAAGGCCGGCGCGCACACGATCGCGCCGATGATGATGAACGCCGCGCCGAGGCCGAGCGTCCAGCCGGAGCCCATGTCCTTGAGCCACGCCCAGTCGACGCGCTTGTCGGCGTCGAGATAGCACAGCGTCCACCATGCGGCACCGATGACGACCATCGCAATGCCGATCCAGCCGCGGGCCTTGACCGGCTTTTCCGGATTGACGGTCTCGTTCATCGCCTGGATCGGAGGAGCGGTCGCGGCCGTCTTCGCCGGCAGCGTCGCGCCGGCGATCGTCACGACGACGCCGACGATCAGGCCGATGACGACGTCGGTCGCCGACGGGGCGGGCGATCCGGACAGCGGCATGCCGCTGCTCGTCATGCCCTTGGCGATCAGTTCAAGCAGACCCCAGCCGAGCAGCACGCCGATGCCGGAGCCGACGAGGCCGAGGATGACGGCCTGGATGAGGACGCTCGCGAAGACCTGCGTCGGTGAGGCACCGACCGATCGCAGCAGCGCGTAGCCGCGCATCGATTCGCGCACGATCATCGTGAAGGTGTTCGCGATGATGAACGCGCCGACGAACAGTGCGATCGCCGCGAAGATGAGAATCAGCGGCTGGATGAAGCCGAGCTGGTCCTGAATGCTCTTCGTCGCGTCGTCGCGCACCGAATCGCCGGTCACGGCATGCGCGTCGGCGCTCTTCGGCAGCTCCTTGTTGATGCGGTCAGCGAGCTGCTGCTGCGCCGCCTCGTCGAGCGGCGTCGTCTTGTCGCCGTAGACGCCGATGAACTGGACGCTCGATGTGTCCTCGCCCTCCTGCTGCAGCGTATGCTCGACGAAGCTCGGGCGCGCGAGGATCAGGATCGCGCCGAGCTGCGTCGACGGCGATGTGAAGACGCCCGAGACTTTCATCTTGTGCGCCTCGCCGTCGATGACGACCGTCGCCGTGTCGCCGGTCCTGAGTCCGGCCTTGTTCGCGGTGTCCTCGAGCAGCGCGATCTGGTCATCGCTCTTCGCGTAACCGCCGGAGACGAAATGCACCGAGCGCCACGGGTCGTCGGTGTCGACGCCGATGACGAGCGTCGGCGCGCCGACCGTCGTCATCGCGTCGCCGTTGCGGTCGAGCAGCACGACGTTGCTCAGCTGGTGCGTCGCGTCGGCGCTGACGACGCCGTCGACCTTCTCGATGTCGGCGATGACGTCGGTGCTGATCTCGTTGTAGGTGCTGTTGTAGCTGGTGACGCTGCCTCCGTTTTCCTTCTTCTGCTCGGTCGCGCCGCGCACATAGACGTCGGCGTCCGAGTTCGAGCCCATCATCTGCGCGACCTGGTCGTTGAGCATCTCGCGGAAGCAGAACGAGCCGACGACGAACGCGACGCCGAGCGCGATCGCGATGATCGACATGATGAAACGGCGGAAATGCGCCTTCGTGTCTCTGAGTCCGATCTTGAACATCGTTGGCTCAGCCCTCCTTGACGGCTGCGGATTCGACGTTGACCGGGCCGTTGTCCGGATCGTCGTGTTCGGCGAAGACGGCGAGGATCTCGTCGTAGGTCGGGTGGTCCATGTCCTGCGTGATCGAACCGTCGGAGAGCACGAGCACGCGGTCGGCGAAGCTCGCGGCGCGCGGGTCGTGCGTCACCATGACGATCGACTGGCCGTAGTCGCGCACGCACTGGCGCAGGAACTCGAGCACCTCGCGGCTCGAACGCGAATCGAGGTTGCCGGTCGGCTCATCGGCGAAGATGACTGACGGGCGTTCCATCATCGCGCGGGCGCAGGCGACGCGCTGTTGCTGGCCGCCGGAGAGCTGGCTCGGACGATGATCGAGGCGGTTTTTCAGGCCGACGACGGAGACGACCTTGTTGAACCAGTTGCGGTCGATCGGGCGGTGCGCGATCTGTAGCGGCAGCAGGATGTTCTCCTCGGCCGTCAGCGTCGGCACGAGGTTGAAGGACTGGAAGATGAAGCCGATCTCCTTGCGGCGCAGCTGCGTGAGCTGCTTCTGGTTCATTGACGAGACCTCGAGCTCCTCGACGAAGACCTCGCCGCTCGTCGGCACGTCGAGACCGGCCATGCAGTGCATCAGCGTCGATTTGCCGGAACCTGACGGGCCCATGATCGCCGTGAGCTCGCCACGGCGGAAGTCGACGCTGACGTGGTCGAGCGCCGTCACCTGGCTGTCAGTGTCGCCGTAGGTCTTGACCAGATCGACCGCCTTCGCGACGATCGGGTCGGTCTTCTCCATGGTGTCGCCTGTGGATTTCCTGTTCATGTGAACCTTTCGCGTATGTATGTGATTGCGCATGGACGCGCAGTGCGCGGGACATGCGCCTGATGTCGTTACCCGATACCCAATCATCCGCCGCTTCGCCTGCGCGAAGCCATGACCGCCGTCACCTTCGGCGTTGCCGGATCGGCGTCGCATGTGACAGCGGTCACAATCGCGCCGATGTGCGGATCTGCACAACCGAAGCGTAGCGTGTCGGCGGGCGTCGGGTGCGGGAATGTCCATTTTCCCTGGGATTCCCACGTTCCCGATTCGCCGCCGCCGTGGCCACGTCGCGGTCGCACTCCCTACTATCGGTGATATCGTCGCCGCCGTCCGCCAGCTTATGGTTGCAACCCGCTCGAACGACGGCAACCATTGGTTGCATCGGCGTCGTTCCAACGATTTCGCGATGCCTGCGTTGTCATTGCGCGGCCAATGCGTCGCCGTTGCTTGTCTCACGATGCGAGACCGGAGGGCGCCGCCGGGCGCCATGCAACCGTTGTGTCACCGCTGTGCAGCGGCCGTACCTTTTGCGCACAGCCGACATGCGAATGATGGCGGGGGTTGTTAGCTGCTGACTGATTGGTTTGCTTTAACGTATTTCTGAGTACTATACTGTAGTTATGCGAGTAAAGGAATGGGCTAAGCTGGAAGGCTTGAATGTTCAGACGGTATGGCGTTGGTGCCGTAGCGGGAACATGCCTGTCCCTTTCACGCGCACGAAGTCGGGTGCGGTGCTTATCCACGACCCGAAATACGAATCTGACAACACCCGCGAACCCATCGCGGAGGGACGCACGGTCTGCTATGCGCGCGTGAGTTCCGCCGACCAGAAAACAGATTTGCAACGTCAGGCAGACCGTCTGAAAGCGTTCGCCGTCGCAATGGGTGTCACGGACGCCGAAGTGGTGACGGAGACGGGTTCCGGCATGAACGGTTCACGTCGCAAGCTCAACAAGGTTCTGGCCGACCCGACTATTGGCACGATAGTCGTTGAGCATCGTGACCGTCTGGTACGCATGGACTTCCAGCTAATCCAGTCCGCTCTCGAAGCGCAGGACAGGCGTATCGTCGTTGTGGACGATACGGAGATGGATGATGACTTGGTGTGTGACATGACCGAAGCGCTCACCTCGTTCTGCGCCCGTCTGTACGGCAAGCGCGCGGCGAAGCATCGCGCCATGAAAGCGTTGGAAGCGGCGGGTGAGAACGATGCTTAAGGGAATCGACGTGGCGCTCGATCCGACGCCGACGCAGGAACGTCTCATGCGTCAGCATGCGGGCGCTGCACGATTCGCCTACAATGCGGCGTTGGCTCACATCAAGGCTTGTCTTGACCGCCATGAGAAAACGGGATGGTCGTACTACGGTCTGCGCCGCTGGTGGAACGGCAACAAGGACGTTCTTGCCCCGTGGTGGAAGGAAAACAGCAAGGAAGCGTACAACACCGGACTGGAAGCGCTGTCCAATGGGCTGACGAACTGGTGGAAGTCCAAGACCGGACAGCGCAAAGGCCGTCGCGTGGGGTTCCCGAAGTTCAAGAAACGCACCAAGGCCAAGCGTCGGTTCACGTACACGACCGGAGTTTTCGGCATCATCGAAGGCGACCCATACGGGTTGAAGCTGCCGCGCATCGGCCGTGTGCATTGCATGGAGAACATGCTCCTGCGCACGAAAGGCGGGAAGGTCACTCGCATGACCGTCTCCTACCACGGCAACCGCTGGCACGCCGCACTCACCGTTGACGTGTCTGAAACCGTTGCTCCACGGCGGAAGCCGGAAGGTTCCGTCGGCGTCGATTTGGGCATCAAGACGCTTGCCACGATGTCGGACGGCACCGTGGAATGCAATGAGCGTTTCCTGCGCAAGGCGCAGGACATGCTGCGCCACGAACATCGCGCACTGTCTCGCAAACAGTACGGCTCGAACCGTTACCGGAAGCAGCAGTCACGGCTGGGCAGGGTCGAGAACCATGTGGCGAACCAGCGTCGGGACAGGCTCGACAAGCTCACCACACGTCTCGCCAACACGTATGCGGACATCCACATCGAGGACTTGAACGTGCAGGGCATGATGGGCAACCACAAGCTCGCCAAAGACATCGCGGACGCCGCATTCGGCACCATTCGCACCATGCTCACCTACAAGACCGCGCAGACGGGTTCACGGCTGCATATCATCGACCATTGGTATCCAAGTTCCAAGACGTGCTCGAACTGCGGGGCGGTAAAAGCCACACTGTCCCTCAACGAACGAACATATCATTGCGAACATTGCGGATACACGATTGACCGCGACCTTAACGCGGCAATCAACATCAAGAATCACGTCGCCCCGAGTGCCGAGGAGACGGTAAACGCACGCGGAGGGAATGTAAGACGCGACAGCCCACGGGTTGCCGTGCGAAACCCTGTGAAACGTGAACCAAGCAGCAGCGACCGTTGCGTAGGACTTGGAGTTTCCGCTGGCAACGGCGGAATGCTAACTAAAACAAACTAGTTAGCAACGGCGATAGAGTCTGAACGATACAGTGGACTCACATTTACAGTGGACTCACATGTACAGTGGTCGCACATCGTTGGCGGCACAGGCGGCATGAACAGGGGAGCGGACGATGGCGGATGCGCGACGCATGATCGAGGAATACGTCGACTACTTGCGCGGCGCGAGGGGACTGAGCGAGCACACGGTGGCCGCATACCGCGGTGATCTGCTCGGCTGCATCGCCATCCTCGAATCGGGAGGCACGACCGAGCTCGATAACGTGACGCTCGATGACCTGCGCATGTGGATGGCGCAGGAGTCGAAGCAGGTCGCCAAAAGCAGTCTCGCGCGCAAGACGATCGCCGTGCGCGGATTCTTCGCCTGGGCGCATCGGCGCGGACGGATCGCCCATGACCCGGCGGCCTCGTTGCGCACGCCGAAACTGCCGAAGACGCTGCCGGCCGTGCTCAACGAGACGCAGGCCGAAGCGCTGATGGACAAGGCGGACGCGGAGCCGGCCGACACGGACGATCCGCATCGTCGGGCGCTCGCGCTGCGCGACTGTGCGATGCTCGAAATGCTCTACGCGACCGGCATCCGCGTCGCCGAACTCGTGTCGATGGATCTGGACGACGTGCGCTACGGCAACCGCACGATCACCGTCACCGGCAAAGGGAACAAGCAGCGCGTCGTGCCCTTCGGAGCGCCGGCGCAGCATGCGCTCGAACGGTGGACGTCGCAGGGCAGACCCGTGCTGGCGAACGAGCGTTCGGGGAGTGCGCTGTTCCTCGGCGCGCGCGGAGGCCGCGTCGACCAGCGCGTCGTGCGCGCCGTCGTGCACCGCGAGGCGGCGCGCGCCGGCGTGCCCGACATCTCGCCGCACGCGCTGCGCCACAGCGCGGCGACGCATATGCTCGACGGCGGCGCCGACCTGCGCGAGGTGCAGGAGATGCTCGGCCACGCGTCGCTGCAGACGACGCAGCGGTACACGCACGTCTCGATCGAGCAGCTCAAGGCGCGATACGCGCAGGCTTTCCCGCGCGCATGAGCAAGGATTTCACGTAGTGAGAACGATTGCCGGACATCGTTGGCAATGTGACACCCTGCGTTGCAAACGCTCGCATCGGCATGGCAATCGATATACGTAAGGAACCGATTCGCCATATGCATTGAGGTGACGGCGTTTCCTGACGGAACCGCCAGCCGTGCATGCCGCCATGTGCGCCGGCGGAACGGCGAATGCGGGCGTCGGTGATGACAGCGTTATCGGTTTCGGTGGTTGCATGGCTGTGGCACAATGGGAAGTTAATCGGCGATGGGGTCGGAACTTGAAACGGTTTCGACCCCATCGTTTTCGGCGGCGGGAACCGCCGAACGACTGCAAGGAAAAGGAGTGATCCCATGAAGAAGAAGGCAATCGCCGTCGTCGCAGGTGCCTGCGCGCTCGGCATGCTGCTCGCCGGCTGCGGTGGATCGGGTGATTCGAACGCCAGCGGCAACGTCATCACCGCGTTCAACTCGGAACCGCAGAACGCGCTGATTCCGGGCGACACGAACGAGACCGGCGGCGGCAAGGTCGGCCAGCTGCTCTTCGCGAACCTCGTGCGCTACGACTCGAAGGGCGACACGAAGATGGAGGTGGCCGATTCGATCGAGCCGAACAAGGACGCGACCCAGTACACCGTCAAGCTCAAGGACGGCTGGAAGTTCACCGACGGCACGCCGGTGACGGCCGAATCCTTCACGAAGTCGTGGAGCTACACGGCCAATGCGAAGAACGCGCAGAAGTGCTCGTCGTTCTTCAGCATGATCAAGGGCTATGACGACCTGCAGAAGGACGGCCTCAAGGGTGACGAACAGCTCTCTGGCCTCAAGGTCGTTGACGACAAGACCTTCACCGTGGACCTGACCCAGCCGGATTCGGTCTTCCCGACGAAGGTCGGCTATCTGGCCTTCGCGCCGCTGCCGGAGTCCTTCTACAAGGATCCGAAGGCCTTCGGTGAGAAGCCGGTCGGCAACGGTATGTACAAGCTCGACAAGTGGGACCACAACTCGCAGATCGTGCTGACGAAGAACGCCGACTACAAGGGCGACGAGAAGCCGAAGAACGACGGCGTCACCTTCAAGATCTACACGTCCTCCGACTCCGCCTACGCCGACGTGCAGGCCGGCAACCTCGACGTGATGGACACCGTTCCGGCCTCCGACACGAAGACCTTCGAGAAGGATCCGTCGGTCGAAGCCTACAACAAGGCCGGATCGGTCATCCAGACCTTCACGATCCCGGCGGGCATGAAGCATTGGGAGACCAACACGAAGGAAGGCCAGCTGCGTCGCCAGGCGCTGTCGATGGCCATCGACCGCGAGCAGATCGTCAGCAAGGTGCTCAACGGCGTCGGCACGCCGGCCACCGATTTCACGGCGCCGGTCATCCCGGGCTATTCGAAGGACCTCAAGAACGGCAAGTACCTCAAGGCCAATCCGACCGAGGCCAAGAAGCTGTGGGCACAGGCCGAGGCCATCTCCACGTGGGACGGCACGCTCACCTTCTCGTTCAACGCCGATGGCGGCGCGCAGCCGATCTACGACGCGATCGTCAACCAGGTGAAGAACAACCTCGGCATCAAGGCCGCGACGAACCCGATGCCGACCTTCCAGGAGTTCCGCAACGCGGTCTCCGAGCGCAAGATCGACGGTGCGTTCCGCACCGGTTGGCAGCCCGACTACCCGTCGGCCGAGAACTACCTGTACCAGCTCTATGATTCGGACGCGGCCGACGGCCACGGCTCGAACGACGGCGACTACAAGAACGCCGATGTCGACGAGCTGCTGAGCAAGGCAGCCGCCGCGACGGACAGCGACGAGCAGATCGACCTCTACCATCAGACCGAGGAGATCCTGCTCGAACAGCTGCCGGCCATTCCGCTGTACTACTCGAACGCCAACGGCGTTGCCGCCAAGGGCGTCAAGGGCTTCGAGATGGATTGGCAGAACCAGCCGATCTACGCGAACATGACGAAGTAAGCCGGCTGGCGGTGGCCGCCTGATCCATGGACGGTCACCAGCACAGACGACGTCACCAGCACAGACGACATCGATGTCATTGACGTCATCTCCGTCATCGACGACGAAGGGCTCCGGAACCACCGTGGTTCCGGAGCCCTTCGTCGTCGATGACGTCGCTCAGATCGGCGGCGTCATGCGCCTGCGCCCCTCAGTCCTGCCGCGTCTCCTCGGCGGTCTCGGACTCGTCATCGAAGAACTCGATGCGGACGGTCACGGTCGGCTGATCATGCATACGCCCCCCTTTCCGGTCATTTTTGATGTAAATGTATAGTTTAGCAATATAAATCCATCGTTTTTCGTCGCGCTCACAGTGTGGGACGTGGTGCGGCGCCACGCATCGCCGTCACATTGCGCGAAGGCGCGCTGTTCGCCCGGAACGTGGACAGAACGTGTCCGCTTCGGACAATGGCATGAACAAATCGCCCCGGAAGTCAAGTCATGCGGTAGACTTGCTGGATACCGCGACCGCGAGCGGCATGATGCGTCATGCCCGAATGCGGTCTGTACGACAACAAGGAGCAACCAATGGGCAAATATCTTCTGCGCCGCATCCTGCAGATGATCCCCGTGGTTCTCGGTACGACACTGTTGGTGTATGCGCTCGTCTTCGCACTCCCGGGAGACCCGGTCAAGGCGATGTTCGGAGACAAGCCCGTCAATGAAGCCGTCGCTGCCCAGATCCGCGCCGAATACAATCTGGACAAGCCGTTCTTCGTACAGTATTTCCTGTTCCTGAAGAACGCGTTGAGCCTCAACTTCGGTGAGACCTTCGCCGGACAGCCCGTCATCGCGGAGATCGGGCGCGCGTTCCCGGTCACGATCAAGCTCGCGCTCATGGCGTTCTGCTTCGAGGCGATCTTCGGCTGCGTATTCGGCGTCATCTCCGGCCTGAAGAAGGGCAAGTGGTACGACTCGGTCATCCTGATCGTCTCGCTGCTGCTCATCTCGGTGCCGACCTTCGTCACCGGCTTCCTCGGCCAGTATTTCCTCGGCGTCAAATGGCGCATCCTGCCGGTGACTGCCGGCTCGAACCCAGGCTTCCTCGATCTGCTGATGCCGGCGATGGTGCTCGGCTCGGTCTCGATGGCCTACATCATCCGCCTTGCGCGTTCCGAGGTCTCATCGAACATCGCGCTGGACTACGTGCGCACCGCGCGTGCGAAGGGCATGAGCAACACCTCGGTCACCTTCCGTCACATCCTGCGCAACTCGATGATCCCGGTCGTCACCTATCTGGGACAGGACCTCGGTGCGCTGATGGGCGGTGCGATGATCACCGAACAGATCTTCAACATCCATGGCATCGGCTTCCTCACCTACCAGAGCATCCTCAAGGGTGAGGCGAACATGGTCGTCTCGGTCGTCACGCTGCTCACGCTCGTGTTCGTCATCTGCAACCTGTTGGTCGACATGCTGTACGCGGCGCTTGATCCGCGCATCCGTTACGCGTGAGGGAGGGCACAATGACAGACATCACGAAACCGCTGCCGGGACAGGAACGCTACGTCGCGCCGCTCGACGAGACGCCGCTTGAGACCGTGGACACGGTCGACGAATCGGCGCCCGCGACGAGCATGTGGGCCGACGCCTGGCGCACGCTGCGCAAGAACCCGTTGTTCATCATCTCGGGCGTCCTCATCATCTTCATCATCTTCGTCGCGCTCTTCCCGGGCGTCTTCACGAAGAACGACCCGAACTACTGCGACCTCACCAATTCGTTGGAGCCGGCGCGCCCCGGACACCCGTTCGGATACGACCTGCAGGGCTGCGACGTCTACTCGCGCGTCATCTACGGCACGCGCACGTCGCTGAGCGTCGGCATCCTGACGACGATCATCGTCGTCGCCGTCGGCACGCTCATCGGTGCGATCGCCGGCTTCTTCGGCGGTTGGGTCGACGCCGTCCTCAGCCGTATCGTCGACATCTTCATGGCGATCCCGATGCTGCTCGGCGCGATCGTCGTCCTGCAGATGTTCCGCACGGTCACGTCGATCTGGAAGGTCGTCCTCGTGCTCGCGCTCTTCGGCTGGGTCTCGACGGCGCGCATCGCGCGCGGCGCCGTGCTCTCGTCGAAGAACCTCGAGTTCAACACGGCGTCCACGGCGCTCGGATCGACGCCGACGCGCAACCTGTTCCGCCATATTCTGCCGAACTCGGTTTCGCCGATCATCGTCATTGCGACGACCTCGCTCGGCTCGTACATCGTCTCCGAGGCGACGCTGAGCTTCCTCGGCATCGGCCTGCCGACGACGACAGTCAGCTGGGGCGGCGACATCTCGAAGGCGCAGTCGATCCTGCGCACCGACCCGATGGTGCTGTTCTACCCGTCCGTCGCGCTCGCGATCACCGTGCTGGCGTTCATCATGATGGGCGACGCCGTCAAGGACGCGCTCGACCCCAAGAGCCGCACGGCCTGAGATTTCCCGTAGGAGTAAGCAATGACAGAAGACACGAAGATCGAGGAGAAACTCGAGGATCTGCAACGGCAGGAGGGTCCGCTCCTCGAAGTCAAGGACCTGCAGGTCGACTTCACGACCGACGACGGCCGCGCCGTGCACGCGGTGCGCGATTCGTCGTTCAGCGTCTACCCGGGGCAGTGGGTCGCGATCGTCGGCGAATCCGGCTCCGGCAAGTCGACGTCGGCGATGGCTTGCCTCGGCCTGCTGCCGGGCACCGGCAAGGTCGTCGGCGGTTCGATCAGGCTCAACGGCACCGAGATCTCGCACTACACGCAGAAGCAGTTCGCCGCCGTGCGCGGCTCGAAGATGGGCCTTGTGCCTCAGGATCCGATGAGCAACCTCAACCCGGTGTGGCGCATCGGCACGCAGGTCAAGGAGGCGCTCGTCGCGAACAACATGGACGTCTCGCACGAGAAGCGCTCCGACCTCGCGAAGGCGCTCGCCGACGCGGACATCGAGATCAAGAGCGAAGGTGACGAGACCTTCCTCGGCTCGAAGGAGCTGCCTGAGCTCATCGAGGCGGCCGAGCAGGCGCTCGTCAAGATCGGCAAGAGCGGCGAGGCGCTGACCAAGAAGATGGAGTACTTCCGCTCCGAATGGGTCCCGGGCTCCGAGACGCGCTGGCGTGTCGCCGACGACCTGATCAAGGCGGGCGTCAACGACGACGATGCATGGTACATCGCGAAGAAGTACGTCACCGGCTCCTCGATGGAGGACCGCATCGCCGGTCTGCTCGACGAGGCCGGCCTGCCGGACGCGGCCGTGCGCGCACGTCAGTACCCGCATGAGTTCTCCGGCGGTATGCGCCAGCGCGCGCTCATCGCGATCGGTCTGGCATGCCGCCCCGAGCTGCTCATCGCCGACGAACCGACCTCGGCGCTCGACGTGACCGTGCAGAAGAGGATCCTCGACCATCTGCAGGGGCTCACCGACTCGCTCGGCACGGCGGTGCTGTTCATCACGCACGACTTGGGCCTTGCCGCCGAACGCGCGCAGCACATCGTCGTCATGTACAAGGGCCAGGTCGTCGAATCCGGTCCGTCGCTCGAGGTGCTCCAGCATCCGCAGCATCCGTACACGAAGCGTCTCGTCGCCGCCGCGCCGTCGCTCGCCTCGCAGCGCATCGTCTCCGTTGAGGAGCGCGGCGCGGACGCGAGCGCGCTCATGGAGCACAAGGTCAACGAGGATTCGCTTGAGCACGCCGACACGATCATCGACGTCGAGCATCTGACGAAGGAGTTCAAGCTCCCGCGCCGCAAGGAGATGTTCAAGGCCGTCGACGACGTGAGCTTCAAGGTCAAGCGCGGCACGACGCTTGCGATCGTCGGCGAATCCGGCTCCGGCAAGTCGACGGTGGCGAACATGGTGCTCAAGCTGCTCGAGCCGACGAGCGGCACCGTCACCTACAATGGGCAGGACATCGCCCAGTTCACGGGCAAGTCGCTGCTCGACTTCCGCAGGCACGTGCAGCCGGTGTTCCAGAACCCCTACGGTTCGCTCGACCCGATGTATTCGATCTTCCGCTCGATCGAGGAGCCGCTGCGCATCCACGGCATCGGCGACAAGAAAAGTCGTGCGGCGCGCGTGCGCGAGCTGCTCGACATGGTCGAACTGCCCGAATCGGTCATGCGCCGCTATCCGAACGAGCTGTCCGGCGGTCAGCGCCAGCGCATCGCGATCGCGCGCGCGATGGCGCTCAACCCGGACGTCATCGTATGCGACGAGGCCGTCTCGGCGCTCGATGTGCTCGTGCAGGACCAGGTGCTCCATCTGCTCAACGATCTGCAGGCGAAGAACGGGCTGAGCTACCTGTTCATCACGCATGATCTGGCCGTCGTGCGCCAGATCGCCGACGACGTCGTCGTCATGCAGCACGGCAGGCTCGTCGAGCACGGCACGACCGACGAGGTCTTCCTGCATCCCAAGCAGCAGTACACGAAGGATCTGCTCGATGCGATCCCGGGCGGCAAGCTCGAGCTCGGCCTCGACCTGTAATGTGATCGCTGCCTGATTGCTCAGGCGGCGATCACATTACCGATCACATTACCGATCACATTACACAGACGGCAACACTCAGACGGAGGAGCGCAATCCGGTCATTCCTCGACCGGATTGCGCTCCTCGTCGTCGTTTGCGTCATCATCATCGTTGCCGTTAGTGTCTTTGTCGGCGTTGTCGTCATTGTTGACGACGGAGCCGTCCTCCTGGGCGAAGCTGTAGGCGGCCATATGGTGCGCCTTGCCGATTCTGTGGATCGAATCGAGCAAATCGAAGGCCTGCGCGAAGATGATCAGCGAGAAGATCTCGTGCGTCACTTCCTTTGTGAGCAGGTCGCCGCCGGGAAGATGGCCGAGCAGCACGAACGCGAAGAACATCGTCGGATAGATGAGCTGGCGTTGGTAGCTGTAGAAGAACGTGCGGTCGCTCAGATGGTAGACGCAGATCGGCACGAGGTTGATCGCTGAGAAGATGAGCTGGATGAGGACGAGCACGCCGACGCCGCGGTTGAAATTGTCGTAGAAGACCTTGCCGAAGATCGACAGGAAGATGATGACGTAGACGTTCGCGCCGATGAGATACCACAGCTGCAGACGCCGGGAATTCGTGAAGAAGCCGGCGATGAACACGACGAACACCGAGATCTCGACGAAGATGTCGCTGTAGAACTCGCTGTCGTCCCGCAGCGAGACGATCGCACACACGAGTGCGACGGCGACGAGCGCCATGCACGCGAGGAACATTTTTGGGATACAGCGACGGGCGCCGGCATGCGGGGACACGGGGGAAGAAGTGGACATTCATTGCTCGATTCGTTGACGGGATTCGTTCATCCGATGACGCCTCCCACGGTAGTGCGCGCCCATGGGCGGCGTTCAACTATGCCGTGGCCGAACGCGGCGGCCATGCGCGTGTCGTGAATCGGAGGACGTTCGGACATGCGCGCGGGTAGGCTCGTGAGCTATGACGATGACGATCACGACCTCGAACCTCAACGGCATCCGCGCCGCGAAACGCAAAGGCATGGAGAAATGGCTCCTCAAGCACACGCCGGACGTGTGGTGCATGCAGGAGACGCGCGCCCCGCAGGAGATACTCGACGAGATCTTCCAGCAGATCGGCGCCGACTACGTCGAGGCGGGGAAGGTCGACAGTCCCGACGATGTCCATACGCTCGACGACGTGTGCGCGATCAAGGGACGCGCCGGCGTCGGCCTCGTCAGCGTGCTGCCGATCGTCGACACGCGCATCGGCCTGCCCGGGCTCGACGAGGACGTCGACACTGGACGATGGATCGAGACGGACGTGACGACCGAACAGGGGTACACGGTGACCGTCGCATGCGTGTACGTGCATGCGGGCGGCGACGGCAACGACATCAAGGAGACGCAGAAGTACCGCTTCCTCGACGCGATGACCGAACGCATGGAGCAGATGCGTCAGGAGGCGGCGGGCGGTGGCAGGCAGGCCGTCATCTGCGGCGACTTCAACATCGCGCACCGGCCGATCGATCTGAAGAACGCGAAGGCGAATCTGACGACGCACGGTTTCCTGCCGGCCGAACGCGCCTACATCGACAAATGGATCGACGAGATGGAATACGTCGACGTCATGCGCGATCTCGCCGGCGACATCCAGGGGCCGTACACGTGGTGGAGCCAGCGCGGCCGCGCCTTCGACAACGACGCCGGCTGGCGTCTCGACTACCAGTTCGCGACGCCCGAGCTCGCGCAGACGGCGCGCGGATTCGTCGTCGACCGCGCCGAGGAATGGTACAAGCGCTGGTCGGACCACGCGCCGCTGAGCATCACCTACGACGTGTGAGCGACGGAAACGACGCAATCGCACGGCATTGGTCGCACGGCATCAACCGTGGAAAAGTCGTGACGGGACACGGGATCGAGCGGACGCGGGCCGTGCGCCCGTGCTAGGCTGGTGGCGATGATCGTCGGCCGCGCCGTGGGTGCCCGGCCGACGGCGCAGGCACGCGCACCAGCAGACATCAGCAGACAGGAGACGAGGCACAGATGGGACTGTTCGGATTCGGCAAGAAGAAGAAAGAGAAGGAAGCGGCGGCGAAGGAACGCGAAGAGCGTCTCGCCAAGGCCGTCGCCTCGCAAACCGAGGACATCGCGCGGGAAGACGCCGACGACATCGACGTCACCGCCGCCGAACAGCCGGACAGGGACGCGAAGATCGCCGACGAGGAGCGCGATGCTGAGCGGCGCGCTGTACGCACCGATGAATCCGAAGGACTGCCCGAAGCCGCCGACGTCGAGGACAACGACGGCGACGACGATGAAGCGCTCGCCGTGCCGACCGAGGCCGTCATGGACTACCAGGGCCGCGGCGAACAGTTCGGCCCGTGGGACATCGACGAGGAGAACGGCCCCGACTATGACGAGTATCTGTCGCTCGGCTCGTTCTACATCCCCTTCGTGCAGGGCATCCAGCTGCGCCTCAAGGCGAGCAAGGCGGACAACACGCTGCTCGGCGCGACGGTGACCATCGGACGTTCGAGCCTCGAACTCGAGGCCTTCGCGGCGCCCAAGACGATGGGCCTGTGGGACGACGTGCGCGACGACCTCGTCGCCGCGAACCCTACCGCGACCGTCGAACCCGGCATCTTCGGCGCCGAGGTGCGCCTGCCGATCCAGCTGCCGAACGGCAAGAAGCACATCACGCGCATCGTCGGCGTCGACGGTCCGCGCTGGATGCTGCGTGGCATCTTCTCCGGCCCCGCCGCCGACAATCCGGACAGCCCGGAGGCGAAGGTGCTCGACCGCTTCTTCTCGTACATCGTCGTCGACCGCGGCGAGGAGCCGCTCGCGCCGCGCGACCTCATCCCGATGGCGCAGCCGCTGACGCCGGGCGAGCGTCGCGCGATGGCCGAAGCCTCCGACGACGCCGGTGACGAGACGCCGGCGACGATCGACGGCAAGCCGACCGGCCCGATGAACTCCGACCACGAGGTCGAGCAGAAGACGACGCTCTCGCGCGGCCCGATGTTCTCCGAACTGCGCTGACGGCATGGCTCAGACACGCAAACGCACCGGACTCGGTGCGCTCGCATCCAGCGACGGGAACGACTTCTCGGTCATCGAGGCGATCGGCGGCCCGCGAGGCGTCGTCGAATCGATGCTGCCGGGCGTCGTCTTCGTCGTCATATTCATCGTCACGAGCGACCTGAAACTCACCGTCATCGTCTCCGCGGCGCTCGCGGTGGCGCAGGTCGTTGTGCGCCTGTGCCAACGGCAGTCGGTCATGGGCGCGCTTTCGGGACTCGTGGCTGTCGCGATCTGCCTGATATGGGCGTGGAAGAGCGGCGAGGCGCGCAACTACTACATGTACGGCTTCATCACGAACGCCGTCTACATCGTCGTCCTGCTCGTCTCGCTGCTCGTCAAGGTGCCTGGACTCGGCTTCCTCATCGAGTTCATCCGCTCGCTGCCGACCGAACGATTCCGCGCATGGCTCGACGGCTGGCGTTCCGACGCCGCGCTGATGCGCGCCTACACGACGATCACATGGCTGTGGATCGGCGTGTTCGCGCTGCGTCTGGTCGTGCAGGTGCCGCTGTATCTGACGAACCACGTCGGCTGGCTCGGCACGGCGCGCCTGCTGATGGGTATCCCGTTCTGGGCGCTCGCGATCTGGGTGTCTTATCTGATCGTGGCCAATCCGATGCACCGCCACAAGCAGCTCGAACGCCAGCGCGCCGAGGAGGAAGGCGCGCGCGAGGCGGAGAAGAGCGCGCAGCGAAGTGCACAACACGAATCGAACGACGATAGTCAGTCAAACACTGAGCAGCACGACGACGGCGATCCAGGGACGGGAGCCTGACATGGCCAATGGCATCATCCTCAAGGTGGCGGTGGGCGTGTGCTGTGCGCTTGCCGTCTTCGCGCTCGCCTCATGCGCGCCGAAGAACGCCGCCGTCGGCGACACCGGATCGTCGAGCACCGACGCCCCGGCGCATGTCGATTCGCCGGGCGAGACGCAGACGGTCGCAATCGTCGGCTCCGCGAACGGCGCGGACGGCCTCGTCGAGGAGGCACTGGACGCCGACGGCTACAAGGTCGTCCTCACGCCGGTGACGGACGCGGATGGCACGACTGATACCGATGCTGCAACGGCCGCGCGCATCCAGGCGGTGCGCGACGCCGTCGGACGCAACATGAGCCTGATCGTCATCGGCGAGGCGGACATGGCGCATCAGGCCGACCAGTGGCGCGACGCGCTGCAATCGGCGCGCGACGCCGGCATTCCGGTCGTATTGCTCGACCCGGTCTCGACGCCGGACGACGACACATTGTTCGCCGCGTCGCTCAAGGTCAACGACCGCATGATGGACGCGACTCCGGTCGGCGAGGCCATACGTCAGGTCATCGAGGACGAGCCGCACGAGCGCGACATCATCGTCACGACGCTGCACTGAGCGCGTCGGCATCACCACACGAACGCAGATACGAACGCAAGCAACGCGCGCCGTACGCACGGCCGCGGGGACAGGAGCAGGCATGGAAGCCACGGTGGACATCGAACGGTACGCGGATCAGGGACGATGCGTCGCACACATCGACGGGCGCGTCGTCTTCGTGCGCTTCGCACTGCCCGGCGAACGCGTGAGGATCGCGCTCGACGAACCGGCCGACCGCAAGGACCGCTTCTGGACCGGCGAGGTCGTCGAGGTGCTCGAGGCGAGTCCCGACCGCGTCGAGCCGGCATGGCCGCTCGCCGGGCCGCTCTCGACCGGCGGCGGCGTCGGCGGCGCCGACCTCATCCACGTCTCGCTCGAAGGTCAGGAACGCTGGAAGGAAGCCGCCGTCAAGGACGTCATGGCACGCCTTGGCCACGTCGAACTCGACGAAGTGCCCGTCTACGCGATGCCCGGCGACGAGGAGACGGGCGGCCTCAACTGGCGCACGCGCATCGAGATGATCACCGACGACGAAGGTAGGTCGTCGATGCACCGGCGCGGCAGCCATGTGCGTGTGCCGATCGACACGATGCCGCTCGCGACGCGCGCCGTGCTTGAGGCGGCCGCGATGAACAACATCTGGGACGGCGACCTGCCGGCGAACGCGCAGCTGCGCATCGCCGTGCCCGAACCGCGCGTCGACGCCGCCGACATCGCGACGCCCGAGGCACTGCGCCGCGCAATCGGCGACAACTACGCCGTCATCGTCGACGGCAAGGTGCGCCACGGCAGCCGCAATCTCACCGAACGCATCGTCGTCGACGGCCGCGAATTCACGTACACGGTCGACGCGGCCGGCTTCTGGCAGATGCACCGCGAGGCGCCGCAGGTGCTGCCGCAGTACGTCGTCGACCAGATCCGCGAGGCGATGGACGGCCGCGCGCCGCGCAATGGGCGCAACCTCGTCATCTGGGATCTGTACTCCGGCTCGGGCCTGTTCACGCTGCCGCTCGCGACGCTGATCGACGAACACGCAAAGCTCGTCAGCATCGAAGGCGCGAAGACTGCCGTCGCGAACGCCCGTCGCAATCTCAAGGCCGCCGGCGTGCACACCGTGCAGGCGCTGTGCGGGGACGTGCTGCGCACGCTTGGCAAGGATATCGACCCGCAGCGCGCGCATCCGGACATCGTCGTCCTCGACCCGCCGCGCGCCGGCGCGAAAGCGAAGGTGTGCGCGAAGATCGCCGATTCGGGCGCGCCGGTCGTCGTCTACATCGCCTGCGACCCGGCGTCGCTCGCGCGCGACACGGCGACGCTGACGCAGCGCGGCTATGCGCTGCGTTCGATCGCCGCCTTCGACATCTACCCGATGACGCATCATGTGGAGACGGTCGCCGTCTTCACGAAGTGAGGGAACGACGATGGTCTTCGACTTCAAGAAGGAATACAAGGCATACTATCTGCCTGCGCGGCGGCCGCAGTTCGTCAACGTACCGCCGATGCGCTGCATCGCCGTGCGCGGCGACGGTGACCCCAACGAGCCGGACGGCGCTTATCACCAGGCGCTCGCGATGCTGTACGCCGTCGCCTACACGATCAAGATGAGCAAGAAAGGCGATCATACCATCGCCGGCTACTTCGATTTCGTCGTGCCGCCGTTGGAAGGCTTCTGGTGGCAGCGCGACGGCGGCGCAGTCGACTTCGCCCACAAGGAGGGCTTCGCGTGGATCAGCGCGATCCGCATGCCCGATTTCGTCGCCGCACAGGACGTGGCGTGGGCGAAGGCGCAGGCCGCCATCAAGAAGAAGCTCGACTGCTCGGCCGTGGAGTTCCTGCGCGTCGACGAAGGGCCGTGCGTGCAATGCCTCCACGTCGGCTCCTATGACGACGAGCCGGCGACGATCGCGGCGATGGACATGTACACGCGCGCCCACGGCTGCACACCCGACTTCGCCGACGCCCGCCGCCATCATGAGATCTATCTGAGCGATCCGCGCCGCGTCGCCCCGGACAAACTGAAGACGGTCATCCGCCATCCGGTGCGCGCGGTGGAGGGTGCGGCGGCCAGCGCAGTGGAGCACGGCAGCGTAGTGGACAGCGTGGCGGCGGATGCCACGGACGGCCTTCCCACCGGCTTTGGCGCATGCATCCCCATGCCGGAGTTTACGACGATCGACAGGTGACGCACGCGGCGACAACGTAATCAATATGCGTAGCCGCGGGGGAGCGGGCGCGCGGCCCGATGCACACGGTCGGGTAGACTGGCGCGCATGAGCGAAACGACGAAGGCGGCCACGGCCGCGGCAACGCACGGCGACGTTCCGAAGACGGACGCGTCGAGGATGCCGGAGGTATCCGAACGGGGACTGACGGGCGCCGAGGTCGCCGAACGCGTCGAACGCGGGCAGGCGAACGCCGTCAAATCGTCGACGTCGCGTTCGCTCGCCGACATCGTGCGTGCGAACGTGTTCACATTGTTCAACGGCATCATCCTGACGGCGATGGTCATGGTGCTCATCGCCGGCTCGTGGAAGGACGCCGTCTTCGGCTTCGTCATCATCATCAACACCGGCATCGGCATTGTCACCGAGCTGCGCGCCAAGCACACGCTCGACAAACTGTCGATCCTCGTCGCCTCCGACTACCTTGTGCGCCGCGACGGCACCGACGTCGACGTCTCGCACAACGACATCGTCCTCGGCGACTATCTGTGGCTGCGTTCGGGCGAGCAGGTGCCGGCCGACGCGACGATCGTCGAGACATGGGGACTCGAACTCGACGAATCGATGATCACCGGCGAATCGCGCACCGTGCGCAAGAAGGACGGCGACACCGTCTATTCGGGATCGACGGCCGTCTCCGGCATGGCGCTCGTGCACGTGACCGCCGTCGGCGCGCACAGCTACGCCGCGACGCTCACGGCGCAGGCGAAGGTGTACAAGAAGAACGTCTCCGATCTCAACAAGGGCATCAACACGATCCTCAAATTCATGACCTTCCTCGTCGTGCCGCTGTGCGTGCTGCTCATCATCACGCAGATGCGCACCGTCGGCGGATGGTCGGCGGCAATCGCGACCGGAGAATGGCGGCAGGCCGTCGTCTCGTCGGTCGCCGGCGTCGTCGGTATGGTGCCTGAAGGCCTCGTGCTGCTCACGTCGCTCAACTTCGCGCTTGCGGCAATCAGGCTCGCGCGCAAGAACACGCTCGTCCAGGACCTCGACTCGGTCGAGACGCTCGCACGAGTCGACTGCCTCAATCTCGACAAGACCGGCACGATCACCGACGGCGGCATCGTCTACGACGATTGCGTCACGCTGCCCGGCTGCGCAAACAAAAACCACGCGCTGCAGGCGCTCTACGACCTGGCGAATGAGGCGAGCCCGAACGGCACCGGTCGCGCCGTGCTCGCAGGCCTGAGCAAACAAGGATTCAACGGCACCGCGGATCTTCAACGCGTGCCGTTCTCGAGCGCGCGCAAATGGAGCGCCGTCGCGTTCCACGACGCCCCCGAGGCCGGCCCCGACGGCGTGTGGTACATGGGTGCGCCCGAAGTGCTGCTCTCGGCGCTCGACACATCGTATCCGGACGTGCTCAAGCAGGTCGACGGCTATGCGAACGACGGCATGCGCGTGCTGCTCGTCGCGCACGCCGCCGGCGCCGTGCCGCCCGATTTCGAAACCGACCCGAAGCTCGAGGAGAACGCCAGACCGGTCGCGATCGTGCTGTGTTCCGAACACATCCGCGACGACGCCGAGGCGACGCTCGGCTGGTTCCGCGAACAGGGCGTGCGCTGTCGCATCATCTCCGGCGACAACCCGGTGACCGTCGGCGCGATCGCCGGCAAGGTGCGCCTGACCGGCGAGCGCAAGCCGGTGGCGATGGACGCGCGCAAGCTGCCGAAGGACGTCGACGAACTCGCGCGCGTCCTTGAGGACGTCGACGTGCTCGGCCGCGTGCTGCCCGAACAGAAGAAGGCGATCGTGCAGGCGCTGCACACGCAGCGCCACATCGTCGCGATGACCGGCGACGGCGTCAATGACGCGCTCGCGATCAAGGAGGCCGACCTCGGCATCGCGATGGGCAACGCGGCGCCGGCGACGAAGGCCGTCGCCGAGGTCGTCCTCGTCGACTCGAAGTTCTCGCATCTGCCCGATGTCGTCGCGCGCGGCCGTCAGGTCATGGCGAACATGGAACGCGTCGCGAGCCTGTTCCTGACGAAAACCGTCTACTCGGCGCTCATCTCCTTCGGCATCGTGCTCAGCATGATCCCGTTCCCGTACCTGCCGCGCCACATCAGCTACATCGGCGCGCTGACGATCGGCGCGCCCGCCTTCCTGCTCGCGCTCGCGCCGAACACGCGCCGCTATATCCCCGGCTTCCTGCGCCGCGTCTTCGCGTTCTCGCTGCCCTGCGGCGTCGCGACGGCGCTCGCTGTGCTGCTGTCCGCATGGTTCATCCCGAAGATGATGGATTGGGACGTCGCCACGTCGGCGGCCGAACTGACATTGTGGCGTTCGATGTGCGCGACGGTGCTGTTCGTCATGGGCATCTACGTGCTCGCGCGCGTCGCGACGCCGCTCAACTCGTGGCGCGGCTGGCTCGTCGCGGCCTTCGCGGCCGCCGGCGTCGTCGGCATGTGCATCCCCTTCGTCGCGCATTTCTTCGCGTTCGAACTCCCCGGCGGCACGGCGCTGCTCGCGCTCGGCCTGCAGATCGTCATCGCGACGCTGCTGTTCGCATTGAGCGTGTGGCTGTTCCCGAAGTTCCTGCCGAAGGCGATGCGCGGCGTCATCTCACAATACAAACGCGTTTCCAAGCGGTGAAACATCGTCGCGGTATCGTCATGTGATGGCCGCCGCGGCACGATCGCGCGCGGCGTGCCCGATACACGCAACCGGACCGTCTTGCGGCGGTCCGACACTGAAGTTCGGAGGAACCTATGTCCATGCGCGACGATCAGTTGGACGTCCTCAACGTCGGGGGAGAGTCGTACGACTACTACCGCATCGGCGATCTTGAGGGCATCGATCACCTTCCCTATTCGCTCAAGGTGCTCGTGGAGAACCTCGTGCGCAACATCGACGGCGCCAACATCACCGACGCGCAGGTGCGCGAGCTGCTCGCGTGGGATCCGGCCGCGGACCCGAGCCATGAGATCCAGTTCACGCCGTCGCGCGTCGTCATGCAGGACTTCACCGGCGTGCCGTGCGTCGTCGACCTCGCGACGATGCGCGACGCCGTCAAGGCGCTCGGCGGCGATCCGGAGGTCATCAACCCGCAGGTCCAGTCGGACATGATCATCGATCATTCGGTGCAGATCGACGCCTACGGCGTAGACGACGCCGTCCAGATCAACATGGACATCGAATACGAGCGCAACGGCGAACGCTACCAGTTCCTGCGCTGGGGGCAGCAGGCCTTCGAGAACTTCCGCGTCGTGCCGCCGGGAACCGGCATCATCCATCAGGTCAATATCGAATACCTCGCGCAGGTCGTCATGACGAAGGCCGCATCCGACGGCCGCGCGCTCGCGTATCTTGACTCGTGCGTCGGCACCGACTCGCACACGACGACCGTCAACGGCCTCGGCGTGCTCGGCTGGGGCGTCGGCGGCATCGAGGCCGAGGCGGCGATGCTCGGACAGCCGATCTCGATGCTCGTGCCGCGCGTCGTCGGTTTCAAGCTCAAGGGCTCGATCCCCGAGGGCGTCACGGCGACCGACGTCGTGCTGACGATCACCGACATGCTGCGCCGCCACGGCGTCGTCGGTAAGTTCGTCGAGTTCTACGGCGAGGGCATCGCCTCGGTGCCGCTTGCCAACCGCGCGACGATCGGCAACATGAGTCCGGAGTTCGGTTCGACGTGCGGCATTTTCCCGATCGACGAGGTCACGCTCGACTATCTGCGCCTGACCGGCCGCTCCGATGAGCAGGTCGCGCTTGTCAAGGCGTATGCGAAGGCGAACAAGCTGTGGCACGACGTCAACGACCCCGACTATGCGGAGCCGCAGTACTCCGAGTATCTCGAGCTCGACCTGTCGACCGTCGTCCCGTCGATCGCCGGCCCGAAGCGTCCGCAGGACCGCATCGAGCTCGCGAAGGCCAAGACGACCTTCGAACAGACGCTGCCCGGCTATGTTACCGAGAAGACGAACGGCAACCCGGTGCACGTGTCCACCGATTTCCGCGGCGATTTCGATCTGCGCAACGGCGACGTCGCCATCGCGTCGATCACGTCGTGCACGAACACGTCGAACCCGTCGGTCATGGTCGCCGCTGGCCTCATCGCGCGCAACGCCGTCGCCAAGGGCCTGCACCCCAAGCCGTGGGTGAAGACCTCGCTCGCGCCCGGCTCGCAGGTCGTCGCCGACTACCTCAAGCAGGCCGGTCTGCAGGACGATCTCGACCGCCTTGGCTACCAGCTCGTCGGCTTCGGCTGCGCGACCTGCATCGGCAACTCCGGTCCGCTGCTGCCCGAAATCTCCGCGGCGATCAACGAGAACGACCTGACGGTGACGGCCGTGCTGTCCGGCAACCGCAACTTCGAGGGCCGCATCAGCCCGGACGTCAAGATGAACTACCTCGCCTCGCCGCCGCTCGTCATCGCCTACGCGCTCGCCGGCACGATGGACTTCGACTTCGAGACCGAGCCGCTCGGCACCGACCCGGAGGGTAATGCGGTCTTCCTCAAGGACATCTGGCCGACGAACGAGGAGGTCGAGCAGGTCGTCTCCGGCAACGTCAGCCGTGAGATGTTCCTCAACGACTACGCCTCCGTCTTCGAGGGCGACGCGCGCTGGAAGGGCCTCGACGTGCCCGAAGGCGAACTGTTCGTCTGGAACCCAGATTCGACCTATGTGCGCAAGCAGACCTTCTTCGACGGCATGAGCGCGACGCCGGCGCCGGTCGAGGACATCCGCGACGCGCGCGTCCTCGCCTTCCTCGGTGATTCGGTCACAACCGACCACATCTCGCCGGCGGGCGCGTTCAAGGCGACGAGCCCGGCGGGCGAGTACCTGATCGAGCATGGCGTCGAGCCGAAGAACTTCAACTCCTACGGTTCGCGCCGCGGCAATCATGAGGTCATGGTGCGCGGCACCTTCGGCAACATCCGTCTGCGCAACATGCTGCTCGCCTCGGTCGGCGAGGAGGTCAGGCCCGGCGGCTACACCTACGACTTCCTCGCGATGAAGCCGACGACGATCTATGAGGCGTCGCGTGACTACATCGCGGCGAACGTCCCGCTCGTCGTCATCGGCGGCAAGGAGTACGGCACCGGTTCGTCGCGCGACTGGGCCGCAAAGGGCACGGCGATGCTCGGCGTCAAGGCCGTCATCGTCGAAAGCTTCGAGCGCATCCACCGTTCGAACCTCATCGGCATGGGCGTCCTGCCGCTGCAGTTCCCCGAAGGCGAATCGGCCGAGTCGCTCGGCCTTGACGGCACCGAGACCTACTCGATCGACGGCATCACCGCGCTCAACGACGGCGTGACGCCAAAGACCGTGCACGTCGAGGCGACGCACAAGGACGGTTCGAAGACCGAGTTCGAGGCGGTCGTGCGCATCGACACGCCTGGCGAGGCCGACTACTACCGCAACGGCGGCATCCTGCAGTACGTGCTGCGCAACCTGATGGCCAAGTAGGCCGTCCGCGCTGCGCGCAGCAGACGACGAGGGGCGTCCACGGAACTTCCGTGGACGCCCCTCGTCGTCTGCTGCGCCATCGGCATGGGGGCGGCCGTCGCCGGAGCGTGACACGGCGTCCGGCCACGTCGGCCTACTTGTCCGACTTCCCGGCGGCCTTCGCCGCTTGCTTGCGCTGCTCGTCGGCGACGATCGCTCGCACACGTTCCTCCTGCAGCGCCTCGCGTTCGGCCTGCAGCTTGTCGTCCTTCGTGATGGGCGTCGCCACCTTGCCCATCTGCTCGTAGGCGTCGATGATGCCGGCGCGCACGGCGGCGCGAATCACGTAGTACAGCGCCCAGATGCACAGCGCGGCGATGATGATCATGAACAGGATCGTGTAGATGGTACCGGCCATGGTCGTAGCTCCTTTTGATATCGTCTTTCCTCACGTGATGCCATCGTTGGCAAACACTGAAGGTCATTATAGGCACCATCCGCCGGGCCGTCCGTTTTCTCGCCTGCGAGCACAAGGCTCTCCGCTAGAATCGTGTGCTATGGCGAACAACGACACCGTGAACAACGAAACCCCCGATACGCGCGAGCGCGACCGCATGCTCTCCGGCGAGCTGTACATCGCCGACGACCCGTATCTGCATGAGCTCGGACGCCGCCGTCGCGCACTGCAACAGCAGATCAACACGTCCGCGTGGGACGCCTTCGACGAGCGCGCGCGGCTGTTCCACGAGCTGTTCGGCGCATTCGGCGAGGGCTCGTACATCGAGCCGCCGTTCCGCTGCGACTACGGCTGCAACACCTTCATCGGCGAGCGTTTCTACGCGAACACCGACTGCATCATCCTCGACGTCGCGACCGTCACAATCGGCGACGACGTCTTCTTCGGTCCGCGCGTCGCGCTGTACACGCCGTACCATCCGATCGACGCGGACATCCGCAGCATGCAGCTGGAGGGCGGCCTGCCGATCCGCATCGGCTCCAACGTCTGGTTCGGCGGAAACGTGACCGTCTGCCCGGGAGTCACGATCGGCGACGACGTCGTCATCGGCGCCGGCAGCGTCGTCACGAAGGACATTCCCTCGCATTCGGTCGCCGTCGGCAATCCGGCGCGCGTCGTGCGCGGCATCGGCGGCGACGACCGCGCCTACTGGAGTGCGCGCGTCGACGAATACCGCGCGTGGAGGGACGCGCGCTGACGTCCGATGCGCGGCGCGCGACCCGGTGCATGCGAGGGCGCGTGCATTAGAATAGCGAACGTGTGCACGAAGAAGACAGCATTGATCATCGTCGACGTCCAGCCGACGTTCACCGAGGGCGGTGAGCTCGCCGTCGAGGGCGGCGAGGCCGTCGCCCAGACCATCCATGACTTCGTCGAACGCGAGCGCGGACGGTACGCGCTCATCGCCACGACGCAGGACTGGCACGTCGACCCCGGCGACCACTGGTCGGCGCAGCCGGACTATGTGGACACGTGGCCGCGGCACGGCGTCGCCGGATCGGCGAACGCGCGGCTGCATCCGGCGATCGAATCGCTCGACGTGCCGCACCACATCAGGAAAGGGCAGTACGCGGCCGCCTACTCCGGATTCGAGGGTGTCGAGGACAACGACGAGCGCATCCCGACGCGCGACGAGGTCGACGCGGCGATGGCGGCAGGGCGTTCGCTCGACGCGCTGCTGCGCGCGCACGGCGTCACGCGCGTCGACATCGTCGGCATCGCGCTGTCGCACTGCGTGCGCGACACGGCGCTCGACGCGGTCGCGCGCGGCTATGAGACGCGCGTCTACGAGGACCTGAGCGTGCCGGTGAGCGCACAGCTCGGCGCTCAGGCCGTCGAGCGGATGCGCGACGCCGGCGTCACGATCATCGAGGGGGAACGATATGTCGATTAGCGCAAGCGAAAAGCCGCTGTCCAAGGTCTTCACATCCGACTACCGTTTCGCGATCCCCGCGTTCCAGCGCGCCTACAGCTGGCACGATGTGCAGATGCGTCAGCTCATCGAGGACGTCTCCGACGCGTGCGCCGTCGACGACGGCCCGTATTTTCTCGGCTCGCTCATCCTCGTGCGCGACGAGCACGGCATGCATCAGGTCATCGACGGCCAGCAGCGCCTCGTGTCGCTGTCGATCGTCTTCTCGGTGCTGCTCACGCTCGAAGAGGACCCGCAGCTGGCGGCGAGCCTCGCCGGGCTGCTCACCGAAGCCGGCGACAAACTGCGCGGCATCGCCGCCGAGCCGAGGCTCAGCCTGCGCGAACAGGACGAGGGATTCTTCCGCGAATACGTGCAGCGCGGCGACCTCGAGGCGCTCTTCGACCTGCGCGAGGCCGACATCGCCACGACGGCGCAGCGCAACATCCAGACGAATGCGAAATGCGCGTACGACATGCTCGCGCCGCTCAAGGAGGAGGAACGCCGCCGCTTCGCCTCCTACCTCGTCAACGACGTCATGTTCGTCATCGTGACGACCGACGACATCTCCGGCGCCTACCGCATCTTCGACGTCATGAACATGCGCGGCATGCCGCTGACGCCGTCCGACGTCTTCAAGGCGAAGGTCGTCTCCGGCATCTCGAGCGCCGCCCGCGACGTGTACGCGCGCTACTGGGACGACATCATGGAGCCGATGGGCGACGACAACGCGCGCATCGAACGATTCTTCGCCGACCTCGACCTCATCTTCACGCGCGCGCCGATGTGCCAGTCGCTGCTCGCCGACTTCAGCGACCATGTGCTCGCGAAGTACATCGGCAAAGGACAGTGCATCGAATTCATCGACGACGTGCTGCGGCCGTACGCGATCTGTGACGAGATCCTGCACAAGCCGGGAGAAAGCCTGCTGCCGGCCAAGGTGCGCGATCTGCTCGCCGGACTCGCCGACTATCCGTACGACGACTGGAAGCCGGTGGCGCTGTGGTCGCTCGTGCACACGCTCAAGAACCTCGACGATCCCGACACCGTCGTCTTCGCGGGCGGCAAAGTCGGTCCGCATGTCTTGCTGCACGACGGCGAACGGCTCGTGCAGATCCTCACGTTGCTCGACCGTGTCACCGGCATCGACTGCCTCAACGGCAAGTCGGAGCTTGAACGGCGCACGCGTTCGGCGACGATCGTGCGCGATCTGGCCAAGGGGATGCCGCTGCAGCGCATCGCCGGCTTCCATGTCAGTGGCGATGAACAGCGGCTTGCGATGCTGCATCTGCGCGGCGAACTGTCGATCGACGCAGGCATGAAACGGCTGCTGCTCATCCGGGCGAACGAACAGCTCGCCGGCGAACGCATCACGCGGCCGCGCAGCCTCAACGCCGTGCCGATCATCCCCGAACGCATCTCGTCGCGTTCGCCGTTCGCGTCGTGGCCGGCGGGCACATGCGACTACTGGGCGGAACGGATCGGCAATTATGTGCTCACGCAGACGATGCCCCGCTCGCTTGAGGATGTCGACGATTTCGCGACGCGACGCAATTTCATCCTGCGTTCCGCCAGCTCGCAGCGGTTCCCGCTCACGCGCGCGCTGCTCGACCTCGAGACGCTCACGCCGCAGTTCCTGCAGCTGCGGCAGAAGCAGATCATCGACCTGATCGCGCAGGCGTGGCGCATCAGCTACGAGGACATCGTCGTCGCCGAACAGGAGGAGCGACGCCGCGAGCGCGCGGGCGGCAGCACGCATCGGCCGAAGCGCACGTCGAAGCGGGTGACGGTCGCCGAGGTCGTGCGCGCCGGGCTGCTCAAGGAAGGCGACCGATTCGTGTGGGTGCGGCCGCGCAAACACGAGACGTGGGTCATCACCGTCACCGGCGACGGCTTCCGCGGCGACGACGGCACCGAATACGCGACGCCCACGGCCGCCGCACGTGCGGTCGGCGGCGCGAGCGCGAGCCTCAACGTCTGGAAACGCGAGTCGGATGGCCGCGCGCTGAGCGACATCTGGAAGGCCTACCGCGCCGCGATGTAGAAATGCCGCAGCCGATCATCGCGTGCACAGTGCGCGCGCGACGATCGGCTGCGGGGCCGCTTGAAGCGGCGCGGGGTCAGACTTCGGCGAGTTGGGTGGTGCCGGGGGCGGCGAGGACAGGGTGGCTGCGGCGACCTTTCGAGAAGGCGAGGCCGAGGCAGATGAACGCGACGCCGAAGAGCAGCACGAGGCCGTTGCACGACAGCCAGCCGCCGAGGTCGACGCGGCCGTCGACGCCATCGACCGCGTCGATCGACTGGCAGAACCACCAGCCCGGCAGCAGCTTGCCGATCGTGATCATCACCTTCGGCATCATGTCGATCGGGAACGCCATGCCCGACGTGAACATGACGAGCAGGCCGTATACGTTCGCGATCGCGTTGATGGCCACGGCGTTGACCGACAGCATGCTGATCATGAAGCCAGACGCCACCGACACGAGCGCGTACAGCGCCAGCGAGACGCCGGAGTACAGGATCGTCGGCAGCGGGATGCCGTCGATCGGCAGGCCGGCGAGCGCGGGCAGCGCGAGTGAGATGCCCCAGTACAGCAGGCTGACGACGATGCCGAAGAGCGCGCAGCCGGCGAACTCCTGGATGACCATCGTGCCGGTGCGCTGCGGCGACGCGTACAGACGGCGGCGCACGTTCGCGCCGGCGAAGGCGTTCATCGTCAGCGCCGTGCACACGAGCATCGCGGCGAGCAGCGGGTAGACGCCCATCTTGACGGTCTGTACGTAGGCCGTGCGCGCCGCCTCATGACGGTCGCCCGCAGCGCCCGGGTCGTCGGCGACGGCGATCCGCGGATAGGCGTCCGAGGCGTCGGCGAGTGTGTCGACGACACGGTCTGCGGCGTCGGCGAGTGCCGCCGCGCTCACCGACGCGTCATGCGCGGCCGCGAGCGCGGCGGTGCGTGTGAGCCGCAGGAACTCGTCGACCTGAAGTCGGGCGAGTGAGCCGTAGGCGCCGGTGAAGCTGACGACGACGTCGAGCTGCGGCATGCGCGCGTCCCGCCCGATCGCGTCGGCGAGGCGGTCCGTGTAGCCGTCGGGGATGATGACGATCAGGTCGGCGTAGTTCGAGGCGGCGGCCGTCTGCAGCTGCTCGTCGGTCGTGCCGACGTCGACGAGGTCGCAGTCCCTCTCGAGGAAGGCGCGCATCGGCTCGTCGAGGCCCGCGCCGTGCGCGTCGCGGTTGACGACGGCGACTTCGGGGCGCGCCGAATCGAAGGTGGTCGAATTGTCCATCTTGGACAGGTCGGAGATGAGCGACCAACTCAGGCCGAACATCATCAAGCACAGCCATACGACGTAGATGAGGATCATCAGACGCTGCGCAAGCAGGATCTTCAACGTGGCTTTAAAGGTGCGCATAACGCTGCCTCCTGAGGAACACGGTCGCCAGCACGAGGGCGAGGACGGCCATCGTCAGCAGGATGCCGACGGTGCGGAAGAACGGGGTGTAGGAATCGTAGTAGAGGATGTCGTAGAACAGGTTCGTCACCTGCTGCGTGGGGTTGATCGTCGCGACGACCGGCATGTTGCGCTGGATCCAGTCGCTGAGCGCCATCGCGCCCGAGCCGTACAGGCCGCTCAGGAGCGACAGCGCGCACGAGAACGCCGTCGTCAGGCCGATCTTCGCGCCGGCGGTCAGCTTCGGCAGCGAGCCGAGCAGCGTGCCGAGCGCGTTCGCCGTGAACGAGGCGACGACGATCGCGAGCAGCGTGGCCGTCCATCGTCCGCCGAAGGAGATGCGGCACACGAAGTGGATGTAGAGCAGCGTGACGACGAGCGAGCAGAACGTGCACAGCCAGCTGGCGAGGAATCCGCCCATCAGCTGCTTGAAGCGCGTCAGCGGCGCGAGCGAGCGGCGCATGCCGAGCGCCGAAAGGTTGGCCTGCGTCGAACATACGGTCGTCACGGCGAAGGTCATCGCCATCAGCGCCGTCATCGCGAGCAGCGCATAGTAGTAGCGCGCGCCTTCGTCCGGCTTGAAGTTCGTCAGGCGCACCTGTCGCGTGAAGTCCGGCGATTCGCCGACGGCGGCCGTGAACGACGGCGACGCGAACGCGGACGGGTCGGTATGCATGATCTGTTCGAGCGTCAGTGTCTGGCGGTTGAACATGCCGATCGCGCCGTTGAGGATGCTCAGCGACACCGGCAGTCCCGGCGAGGACATCGCGTCGCTCGCGTTCGAGACGGTCGCGCGGCTGATCGTCATATGCGGCAGGCCGTCGTCATCGACGCTGATGAAGCCGCGCACGTCGTCGTCGCGGTTGATCAGCGCGATCGCCTCGCGCGTGTCGTCGACGGCCGTCAGCTCGAGCAGGTCGCGCAGGTCGACGCCGCCGGAATCGACGTCCGCCGCCTCCTGTGCCGCGGGCGTCGCGGCGCAGGAGGCGGGCGTGATCGGGTCATACTGCATCGCGGCGAGCAGCGCGCGCGTATCGTCCGCCTTGCAGTAGGCGTCGTCGGCCACGACGGCGAAACGCATCGTCGTGATCGCATAGGTGGCGTCCAGATTGCCGAACATGCCGAGGAACATCGTCGACAGCAGGATCGGGAAGCAGAACAGCCAGAACAACGACGACTTCTCGCGCAGGTTGATGCGCAGCGTCGTCAGGAACGTGGTTCCCATCGTCGTCTTTCCTTTCTTTTTGTCGCTCCGGGCGGCTCAGTCGCGCAGGTCGGTGCCGGTGAGCGCGAGGAACACGTCGTTGAGCGTCGGCGTGTGCGAACTGACATGGCCGGCGGGTACGTCGAGGTCGCGCAGCGCCTGCAGCACGTCGATGAGGTTGTGCGCGCCCTGCACGCAGGAGACGACGAGCACGTCGTCCTCGTAGTCCGCGTCGCGCACAACGTCGAGCGCGCGCAGCGCCGCGAGCGTGCGTTCGCGCAGGTCGGCGTCCGCGGCGAGTGACGGCGTCTCGATGCTGATGCGTTCGCCGACGTCGATCATGCGCTTGAGTTCTTCGGCGGTGCCGAGCGCGATCTGACGGCCGTGGTCGATGATCTGGATGCGATCGCAGATCTGCTCGACCTCCTCCATGTAGTGGCTCGTGTACACGATCGTCGAACCTTCGGCGTTGAGTTTGCTGATGCCTTCGAGGATCGAGTTGCGGCTCTGCGGGTCGACGGCCACCGTCGGCTCGTCGAAGAAGATCAGCTCGGGCTTGTGCACGATGCCGCATGCGATGTTCAGGCGCCGCAGCAGGCCGCCCGAGAGTTTGCGCGGGCGGAAACGGCGATAGTCGCCGAGGCCGACGAATGCGATCGCCTCGTCGACAAGACCCTTGCGGCGCGCGCGGTCGGCGACGTAGAGCGAGCAGAAGTACGAGATGTTCTCCTCGACCGTCAGCTCGTTGAAGACGGCGATGTCCTGCGGGACGATGCCGATGCGGCGCTTGAGGTCGTAGCTCGTCGGGCCCATCGGCTCGCCGAAGATGCGGATCTGCCCCGAATCGTAGGTGAGCAGGCCGAGGATGCAGTTGATCGCCGTCGTCTTGCCCGAGCCGTTGGGGCCGAGCAGACCGTAGATCTCGCCGCGGCGCACGCGCATGTTCAGGTAGTCGAGGGCGAGCTTGTCGCCGTAGTGCTTGACGAGTTCGTCGACGGCGATCGCGGGGGAGGGGTGCGCGACGCGCTGCGCGGGGCGGGTTGCCGTGCGCGTCATGGAATCGGCATGGGTCGTATCGTTCATGATTCCATGATGCGCGGCGCGGCGCGCGCAAAACGGTGTCCCAAGTCCCCGTTCGCGTGGACGTATCGTGACAATTGTCATCATCGGACGCGCCGGCGGCCGTGCGATGCTCGATAATGGAAACGGCCGGGTGGCGCGCGTCTGTGTGCGTGGACAGCGCGCGTCGCACAGACGTGTGCAGGCGGCACATCAAGGCATATCAGGACTTATCAGGACGCATTTGGCACAGGGAGGAGCGGGACATGGTGGACACGATCGTGCATGTGCTCATGATCGCCGTGTGCGCGCTGCTCGCCGTGCTCGCGCACGACGATGTCACCGCCGTCGCGATCGTCGGTCTCCTCATCGCCGCGACGCTCGCCGCGCTCACTGTGCTCATCGGCGTCCGCCCGTGGTTCGCACTGGCCACCGCGTTCTGCATCGCCGCATGCGCGGTGCCCACATGGGCGACGCTGCTGCCGGTCGTCGGCTGCGACGCCGCCTACCGGATCGTCGAAGGCGCGTGTCCCCGCACACGCCGCGCACGCTTCGCGCTCGCCGCGATCCCGTGCGCCGGCGCGTTCGTTGTGGCGCTGATCGCGCTCGCGCACGTCACAACGAACGCGCCGGCAGACGAGTCGACGATCGTCGCGCTGCTGCTCGTACCGCTGACGGCGGTGACGAGCGTCGCCGGATACCTGCGCGCCGACGGACTGCGCGCGCAGATGCGCTACCGCGCGCTCGCCGACGAACGACGAGAACGATTGCGCCTGTCGCACGCGCGCATCAATGACGTCGAAGCGTCGCGCGCCGCCGACATGCGCCGCGCGCGGCTCAACGAACGCACGCGCATCGCGCGCGAGATCCACGACAACGTCGGCCATCTGCTCACGCGCGCGATCATGATGGCGCAGGCCGACCAGGTTGTCGCGACGACGGTCGGCGACGACGTGCACGCCGCGCAGTTCGCGAGCCTCGGCACGACGCTCGACGAGGCGATGACGATGATCCGCCGATCGGTGCACGGCCTCAAGGACGAAGGTACCGACTTCCACGGGATGATGCAGGACGCGGCCGCCGTCTCCGACGCCTCGTCACTGCAGGTGCGGCTCGACGACGGTATCGGACAGGCGCCGTCCGCGCTCGCGCACTGCTTCGCCGCTGTCATCCGCGAGGCGCTGACGAATACGGTGCGCCACGGCACGGCGTCACACGCGACGGTGCGGCTCATCGATCTGCCGGGGCTGTGGCAGCTCGTCGTGCAGGACGACGGCGGTCCAATCACGCGTACGCCGTCGCGTTCGGGCGGCATCGGTCTGGCGGACATCGAGGAACGCGCACGCGCGCTCGGCGGCAACGCTACGTGCGGGCCGTACGCGCAAGGCTGGCGCGTCTTCGTCTCGGTACCCAAGACACTCGGCGACGACGCGGCGGCTGCGGGTACGCGGGCGGCGCAGTCGGAAATCAATGTGATGCAACGGATGGAGGGATGATGGCGATTTCGGTGGCCATTGTGGACGACGATCCAATCGTGTGCTCGTCGATCGGCACGATTCTGACGGCGACGGGCACGGCGACGGTGCTGTGGACGGCGCATGACGGCGCGGCGGCCGTGCGCGAATACGCGGCGCACGGGCCGGACGTGCTGCTCATCGACGTGCAGATGCCCGGCATGGACGGCCTCGACGCGGCCGAACGGATCCTGCGCGAGCATCCAGGCGCGCGGATCCTCATTCTGACGACTTTCGCCGACCCCGACTACATTCGCCGCGCCGTCGAACTGCATACGAAGGGGTATCTGATCAAGCAGGACGTCGCGTCGGTCATCCCGGCCGTGCAGGCCGTCATGGCTGGGCAGATCGTGCTCGGCGCCGAAGTGCTCGGGCAGCTGACGGCGCCGCAGGCCTCCGCGCCCCAGCCGGACGACGTTGTGCCGATCATCGAGGACGAACGATTCGCACGGTTGACCGACCGCGAGCGCGACGTGGCCGCGCTTGTCGCCGAAGGCTACGACAACCGGCAGATCGCCGCTGAGCTGCATCTGAGCGAAGGCACCGTGCGCAACCGCATCAGCGACATCCTTGCGAAGACGAACATCGCGAACCGCACGAAGCTCGCCGTCGAATGGCTCAGCTGTCACTGATGTGGCTGGTTGGTGAGGCAACGGTGGCCGGTGGTTGAGCTCAATCGCATACTGCCGTTGCGGCGGCGGTCGGTGGCAGTCGATGGTTGAGTTCAATCACGTACTGCCATCGGAGGGGCGACGGATGGCAGTTGGTGGTTGAACTTAATTACGGACTGCCGTTGTAGGGGTGTGCGGTGGCAGTTGGTGGTTGAGCTCAATCACGTACTGCCGTTGGTCGTTATGGTTGGTTGTTGCGGCGGCAGACACTGCACAGATGGACGCCGTGCAACGAATGCTGACATTGTTGCAGGAGATGTATGCAAATGTTGTCATACTGATACACAATATGAGTAGGATGATTTTGTTTTCAAATCTGCATAGGTTATCATTGGGTCATGGAGACAGCAGACACCGTTACGAAGACAGTGGCAAACGCAGCGGACGCAGCAGCTACGCCGGTGGCAGCGGCCGGCACGATGCTGGACGTCAACGGCACTTCCTATGAGGTCGTGCGGCTGCTTGGCAAGGGCAAGGGCGGGTATTCGTATCTCGTGCGCGATGCGGACGGCGTCGGGCTCGTGCTCAAGCAGATCCACCACGAGCCCTGCTCGTACTATCAGTTCGGCGACAAGCTCGCCTCGGAGCTCAACGACTACCGGCGGCTGAACGAGATCGGCGTCGCGATGCCGCGGATGATCGACGTGGACGAGGACGCCGAACGCATCCTCAAGGAATACGTCGACGGGCCCACCGTCTACGAGCTCGTCCTCGCCGGCGGCGTGCGCCCCGAGTACATCGAGCGGATGCGCGCGATATGCCGCAGGCTGTACGCAGCGGACACGAACATCGACTACTTTCCGACGAACTTCGTCGTGCGCGGCGACGTGCTGCTCTACGTCGACTACGAATGCAACGCCTATATGGAGGAGTGGGACTTCGAGCATTGGGGATCCGCTACTGGAGCCGCACGCCCGAACTGCTCGCCTACGCCGCCGAACACGGCGACGACGTGCGCGAAACGGACGCCGTAGCCGCTGATGATGAACCGATGAACAAGGAGGAATCATGACACCGTTCGAATCACTGTGGCGCGCTTTCGCGCAGCTGCCTGAAGTGACGGCGATCGCACTCGGCGGATCGCGCGCCGGCGGCGTGTACGACGCGACGAGCGACTACGATCTGTACATCTACTGCGACGCGCTGCCGAGCGAGGCCGAGCGCCGCGCGATCATCGCCGAACATTGCGGATACGCCGAGATCGGCAACGCGTTCTGGGAGCTCGAGGACGATTGCACACTCAACGACGGCGTCGACATCGACATCCTCTACCGCAGCCTCAACGATTTCGCGCGCTCGATTTCGGCGGTCGTCGACGAAGGTGAGGCGGCCACCGGATATACGACGTGCATGTGGCACAATCTGCTGCGCTGCCGTGTCCTGTTCGATCGCGACGGGCGTCTCGAGGCGCTGCGCCGGCGTTACGCGGTCGACTATCCGGACGAGCTGCGCGCGAACATCATCGGCAAGAACATGCGTCTGCTCACCGCGAACCTGCCGTCCTACGACCATCAGATCGCGAAGGCGGCGTCGCGTGGCGACCTCGTCAGCGTCAACCATCGCACGGCCGCATATCTGGAGTCGTATTTCGATGTGCTGTTCGCGCTCAACCGGCTCACGCATCCGGGCGAGAAGCGCATGGCGAGCTATGCGCGCGAGCATGCGGGGCTGCTGCCCGCGCATTTCGACGAGGATCTCGACACGCTGTTCTCGTCGATGTTCACCGACGCCGACGCGACGTCGCGCACGCTCGCGCGGATGACCGACGAATTGGGCGGCCTCGTCGACATGGCCGACCGCGCCGCCTGAGCGCCGACGACCGCAGACGCTAACTGACCGCAGAACAGGGGAGGGGCGTGGGCTCGGCACATGCGCTGAGCCCACGCCCCTCGTTATCTCTCTTCTCTGCGTCGGCGACCGCCTGCTCTGTTTCCGCCTCCGTCTATCGGCGGTGTCGTCGGCTCACGCGACGTACAGCGCGGCCGGGTAGGTGAGGTAGCGGATCTCGTCGAGCTGGTCGACGGTGACGTATCCGGCCGGCGCGTTGAGCACGTCGGGGATGCGGTTGACGACCGTCGCGCAGGTGTGCTCGACGGTGGCCGGCTTGACGACGTGGAACTCGGTGTCGGGTTCGCCTTCGATCTTCCAGTCGCACATGTCGCCGTCGTCGGGGCCGTAGACCTTGCCGATGCATGCGGTCTCGAGCACCGGTCCCTGCATCGTCTCCGTCGTGACGACCGCCGACATGCCGACGCACCTGCCGGCCGGGATCGTCTCGCCCATCGTCTGCGAATACACGTCGACGTCGTTGAAGTACGGCACCGCCTTCTGCGTCTGCGATTTGATCGTCAGGCCGAGCTTCTGCGCGAGCGCCTCGTTCGAGTTCCACACGTACGACGGCACGATCTCCTCGGGGTGCGCGAGCTGCGCCTCGAACTCCTCTGCCGTCAGGCCCACGCCGTGCGCCTTCGCGAGCGCCAGTCCGTAGTCCTCGACGTTGTAGCTGACGGCGCCGGTGATCTTGTCGACGCGATCGCAGCCGCCGGCGACGAGCGCGACCATGTTGATCCAGAAGATGTCCTGCATCCCCGTGCCCACAATCGTCGCGCCGTGTTCCTTGGCGATGCGGTCGAGGCGGTTTGTGACGGCCGGGTTCGTCGTCCACGGGTAGATCGCCTCCTCGCAGGTCGTGACGACGTTGACGCCGTGTTCGAGGCACAGCTCGCACATCGGCGCGATGTCGTCCATGAAGCTGAACAGCGTGACGACGGCGATGTCGGCGTCGCATGAGTCGAACACGGCCTCGGCGTCGTCGCTCACCTTGACGTTGAGCGGGCCGATGCCGGCGAATTCGCCGATGTCCATGCCGACGACATCCGGGTTGACGTCGATTGCGCCGACGATCTGGATGCCCTTCTCATGCATGTAGCGCACCGTGTACTTCGCCATCTTGCCGCAGCCGTACTGAATCGCTCGTATTGGTTCCATCGTCGCTCCTTTGGTCACATGGATGGATGCGTCCGCTCCAGCCGTCGTCGACATCGGTGTCTGCATCAGCGGCGTGGGACGTGCCATCCACTATAGCCCGCCGCGCGGGGCGCGAACCGCCGGCGAAGACCGCCCAAACGCCGCCGAGGGCGGGAATACCGCCGTCGCGGCACCTGTTGTGAAGATACTGCGAACATTTACGGACGCTCATGGTTTTCCCAGCGCGCTTTCAGCCAAGCGGCGCGGACGGCCGGTAGAATGGGGGTCCGATACGAAACCATCAAGGAGCAACGAATGACTTATGGTCAGCAGCCGGGCGAGCGTCGCCCGGACGGCGCGCAGCCGTACGGCGCGGCGCCGCAGTACGGCATATACGGCGCGAACCAGGGCGCCGGCACGATGCATCAGGGCGCCGACGGCATCTACACGATCCAGCCCACCGCCGTCACCGAACGCGCCGAGCACGTCTCGATGACGCGCGCCTACGGCGAGATGACGATCGCGCTCGTGCTCACGGGCCTCGTCGCAATCGTCACGAACATGACGGGCCTGTATGCGCGTTTCATCCTCGCGACCGGCACGCTCGGCGTGTGGCTGCCGATGATCGTCGAGGTCGGCATCGCCATCTACCTGGGCATGCGTGTCATGAACATGAAGTCGTCGACGGCGCGCGTGTGGTTCTACGTCTACGCGGCGCTCATGGGCTTCTCGCTGAGCGTCATCTTCAGCTTCTACGAGATTGCCACGATCGGCTACGCATTCCTCATCAGCGCCGTCTTCTACTTCGCGCTGACGATGTTCGGCCTGACGACGAAGGCGAACATGCTCAAGGCGGGCCCGGTGCTCGTCATCGGCCTCATCGTGCTCATCGTCACGCAGGTCGTGCTGATGTTCGTCGCGCCGACGAACACGACGCTCAAGATCGTCGCCGCGATCGGCATCGTGCTGTTCGCCGCGATGACGATCTACGACGCGCAGTTCACGAAGCGCGTCTTCGCGCAGTACGCGTCGCAGGGCCCGGAGATGATCAAGCGCGTCTCGATCCTGTGCGCGCTCAACCTCTATCTCGACTTCGTCAACATGTTCCTCTACGTGTTGCAGCTGCTGGGACTGAGCCGCGACTGACGCCGACGCATACCAACGCGGGCGCCCGCACACATCCTCTTGTTGATGTGTGCGGGCGCCCGCGTTTTGTGTTCCGTGGCGATTGCCGTACGCCGTCCGTCAGCTCAGGTGACGCGGCGCGCCGTCGGTCGCCGGCGCCTGCGAACCCTGCGGCGCGCCGTTGATGTCCCGATGGATCGACTGCATCTGCGTTTCGACGTTCTGCAGCGAACGTGCGCAGTCGAGCAGCGTCTGCGAATGCTCGGTGAGCTTGGCGTCGGGAAGGTCGGTCTTGTAGCGCAGCGCATGCTCGAGGCTCGCCCAATAGTCCATCGCGATCGTGCGGAACTGCACCTCGACCGGCGTGTAGTGCGCGCCACTCGACAGGAACACCGGCACCGCGTAGATGACGTGCAGCGAACGGTAGCCGTTCTGCTTGGGGTTGAGGATGTAGTCCTTGACGCGCAGCACCTGGATGTCCGACTGCGCGGACAGATAGTTGGCGACCGAATACACGTCGTCGCGGTAGTTGCAGATGACGCGGATGCCGGCGACGTCGAAGAGGTTGTCGCGCACCGACTTGACGGTGAACGGCAGATGCTTGCGGCGCATCTTCTCGATGATCGAATCGATCGACTTGAGACGGCGCTCCATATGGTGGATCGGGTCGTGCGAGAAATGCACCTGGAACTCCGAATCGAGGATCTCGAGCTTCGTGCTGATCTCGTACATCGCGCCCTCGTACACCTGCATCTGGTCGATGAACTCGGTCACGGCGTCCACTTCGGACGTCTCGATTGCCGGCGCGCCGTCGCGTTGCTCGAGCTCGTCGGCGATCGCGCTCAGGCGGGCGCGCAGTTCATTGGTGTTCACACGGTTCTGACGGTCAAGTATCACGATCGACCATTGTAGCGGGCGCGCCTGTCGGCATGCTGAAAACGGCCAGCGTCGACGCTGCGGGGCGTGGATGTGCGGCTGCTGTGACGATGCGCGGCAGTGCGGTCGCACTGTGCCCGCCCTCGGTTAGCATGTGCGGTATGAACGAAGAGATGATGACCGAAGAGGAACGTGCGCTCGCGACCGGAGGCGACGAGGGCGCGGGGCGCGGCAGGGGCGTGTTCGCCGTGCACACGCTCGGCTGCCAGATGAACGTGCACGACTCCGAACGCATCGCCGGCGTCCTCGAGGCGGCCGGCTACGTGTGCGCAAGCCAAGCGCAGGAGGAGGCGCATGACCTCGACCTCATCGTCATGAACACCTGCGCCGTGCGCGAGAACGCCGCCGAACGCATGTACGGGACGATCGGCCTGTGGGCGAAGATGAAACGCGAACGTCCGGGCATGCAGATCGCAATCGGCGGCTGCATGGCGCAGCTCGACCGCGAACGGATCGCACGGCGCACCCCATGGGTCGACGCCGTCTTCGGCACGCGCAACATCGAGGATCTGCCGACACTGCTCGAACGTGCGAAGGCCACCGGCAAGCCACAGACAAAGGTCAACGAACGCCTCGAGGTCTTCCCGAGCGAACTGCCGGTGCACCGCGCGTCGAAGACGTCGGCGTGGGTGGCGATCTCGGTCGGCTGCAACAACACGTGCACGTTCTGCATCGTGCCGACGACGCGCGGCCGCGAGCGCGACCGCCGTCCCGGCGACGTCCTCGACGAGATCCGCGCCGTCGTCGCCGACGGGGCGAAGGAGGTCACGCTGCTGGGGCAGAACGTGAACTCCTACGGCTACGGCATCGGCGACCGCTACGCGTTCTCGAAGCTGCTGCGCGCGTGCGGGGACATCGAGGGCCTCGAGCGTGTGCGGTTCACGTCGCCGCATCCGGCCGCGTTCACCGACGACGTCATCGCGGCGATGGCCGAGACGCCGAACGTCATGCATCAGCTGCATTTCCCGCTGCAGTCGGGCTCCGACCGCATCCTGCGCGCGATGCGCCGCTCCTACCGTTCCGAGCGTTTCCTGTCGATCCTCGACAAGATCCGCGCGGCGATGCCGGACGCGCAGATCTCGACCGACATCATCGTCGGATTCCCCGGCGAGACCGAGGAGGATTTCCGCGACACGCTGCGCGTCGTCGAACAGGCGCGCTTCTCGTCGGCGTTCACGTTCATCTATTCGCCGCGTCCGGGCACGCCGGCGGCGTCGATGGAGCAGGTGCCGCACGAGGTCTCGCGCGAGCGCATCGAACGGCTGCTCGCGCTGCAGGAGCGCATCACCGCCGAGAACCTGCGCGGCTTCGAGGGACGCGACGTCGAGGTCATGGTCACGGGGCGCGCCGGCAAGAAGGACGGCGAGACGCATCGCGTGACCGGCCGCGAGCGCACCGGCGTGCTCGTGCACGTCGGCGTGCCGGAAGGCGAGCCGATGCCCGAGGTCGGCGATTTCGTGACGGCGACCGTCACGCATGCCGGCGTGCACAACCTCATCGCCGACCCGGACATCGCGGCCGGACAGACCTATATGGTGCGGCGTTGAAACGGCGCGCGCACGACGACGCGCAGATGGAGGCGACGATGGACGACGATGTGACGATGAACGATGCTGCGATGACGAACGCTGAGACGGCGAACAATATGATGACGGACACTGCGACGACGGACGCTGCGATGATGAATGATGCAGCCGCCGCGCAGACGACGCCGCGCGTCGTGTCGATCGTCGGGCCGACGGCCTCAGGCAAGACGGGACTCGGCATCGCGATCGCGCGGCGCCTCGCCGAGCGCGGTGAGCGCGCCGAGATCGTCAACGCCGACGCCTACCAGATGTACAAGGGAATGGACATCGGCACCGCGAAGGCAGACTCCGACGAGCGCGCCGCCGTGCCGCATCATCTGCTCGACGTCATCGGGCCGCAGGAGACGATGACGGTCGCGCGTTTCCAGCAGATGGCGCGCGCAAGCATCGCCGATCTGCAGGCGCGCGGCGTGCGTCCGATCCTCGTCGGCGGCTCGGGACTCTATGCACGCGCGGCGATCGACGACATCACATTCCCAGGCACTGATCCGGCCGTGCGCGCGCGTCTCGAGGAGCGCGCCGAACGCGAAGGGCCGGGCGTCCTGTTCGCCGAACTCGAGCGGCTCGACCCCGAGGCGGCGGCGCGCATGGATCCGCACAATCCGCGGCGCACGGTGCGCGCGCTCGAGGTGATCGAGGTCACCGGCAGGCCGTATTCGGCGTCGTTGCCGCGCTACCGCTACGTCATCCCGTCGGTGCAGATCGGCCTCGACCTGCCGCGCGCCGAGCTCGACCGGCGCATCGACCTGCGCACGAAGACGATGTTCGACGACGGCTTCGTCGAGGAAGTGCGCCGGCTGCGGCCGTATCTGGGCGCGACCGCCTCGCGTGCGCTCGGCTATCAGCAGGTCATCGACTATCTCGACGGCCTGAGCGACCTCGACGAGACGCGCTTCCTCGTCGCGCAGAAGACGAAGCGCCTCGCGCGCAAGCAGATGGGCTGGTTCGGTCGCGATCCGCGCATCCACTGGCTGCAGGCGCTCAACCCGCGGCTCGTGGATCTGGCGATGGGGATCATCGACGTGGCCGACCGCGGCGGCTACGACGCCGTCGACATGCATGCGGACGAGTACGTCCGCCATCATCTCGGCGACCTGACGTGACGTCTGGGCGACGCCGGCCGCGCGCCGTTTCGGCGGGCGCGGCCTCGCGATAGAATCAAGGACTGTTATGGCACGATCCACATCCTCGAACGCAAGCAAACGACCGCGCAAGGCGAGCTCGACAGGCTCGTCGGCGCCGGCGTCGAAGGGGCGCCGTCCGGCGCAGGAGACCGACGAACCATCGTGGAAGCGGGCGCTGCTTGCCGTGCCGCGCGCCTTCGGCGCCGCCGTGCGCAAGGTGAGCGTCGGCGACTATGATCCGGCGTACCGCCGCGACGGCCTGTGCTTCGTGCTCATCGTCCTCGCTGTCTTCTTCGTCGGCTCCGAATGGTTCCGCGTCGACGGGCCGCTCGGACGCGGGCTGCACGCATTCGCCTCCGGATTGTTCGGCGTCATGAGCATCGTCGTTCCGGTGCTGCTCGTGCTCGTCTCGGTGCGGCTGATCCGCAACTCCGGGCGTGGCTCGGGCAATCCGAGCGTGCTCGTCGGCTGGACGATGCTGCTGTGGTCGGTGTGTTCGATCATCGACGTCGTCATGGCCGCCGACACGAAGGAGTTCTCCTGGCCCAACCTGCAGCACGCCGGGGGCCTGTTCGGATTCCTGATTGGCTCGCCGCTCGCGTGGGGGCTCTCGCAGAGCTTCGCGATCATCGTGTTCGTCGTCTCAGCGCTGTTCTCGCTGCTGCTCATCACACGCACGCACGTCACTGAAGTCCCCGCCAAGCTGCGCGCATTGTTCGGCGGCGCCGCGCACGAGGACGGCGAACGCGACGGCGACGACGAATTCCCCAACGAGGTGCGCGTTGGCGACGACGACACGCTGCGCTTCGCCGAGGGCGTGCCGACGCATGACGGCGACGACGAAGCGGATGCGCCGAGCCGTCGCGAAGGCTTCCTCAGTCGTCTGTTCCGCCGGCGCAGGCGTCGCGACGACGACGGCAAGCTCGACAGCTACGCCGGCGACGAGGCTTTCGTCAACGCGGCGAGCCGGCACGGCGAGACCGCCGAGACGCGCGTCGCCGGTTCGCCGCGCACGGTGAGCAGCGGCGGCGCCTACAACGACGACGCGACGCGCAGCATCGACTCGAACACGTGGTCGGCGCAGCAGCCGGAGGTTCACACGACGCCGATGCCGTCGGGGTCGATGCCGGCTGTGGCGGGCGCCGGGGCGGCGGCCGACCCGTGGGGCGCGCTCGACGACATGTCGTCGCTGCTCGTCTCGCCGCACACCGGCGAGGTCGTCGACATGCGCGCGTCCGCGCCTCAGGCGGCCGCCGCATCGCCGATGCCGGGCTCGGCGGCCACGTCGGCTGCAACGTCGGCCGCGGCGACGCCGAACGCATCAGCCGACGGCACCGCCGCCAATGTTGCTGCTGCCGCCGCCGACACTGCCGCCGCGGGTGCCGAGCTCGCGCCGTATCGGCTGCCCGATCCGAATCTGCTGATGAAAGGCAAGCCGCACGCGGCGCATACGCAGGCGAACGACAACGTCATCCGCGCGCTCGACAACACGTTCCAGCAGTTCAAGGTCGACGCGAAGGTCGTCGGCTTCCTGCGCGGCCCGTCGGTCACGCAGTACGAGGTCGAGGTCGCCCCGGGCGTCAAGGTCGAGAAGGTGACGAACCTCGACAAGAACATCGCCTACGCCGTCGCGAGCTCCGACGTGCGCATCCTTTCGCCGATCCCCGGCAAGTCGGCGATCGGCATCGAGATTCCGAACACCGACCGCGAGATCGTCCATTTGGGCGACGTGCTGCGTTCGGACAAGGCGATGAACGACCCCAACCCGATGCTCGCCGGCGTCGGCAAGGACGTCGAGGGCCATTTCGTGACCGCCGACCTGACGAAGATGCCGCATCTGCTCGTCGCCGGCGCCACCGGCTCGGGCAAGTCGAGCTTCATCAACTCGATGCTCACGTCGATCATCATGCGCGCCACGCCCGAGCAGGTGAGGATGATCATGGTCGACCCCAAGCGCGTCGAACTGTCCGCGTACGCGGGCATCCCGCATCTGCTCACGCCGATCATCACCGATCCGAAGAAGGCGGCGCAGGCGCTCGAATGGGTCGTCAAGGAGATGGACGCGCGCTACAGCGATCTCGAGTTCTTCGGCTTCCGCCACGTCAAGGACTTCAATGAGGCGGTGCGCGCCGGCAAGGTGCACGCGCCGGCCGGCTCGAAGCGCAAGGTGGCGCCGTACCCGTACCTGCTCGTCGTCGTCGACGAGATGGCCGACCTGATGATGGTCGCGAAGAACGACGTGGAAAGCTCGATCCAGCGCATCACGCAGCTCGCGCGCGCCGCCGGCGTGCACCTCGTGCTCGCAACGCAGCGCCCGTCGGTCGACGTCGTCACCGGCCTGATCAAGGCGAACATCCCCTCGAGGCTCGCGTTCGCGACGTCGTCGGCGACCGATTCGCGCGTCATCCTCGACGCGACCGGCGCCGAGACGCTCATCGGACAGGGCGACGCGCTGTTCATGCCGATGGGCATGGCCAAGCCGATCCGCGTGCAGGGAGCGTGGGTCAACGAATCGGAGATCCGCAAGGCCGTCGACTTCGTGCGCCAGCAGCGCAAGCCGCATTACCGCGAGGACATCGAGCAGATGGCGAACGAGGCGGAGAAGTCGAAGCTCGACCCGACCGAGGACATCGGCGGCGATATGGACGAACTGCTCGCGGCCGCCGAACTCGTCGTCAGCTCGCAGTTCGGTTCGACGTCGATGCTGCAACGCAAGCTGCGCGTCGGCTTCGCGAAGGCGGGACGTCTGATGGATCTGCTCGAGTCGCGTGGCGTCGTCGGACCGTCGGAGGGGTCGAAGGCGCGCGAAGTGCTCGTGCAGCCGGCCGACCTGCCGCAGGTGCTCGCGTTCATCAAGGGCGAGACGACGTCGTTGACCGGCGGCGGGGATCAGCCGTCCGAGCCTGCGGCGACGCCCGCAGCCTGAGTTTGCGCCGCGCCGCCGCATGCGCCACGGTATTGTCACGCGACTGTCATACGGCGTGGGGTAGTGTGAACGGCATGGAACAGCGAAGCAAACGTGCAGCATGGTGGGACGGATGGAACACTCCGGCGAATCTCGTCACCTTCTCCCGCATCATCCTCGTCATCGTCTTTCTCGGCCTGTACATCGGCGCGGGGCAATGGGGCTCGCGCAACATGGGCATGCGCTGGGCGGCGGCGGCCATCTTCGCGCTCGCCGCGTCGACCGACAAGATCGACGGCTGGATGGCGCGCAAATACAATCAGGTGACCGAACTGGGCAAGCTGCTCGATCCGATCGCGGACAAGCTGCTCACGCTCGGCACGCTCATCGTGGCCGCGAGCCTCAACGAGTTCGGCATCGCATGGCTCGGCTGGGTCGTCACCGCGCTGTTCTTCGTGCGCGAGATCGGCATCACAGTGATGCGTTTCTTCGTCATCGACCACGGCGGCTCCGTCATCGCCGCCTCCCAGCTCGGCAAATACAAGACCTTCACGCAGTGCCTCGGACTGGGGCTGCTGCTCATCCCGGTGTGGTCCTTCGTGCCGGCCGGCGCGCATCCGGCGTGGCTGACCGTCTATTTCGTCGTCACCTACACGCTGATCTACTTCTCGCTGATCCTGTGCCTGTACTCGGGATGGGAGTATGTGCGCGGCGTGCTCAAGGCGTCGAAGTCCGCCGGCGCGCACGCCAAGGGCGCGGCGAGCGCGGCTGCACAGCCGCGCTCTGATGCGGCCGAAATCAACGACGCGGATGCAGCTACGTCGGCGTCGACGCAGCATCGTTTTGACGATGCCGCCGCGTCGTCCGGACGCTGAGGCTGCACGGCAACGTCGATATCGGCGAAACGATATCGACGACAGTGACGATGCCGAAACGCCCGCGGCCGGTCGACGACATGCCGCGCTGTGGCGTTCATGGGTGCGCGCTCCTAGGATGGAGCGCGCACGCGCATATACGGGCTTCGCGTGCGTGCGCATGACATATGGAAGGTGGGTCATGACGAGACAGTTCGAATATGCGGGCGCCGATCCGCGCCGAATTGACGATATGGGACGGCTGCGCGACTACTGCGACGAGCAGGCGGCGGCGATCCTCGCATGGTGTGAGGCACGTGGTGTGAAGATCGCGTGCGCCGAATCGCTCACGGCAGGCCTGCTCGCCGATGCATTCGTCAGGATCCCCGGCGCCTCGCGCGTCTTCCTCGGCTCAGCCGTGACCTACGACATCCACGCGAAGGCGAAGGTGCTCGGCGTCGACGCGGAGCTGCTGCGCACGCACGGCGCCGTCGACCCCGAGGTCGCACGCCAGATGGCGGCGTCGACGGCAAAACTGTTCAGCCAACCGGAATATCGCTCCGGGATTATCGGACTGTCGACGACCGGTGTCGCGGGGCCCGGACCGGACGAGGGAAAACCGGCTGGATTGGTGTACTTCGGCGTGTCGCTGCCGAGAAGCGAGTATTTTTTCACGAGTTCTTCACAATACGCAGTAGAGTTGGAATTGCAAGGTTCTAGAGAGGTTATTAGACAGCGGACCGTGGGCTGTGTTCTGGGAAACCTGAGAGAATTCACAGGTTCTTCACAGGAATGATTCCCGATACTGGAAATGAAGAACACTGTCGATAAGGAAAGGAGTGTGATTGCCATGAACACTATGGATATGATGACTTTCACCGAAGGACAGACCGAGGTCAGGAAGGTCGAGGTTTCCACTCCATCGCGCAACGGAACGGCACGCATGCGTGAACTGACGCCGGCCCAGCGCCGCGCCGTCATGTTCGCGCAGCAGCAGGTGCTTCGCGCCCGCGCCGCCAAGAAGGCCAAGGACGAGCGTCAGGCCGCGCTCGTGCGCATGTGGCAGGAGGAGGACGCGGAGACTGCCAAGCCCCGCGCCGTCGTCCGCAAGCGCGAAACGATGGGCGAGGTCAAGGAGGTCTCGCTGCGCGAGGCCATCGGCCACGTGCTGCGCGACCTGCGCACGCACGACCACAAGACGCTGCGTGAGGTCAGCGAGAAGGCCGGGGTCTCCCTCGGCTATCTCTCCGAAGTCGAACGCGGACAGAAGGAGGCCAGCTCCGAGCTGCTCGCGTCGATCTCCGAATCGCTCGGTCTGAGCACGTCGCAGATGCTGCGCATGGTCGCCGACTACCTCGACTCCGTGGACGCCTGAACGACGGACCGATACGGCGCGCGCCGCGCATGACGGCCGCTGAGCGCCTGAACATGAATGGGGACGCCCCGGTGGGGACGTCCCCATTCCCGTTGTGTGAGGATCTTGCGCGTTGGGCTTTCGCAGGCTGGGACTTTCGCGTGAGCCGCGCGCGGTGTACAGTGGCGCGGTATGCGTGAACGAGAATTCTGGGAACTGCTCGAGGAAGTGTTCGGCTCGGCCTACGGGCGCGCGCTCGCCCATGACCAGGGGTTGACGAAGCTCGGCGGCCGCACCGTCGTCGAGGCGCTCGCCGACGGCGAGGAGCCGCGCGTCGTATGGAATGTGCTGTGCGACCAGATGGACGTGCCCGACGCGCGGCGCTGGGGCAAGGACCACGTCGCCCCGCCGCTGCCGGTCGACTTTCGTTGACGGCGCCGGTCGGCTTGTACAGGCGGCGCTCATTGGTTTTCAGGGACATCGCTTGATTTTCAGGGACATCGCTGAACGTCGTGCGACACGCCGCCGATGTTCGAACAAATGTTCGTATCTTCCGGTATGATGGTGCCTCGACACAGCCGACACGGCTGTGCAGCGCTCGGCGAAATGTGGATAACGGGTCCGTCCGTACACATACTTCCATCAGGGCGGACACACGCCGTGCCCGTGCATATCGTGGATGGCGCCCGCGCGGCCCGGACCGCGTGCGCGCCCGTGGCAACGTAAGACAAAGGAGGGCTGCGATGGCAGCAGCGAAGGCGGAGAAAGCCAAGGAGTCCGACAAGGACATGAGCTTCGGGCCGAATGTGGACCCGCGGCGTCAGGAGGCGCTCAGGAACGCGCTCAAGCAGGTGGAGAAGAGCTTCGGCAAGGGATCGGCGATGCGTCTGGGCGACAAGCCCGAACAGGACGTCGAGGTCATCCCGACCGGCTCGCTCGCGCTCGACATGGCACTCGGCATCGGCGGCCTGCCGCGCGGCCGCATCGTCGAGATCTACGGACCCGAATCGTCCGGCAAGACGACGCTCGCGCTCCACGTCGTCGCGAACGCGCAGAAGAACGGCGGCGTCGCGGCGTTCATCGATGCCGAGCATGCGCTCGACCCGGTCTACGCGCGCAATCTGGGCGTCGACACCGATTCACTCATCGTCTCGCAGCCGGACAACGGCGAGCAGGCGCTCGAGATCGCGGACATGCTCATCCGCTCCGGCGCGCTTGACGTCATCGTCATCGACTCGGTCGCGGCCCTCGTGCCGAAGGCCGAGATCGAAGGTGACATGGGTGACAGCCATGTCGGCCTGCAGGCGCGTCTGATGAGCCAGGCGCTGCGCAAGATGACCGGCGCGCTCGCGCAGGCGAACACGACGGCGATCTTCATCAACCAGCTGCGCGAGAAGATCGGCGTCTTCTTCGGCAGCCCGGAGACGACGACCGGCGGCAAGGCGCTCAAGTTCTACGCGTCGGTGCGCATGGACATCCGCCGCATCCAGACGCTCAAGAGCGGCGACGACGCGGTCGGCAACCGTACGAAGGTCAAGGTCGTCAAGAACAAGATGGCGCCGCCCTTCAAGTCGGCCGAATTCGACGTGCTCTACGGCGAGGGCATCTCGCGCGAAGGCTCGGTGCTCGACATGGCGCTGCAGACCGACATCGTCAAGAAGTCCGGCTCGTGGTTCACCTACGAGGGGGAGCAGCTCGGCCAGGGACGCGAGAACGTGCGCCGCTTCCTCAAGGACAACCCGCAGATCGTCGACGAGATCGAGAACAAGGTCAAGATCGCCTACGGTCTCATCGACGCGCCCGAGGACACCTTCGCACAGGGCGAGGAGGTCGAATCGACGATCGAATCCGAGGACATCGCCACGACCGAGGCCGGCGGCGAGACGGCGAAGAAGAACGGCTGATGATCTCCGTCGAGGAGTTCCTCGTGGCGCATCCGGTGCCGGCGGCGCCGCAGGAGGTCGTCACCGGGCGTGACAAAGGTCGTGGCGGTGGCAAGCACACGGCCGTCCGCGACGACGTGGCCGTTCGCGACAATGCGGATGCCCGCGAGGACGCTGTCGCCTATGACGATGCTATTGGCTGCCGCGGCGCGGATGTTCGTGAGGACGATGCCGATTGTGGCGACATAGCTGTCCACGATGACACGGCCGCGCCGCGCTCGTCTGCCCGGTTCGGTGGCACTTTCGGCGCATCGAGGGACGATGACGTAGTCCGTTATGCGCGTAGTGGACGACGCGCCGGCGCACGCAAGGCCGATCGTCGCGATGAGCGCCGGCGTTCGGCGGGCGGCTTCGCCGTCACGCAGACCGATGATCCGCGTGACGGCGAACGATGCAAGGAGGCGGCGCTGCGGCTGCTCGACGCGGCCGCCCGTTCGACGGGGGCGTTGCGCGCCAAGCTCGCCGAACGTGGCTACGCCGACGACGTCATCGGCGAGGTCGTCGACCGGCTGACCGAGCTGCGGCTGCTCGACGACGAGGAATACGCGCGCGCGGTCGCGCGGTCGTGCGCGAACCGGATGATGGGAATGCGTGGCGCCGTCATGGAGATGACGCGCAAGGGCGTCGACCGCGCGCTGGCGACGCGCGTCGCCGCCGAGGCCGACGCCGACGGACTCTTCGTCGACGCGGCATGGGCGCTCGGCCGCTCCGTCGCCGTGCGCACGCGCGGCAAGGATCCGCAGGTCGCGCGCCGCCGCTTCTGGAGCGCGGGAGGCCGCAAGGGGCATGATTCGCAAATGCTGCGCGAAGTCGGTGAGGCGCTGTTCAGCGCACGCGGCGACAATAGGGGAGACGAATAGAAAGTAGAAGGTGAGACCTCTTATACCCCGGGTTCTGTCGTGACGCGCCACGCCGAAAACCCGGCACGACGCGCCACGGATGGCCATCCATCTCGACCTGACGTCGCCGTCAGGCTCTAGCAGCCTACCCGAAGACATTGGGCGAGCAGCCCTCAAGCGTCTTCTGCTTGGCCTTGCTCCCGATGAGGCTTGCCATGCGGCCGGCTGTTGCCAGCGGCCCGGTGGTCTCTTACACCGCCGTTTCACCCTTACCCGTCCCGAAGGGCGGGCGGTCTGTTCTCTGCTGCGCTATCTCTCAGGTCGCCCTGGGCGGACGTTATCCGCCATCGTGCTCTGCGGAGCCCGGAAGTTCCTCAACCATTGCTGGTCGCGGCCATCAAGAGGTCTCAAAGGCAGTATTCTAACACGATGCGCGACATCGCGGTCAATCATGGACGGGTCGTATCGAAAAAAAGTTAAACCAGCAGCTTTACCGCACTTTCCCGCATGTCGTCGGTTACAATGAGTGATATCCGGACGGCGGAACCGTCGTCCCGGTCCGTATATAGCGGCATGCCGCCGCTTGAGTCTAGGGAGGTCCACATGGATATCGTGATTACCGGCCGTCACATTCAGATCAAGCAGAAGTTCCGTGACGTCGTCGAAAGCAAGATGAATCGTGTGACCGCAATCGCCCCTGATGCGCAGCGCGTCCAGGTCGTGCTGTCGCATGAGGGCAATCCGCGTATGCATGACACGGCGATGCGCGTCGAGCTCACCGTCATCGCCGGCGCCACCGTCATCCGCGCCGAGGCCTCGAGCCTCGACGAGATCAGCGCGCTCGATCTGGCGCTCGACAAGCTGACGCTGCGTCTGCGCCGTGCTCGTGACCGCCGCAAGGATCACCGCAAGAACTACACGCCGGTCCCGGTCGACGCGGGCGAGTTCGTGCCGCCGTCCGAGGAGGAAGAGGACATCATGGGCGCCGCCGCCGACGCCAACAGCCCGGCCGCCGCGGTCGCGTCCGATCTCGGCCCCGGCGAGTCCATCGAGGTGCACGTCGGCGATACGCCGATCGTCATCCGCCGCAAGCTCCACGTCGCCGAGCCGATGAGCATCGACGAGGCGCTCTACGAGATGGAGCTCATCGGCCATGACTTCTTCCTGTTCGTCAACAAGGACACGATGCGCCCGTCCGTCGTCTACCACCGTCACGGCTGGAGCTACGGCGTCTTCGAGATCGACACCCCGGAGAACATCAAGAAGGCCGAGGAAGCCAAGAAGGCCTGATCTTGGGCCATACGCGCCGGCAATCTGAAAGGTCGCCGTGCAGCGGTCGGTCGGGGACGGCTCCCGAGGAGGGGGGCCGTCCCCGATTTTCGTATCCGGGGAGGGGCGCCGGACGGGCGTTTGTGGATGTCCTGTGACAGAACGTGAGAAATTTACGTAAACAGGTCGAAAAACGAAGGGGAAAATCCGTCCGTCCGTTATTGTGGATGATGTTAGCGACCATCTCACAAAGGGAGTGACATTGGTAGACATCGTAGACAAGGCCCTTCGCATGGGCGAAGGCCGTCAGATCAAGCGCCTGGAGAACGTGGCCAAGGAGGTCAATGCGCTCGAGGACCAGATCGCGGCGCTGAGCGACGAGGAACTCAAGGGACAGACCGCCAAGTTCAAGGAGAAGCTCGCCAACGGCGCGACGCTCGACGACATCATGGCAGAGGCCTTCGCCACCGTGCGTGAGGTCTCGAAGCGCACGCTCGGCCAGCGCCACTTCGACGTCCAGCTCATGGGCGGCGCGGCGCTGCACTGGGGCAACATCGCCGAAATGAAGACCGGTGAAGGCAAGACGCTCGTCGCGACGCTGCCGAGCTACCTCAACGCGCTCGAAGGCAAGGGCGTGCACGTCATCACCGTCAACGACTATCTCGCGAGCTACCAGAGCGAGCTCATGGGCCGCATCTACCGCTTCCTCGGCATGAGCGTCGGCTGCATCGTCACCGGCCAGAAGCCGGCCGAGCGCCGCAAGCAGTACAACGCGGACATCACCTACGGCACGAACAACGAATTCGGCTTCGACTACCTGCGCGACAACATGGCGTGGGAGAAGAACGAGCTCGTGCAGCGCGGCCACCACTACGCGATCGTCGACGAGGTCGACTCGATCCTCATCGACGAGGCGCGTACGCCGCTGATCATCTCCGGTCCGGCCGAGGGCGACGTGACGCGCTGGTACCGCCAGTTCGCCAAGCTCGTGCTCAAGCTCGTGCGCGACGAGGACTACGAGGTCGACGAGAAGAAGAAGACCGTCGGCATCCTCGACCCGGGCATCACGAAGATCGAGGACTACCTCGGCATCGACAACCTGTACGAGCCGAGCAACACGGCGCTCATCGGCTACCTCAACAACGCGATCAAGGCCAAGGAGCTGTTCCTGCGCGACCGCGACTACGTCGTCACCGGTGGTGAGGTGCTCATCGTCGACGAGCACACCGGCCGCATCCTGCCGGGCCGCCGCTACAACGAAGGCCTGCATCAGGCGATCGAGGCGAAGGAGAACGTCGAGGTCAAGGCCGAGAACCAGACCTTCGCGACGATCACGCTGCAGAACTACTTCCGCATGTACGACAAGCTCGCCGGCATGACCGGCACCGCCGAAACCGAGGCCGCCGAGTTCATGGGCACCTACAAGCTCGGCGTGCTGCCGATCCCGACGAACCGACCGATGATCCGTCAGGACAAGGACGACCTGATCTTCCGCACGAAGAAGGAGAAGCTTCAGGCGATCGTCAAGGACGTCGCGGAACGCCACAAGAAGGGCCAGCCGGTCCTGCTCGGCACCGCCTCCGTCGAAGCCTCCGAAGTTGTCTCCTCACTGCTCGACGTCGTCGAGATCCCGCACAAGGTCCTCAACGCGAAGCAGCACGAGAAGGAGGCGGCCGTCGTCGCCGTCGCCGGCCGCAAGGGCGCCGTGACCGTCGCGACGAACATGGCAGGCCGAGGCACCGACATCATGCTCGGCGGCAACGTCGAGTTCCTCGCCGACGCCAAGCTCAAGGAGGAAGGCTACTCGCCGGAGGACACGCCGGAGGAGTACGAGAAGCTGTGGCCCGAGACACTCAAGCAGATCAAGGAGCAGGTCAAGGACGAGCATGAGGAGGTCGTCGAACTCGGCGGTCTGTACGTGCTCGGCACCGAGCGCCACGAGTCGCGCCGTATTGACAACCAGCTGCGCGGTCGTTCCGGCCGTCAGGGCGATCCGGGCGAATCGCGCTTCTACCTGAGCCTCGAGGACGACCTGATGCGCCTGTTCAACACGCAGCTCGTCGCGCGCGTCATGGCCAAGGGCATGCCGGAAGGTGAGCCGATCGAGTCGAAGGCCGTCTCCAAGGGTGTGCGCAACGCGCAGAAGGCCGTCGAATCGCGCAACTTCGAGATCCGCAAGAACGTCCTCAAGTACGACGATGTGATGAACAAGCAGCGCACCGTCATCTACTCCGAGCGTCAGGCGGTGCTCAAGGGCGAGGATATCCACGAGGACATCGAGCGCTTCATCAAGGACACGATCACGAGCTACGTGACCGGTGCCAAGCGCGGCTCCGACAAGCCGAAGGACTGGGACTGGGACGGCATGTTCAAGGCCGTGCGCGGCATCTTCCCGACGACCGTGACCGAGGACGAGGCCAAGAAGGCCGCCGAAGGCCTCAAGGGCGAGAAGGCCGTCGACGCCGTCGTCGACCTCTTCGTCAAGGATGCGCAGGAGCAGTACGCGCAGTTTGAGGATAAGCTCGGCAAGGAGGGCCTGCGCACGCTTGAGCGTCGCGTCGTGCTCGCCGTGCTCGACCGCAAGTGGCGCGAGCACCTCTACGAGATGGACTACCTCAAGGACGGCATCGGCCTGCGCGGCATGGGCCAGCGCGATCCGCTCGTCGAATACCAGCGCGAAGGCTACCAGATGTACAACTCGATGATCGAAGCGATCAAGGAGGAGTCCATCCAGCTGCTGTTCCATGTGGACATCGACTCGGTCGCGCAGACGCGCGACCACGAGGATATGGCCCAGGATGTCACCGACGATCAGGTCGTGGATGCCGCGGAGACCGCGCTCGGTGAAGGTGTGGACGTCGACGAGCTCAACGACGACGAAGTGCGCGAAGTCGAGCCGGAGGAGCCGTCGAAGTACGACGACACCGCCGATGAGACCGCAGTCGCGATGGGCGAAGAAGTCAAGCACGCAGTCGAGCAGATCGACGAGAACGACATGCACTCGCCGATCGGACCGGCTCCGATCTCGCACGCCGAAGGCAAGGTGCCGGCGAACAAGCGCCCGAAGAACGAGGAGCTCAAGACGCCGTGGGCGGACGGACGCACATTCCCGGGCACGCCGAAGAACGCGCAGTGCCCGTGCGGTTCGGGCAAGAAGTACAAGATGTGCCACGGCCAGAACGAGCAGTGAGCCGACCCAAGCGTCAATCACTGATCGGGATATGACGGCGGGGGCGCCGCAGCAGTTGCTGCGGCGCCCCCGCCGTTTTCAAATTTCATAGCGGGCGCACGTCGATGCCGTGCGCGGCGAAGACGGTGCTGACGCCGGCGTAGTCGCCGCTCATGATCGTCGCCGAGCGCAGATTCGGGAACTGCGCCAGTTCGGCCGTGCTCACGGCGTCGAGGTCGAAGACGTCGTCCTCGCCGTCCCACTGTGGAATGATGTTCATGTACACATCGTCGGCGCCGTCCATCGTGAACGACGTGAGTTCAGATGCCAGCCGGGCGGGGATGGGCAGCCGCTTGAACCAGTTGAGTGCAGGACGGATGACTGTCTCGCTCTCGGTGTCGATTGGTTTGCCGGAATACTGCGCGGCGAAATCGAAGATGTCGAAGCGCGGCGTGAGCACCTCGAGTTCGTACATGAGCCGCTGGATGACGGCGAGCTTGAAATTGAGATGGGTGAAAGCCAGCACCGGTTCCTTTGGTTTGCGGATCGTGTAGTTCGCCGGAGGGAACCTGCGCTCGGGACAAAAAGAGACGGACAGCGGATCGTTGACGTCGGGTGCCGGACCGTCGGGGCCGTGGCCGTCTTCGGGCCAGCGGATGACATGGAGTGCGCCGATCTCGTCGCGGTCGGAGATGAAATACAGCGGATTTCCGCCGGCCTTCGCGATGCGCGCGGCGCAGGGGGAGTCCGGCAGCACGCGCTCGCGCCATTGCGGGCGCACAGCGGGACCGCAGTAGACGTCCATGCCGGTGATGATATGGTCGTCGTCGATGTACGCGTCGCGTTTGCGCAGCCAGTCCATCGGTGCGCGCAGGGGAGCGAATACCAGACCGAGCCCGTCGTAGACGAGATGGCGCGCGCCGTGCTCGTCCACGACATCTCGGTCCGGCATGCAGCCGAGCGCGGCAGTGAGCTCGCCGATGGACATCGGGAAGGGGACGGTGACGGCGTCGAAGCTGACGGCGTCGTCGGACAAGAGGATTGTATGCGGCATGGGTGCCTCCGTCGATGTTGCGATCGGTGTTGCGATGGAGGTGATTGTAGAGAGACGCAGACCAGACGTGAGGCGCATGACCATGATGCGGGAATCGAAACAGGTTCGTTGCACGGCCTTCCTAGACTGGTCGATGCATTGCACGATACCGATGAGGAGAGGTCATGGCCGACATCACCTGGAAAACGATCCTGATGAAGCTCGTGAAGGGCGAGCATCTGAGCGCCGAGGAATCCGAGTGGTTCGTCGACGACCTCATGCAGGGCAACGCGCAGCCGGCGGCCGTCGGCGCCGTGCTTGCAACGCAGCAGCAGCTGGGCCTGACGGCCGCCGAGGTCGCGGGCGCCGCGAAGGCGATGGTGGCGCACGCCGTGCCGCTCGACGTGAACCGTGAATGCACCGACATCGTCGGCACCGGCGGCGACGGCGCGCACACCGTCAACCTGTCGACGATGGGAGCCGTCATCGCGGCGGCCGCCGGCGTCATGATCGTCAAGCACGGCAACCGCGCGGCGAGCTCGAAATGCGGCGCCGCCGACTGCCTCGAGGCGCTCGGACTGCCGCTCGACCTCAAGCCGGCCGCCGTCGCCGAGATCGCCGACGAGGTGGGCATCACCTTCGCGTTCGCGAAGACCTTCCATCCGGCGATGCGCTTCGTCGGACCGGTGCGTGCCGCGCTTGGCGTGCCCTGCGTTTTCAACGTGCTCGGACCGTTGACGAACCCGGCGAACCCGAAGCACATGGCGATCGGCTGCGCGAATCGCGCGATGAGCCCGATCATGGCCGCCGTCTACGCGGCGAACGGCCAGAGCGGTATGGTCTACACATCCAACGAGGGACTCGATGAGATGGCGCCGACCGGTCCGATCTCGGTGTGGGAGTTCAAGGACGGCGAGGTCGTCGAGACGACCTTCGACCCGATCGAGGAACTGGGACTCGCGAAGGTCACGATCGACGATCTGCGCGGCGGCGAGCCGGACTACAACGCGCAGGCCGCGCGCGACCTGTTCGCCGGCAAGGACGTGCCGTTCCGCACGACGGCGCTGCTCAACGCGGCATCGGCGATCGTCGCCGACGGATCACTCATCGACGCCGACGCGACGCTCGCTGAACGCTTCCGTCAGGCCTATGCGATCGCCGAACGCACCGTCGACGAAGGCAAGGCACAGGCGCTGCTCGACGAGTGGATCGCCGTCGCGAAGAGCAAGGCCTGAAGGCAGCGCAAGGCCTGAACGGGGCCTTGCAATGTGGATTATTCGGCGCCCGCGGATGAATGGATCGTTCAGACGCGGGCGCCGTTGTCCGAATCGTCGTCGTGAATGACGTCGCGGCCCTCGTGCTGCGCGATGAGGCCGCCAGCACCGACGAGGACGCACAGCGCGGCGATGAGGCCGACGATGCCGGCGACATGCGGCAGGCAGGCGGCGAGGATGACGCCGACGACGCCGATCGCGCCGATCGCTGCGCAGATGAGCTTCGAGACGCGGATGCCCTTGAGTGACGGGTTCGGCGCCGAGAAGCCCATGCCGTGGCGGTCGAGGACGTCGTCGGTGTCGAGCCAGCTGCTTGTGTAGTCGCGCGGGCCGCGCCCCGCGCCGGTGAACGCCTCGTCGGACAGGTCGTCGACGGTGAGCATCGTCTTTTTCTCCTCGCGCCGGGCGTGGCGGTCGAACTTCTTCGCCGTGCGCGAGCGCTCCACATCCTCGAGCTCGCCGGCGTGGTCGTTGAGGAAGGCCTCCCAGTCGTCATGTCCGGACGCATCGTTGCCCCGGCGCGCGTCGCCGTCGTTGCTGCTATTGTTGAGGTTGGTCATGACCACTACTGTAGCAAGCGGAATGTGAAGCGCGTAAGGAGACTTCGGATGCTGTACTGGTTTTTCGTCAAGACGCTTGGGCCGATCGCGCGGCGGCGCTTCAATCCGACGGTCGAGGGCCTCGAACACATCCCGCATGAGGGTGGCGCGATCATCGCCGCGAACCATCTGGCCGTCATCGACGACGCGCTGCTGCCGATGACGTGCCCGCGCATGATCCATTTCATGGGTAAGGCCGAATACTTCGAAGGCAAGGGCCTCAAGGGCCGGTTCAAGAAGTGGTGGTTCTCGTCGGTCGGCGTCTTCCCGGTCGACCGTTCCGGAGGCTCCAAGTCGCTCGGTGCGCTCGAGCATGCACGTGAGATCATCGAGGACGGCGAACTGTTCGGCATCCACATCGAAGGCACGCGCAGCCCCGACGGCCGCCTGTACAAGGGACACACCGGCGCCGCGCGACTCGCGATCGAGACCGGCTGCCCGATCGTGCCGGCCGCGATCATCGGCTCGCGCGAGCTGCAGCAGCCCGGTCAGGTCATCCCCGGCAAGGGCAGCAGCAAGGTCATCTACGGCGAGCCGATCCCCGTCGAGAAGACGGCCGCCGATCAGGTCACGCATGAGCGGCTGCGCGAACTGACCGACGAGGTCACGCGCCGCATCCAGGCGATGAGCGGACAGGAATACGTGCCTGAATACGCGCAGGTCGTCAAGAAGCAGATGCAGCAGGAGCAGGCGGCGATCGACGCTGCCGCCGCGCAGGAAGCCGACCGCGAGTAGAAGAAGCAGAACGTTCCGTGGCTTCCGGTCGGAAGCCGCATATGGAAGGAGCCGGGCGACCGATCATGGCCACCCGGCTCCTTCCATATGCGCCGCCGTACTCGAGTGGCTACACTCAGACTACGTACTGCTCAGACGACGCGGATCGTCACCGTCGTCGGTTCGCCGTCCTTCGTGCGCTTCGGCACGTCGGTGCCGGCCGCCGGATCCTGGCTTTGGACGAGGTGCAGCACCTCCGCGCCGGCGAGCGGCCTTTCGATCTTGACCTTGAAGCCGAGCGCCTCGAGCTCCTTGCGCGCCTCGTCCGTCGATTTGCGGACGACGTCGGGCATCTTCACGGTCTCCGGGCCCTTCGAGAGCGTCACTGTGACCGAATCGCCCCAGTGCAGCGTCGATCCGGCGTCCTGTGAGGTGTAGAGGACGCGGCCCGCGGCGACGCTGTCGCTGTACTCCTCGTTGAACGTGACCTCGAGCTTGTCGTCCTTGAGAGTCTTCTGCGCGTAGTCCTTCGTCTGGCCGATCAGATCGGGCATCTGCACCGGCATCGGCCCCTTGGACAGCACGACGTCGACGGTTTCGTTGTGCGCGATCGTCGTGCCTGCATCCGGCGTAATGCTGATGATCATGCCCTGCGGCACGTCGAGCGACCATTCGTCGGTGTCGTCCGCATGCTTGACGTGTTCGATGCCGGCCTGCTTGAGCGCGGCGAGCGGATCGTCCGACGATGTGATGTCCTCGGGGATCGTCACCTGCTGCACGCCGAGCGAGACGACGACCCTGACCATCTGCTCGTGGCGTTTGCTCACATGCGCGTCGACGTAGGCCGGATCGGTGGAGATGATGTCGCCTTCGGGCACGTCGTCGCTGTGGGCCTCGCTCACCGCATAGTGGATGTCCGCGATGTCGAGCGCGCTTTTGTACTGCTTCCAGTCCACGCCGGTGATCTTGCATGGCGCGTTCTGCTCACACGTGAGTCCCTCGGGCTTCGGCATCGTGTTGTAGCTGCCGGGGCCCGCGTAGTACCACCACGCCCATGCGCCGCCGGCGCCGAGCACGGCGAGCACCGCCACGATGATGCCGATGATGAGGCCGACATGGCGCTTGCGGCGCGGCTGCATCGCCGTCGGGCTGTCATCGCCCGCCGGGGGACGCCCATCCGTGGGGGAGGACTTCGGCATCGCGATCGTGCTCGTCGGATCGTTGTTCGCGCGCGGCGCCATGCCGCTGTGCATGCGCGCCATCGGCTGCGCCGGCGACCCCGGATGGACGTCGGAAGCCGGCTGTGTGCTGGGTGTTGATTGTGTGCTGGGTGTTGATTGCGCGCCCGACGTCGGTTGTGTGTGGGGTGTCGATTGTGCGTTGGGCGTCTGCTGCGTGCCGGGTGTCTGCTGCGCGTTGGGCGCCGGCGTGGGCATGTTCGCGGCGTTCGCGGCGAGCGCTGACATCGCCGTCGTCGCCTGCGGCTGTGCGGACGGGTCGTAACGGTAGCGCAGCGCGTCCGGCGGCAGCGTGCGCATGAGCTCCTGAAGTCGGTCGAGTGCGACCGACGCGTCGGCGGGACGGTCGGACACGTCGCGGTTCGTCAGGCTGGAGATGAAACGGGCGACGCGCGGGTCGATGCCGGTGCACACCGTCGCGACCGACGGCACGTTCTCGTTGACGTGCTTGAAGACCATCGTCACCGGATTGTCGGTCTGGAACGGCACGCGGCCGGCGAGCATCTCCCAAGCCATGATGCCGACCGAGTAACAGTCGCCCTGCGGCAGCGCCTCGTTGTCGCTGATCATCTCCGGCGCGAGGTACGCGGCCGTGCCCAGCAGCATGCCGGTCGACGAGAGCGTGGCCTGCGAGATCGCCTTCGCGAGGCCGAAATCGGTGATCTGGACGCGCCCGCGGTTGTTGATCAGGATGTTCTCGGGCTTGATGTCGCGGTGCACGACGCGCGCCGCATGCGCCGCCGCGAGTCCGCTGAGCGTCTCGGCGACGACGCGCAGCGTCTCGCGCACGCTGAACGTGCGCTTGCGCTGCATCTCGGCGCGCAGGTTGACGCCCTTGACGTATTCCATGACGAGGTAGTCGAGGCCGTCGTGCTCGCCGGTGTCGTAGACCTGCACGATGTTGGGGCTCGCGATCGAAGCGGCTGCGTTCGCCTCGCGGTGGAACCTCGCGATGAACTGCTCGCGGTACGGTCCCTGCGCGAGCTGCTGATGCATGATCTTGATCGCGACGTCGCGGCCGAGCCTGACATCCACCGCCTGATAGACGGTGGCCATGCCGCCGTCCGCGATCTTGCGCACGATGCGGTAGCGGCCGTCGACGAGCCTGTCTTTGGGCATATCCTGCGCTTCACTCATGCTTGATCCGTCGTATCCCTTACCCGAAAAGCTGTGCGGCCGTGAAGGCCGATGACGACGTCATTCTACATGGTGGTGTGCTTCTCATGCGCGCGCCGACTGAGGGATGAACCGCGCGCAGATCGCGGTCAGGCGCGCGGTGCGTTCGGCGTCGAGTCCCATCGCGTCGATCGCGTCGCACGCGCGGTTCCACATCTCCTCGATGCGCGCGTAGGAGCGGTCGATCGCGCCGGTCGAGCGCATGAGCGCCGTGACGCGTTCGACGTCCGACGCCCCGCGCCGGCGCTTCGCGTAGATGCGCGTGAGCTCGCGCGCCTCCTTCGGCGAGGCGGCGCGCAGCGCGTCCGACAGCAACACCGTGCGCTTGCCTTCGCGGATGTCGCCGCCGACGGGTTTGCCGGTCTGGCTCGACGAGCCGATGACGTCGATGAGGTCGTCGGCGAGCTGGAAGGCGACGCCGAGCGGCCAGCCGATCGCCATCGCATGGCGCGCCGCCTCCTGCTGGTCCATGCCGGCGGAGAGGAACGCGAGTTCGAGCGGCGCGATCGTCGTGTAGCTCGCCGTCTTCCAGCGGAACACCTCGTAGGAGGCCTTGCCGAGCCGGTCCGGATCATTCAACGGCATCCGCTCGATCGCCAGGTCGAGCACCTGGCCGATCTCCACTTCGTGATGCATCGTGATGAACGTGCGCCGCAGATCCCTCGCCTGCGGGATGTCGAGCCGCTGGCTCGCGTCGTCCATGATCGCCGTGCAGGCGGTGGCGAGCAGATCGCCGAGCATGACCCCGAGTCCCCGGCCGATCGCCTCGCTGTGCGTCGCCTGTTCGAGCGCGCGGTGCGCCGACGGCTTGCCGCGCCGCAGATCGGCGTCGTCGATGATGTCGTCGTGCACGAGCGCCGCCGTCTGGAACACCTCGATCGCGCAGGCAATGTCGAGCATCGCGCAGCGGCGAGCCTCGCCAGCGTCCGGCGCGAACAGATCGTAGGTCTCGAGCGCGAGCAGCGCGCGCAGCCGCTTGCCGCCTTCGCTCGAGACGACGGCCTGGTCGATCGTGCGTTCGAGCGTGTCGTCGAGCTCCGGGGGGATGTCGGCCTGCCGGGCCAGTCCCGCGTATTCGCGCACGAGCGCGCCGATTCGCGATTCGATCTGCTGCAAGTCAGTGGAGGGGCTCATAGCTGCCATTCACCCACAGCGTTGCGACAATCGCAGGCGTTCCATGATGGCTGACGGCGATCGCATCGGCGATCTTCGACGGCCATCGTCGGCGCCCCGGGCGTGGCGGATTTCCCCGTGCGCGAATTGTGGATAACGGTACCGTCCGTACACATGCCCCCGTTCGGCTGGACGCCGCCGGTGCGCCTTGGCGAGAGTGGAGACGCGTCCGGTTCCGTGTGGATCCGGACGCTCGGCCGACGCGGCCGGAACAACAGGCCCGACACGATGAACGGAGGCAATGATGGGCAGCTACAACGAGGAGACCAAGCGCAACGAGACGACGATGGACGAGAACATCGAGTCGACCAACCGTGACGCATCGATCGGGACGGCGGAGGCCGTCGGCACGCTGTTCGTCCCGCTCGAGGGATTCGAGCCGGACGAGGATCGGATCATCGACGAACGCGACGCCGAGCGCTGCCAGACGCTGCACGAGCGCTACCGCGAGCGCTGCCGCGACCGCGGCCCCGACGAGGCGACCGGCGAACGGTTCGCCGAGGTGTGCGCCGACTGGCTCGCATGGCTCGACGCCGACGACTTCGACCCCTTCGACTGCGAGGCGGAGCGGCTGTGCGCGCTCGCGGTGCTGATGACCGATTCGCTCGCCTCGCGCGACGCGCTCATCATGACGCTCGTCGCGCCCGGCGACACGCACGACGCGGCGGATTTCGCCGGCTTCGCCGTCCATCCGCACGCGCCCGGCAACGCGGCGCGCATGGAACGCGAACTCAATGCGGCGTTCACAGCGCAGGAGCCTCCCGACGTCGAACGCATCCTGCGCGGCGTCGAGATCTGCGAGCGCGCCGCGCAGATTGTGCCCGACGCCTTCGCCGCGCATCCACTCGCCGTCGCCTCCTACGGGATGTGGTGGACCGGCGACGCCCGTGCGCTTAAGACGGCGGCGCACGCGATCATGCTCGACGAGGGGATGCGTCTGGCCGGCATCATCCTGACGGCGTTGCTGCGCGGCGTCGCACCGCAGTGGCTGGAGACGCGCCCGTGACGCGGCCGACGACATGCGCGGGGACGTGGAATAATCGTCCCCGCGACATGGTTAACTCACTTAGTGCGCGACTTGCCCTTGCCGCAACTATGCCTTCGCGAAGGGAGGCGGCCCGGGCGTCGCATGATCATGAGCGAGCAGGAGGAACAGTTTGGCCACGAAGCGAACGGCGAACACCACGGGCAAGTCGGAAGACAAGGACACCTCCACCGTCGAAGGCGCCTCCGCCAAGAAGGACAAGAAGGAGACGGCGGGCAAGCCGGCGAAGCGTACGCGCAAGAGTACGTCCTCCGCGTCGGGCACGCGCAAGGCCGCGGCGAAGAAGAAGTCCGCATCCACCGAGGCCACGAAGCAGCCGCGCAAGGCCGCGGCGAAGAAGAGCGCGAAGAAGGAGACGGCCAAGCGCGCCGCGCAGCCCGAGGACGACGAGGACGTGATGCTCGACGAGGACGACGAGCAGATCGACGAGGAGAGCCTCGACCTCGACGAGGACCTCGATGACGTCGATGACCAGGACGAGGACGACGACGAGGACGAGGACGAATCGGAGCCCGAGCCCGAGGAGGACGAGGACGACGAGGAGAAGAAGCCCGAGGAACCCAAGGAGAAGGGCGCCTTCGTCGTGCGCGACGACGATGACGACGAGACGCTCGCGCCGACCGGCACGAACCCGCGCCGCCGCGTCGTCACGACGGGCGCGACCGCCGATCCGGTCAAGGACTACCTCAAGCAGATCGGCCGCGTCTCGCTGCTCAACGCCGAACAGGAGGTCGACCTGTCCGAACGCATCGAGGCCGGCCTGTATGCGCAGCACCTGCTCGACACCGAAGGCGACAAGCTCGACTTCAAGCGCAGGCGCGAGCTCAAATGGGCGGCCGCCGACGGCAAGAAGGCGAAAGACCATCTGCTTGAGGCGAATTTGAGGCTCGTCGTTTCGCTCGCCAAGCGCTACACGGGACGCGGCATGCTCTTCCTCGACCTGATTCAGGAAGGCAACCTCGGCCTGATCCGCGCCGTCGAGAAGTTCGACTGGAAGAAGGGCTTCAAGTTCTCCACCTACGCAACCTGGTGGATCCGTCAGGCGATCACGCGCGCGATGGCCGACCAGGCGCGCACGATCCGCGTGCCGGTGCACATGGTCGAGGTGATCAACAAGCTCTCGCGTGTCCAGCGCCAGATGCTGCAGGACCTCGGCCGCGAGCCCACGCCGGACGAGCTCGCGCGCGAACTCGACATGCCGGTCGAGAAGGTGCAGGAGGTGCAGAAGTACGGGCGCGAGCCGATTTCGCTGCACACGCCGCTCGGCGAGGACGGCGATTCGGAGTTCGGCGACCTCATCGAGGACACCGACGCGATCGCGCCGTCGGACGCCGTCGCCTTCTCGCTGCTCCAGGAGCAGTTCCGTCAGGTGCTCGAGACGCTCTCGCCGCGCGAGGCGGGCGTCATCAAGATGCGCTACGGCCTCGAGGACGGCCAGCCGAAGACGCTCGACGACATCGGTCGCGTCTACGGCGTGACGCGTGAACGCATCCGCCAGATCGAGTCGAAGACGATGTCGAAGCTGCGCCATCCGTCGCGTTCGCAGACGCTGCGCGACTTCCTCGACCAGTGACAGCAATCTGAGCAACGGTGCGGCGGCCCGCTCAGGTCGGCCGCCGCAGCACAAGAGCGCGGGCCATGCGGCTGCGCGCTCTTTTGCGTGCAACCTTGACATGACCTGCATGACAGAACCTGCATGACAGACGGGCGGCCCGCGGCCGCCGCAACCCAGGAAGGCGGAAGATGGCGAAGAAAGACTACGGCGCCGACTCGCTGACGGTCCTCGAAGGCCTCGACGCGGTGCGCAAGCGCCCCGGCATGTACATCGGCACGACCGACACGCAGGGCCTCATGCACTGCCTGTGGGAGATCATCGACAACGCCGTCGACGAGGCGCTCGCCGGTGCGTGCACGCACATCGTCGTCACGCTGCACAAGGACGGCTCGGTCGAAGTCGCCGACAACGGACGCGGCATCCCGGTCGACGTCGAGCCGAAGACGAAGCTCACCGGCGTCGAGGTCGTGCTCACGAAGCTGCACGCCGGCGCGAAGTTCGGCAACGCCTCCTACAACGCGGCCGGCGGCCTGCACGGCGTCGGCTCGTCAGTCGTCAACGCGCTGAGCTCGAGGCTCGACGTCGAGGTCGACCGCAACGGCAACACGTATCACATGGCCTTCCATCAGGGGCATCCGGGCGTCTACACGGACGCCGACCCGGCGCATCCCTCGCCGGACGCCCCGTTCAAGAAGACGCGCAAGAACCGGCCGACCGAACTCGAGATCATCGGTCACGTCAAGCCGAAGACGACTGGCACACGTATCCGCTACTGGGCCGATCCGGAGATTTTCAACGACACGGCGCGCTTCGACTACGATCAGCTCATCGACCGTGTGCGCCAGACGAGCTTCCTCGTGCCGGGGCTCAAGATTGACGTCGTCGACGAACGCATTGAGGCGACCGGCGACGAGCGCGTCGACGCGCTCATCGAGGACGACGTCGACGTCGCGCAGGCCGCGCAGGCGGAGACCGACGAGGATGAGAACGCCGCGATCGAGCGTGCCGAGGCGGGCGACGACGCGATCGCGCGCACCGAGGCCGAGCAGGCGCAGCAGGAGGCGAACGCGGGTGTCGCGACGACGCTCGAGGCCGAGGTCGCACCGTCGTCCGCGGCGCCGACGCCGGGGCATCGGCGCGTCGAGGAGTTCCGCCACACCGGCGGCGTCGTCGACTTCGTCGACTTCCTCTCACATGGCGAGCCGATCTCGAACATCTGGAAGATCACCGGGCAGGGCACCTACCATGAGGAGACGCAGGCCGTCGACGAGCACGGCGACCTGCACGCGCAGGACATCACACGCGAATGCGACGTCGACATCGCGCTGCGCTGGGTCAACGGATACGACACGACGATCCGCAGCTTCGTCAACGTCGTCGCCACGCCCGGCGGCGGCATGCACGTCGACGGATTCCTCAACGCCGTCACCAGGCAGGTGCGCAAGGCCGTCGAGGACAATGCGCGCAAGCTCAAGGTGAATCTCAAGGACGCGAAGATGAAGGTCGAACGCGACGACATCCTCGCCGGCCTCGTCGCCGTCGTCACCGTGCGTATCGCCGAACCGCAGTTCCAGGGGCAGACGAAGGACGTGCTCGGCACCGCACAGGTCAAGCCGGTCGTCACGCGCATCGTCGACAAGCAGTTCTCCGAGATGATCACCGGCGCCAAGCGCGGCTACAAGGAGCAGTCGTCGCGCGTGCTCGAGAAGATCGTCGGCGAGATGCACGCGCGCATCCAGGCGCGCAAGACGAAGGAGGTCGCACGCCGCAAGACGGCGCTCGAATCGGCGAGCATGCCGCCGAAGCTCTCCGACTGCCAGCCGGGCAACGACGACGTCGCCGAACTGTTCATCGTCGAGGGCGATTCGGCGCTCGGCACGGCGAAGGCGGCTCGCAACTCGGCGTTCCAGGCGCTGCTGCCGATCCGCGGCAAGATCCTCAACGTGCAGAAGGCGTCGCTCGCGCAGATGCTGTCCAACAAGGAATGCGCGGCGATCATCCAGGTCGTCGGCGCCGGGTCGGGCGCCTCCTTCGACCTTGCGCAGGCGCGCTACAACAAGATCATCATGATGACCGACGCCGACGTCGACGGCGCGCACATCCGCACGCTGCTGCTGACGCTGTTCTACCGCTATATGCGTCCGCTCATCGAAGCCGGCCATGTGTATGCGGCCGTTCCGCCGCTGCACCGGATCGCGCTGACGGGGTCGCGCAAGGGCGAATACATCTACACGTACTCCGACGACGAACTCGCCGGCAAGCTCGAACAACTCGATCGCGACCACATCGGCTACGCCGACGACATCCAACGCTACAAGGGTCTGGGCGAGATGGACGCGAACCAGCTCGCCGACACGACGATGGACCCGCGCACGCGTCTGCTGCGGCGCATCCGCATGGAAGACGCCGAGCGCGCGAGCGCGATCTTCAGTCTGCTCATGGGCGACGAGGTGCCGCCGCGCAGGCAGTTCATCGTCGACAACGCCGACGACTTCGACCGTTCGAAGATCGACACCTGATCCGTTGACGGCGCCGCAGCGGCGCCGTCAACGGCGGCGGTCGGCGATCGCGCGCCGGTAGACCTCCTCGAGACGGTCGGCGACGCTACCCACATCGTAACGTGCCAGCAGGCGCAGCTCGCGCTCGTGCAGCGCCTGCGCCCAGTCGGGGTCGACAAGCGCGCGGCGGATGCGGTCGGCGAGCACGCGCGCATGGTCGGCGCCGACGTCGAAGAGCGCATCGTCGTCGCCGAGCAATGTGGAACGATAGCCGGGATTGTCCCCGGCGAGCGTGACGCCGGCGCCCGAGGCGATCGCCTCGAGCAGCACGATGCCGAAGGATTCGCCGCCGGTGGCCGGGAAGACGGCGACGTCGGCGCTCGCGAGCAGCGCCGGTTTGTCCTCCTCCTCGACGAAGCCGAGGAACTCGATCGGCGTGCGCAGCGCCTCGGCGCGGCGTCTGCATTCGTCGAGCAGCGGCCCCTTGCCGGCGAATTTGACGTGGAAGCCTTCGGGGAACATGTCGTGCGCCTCGCCATAGGCGATCGCGTCGAGCAGCAGTTCGGCGCCTTTGCGCGGCACGAACCGTCCGAGGAACACCGCAAGGTGTTCCTCGGATGACGACGGCCCGGTCCGTCTCGCGGCCCGGGCCGCGCCGGCGAGCTTGTCCACATCGACCGGGTTGGGGATGACGACGCCGCGCACGTGCGCGGTCTGTTCGGCATAGCGCGCGGCGACCTGCGAGACGGCGACGACCTCGTCGACGCGGCGGTGCGTCGACGCGTTGATCAGGCCGAGCAGACGGCCGCCGACGCGCGACGCCAGATCGGCCGAGGCGATATGGTAGGTCGCGACGACGCCGGTGTGGCGGGAGGCGGCCGAAAGCACACGTCCGGCCATGAACGGGCTGTAGGGCGCCTGCACATGCAGGATGTCGAAATCATGGGCCGCGAGCGTCTCGCGGATCCTCGCACGCTTCGCCGGCAGCGGGATGCGCATGCGGTTGCCGTTGAAGCGCACCATGACGTTGCGGGAGAGCGGATGGGTGTTGGGCACCGGCGAATCGTGCGTCTCACCGACGAGGTAGTGCACGTCGTGGCCGCGGCGGCGCAGCTCCTCGCCGATTGTGACGATATGCTGCTGCACGCCGTCGAGCACGTCGAGCGTGTCATCGAAGACGAATCCGATGGTCAAAGGCATAGGCGACAGTCTATGTCCCCGAAACGACCGAGAGGGTGAGAGAGACGGATCTGGATTTTCTTGCGGAGGGAATATAATCGGGGCGTCCATTCGTGTCATGTCCATCGATGTTCGTGCATCGATGTCCTGTCCGTCGCCGCAAAGGAGCTGCCATGACCAATCTGCTGCTTGCGATCATCTATCTTGCGTTCATCTCGCTCGGGCTTCCCGACGGGCTGCTCGGCGCCGCATGGCCGACGATGAGCGGCCAGCTCGGCGCGCCGCTGTCCTGGGCCGGCGGCGTCTCGATGGTCATCAGCGCCGGCACGATCGTCTCCGCGCTGCTGAGCGACCGGCTGACATTGCGTTTCGGCGCGGGGCGTGTGACGGCCGCATCGGTCGGTCTGACGGCGCTCGCGTTGTTCGGCTTCTCGTTCGCACCGAACTACTGGACGCTGCTCGTCATGGCCGTCCCCTACGGTCTGGGCGCCGGCGGCGTCGACGCGGCGCTCAACAACTACGTGGCGGTCCACTACACGAGCCGGCATATGAGCTGGTTGCACTGCATGTGGGGCGTCGGCGCGCTGCTTGGCCCGTACATGATGGGCTTCGCATTGTCGCGCCAATACGGCTGGCAGTGGGGATACCGTTCGGTCGGCGTGCTGCAGGTCGTGCTGACGGCTGTGCTCATCGCGAGCCTTCCGCTGTGGCGCAACCGCACGGTCACATCGGCAGCTCCGACGTCGGATACGTCATCGGATACGAAGAAGACGGCGGAGAGGACAGCGGATGAGCCGCGCAAGCCGCTTGGCCTGGTCGGCGTGCTGCGCATCCGCGGCGCCGCGCAGATCCTCATCATGTTCTTCTGCTACTGCTCGATCGAGCAGACGACGATCCTGTGGGCGAGCAGCTACATGGCCGGCGTCGACCATGTGGACGCGCAGACGGCCGCGAGCTATGCGAGCCTCGTGTTCATCGGCATCACCGTCGGCAGGTTCGTCAGCGGATTCCTGACGATGCGGCTCAGCGACGCGTGGATGATCAGGCTCGGCGCTGCGATCATCGTCGCCGGCGTCGTGCTGCTCGCATTGCCGGTGCCGGGCGTGTGGAACGCGGTCGCCGGCTTCGTCGTCATCGGCCTCGGCTGCGCACCGGTCTACCCGTGCATCATCCATTCGACGCCCGCATATTTCGGCGCAGACAAGTCGCAGGCGATCGTCGGCGTGCAGATGGCGAGCGCCTACGTCGGCACGATGCTGATGCCGCCGCTGTTCGGCCTGATCGCGCAGCACACGACGCTCGGGCTGCTGCCGTGGTATCTGCTCGCGTTGGCCGCGGGGCTCATCGTCATGCACGAATGGCTGCGCGCGCTGCGGCGCGACTCGATGCATGCCGTAGGCTGAACGCTCCGCGCAGACACCGCCGACGACTTGCGCCGCGGACGGTCGCAGGACGATAATCGAACATATGGTCGAATGCATGGCATCCTTCAGCGAACCGACGCGGCGCTGGTTCAGCCGCGTCTTCGGCGCGCCCACCGAGGCGCAGACGCTCGCATGGCCTGCAATCGCCGCGGGGGGCGACGTGCTCGTCATCGCCCCGACCGGCTCGGGCAAAACGCTCGCGGCGTTCCTCGCGGCGATCGACCGCGTCATCGCCGGCATGGCGAGCGACGCCGTCGCGAACATCGGCGATGACGCGGCCGCGGCGAAACAGGCGGTGAAAACGACACAGCCAGAGAAGACGGCACAGCCGACGAAATCGAAACAATCGGGGAGGAAGAAGGGTTTCCGGAAGGCGAAGCGCGGTGTGCGCATCCTGTACATCTCGCCGCTCAAGGCGCTCGGCGTCGACGTCGCGAAGAACCTCGAGGCACCGCTCGACGGCATCCGCCACGAATACAAGGCCATGGGACTGGCGGTGCCGCAGGTCTCGATCGCGACGCGCAGCGGCGACACGACGGCGCAGGAGCGCCGCGCGATCGTCGCGCATCCGCCGGACATCCTCGTGACGACGCCGGAATCGCTGTATCTGATGCTCACCTCCAAGGCGCGCGGCATCCTCGAGACGGTCGACACGGTCATCCTCGACGAGGTGCATGCACTCGCCGGCACGAAACGCGGCGCCCATCTGGCGCTGAGCCTCGAACGGCTCGATGCGCGCCTCCCGCGGCCCGCGCAGCGCATCGGCCTGTCGGCGACCGTCAACCCGGTCGAACAGGCGGCGCGCTTCCTCGCCGGCGCGCGCGACGTGACGATTGCGCAGGCACAAAGCTGCCCGCGACTCGACATCAGGATCGTCGACGCGGGCGCCGCGCTCGGCGCGACGCGCACGATGGGAGGGAACGCCGGCTCCAAGGATTCAGTCGACGGCACAACAGCGTCGGCAATGCGCACCACGTCGACGCATATCACCGGCGTGACGCCGGCGATGGAACGCGCGGCACGCAGACGCGGGCAGTCCGATGCGCTGACGCCGCGCGCGGACGGCGCGGCGCCAGCGGGCGGCGGCGAGCCGAACGCCTCCGTGTGGCCGTACATCGAATCCAGTGTGCTCGACGAGGTCCTCGCGCACCGCACGACGCTCGTCTTCGTCAACTCGCGCGGCCTGGCCGAACGCCTCACCGCACGGCTCAATGATCTGTATGCGAGCCGACGCGGCGCGACGCGCGACGAGGGACGCGAACCCGCGCACTACAATTCGCTCATCGGTTCGACGACGAAGCTCGTCGGTGCCGTCGACCCCGACGATGTAGTTGCGATGGCGCACCACGGCTCGGTTTCGAAGGACCGCCGCAAGCAGATCGAAACGCAGCTCAAACAGGGCAGGCTGCGCTGCGTCGTCGCGACGAGCAGCCTCGAACTGGGCATCGACATGGGATCGGTCGACCTCGTCATCCAGATCGCGCCGCCGCTGTCGATCTCCTCGGGACTGCAGCGCGTCGGCCGCGCCGACCACCATGTCGGCGGCATCTCCCACGCGATCATGTATCCGTGCACGCGCCAACAGATCGTCGCTGCTGCCGCGAGCGCCGAGCACATGCTCGCCGGCGCGATCGAGCCGCTGCACGTCCCGCAGTGCCCGCTCGACGTGCTCGCGCAGCAGACGGTGGCCGCCGCGAGCCTCGAACCGCTCGACGCCGACGAGTGGTTCGCCACGGTGCGCCGCGCCGCGCCCTACATGCATCTGGAACGCGACGTCTACGACGCCGTCGTCGGCATGGTCTCGGGCGCCTACGACGGCGAGGAATTCTCCGCCTTCCGGCCGGCGCTCGTCTACGATGCCGCGACGCATACGCTCGCCGCCCGTCCCGGCGCGCAGCGTCTCGCCGTGACGAGCGGCGGCACGATCCCCGACCGTGGCATGTACACGGTCGTGCTGCCCGAGGCCGAGGCCGGACGCGGCCCGCGGCGCGTCGGCGAACTCGACGAGGAGATGGTCTACGAATCGCGCGTCGGCGACATCATCACGCTGGGCACGACGTCGTGGCGGATCGAGCAGATCACGAACGACCGCGTCGTCGTCGTGCCGGCACCGGGGCGCAGCACGCGCCTGCCGTTCTGGCACGGCGAGGGCGACGGCAGGGACTACGGATTCGCTCTGGCGATCGGACGGTGGGTCGGCGAAGTGGGCGCCGGACTCATCGCAGCCGCGCGGGCAGACGTGGACGTGGTTGCCGCGGCGGACGGTGATGCCGAGGACGGTGCTGGCAAGGACAGTGCTGGCAAGGACAGTGCTGCTCAGGGCGACGTCGCCGCACAACCGGCCGTCGCGAAGCCGCGGTTCACGCCCGAGGTGCGCGCACGGCTCGTCGACGACGGCCTCGACGATGCCGCGATCGACGCGGCCGCCGCATTCCTCGCCGCGCAGAAGGCCGCGACCGGCGTCATCCCGGACGCCACGCACATCGTCATCGAACGGTGCCGCGACGAGGAGGGTGACTGGCGCGTCCTCGTGCACGCCCCCTTCGGACGGCGCGTGCACGAGCCGTGGGCGCTCGCGATCAATGCGCGGCTGCTGCAGCGCTACGGCGTCGACGGGCAGATCTACGCGGCGGACGATGGTCTCGTCATCCGGTTGCCCGACGGCGATGGCTCGATCGACATCGCCTCGCTCATCGCCTTCGACGCCGACGACGTCACACGCCTTGTCGAGACGCAGGTCACCGGCAGCGTGCTGTTCGCCGCGCGGTTCCGCGAATGCGCGGCGCGCGCGCTGTTCATGCCGCGCGCCGACCCGTCGAAACGCGTGCCGCTGTGGCAGCAGCGACTGCGCGCCGCGCAGCTGCTCACGGCGGCGCGCACGCACCGCAACTTCCCGCTGCTGCTCGAGACGGCGCGCGAATGCCTGCAGGACGTCTACGACGTGCCGGCGCTGCGCGAAGTGCTCGACGGGCTCGCCGACGGTCGCATCGGCGTGTACGAAAGCGTCACGACGACGCCGTCGCCGATGGCCGAGCAGCTGCTGTTCGGCTTCATCGGTTCGGTCATGTACCAGTACGACGTGCCGCAAGCGGAACGCAACGCGCGGCTGCTGTCGATGGATCCGCAGGTGCTCGAACGGCTGCTCGGCTCCGACGACCTCGCGTCGGTGCTCGACGACGCCGTCATCGACGACGTCGCGGACGCGCTCGCGCGGCGCACGTTCTGGAACACGCTCGCCGACGACGACGTGCGCGGGCGCGTGCACCGCTATCTGTCGACGCACGGACCGTTCACGGCGGACATGATGATCGCCGACCTGCGGCTGCCCGCCGAGGCGTGCATCGACGAACTCAACGCGCTGCAGGCGTCCGGCGAGGCGCTCGCCGGCCGTTTCGACGACCGTCTGCCCGCCGACGTGCCGCAATGGGTCGCGCGCGATGTGCTCAAACGCATCCGTTCGCGGTCGCTCGCCAAGGCGCGCAAGTCCATCAAGCCGGTCGCCGTCGCGGACTTCCAACGTTTCGTGCTTGAGCGGCAGGGCGTCGGTTCCGCCGGCGGCCAGCGTTTCGACGGCGTCGACGGCGTCATGCGCGTCATTGAGCAGCTCGAGGGCGCCGCGCTGCCGATCGACGTGTGGGAGTGCGCCGTGTTCCCCGCGCGTGTGCGCGACTACACGCCGACGATGCTCGACGAGCTCGTCGCCGCGGGGGAGGTCGTCTGGGTCGGGGCGTCGTCTGCGTCGTCGTCTGCGTCGGCGTCTGCGTCGTCATCGTCATCGTCGGATGGGCTCGCCGCGGTCATGCTGTTTCCCTTCGATTCGACGCAGCTGCAAGAGCGATGCGCGCCGGTGGATGCGCAGACGCAAGCGCAGACGAAGACACAGACGAACGATGACGGACGCGCGGACGACGACGGATCTACGGACGACGCATCGGCGCCGCTCGGCGTCGGCGACGCGATCGTCGCCGCGTTGGCGGACGGCGGCGCCTACGGGCCGCAGCCACTCGAGGAACGCGCACGCGCATGCTGGGAGCGTGCGGGCGCCGAGCCGTGCATCGACGAGACGACCGGCGAAGTCGTCGGCACCGCGTGGAGTCATACGCGTTTCGAGGATGCGCTGTGGTCGCTCGCGCGGCGCGGACGTATCACGAACTCGTCATTCGCGGTGGCACGCGCATCGGAGACGCGCGGTGCGCCGGCACGTCCGACGCGACGCCGCCGCATGCGCGCGCATATGCCACGGCCGACGATGAACGGCGGCCTGTGGTCGCTCGTGCGCGCGGTCGGCGAACCGTGCACGCCGGAGGAACGTGTCATCGACCTGATCGATGTGCTGCTCGACCGCTACGGCGTCATCACGCAGCCGGTCGTCGACCACGAGGGCGTTCCCGGCGGCTTCTCGGGCCTCTATCCGGTGCTGCGGCGCATGGAGGAGCAGGGCGTGCTGATGCGCGGCGTGTTCGTCGACGGCTTCGGCGCGGCGCAGTTCGCCAGACGCGAGACCGTCGACACGATGCGCGGATTGATTGGCAACGCGCCGGCCACGGTTGCGCTCGACGCGTCCGACCCGGCCGTCCTCTACGGCACGGCGATCCGCTGGCCCGAGCCGATGCGGATGACCGCGGTGCAGAACGCGGACAGTGCCGATGACGCGGACGACGCGGCGTGTACAGGCGGAGCCAAGCCGATGCGTCGCGCGGGGTCGATCGTCGTGTTGCGCGGCGGCGACGCGCTGCTGTACGCGGCGCCGAAGTCGGGACGACTCGTCATGTTCGACGAGCCGATCAGCCTCGCCGAACGCGCATGCACGGCGCTCGCGGACATGCTGCGGCGCCTGCCGGGCGGATCGGTCACGTTCCGCGACTGCAACGGCGTGCCGCTCACGGCGAGGCTCGCGGTCACGCCGGCGTTGCGCGCCGCCGGTTTCGCTCCATCTCCGCAAGGCATGAAGCTCTACCGGTGAGCTCGCTGCAGACGGGCGCGTCGGAGCAATGCCGCGACGCTATGAGCAAAAGACGGCCACGTCCTGCCACATGACGGGCATAGAATAACTGACGTCGTGCCGCCGTTCGTCCCGATATACGGCGGACGGCGCCCCCGCGCGCCGCCGTGGCGTTCGTGGATTCGCGACGACGGACACTCGCACACGGAAAGGCAAGGGAGGGCGTCTTTCGCATGGACATGCTCATCGCGCTGCTGCCGGCGCTGTTCCTCGGATCGAACAGCGTCATCACGGCGAAAATCGACGGCAAGCCGAGTCAGGGAACACTGGGCACGACGATCGGCGCTGTCATATTCGCCGTGCTCGTCTCGGTGTGCTACACGGTGCCGAACGCCGGACTGGCCTTCGCATTCAATCCCAGCATCTGGCTCGTAGGCCTGTACTCGGGCGTCTTCTGGACGATCGGCTCCTTCGGCCAGTTCTCCGCGCTCAAGCCGTTGGGCGTCTCGATGGCGATGCCGATTTCGACGGCCGGACAGGTCGTCGGCAACGCGCTGCTCGCCGCGATCGTGCTCGGCCAGTGGCGCACGCTCAACGTCTGGATCATCGGTGTCATCGCGATCATCCTCGTCACATCCGGCGCCGTGCTGTGCTCGGCGAAGGACTCGGCCGCTGACGCGCGCCGGATCAGCGCGAAGGACATGCGTTTCGGTCTGGGCGCGCTGCTGTTCTCGACGATCGGCTTCATGCTGTACTTCATCTTCCCGAACCTGCTGCACCATACCGGATTCATCTCCGACGCCATCTACGATGCGCCGAGCGGCGACGGACTCTATTACATGACCGCCGTCATCCTGCCGCAGTCGATCGGGCAGATCATCACGGCGCTCGCGATCGTCAACTTCGTCGAACGCGACCGCACGCTCATCCTGCACCGCAAGACGGCGTTCAACATCATCACCGGCCTGCTGTGGGCGGTCGGCAACATGCTCATCTTCGTGTCTGCGGCGAACCCGCACGTCGGACAGGCGATCGCGACGACGTTCTCGCAGCTCGGCGTCATTGTCTCCACCTACGGCGGCATCGTCGTGCTGCACGAACACAAGACGAAACGCCAGATGGTCGCGATCCTGCTCGGCACGTTGCTCATTGTCGCCGGCGCCGTCCTGATGGGCCTCTATACGACGACCTGAGGCCGGCGCACGCGAAGTCCGCGAACGCGGCATATGCATGATGCACCCGAACCGTTCGCGAGGACGACCGTCCGCGAACGGTTCGGGTGCATCATCTGACCGATGCGTTCGCGGCGACGCCCGTCCGTGAACGCATCGGGTGTCTTATGCGACGTAACCGATCGGGGCGGGCAGTTCGCTGCCGGAGCCGTCGCGACGCATATCCGGGGCGGGCAGTGCGACCATGTGTCCCGATTCGGTGCACGCGACGAGCGGCCACGCGTCCACATACGCGCGGATCAGCGTGTTCTGTCCCTTGAGGAACCGCTGCGAACGCACGCCGCCGGTGCCGCGCCCCTTCGTCGGATACAGCGCGAGCGGCGAGACCTTCGCCGATCCGGTGTCGGTGCCCAGCAGCGATGCGCCGTCGCCGGCCACCGTGAGCACGACCGCGCCGTGCGCCGGCGACGTCGTGCCGTCCTCGCGCGTCTCCTCGGCCGTCCACGCCAGTTCGTCCTCGTGCACGACGGCGAAGGCGAGCACCTCGCAGCCTTCAGCGAGACGGATGCCCGCCATGCCGCCCGCTGTACGCCCCTGCGGACGCACCTGTTTGGCGTCGAAGGTGAGCAGCGACGAATCAGTCGAGACGAAGACGAGCCGGCTGCCGTCCGGCGCCTCGCGCGCCGCGAGCAGCTCGTCGCCGTCCTTGAGATCGATGACGCCCCACGAATCCATCGTCGTCGGCGACTCCCTGTTCCACCGTTTGACGACGCCGCCGCGCGTGCCCAGCGCGAGCGGCGCGGCGTCCTCGCCGTCCTTCAGCAGTGCGACGACGGCGATGACGCGTTCGCCGTCGACCGGCTCCGTGCTGGCCGTCGACGACACGAGTTCGCGCGCGTCGATGCCTGCGGACAGGTCGAGCGGCGCGGTCGCGGTGATATGCGGCAGCTCGACGGCGTGGGCGAGCACGAAGCGTCCCGCCGACGTGACGATGCCGTAGTCGGCGCGCGTGCTCGTCGTGATCATCGACGTAATGCACATGTCGCCGTCCGTCACATCCGATGGCGTGCGCGCCGCCCAGACCTCAGCCGCCGACGGGTCGAGGCGCGCGATGCGTCCGGCCGCGCTCAGCGCGACGACGCACGGCTCGTCCTCAATCTGTAGCGCGCTCGCCGCGTCGCCCTTGCGCGCGGCCGCCACGTCCGCCGCGGCCTCGGAGACCTGCTCGACGTGGCGCGCCGCATTGAGCGCGAACTCGTTGAGCGTGCCGTCAGCGTCGCGCGCCGTGACCGGCGTGAGCCTGCCGTCGGCGTCCACGTCGAGCAGCACGGTGCGCCGCGGCGTGCCGTAGGCGGCGACGGTCTCGTCCATCTCGCGTTCGACGACCTCGTCGAGGGCCGCGTCGGACGCGAGGATCGCCTCGAGTTCGTCGATCCTGCCGCGCAGCTCGTCGCGTTCGGCCTCGAGCTCGATGCGGCTCATCTTCGTGAGCCTGCGCAGACGAAGGTCGAGGATGTACTGCGCCTGCACATCGTCGAGGTCGAAGACGGCGATGAGCTTCGTCTTCGCCGCGTCCGCGTCGTCGGACGAGCGGATGACCTGGATGACCTCGTCGATGTCGACGAGTGCGAGCAGCAGACCCTCGACGAGGTGCAGTCGTTCGAGCGCCTTGCGCCTGCGGTATTCGCTGCGCCGGCGGATGACGCCGCGCCGATGCCCGATCCACACGTCGAGCATCTCGCGCAGCCCCATCGTGTGTGGACGACCATCGACGAGCGCGACATTGTTGATTGTGAAGTTCTCCTGCAGCGGCGTGTGCTTGAACAGCTGCGAGAGCACGGCGTCCGGGTCGAAGCCGGTCTTGAGTTCGATGACGATGCGCGTGCCGTTGTGCCGGTCCGTCAGATCGATCGCGTTTGAGATGCCTTCGAGCTTGTGGTTCTTGACGCCTTCCGAGATGCGTTCGAGCACGCGTTCGGGGCCGACCATGTACGGCAGCTCGGTGACGACGATCGCCTTCTTGCGCGCCGTGACATTCTCGATGTGCGTCGCCGAACGCGTCGTCAGCGAGCCGCGTCCGCTTTCGTAGGCCTCGCGGATGCCGTCGCGGCCGATGACGATGCCGCCGCCCGGCCAGTCCGGACCGGGCAGGTAGTCCATCAGCTCGTCGAGCGTGGCCTCGGGATGGCGCATGACGTGCTTGGCGGCGGCGACGACCTCGCCGAGGTTGTGCGTCGCCATGTTCGTGGCCATGCCGACGGCGATGCCGGAAGCGCCGTTGACGAGCAGGTTCGGGATCGCCGCGGGCAGCACCTCGGGTTCCTTGAGCTTGTTGTCGTAGTTCGGCGTGAAGTCGACGGTGTCCTCGTCGAGTCCGGCGTTCATGCCGAGCGCGGCCGGCGCCAGACGCGCCTCCGTGTATCGGGAGGCCGCCGGGCCGTCGTCGAGCGAACCGAAGTTGCCGTGGCCGTCGACGAGCGGCAGCCGCATCGCGAAGGGCTGCGCAAGGCGCACCATCGCCTCGTAGATCGCCGAATCGCCGTGCGGGTGCAGCTTGCCCATGACCTCGCCGACGACGCGCGCCGACTTCATGTACGGGCGCGTCGGCAGCAGGTTCATCTCGCCCATCTGGTAGACGATGCGTCGTTGCACCGGCTTGAGGCCGTCGCGCGCGTCGGGCAGCGCGCGGGCGTAGATGACCGAATAGGCGTATTCGAGGAAGGATTTGCTCATCTCCTCGCCGAGCGGCGTCTCGACGATGTGTTCCTTGACCGTGCGCGGATCATAGGCCGCTGCTGGCGGCTTGCGACGCGAAACCATGCTGACTTCCTCCATATGACTTGAGAACCGTACCATTCTAGCAAGCGGGCGGATGGCTGCGCGGCGGCGTCCGCGCATCGGCGGCTGTCGCTACACTGGGCGGTGCGGACGTGCGCCATGCATGAGCGTGCAGCGAAGGGACATGCCCGCGCAGAGAGCATCCTGCAGCGGAAGGAAACCGAAGATGTCAGGTACCCCCATGCCGCCGCAGCGTCCGGCGCCGCCGAATCCCGTGCGCCCGCCGCAGGCCGGCGTGAACCGTTCGATGCCGGCGCCTCGCCAGTCACAGGGCGTGCCGCAGCCTCGCGTCGCGGCGCCGCGTCCGCAGCAGCCGCCGCGCGCCGCCGCCGACCAGACGCGCACGTTCTTCGGAGGCGGCCATTTCGGTCCCGAAACCGTCGTCATCATCGAGGATGGCAACGCGAGCGTCTACCCGCTTGCCGGCCACGAGGTCTGGGCGTTCGGGCGCGCGATGAGTCAAGATTCGGGAGTACCGACGCTGCGTGTGCATTCGAGCATCGTCAGCGCGAACCACGGCGCCTTCGTGCTCGTCGACGGCCGCTGGCACTACCAGTCGCGCCAGACGACGAACCCGACCTACATCAACGGACGCAGACTGCAGCCGGACGCGCGCTATCCGCTCGCCGACGGCGACCTCATCCGCATCGACGGCGATCTGGGCAATCCCGATGCGCAGGGCGTCATCATCATCTTCACCGTCGACCAGAACCTCGGCCTGTGGCGTTCGTACCCGCTGCCACGGCAGGAGGGGCGCACGACGTACATCGGCCGCGCCGCCGCGCCGGACACGATCGTGCAGAACGTGCCCTATGTCTCGCGCAGGCACGCGCGCATCGACTTCGTGCGCGGGCAATACGTGATCCGCGACATCAAAAGCCGCATCGGCACCTATATCGACGGCCGTCCGCTGCGCGGCGCGCATGTGCTGCAGGAGAAGGACGTCATCGCGATCGGCGACTGCCGCTTCTATTTCACGAAAGGCACGATCGTTTACGACCAGCGCGTCGGCGCCGGCGTGCGAGCGGCCGCGCAGCCGACGCCCATGCCGTCGATCGCCGTGCCCGCGCCGGCCGCCGCGACGGGACCTTTGGCGATGCCTGCGCCGATCACGACGGCGCTCGGCAAGCGTCCGGCATCGCCGGCGCCGAGCACGGCCGTGCAGCCGACGGCCGCGCAGATCGCGCAGCCCGTCATGCTCGACGTGCAGATCGACGACAAGACGGTCGGCGGCAGGCATCCGAAGACGCTGCTCAAGGACATCCATTTCCAGATCCCGCAGCACAGCCTCGTCGCGATCATCGGCACGTCGGGCGCCGGCAAGACGCTGCTGCTCAACTGCCTGTCCGGCAAGGACTCGCTGTACAACGGGCACACGCGCTACAAGAACCAGAAGGACCTGCGCGCCCACTACAAGAACCTCGGGCCGATGATCGGCTACGTGCAGCAGAGCAACGTGTTCCTGCAGGAGCTCACCGTCTTCGAGGAGATCTACTCGTCGGCGAAGCTGCGCATGGCCGAGGATTCGTCGCGCGCCGAGATCAAGGAGCAGGTCGACTCGGTGTTGCGCAAGCTCGACATCTACGCATTGAAGGATTCGCCGATCAAGAAGCTCTCCGGCGGCCAGAAGCGCCGCGTGAGCGTCGCACGCGAACTCGTCGGCTACAAGCCGGTGCTGTGCCTCGACGAACCCGACGCCGGCCTGAGCTACATCGACAAGGACAAGCTGTTCACGAAGCTGCGCGACATCGTCCACCCGCCGCGCGACATGCGGCGCACGGCCGGCGAGGACGGTTCGGAACGCGTGCTGTCGATCATCATGGTCATCCACGAGATCGACATGCTCGACATGTTCGACGAGGTCATCGTCGTCGCCGCGCCACGCGCGAAGGACCCGGGGATGCGCAATCCCGGACGCCTCGCGTTCGCCGGCACGCCCGCCGACGCCCTTAGGCACTTCGGCGGCGCGAAGGACTTCCGCGAGATGTTCAAGAACCTCAACGACCAGATCAGCGACCCCGATCACATCACCTTCACGCCGTATGAGGTGCCGGGGCTCGCTCCGCAGACGCCGCTCGGCGCATGAGACGACGCATGTGCGGCCGGCGAATGCTAAGAACGAGAGTGGACGAGAGTAGGGGAGTGCAACGATGAAGATGGTGCTCAGGCAGTTCGCGAGCTGTTTGGACGTCGCGTTCAAACTACTGTTCCGCGGAGGCAAAAGCCTCGTCATCATGATGATGTTCCCGATCGCGGGCGTCGCGATCGTCATCGCCGTCGCAGGAGACAACGTCTACCATCTGCAGACGGCGACGAAATCGGTCGCGTTCCTGCTCATGTGCACCTGCATCTGGGGCGGCCTGTTCAACTCGGTGCAGGTCGTCGTCAAGCAGCGCACCGTGCTGCAGGCCGACCTCGCCGCCGGACTCTACCCGGTCGCGTTCACGCTCGCAAACGCGATCGTGCAGTTCCTGCTGTGCGCGTTCCAAAGCGCCGTGCTGTGCCTGTGCTTCCCCGGCATCGCGCTCGTCTACGACGCGCGGCCGCCATCCTCGGGCGCGCTGATCGGCGGCCCCGGCGGCGTCTACTGGGAGTACTACATCACATTCCTGCTGTTGTTCTACGCCTCCGACGCGCTCGGCATGGTCGTCTCCACATTGATGAAAAGCGCCGAGACGGCGACGTCGGTCACGCCGTACATCCTCATCGTCGAACTCGTGTTCTGCGGCATGCTCTTCGAACTCAAGGGCATCCTCAACAAAATCTCGTACGGCATGATCAGCCGCTGGGGCATGGAGGCGCTCGGCACGACGAGCGACCTCAACTGCCTGCCGCTCAAGGACCCGAAGGAACAGGACGAGAACTCGTCGTCCGGGGGTGCGGCCGGCGGCGCGAGCGGCGAGCCGTCCGCCTCGCCGTCGCCGTCCGTCTCCGACGACGACGCGATGCCGTCCGGCGACCCGTCCGCGTTGGGCGATGCCGCCGATGCCGCAGGCGCCGCGAACCCCGACGCCGCCGCGGCGGCCGACCCATCGGCGCTCGCGGCCGCGAAGCCGAAGCTTCCCGACGACCTGTCCTACTGCCCGGCCGGCATGAAGGACGAGATGCTCGACGGCGGCGGCTTCAAATACAGCGACGACTACCTCTACAACGACTGGCACATCGCGAAGGCGTGGATCATCCTCGGCTGCTCAGCGCTCGCGTTGTTCGTCATCGCCGACCTGCTCGTGCACCGCTTCAAGAACACGAACAACCTCGGCAGGGAGTGAGGGGACGGGCGTGGAGGCTGCGGCATCGTCGATGACTACAACGATTCCGTGCCCACGGCGTTTCCGAATGGTTCCTCGTCGGCGTGGTATTCCTTGTTCCGTTTCTCGAAGAGCCGGGAAAGATCGGCGATTCGGATGATGCGTGTTGATTCGGCATTCTCGTCGTATGCGTTCATGCCGCTTGCCGACGAGCTCTGGTGCTGAGGTTCTTCTTCCGATATCTTCATTATGTCGTCCTTCGCAGGCTGATTGTGCATGTGCAGTGATATGAGCGGCATAGATCTGATGCGTTATTCAGATGCCTCGATGCCGGTGTCGTCATGGCCGATTGTGCTCTGTGGTCGATTGTGCATCTGCGCTTTGTCGCACATCGTACTTCGGCATATAGGATGCCGTATCGAGACGATGATTGCCGAGAAGCGGAGATGTGTTTTTTCTTACGGGTAGTCGACCATTTCTCACTTCTCTCGACATGTGCGACCGTCGTGTTGGCAATGTGGATGCCGACAGGGGCATCGTGGACCCTACTGATTGTGACGAACGGCAGAGAGCGGAGCGTGGTATCGATGAGGTCGGAGATGGCTGATCGGCACATGTGTGCCGTCGGTCAGTACGAAATCGCTTTTCGTGATCGCGTTGACGAAGTCGAAGTTCACCAGATAGCTCGAATGGCAGCGGTGGAAGCGCGACGGCAGGCGTTCGGCGACGTCGGACAGCTTCATGTACGTGCGCACAGTGCCGTTGTTCTCGCCGTGGAAGACGGCCACGCGCAGCTTGCTCTCCACATACATGACCTGCGCTGGCCTGACGACGTAGGAGGTATTGTTGAAGCGCACGGCGCAGGGCTGCTCGCGCAGGTCGCGCAACCGGTTCAGCGCGCGGCGGAACGTGTCGGAGAGCTCCTGACGCCTGACCGGTTTGAGCAGGAAGCCGATGTGCCGCGTGTCGTAGACGACCGAGCAGTATTCGACGTGCCCAGTCACGTAGATCACCTGCACGCAGGGACGGTCGGCGAACATCTGCATCACCTCTTCGATGCCGTTCTCCCCGTCGCCCAGACAGATGTCGGCGAAGACGATGTCCACCTGCTGCCCGTCGAGTTCGCCCAGACTGGCGTACATGTCGATCCTGCAGTCGAGTTCCGCGGGAATGAGTTCCCGGAGCATGTCGTGCAGGCCGGCGCATTGCTCGGCGTCGTTATCCACAATCGCGATACGGTACATGATTTCCCTTTCCTGCTCGTGCCCACCAGCTTTCTCCACTAGCACCGATAAGCGGAAATCGTTATACAACGCCGGATATGCCTGATATGCCTCGACGTCATAAGTTCCCGACGCCGTGTCAGAAATGACGTCCCCCGCGCATGTATCGTCATGATTCCACATGACGATTATGACATGAACCCGTACGTTTCTTACATCATACATTCAATGTGGTCATGTACTGCTGCTACGGGCGGACGGCGGCGCGGCCGTCCCGACCGCCGCACACACACCGCGTCCGACAAGCGCGGTTGAATGGGAGCCATGAGCATTGACGTTCCGGATATGACGACCCTGTTGCGATTCGTGCCGACCGCGCAGTACGGGGACACGATCGACACGGCGCGCCGCTGTGACGTGCCGGCGCCGTTCACGCCGGCCGATACGGCGCCGCGCGGGGGAGCGCTGCACCTGTCGTCGGTGCTGCCGGCGCTGAGCGCGGCGATCGGCGTACCGACGACGACAGCCGTGCATGAGGAGCCCGCGGCGCTCGCATCAGCGCTCGGCATCCCCCAGGCGCGCAGCGCGATCGTCGTGCTCGTCGACGGCCTGGGCTTCTGGAACCTCAAGATGAGCCTCGGCCACGCGCCGTATCTGCGCGCATTGCTGCACGACGCGGTAAACGACCGGCCGATCTGCACCTGCTCGCCGAGCACGACGACGGCCGCGATGGCGACCTTCGGCACCGGCACCTGCCCGGGGCTGACGTCGATGACCGGATACACGCAGCGCAACCCGCTGACCGATGAGATCTGCCAGCTTATTCAGTTCCGCGGCGCGCCGCATCCCGAGGATCTGCAGCGCGTCGAGACGGTGTTCGAGAAACTCGCGGCGCAGGAGGTGCGCGTCACAAGCGTCAGCCTGACGCGGTTCATGGCGTCGCCGCTGACGCGCGCGGCGCTGCGCGGCGCGCACTACATCGGCAAGGACAATCCGCTCGACCGCATCCGCGCGGCCGCCGACAGCGCGAAGGAGCCGGGACTGACCTACCTGTACCTGCGCGACGTCGACAAGACCGGACACGCCGAAGGATGGCGGTCCGAACAGTGGACGACGACGCTCGAGAGGATCGACGGCCAACTGGAGACGCTGCGCAGGCTCGCGCCGCGTGGCACCGTGATCGTCGTCGTCGCCGACCACGGCATGGTTGCGATCGACCCCGAACGACAGATCGACGTCGCCGCCGAGCCGCAGCTACTCGACGGCGTGCGCATGTTCGGCGGCGAACCGCGTTCGGTCATGGTGTACACGGACGACGGCGCCGACGTCGATGCGCTCGCCGCACGCTGGCGTGCACGGCTCGACGGGCTCGCGTGGGTGCGAACGAAGGACGAGGCGATCGACGCGGGATTCTATGGCCCGGTGAGCGAGGAGACGCGGCAGGTGCTCGGCGACATCGTCGTCGAAGCCGCCGACGATGTGACGATCGTCGATTCGCGCACGCAGACCGAGCTCGCGATGGCGATGCCGGGCGTGCACGGCTCGCAGACGATGCTCGAAATGGACATTCCGTGCATCGTCGACATGACCTGAACATGAGGACATCGTCTGCATCGACAATCTGATTTGCGCGGACGATCTGATCTGCGCAGATCAGATCGTCGATGTGGCTACAGCGGATACCGCATGAGGGCGTGTTGTCTGGTTTGGCTACGCCTTCGGCTTGCCAGCAGTGTTGTCTGGTTTGGCTACGCCTTCGGCTTGCCAAACATGATCTCATCCCAGCTGGGGACCGGGGGACGGTGGCGGTCGGTGCGGCGGTCGGACTTGGATTCGTCGGCGCGCGCGTCGGCATGCCGTTCGTCCGTGTGAGAAGCCGTCTGGGCGTCGTCGCAGGAGGCAGTTGTCCCGGACGGCTGCGGCTCGGGGGAGATCTCAGGCTGCTGCGGCGCGGACTGTGCTGCGGACTGCGCCTGCGCCTGCTCAGCCTGCTGCGCCTGCGGCGGCGCGGCGTCGGCGGGGTCCATCATATCCGGCTGCTGCGTGGCCGGCGTATCGCGGGGTTGGTTCCATGCGGCGACCGTCTGCTCGATGCGGGCGGAGCGCGCCGAATCGCCGGGCAACGAAATCGACGAGGGGATCGCGTCGTCGGGCACGTCGTCACCGCCGTTCACCGTGGCGGCGGTCATATCCGTCTCGCCGATGAGCTTGCGCGCGGCGTTGTTGATGCACACGACCGAATTGTCGTGCATGTTCCATGACCATTCCGCATGGATCGGGTGTCCGGCGGATGTGAAGGAGGCGGTGATGCGCCACGGTTCGAGGCCTCGCCGCGTCGCCTTCCACTCGACCTCGTCGCGCCGCACGCGCGCCGCGGCGAAGGTGCGTTCGATGACATCGCCGAGCGAGCGCATCCGCGACTCCTTGGGGGCGGGCACGCGCAGGAACTGCTCGATCGCGTAGTTCTTCTCCGATTCGATGGCCGACGAGAAGCGGCGCACGAGGATCGGGCTCAGCCCGTAGCGTTCGGCGACCTGATCGGGCTCCATGCCGGCGCGGATGAGCGCCTGGATCTGCGAGATCGGCAGCGTGCGCTGCTGCGCGGGCGCCTCCTCGACGTGCCGTTCCGATTTGATCTGCTTGGCTTCGAGCAGGGCGCGCTCGAGCGTCTCGTCGATGTCCACGGCGAAGGAGGAGCCGCCCACGGCGAACACCAGCAGGCCGGTCTTCGTGACATGGTCGAACCGTGCAACCGGGTAGGAGTCACCTGCCATAGCCAACACCTCTTTCATCCAGAATGTGAACGCTTTCCATTGTGCCCCACGTGTCGGATTTTGCGTAACGACTTCATCGTGTATCCTATGCGGGGAAAACCATGTATTGTATGGTGCGTCGCAATGATTAAGTCGCCATCAATCGATGAAAGGAATCGCTATGGCACAGGATTATGATTCCCCGCGCAACAAGGACGAGGATGAGGAGTCGCTGCAGGCGCTCGGCAAGAGCTCGCAGAACTCCGCGACCGATATGGACGACGACGAGAACGCGATCGCCGAGGACTACGAGCTGCCCGGCGCCGATTTGAGCAACGAGGACGCATCGGTGACCGTCATCCCGATGCAGGGCGACGAGTTCATCTGCTCCGAATGCTTCCTCGTCAAGCACCGCAGCCAGCTCGCGTACACGACGCCGGACGGCCAGCCGGTGTGCAAGGAGTGTGCGGCCTGATGAGCTTCGACCCCGCATACAACGAACCCGAATCTACCGAGGTGCTCGTCTGCCCGGTCGACCCGGCGCATCCGGTCGAACTGCGCTACGCGCACGCCGGGGACGCCGGCGCCGACCTGATCACGACCGAGCATGTGGAGCTCGAACCTTTCGAACGGGCGCTCGTGCACACCGGCGTGCGCATCGCGCTGCCGGCAGGCTATGTGGCGCTCGTGCATCCGCGTTCGGGCCTCGCCGTGAACAAAGGCGTGACGGTGCTCAACGCGCCTGGCACCGTCGACGCCGGATACCGAGGCGAGATCATGGTGCCGTTGATCAACCTCGACGCCCACGAACGGGCCATCTTCGAGGCGGGCGATCGCATCGCACAGCTCGTCATCCAGCGTTATGTCGAGGCGACTTTCGTGCCAGCCACGGCGCTGCCCGGATCCGACCGGGCCGAACGCGGCTTCGGGTCGACGGGGGCATAGAGGCGTGCCGATCGGCGGCGTGCCGCGCGTAGAATGAAATGACGCCCGTGGGAAGACGGCGCGTGGATGAGAGAGGAGCATGGACGATGGCGGACATGGACGAGGAGATGCAGCCGGCCAACATGCTCGGCTGCGAAATCAGCGAGAACCCGCTCGATCCGCTTGCCCCGATCTTGGCCATCTGCCGGCAGCACCATCCGGACGAGGACATGGAGATACTCTCGCGCGCCTACCGGCGCGCCGTGCTCCAGCATTCGACGCAGCGGCGCAAATCCGGCGAGCCGTACATCATCCATCCGCTCGCCGTCGCGCAGATCCTCGCCGACCTCGGCATGGGTCCGCTCGTCGTCGCAGCAGGCCTCCTGCACGACACGGTCGAGGACACCGACTACACGCTCGAGGAATGCCGCGCCGAGTTTGGCGACACGGTGGCCGGGCTCGTCGACGGCGTCACGAAGCTGACGAAGATGGACTACGGCGACTCGGCGCAGGCGGAGACGATCCGCAAGATGGTCGTCGCGATGAGCCGCGACGTGCGCGTGCTCGTCGTCAAGCTCGCCGACCGCGTACACAACGCGCGCACCTGGCGCTACGTCAAGCCGTCGAGCGCGCAACGCAAGGCGCGCGAGACGCTCGACGTCTACGCGCCGCTCGCGAACCGTCTGGGCATGAACGCGATCAAGACGGAGCTCGAGGAGCTGAGTTTCAAGGTCCTCTACCCGAAGATCTACAACGAAATCGTCATGCTCGTCGCGCACCGCGCCGGCCAGCGCGAGGTCTACCTCAAGCAGATCATCGCCGAGATCAACGAGGATCTCGGGGATCTCAACATCCACGCGATGGTCACCGGACGACCGAAGGACTACTTCTCGATCTATCAGAAGATGATCGTGCGCGGCCATGATTTCTCCGACATCTACGACCTCGTCGGCGTGCGCATCATCGTCGACACAATTCAGGACTGCTATGCCGTGCTCGGCGCCGTGCATGCGCGCTGGAGCCCGGTGCCGGGCCGGTTCAAGGACTACATCGCGATGCCGAAGCTCAACATGTACCAGAGCCTGCACACGACGGTCGTCGGCCCCGGCGGCAAGCCGGTCGAGATCCAGATCCGCACGTGGGACATGCACCGGCGCGCCGAGTTCGGCATCGCCGCGCACTGGAAGTACAAGGCGAACGGGCAGGCCGGACGCGCGCTGAGCACGCCGGACAAGGCGGACCGCGAACGCGGCAGGCAGGAGCTCGAGGAGGCCGACAACCTCAAATGGATCCAGCAGCTCGCCGACTGGACGAGCGAGACGCCGGATTCGAACGAGTTCCTCGGTTCACTCAAGGAGGACCTCGGTTCGGCCGAAGTGTACGTGTTCACGCCGAAGGGCAAGATCGTCTCGCTGCCGGCGGACGCCACGCCGGTCGACTTCGCGTACGCCGTGCACACCGAGGTGGGTCACCGCACGATGGGCGCGCGCGTCAACGGGCGTCTCGTCCCGCTCGACACGACGCTCGAGAACGGCGACACCGTTGAGGTCCTCACGAGCAAGTCGGATACGGCCGGCCCGTCGCGCGACTGGCTGAGCTTCGTCAAAAGCCCGAAGGCCCGCAACAAGATCCGCCAATGGTTCAGCAAGGAGCGGCGCACCGAGGCGATCGAGGAGGGCCGCGACGAGCTGACGCGCGCGATTCGCAAACGCAACCTGCCGGTCAACGCGCTGCTGACGCCGGAGGCGATGGTCGGCGTGGCCGACGACCTCAACCTGCCGAACGCCGAAGCGGTCTACGCGGCGATCGGCGAGGGGCAGGTCTCGACACAGAACGTCATCTCCCATCTGGTCAAGGACGCCGGCAGCGACGAGGTCGCCGAGGAGGCGGAGGAGGAGGTGCTGCCGCTGCGCGTGCCCAAGCGCCGCCACGCCGGCTCCGGCCCGGGCATCGCCGTCAAGGGAGTCACCGACATCTGGGTCAAGCTCGCCAAATGTTGTATGCCGGTGCCCGGCGACAGCATCATCGGCTTCATCACGCGCAACGAGGGCGTCTCGGTGCACCGCGTCGACTGCCTCAACATGATCAACCTCAAACACCGTGAACCCGAACGCGTCGTCGAAGTGTCGTGGACGAACGACAAGGGCCTGTTCATGGTGCGCATCCAGGTCGAGGCGCTCGACCGTCCGCATCTGCTTTCGGACGTGACGCGCGTGCTCTCCGACCACGGCGTCAACATCCTGTCCGGTTCGATCGCGACCGGCTCGGACCGCGTCGCCACGAGCCAGTTCAGCTTCGAGATGGCCGATCCGCAGCATCTGAACACGTTGCTGTCCGCGGTGCGCAAGATCGACGGCGTCTTCGACGTCTACCGACTGACCGGCGCGAAGGACTCCGCGCAGCCGCGCATGCGCCGCATCCGCGACGGCCTCGACGCGCAGCACTGAGCGCACGGGCGGCATCGACACGTCATCAGCAACGACAAGCGGACGGGAGGGGTGTCCCTCCCGTCCGCTTATGTCGTCACGAAACCGGCCGCCGTCGCGACGTCGTTCGTCGTCGCGGGGCCTCGGCGGCCGAAAAGCCTCAGTCCTTGACTTCGATCGATTCGATCATGACCGGCTCGAGCGGGCAATCGCGCGCATCGGTCGCGACGGAGTCGATCCTGTCGACGATCGCCTTCGACGCCTCGTCGGCGACCTCGCCAAAGATCGTGTGGTGGCCGTCGAGCCACGGCGTCGGCACCGTCGTGATGAAGAACTGCGAGCCGTTCGTGCCGTGCAGCTTGCCGTCGGCGCCGCGGGCGAGGCCGGCGTTCGCCATCGCGAGCAGGTAGGGGCGGTCGAACTTGAGCGTCGGGACGATCTCGTCGTCGAAGTCGTAGCCGGGGCCGCCGGTGCCGGTGCCGAGCGGGCAGCCGCCCTGGATCATGAAGTCCTTGATGACGCGGTGGAAGGTCAGGCCGTCGTAGAAGTGTTCGTTGGACTGCTCGCCGGTGAACGGGTCGCGCCAAGCCTTCTGGCCGGTGGCCAGACCGAGGAAGTTCTCGACGGTCTTGGGCGTCTTGTCGTCGAACAGGTCGATCGTGATATCACCTTCGGAGGTGTGCATGATAATAGTGGTCATACCTCGACACGGTAGCATACGGCCGCGCTCGCGCACGACGCTGCGCCCGACGGCGAACGGAGCGCCGCGCGCAGAATCGATGATGTCAATGAATCGATGATGTTGCTGAATCGATGATGCCGATGTCGTCACAGCACACCGAAATGCCGCAGAGCACGCACGACGCCGTCGTCGTCAACGCTTCGCGTGACGTAGTCGGCGGCCGCCTTCGCGTCGTCGGTGCCGTTGCCCATCGCGACGCCGATATGCGCGTAGCGCAGCATGTCCACGTCGTTGCCGCCGTCGCCGAAGGCCATTGACTGTTCGCGCGTCAGTCCGGCGTCGGACAGCAGCGCTTCGATGCCACGGTCCTTGCCGCCCGAGGCCGGGATGAGGTCGACGAAATCGGGATGCCAGCGCACGCCGCGCACATTACGGCATTCCCCGACGATCGCATGCTCGTCGTCGCGGCCCACATAGGGGCTGATTTGGTAGATGCGATGGTCGCCGATGCGCGTATGCGGGTCGATGAAGCGCAGCTTCGGCGCCGTCTTGCCCAGCGATTGCCACATCGCGCGCATCCGTGCGGAATCGTGGTTGAAATATGCGGTGTCGCGTTCGCCGAACACGGCGACGACGTCCGGATGACGGTCGAGCCAGCCGACGATCACGCGCACGTCCTCCTCGTCGATCGGCCGGTCCGCGACGATCGTGCCGTCGCTCCTGTAGCAGATTTGGCCGTTGACGGCGGCGATGCCGTCGAAACGGATCGGCAGCGCGTCGAGCACGACTTTCATCTGTTCGGGGGAGCGGCCGGTGCAGATGTAGATGCGGATGCCCTTCGCGCGCAACGCGTCGAGCGCGTCGATCGTCGAGGGCGGCACCTCGTGCGTCGTGAAGCTCGTCAATGTGCCGTCGATGTCGAAGAACACGGCGCGCACGTCGCGCCCCGCCTCGCGGGCGGCTGCGTCGTTCGCGTATCGGTCGGAGTCGGTTGTGGTCGTCGTCATGGAGGTCAGTCTATCGTGCGCCGCTGCCGTTATTGTCGTCGCCGTCGTCGTCGCATGTGGACGCAGACGGCAACGTCGCCGGATGCGCGATCGTTGGCGTTGCCATGCGTGAACGCCGCTTATAAGAGGAAACGATAACGACACGGCACCGTCGCGTCCCGCGCGGTCGTATCCTTGAACACGTCGCGGCGCCGACGGGCACGTTCGGGCGCACGCGGGACCTACGCACACCAAGGAACCATCGAGAGAGGAACGAGAGGAAACGAGATGAGCCAGAACAACGCCAACGAACCGGGCAAGGCGCCCGAGCTGAACACCGACGAGCCGGTGCGCGTCAACCACACGGCGCGCAACATCATCATCGCCGTCGTCGTCGTGCTGCTCGTGGCGGCGGGCGCCTTCTTCGGCTTCCACCGCGCGAACAACGGCGGGAAGGCGGCCGCGAGCGCCGAGACGAAGGGCACGAAGGACAATCCGGTGAAGATCGGCGTCGTCGGCGCGACCGATCCGCAGTGGATCGAATTCAAGAAGCAGGCCGAGGCGAAGGGCGTCTACGTGGACATCGTGGACTTCCAGGACTATACGAGCGAGAACCCGGCGCTCGACGCCGGCGACCTCGACATGAACGAGTTCCAGCATCTGCTGTATCTGGCCAACTACAACGTGCAGAACAACAAGAACCTGCAGCCGCTCGGCGGCGTGGCGATCTACCCGCTCGGCGTCTACTCCTCCTTCGACAAGGACGGCAAGCCGAAGTACACCGACATCAAGGATCTGCCGGCCGGCTCGACGGTCGCGATTCCGAACGACGAGACGAACCAGGCGCGCGCGATCGGCGTGCTCAAGGCCGCCGGCGTCGTCACGCTCAAGGGCGACTGGACGGCGTTCACGATTCCGCAGGACATCGACGAGGCGAAATCGAAGGTCAAGGTCGTGCCGATGAAGGCCGAGCAGATCGCAAACACACTCAAGTCGGGCGGCGACGACCTGTCCGCCGGCGTCATCAACAACGACTACGTCGCCGACGCCGGCCTCGACCCGACCGACGCGATCTACCATGACGACGCAGAATCTGAGGAGTCGCGCCCCTACATCAACATCTTCGCCGTGCGAGCCGACGACGTGGACAACGCCGTGTACCGCAAGTGCGTCGAGATCTACCAGACGAAGCCGGTGCTCGACGCGCTGCAGGAGGAGTCGGCAGGCACCGCCGTGTTCGCAGACAAGTTCTCGCAGACCGAACTGGCGAAGTACCTGACCGACATCGAATCGGACATCCGCGCGAGCGGCAAGTGAGCCCTTCGCCGCACACGGCGCGCCGCCACGGGGCAACGCGCACGATGAGCCGCCCGTGCCGCTACAATGGCGGCCGGCGGCTTTCTCTCGCATTCGGCGCGATGCGCGGGCGACGGGGGAGAGGCGGGGCAAATCAAGGAGACAAAGGCGACACAATGACGCAAGGCAAGGAACCCATCATCGTCTTCGACCATGTGGTCAAGGAGTTCAGGCAGCGCGGCGCGAAGAAGACGATGCGCGCCGTCGACGACGTCTCGCTGAGCATCGACGAAGGCGACATTTTCGGCATCATCGGCTATTCGGGCGCCGGCAAGTCGACGCTTGTGCGCATGATCAACGCACTCGAGCAGCCGACGAGCGGCACCGTCACCGTCATGGGCCACGACGTGTCGCATATGGGCGAGGGCAGGCTGCGGCCGGTGCGCCAGAAGATCGGCATGATCTTCCAGCAGTTCAATCTGTTCTCGCAGAAGACGGTCGCGCAGAACATCGCCTATCCGCTGAAGCTCGACCATTGGCGCAAGGACTATCAGGACAAGCGCGTCCGCGAGCTGCTCGAGTTCGTAGGCCTGTCCGAACATGCGAACAAGTACCCGTCGCAGCTGTCGGGCGGCCAGAAGCAGCGCGTCGGCATCGCGCGCGCCCTGGCGACGAACCCGAAGATCCTGCTTGCCGACGAGGCGACGAGCGCGCTCGACCCGGAGACGACGACCGAGGTGCTCCAGCTGCTCGAACGCGTCAACCGTCAGCTCGGCATCACGATCGTGCTCATCACGCATCAGATGAACGTCGTGCAGCAGATCGCCAACCGCGTCGCTGTCATGAGCGCCGGCCGCGTCGTCGAACAGGGCGATGTCTACGACGTCTTCGCCGCGCCGAAGCAGCCGGTCACGAAGCGCTTCATCGCCACGGCGATGGACGGCCTGCCCGACCCGGCGCGCATCGCCGTCATGCGCGAGCAGTGGCCGGGACGTCTCGTCACCGTCGTCGTGCGTCAGCGCGACATCGTCGACGCCGACGGCAACGTGCTCGTGCCCGCCTCCGGACAGGACATCTCCGAACTCATCGCCCGCCACGGCATCAGCAGCGGCCTGCTGTACGGCGGCATCGACACCGTGCAGGACATCGCGATCGGCGCGATGACCTACGAGTTCACCGGCGACGAGGCGCGGATCGACGCCTTCCTCGACGACCTGCGCCGCCACAGCGACATCGTCGACTTCGGCACGAAGGCACATCCGGTCGATTACGACACGGCCGTCGAACGCGCCCGCATCGCGCTCGGCCCCGACGAGGCGACAGCCACGTCGACGCCCACGCTCGACGACGATCTCGAAATGATCGAACAGAACGACGACGTCGTCGACATGACGCCCACGACCCCGCGGGAACGCAAGGCCGCACGAAAGGAACGTGACTGATGTACACCCTCGCATCCGCATCCGCATCCGCATTCGCCCCCGCCGCGACGCTCGCGAGCCGCAGCGACTGGAGCGTCCTCAAGCCGCTGCTCGCGCAGTCGGTCGTCCAGACGCTGCAGATGGTGCTCATCACAATCGTCATCGGCGGCGTGCTCGGCCTCGTGCTCGGCGTCATCCTCTACGGCACGCGCCCGGGCAACCTCTTCGAGAACCGCGTCGTCTATCGCGTGCTCGACATCCTCGTCAACATCGTGCGTCCGATTCCGTTCATCATCTTCCTCGCCGCGATGCAGCCGCTGACCGTCAAGGTCGTCGGCACGTCAATCGGCACGACGGCGGCGATCTTCCCGATGTGCATCATGTGCACCTTCGCGACGTCGCGCCTCGTCGAGCAGAACCTCGTGCCGGTCGACCACGGCGTCATCGAAGCGGCGCGCGCGATGGGCGCGTCGAAGTTCACGATCATCCGCACCGTGCTCATCCCCGAGGCGCTCGCGCCGCTCATCCTCGCCTACGCGTTCCTGTTCATCGGCGTGCTCGACATGTCCGCGATGGCCGGCTACATCGGCGGCGGCGGCCTGGGCAACTTCGCGATCGCGTACGGCTACCAGAAGTTCGACCAGACCGTCACCTGGACGGCCGTCATCATCATGATCGTGCTCGTGCAGGTCGTGCAGGCCATCGCGAACGCGATCGCCAAGCGGCTGCTGCGCCGCTGAGCGACGGCGTAGCCGGGGAAGGCCAAACGCAGCAGAGAAGAACAAACAACAGGGAAGAAGGCAATCATGGCCGTGAGCATCGAACTGAGCGACGAACTGCGCGCGATCCGCCACCATCTGCACCGCCATCCGGAACGTTCCTTCGAGGAACGCGAGACGAGCGCATATCTGCGCTCCGTGCTCGCCGCGCACGGCGTCGAACTGCTCGACGACCCGATGCCGACCGGCGTCGTCGCGCGCATCGAGGGCGCGCACGATGGACCGGTCGTCGGCCTGCGCGCCGACATCGACGGCCTGCCGGTGCGCGAGGATTCGGGACTCGACTTCGCGTCCGTCAACGACGGCGTCATGCACGCCTGCGGTCACGACCTGCACATGGCGAGCCTGCTCGGCGCCGTGTTCTGGCTCAACGCGCACCGCGACCTCATCCACGGCACGCTGCGCGTCATCTTCCAGCCGGCCGAGGAGCTCGGACGCGGCGCACGCGCCGTCATCGACGCCGGGCTCGCCGACGGTCTCGACGCGATCATCGGCACGCACAACAACCCGAACTACGCGCCCGGCGTCCTCGCCGCCGGCGCGCAGCCGATGATGGCCGGCTGCGTGCGCTTCCGCGTCGACCTGCACGCCGACGGCGCGCACGGCGGCTACCCGCACAAGGGCACCGGCCCGTTCGAGGCGATGAGTTCGATGATTCTCGCGCTGCAGACGATCGTCAGCCGCAACGTCTCGCCGTTCCACCCGCTCGTCGTCTCGGTGACCGAGGTGCACGGCGGCGACGTGTGGAACGTCATTCCCGCCGAAGCCGGATTCCAGGGCACCGCCCGCTACTTCCACCGCGAGGACGGCGACCTCGCCGCCCGCCGTTTCAAGCAGATCGTCATGTCGACGGCCGCGGCCTACGGTATCCGCGCCGACATCGAATGGGACGACTTCCAGGCCCCGCTTGTGTGCGACCCCGACCTGATCGCGCCGGTCGCCGCCGCGATCGGCGCCTACGCCGAGGCCGCGCCGATCATGCCGTCGATGGCGGGGGAGGACTTCGCCGAATACGCCGAGGTGACACGCCTCGTCTTCGCCTTCGTCGGCTCGAATGGCACGCCCGGCTGCGCCGACTGGCACAGCCCGCGCTTCGTCGGCTTCGACGAGACCGTGAAGACCGGCGCCGAGTTCTACGCGAACGCCGCGCTCGAGACGCTGCATACGCTCGCGAACGAATAGGAAGGCGCGCGGCGCAACACCTGGGCGCTACACTTGGTGGGCATGAGCACACTACGTTTCGCACTCGCGCAGATCGACACCTGCGTCGGAGATCTCGACGGCAACGCCCGCAAGGTCCTCACGTTCACCCGGCGCGCCAAGGAGGGCGGCGCCGACGTCGTCATCTTCCCGGAGATGACGCTCACCGGCTACCCGATCGAGGACCTCGCGCTGCGCGCGACCTTCCGCAAGGCCGCCTGGGAAACCGCCGACCGGCTCGCCGCCGCGCTTGGCGACGAAGGCCTGGGCGAGCTGTATGTCGTCGCCGGCACGATCGGCACCGACCACGCCAACGGCAAGCCGCGCAACCGTCTCGTCGTCCTGCACGACGGACGCGTCTGGGCGGGCTACGACAAGCACTTCCTGCCCAACTACGGCGTCTTCGACGAATTCCGCATCTTCTCGTCCGGCGAGCGCGCCGTCGTGCTCGACATCGCCGACGCACGCGTCGGCGTCGCGATCTGCGAGGACATCTGGCAGGACGGCGGCCCCGTCGCCGAACTCGCACGCCTCGGCATCGACCTGCTGCTGACGATCAACGGCTCGCCGTACGAGGAAGGCAAGACGCACACGCGCCTCGAGCTGGGAGCGCGGCGCGCGGCCGAGGTCGGCGCGCCGATGATCTACGTCAACCAGGTCGGCGGTCAGGACGACCTCGTCTTCGACGGCGGCAGCTTCGTCGTCGACGTCGACGGCACGCTGCTCGAACGCTCGCCGATGTTCGTCGAGGACCTCGCGTACTTCGACCTCGACACGCAGGCCGACCGCCAGCGGCCGACGACGATCGCCGCGCCGCTCGACGAGGACGAGGAGGTCTACACGGCCTGCGTGCTCGGCCTCAAGGACTACATGGCCAAGAACGGCTTCACGACGGTCACGCTCGGCCTGTCCGGAGGCATCGACTCGGCGCTCGTCGCCGCGATGGCCGCCGACGCCGCCGGCGGCGAGGCCGTGTACGGCATCTCGATGCCGAGCATGTACTCGTCGGACGGGTCCAAGGACGACGCGGCCGACCTCGCCGCGAACCTCGGCGCCCACTACGACGTGCAGCCGATCGAACCGCTCTTCGACGCCTTCCAAAGCCAGCTGCAGCTGGAGGGCGTGGCCGCCGAGAACCTGCAGGCGCGCATCCGCGGCGTCATCGTCATGGCGTATTCGAACTCGAAGGGTGCGCTCGCGCTCGCCACCGGCAACAAATCCGAACTCGCCTGCGGCTATTCGACGATCTACGGCGACGCCGTCGGCGGCTACGCGCCGATCAAGGACGTCTTTAAGACGAAAGTGTGGGCGCTCTCACGCTGGCGCAACCGCGCGGCCGCCGAGGGCATCGGCGTCGGCGGCCTGTGCATCGTCGGCAACGAGGAAGGCGACGCGGGCGTCATGCCGGCCGGCGGCGTCGTCATCCCGGTCCGCTCGATCGAGAAGGCGCCGAGCGCCGAGCTGCGCCCCGGACAGAAGGACTCGGATTCGCTGCCGGAGTACGCGCTGCTCGACAAGGTCCTCGAAGCCTACATCGAACGTGCGCACGGACGCGCCGACCTGCTCGCCGACGGCTTCGACGAGAAGACCGTGGACACGGTCATGCGTCTCGTCGACCGCGCCGAATGGAAGCGCCGCCAATACCCGCTCGGACCGAAGGTGAGCGCGCTCGCGTTCGGCCGCGACCGGCGTCTGCCGGTCACCGACAGGTTCCGCGAATAGCGGACCCGCACGCCCCCGGCGTACAGTGGTGAGCGCAACAGGCGTCTGCGGCGGCGCAATCGCGCAGCGGCAGAAATTGCATGGGACACGGCTCGGTCGGCACGCCGGCCGAACGCAATACAAGGAGCGAGAGCATGAGCGAAGCGCAGCAGTGGTATTACAACACGGCGACCGGGCAGGTCGAGCTCGGTCCGCAGTCGCCGATGGAGCACCGCATCGGGCCGTACCCGACGAAGCAGGCGGCGATGGACGCGCTCAAGACGGCGGCCGAACGCAACAAGCGCTGGGAAGACGAGGACCACGCGTGGAACAGCTGGGGCTCGTCGAAATGACGGGTCCCACGGGACGCTGAAGACGACGAAGGCCGTGCCGCTCGAACGGACGTCGATCGGCGCGGCCTTCGTCGTCGATGAACGGAGTCGGTTATCGATACGCGGCATCGATCATCGATGAATGTGCACGCTCACATTGACGATGAGTGACGCGCATCACATGGAAAAACCGGGAATGTGATCAAGGTCACGCGTGTGCGCAGCCGTTCGCCGATGACGAACGGTTATCATGAAACAGGCAACGACACGAAGACGCGTCGCAACAGACCCCCCAAAAAGGAGTGAATATGGCAGCAGTTGAGGCAACCGCGGTCTCCCCGGAGGACATCAAGGAGCAGGCCTGGAAGGGCTTCGTTCCCGGCAACTGGGAGAAGGACATCGACGTCCGTGACTTCATCCAGAAGAACTACACGCCGTACGAGGGCGACGAGTCCTTCCTCGCGGACGCCACCGACAAGACGAAGCATCTGTGGCAGTACCTCGACGACAACTATCTGGCCGTCGAGCGCAAGCAGCGCGTCTACGACGTCGACACCCAGACCCCGGCCGACATCGACGCGTTCCCGGCCGGCTACATCGATTCGCCGGAAGTCGACGACGTCATCGTCGGCCTGCAGACCGACGAGCCGTGCAAGCGCGCGATGATGCCGAACGGCGGCTGGCGCATGGTCGAGCAGGCGATCAAGGAAGCGGGCAAGGAGCCCGACCCGGCCGTCAAGGCAATCTTCACGAAGTACCGCAAGACCCACAACGACGGCGTCTTCGGCGTCTACACGAAGAACATCAAGGTCGCGCGCCACAACAAGATCCTCACCGGCCTGCCGGACGCGTACGGTCGCGGCCGCATCATCGGCGACTACCGCCGCGTCGCGCTGTATGGCGTCGACACGCTGATCAAGTTCAAGCAGCGCGACAAGGACGCGATCCCGTACCGCAACGACTTCTCCGAGACCGAGATCGAGCACTGGATCCGCTACCGCGAGGAGCACGACGAGCAGATCAAGGCGCTCAAGAAGCTCATCAACCTGGGCAAGGAGTACGGTCTCGACCTCGCGCGTCCGGCGATGAACGCGAAGGAGGCCGTCCAGTGGACCTACATGGGCTACCTCGCCTCGGTCAAGAGCCAGGACGGCGCCGCGATGAGCTTCGGCCGCGTCTCCACATTCTTCGATTGCTACTTCGAGCGTGACCTGAAGAACGGCACGATCACCGAGCAGGACGCGCAGGAGATCATCGACAACCTCGTCATGAAGCTGCGCATCGTGCGCTTCCTGCGTACGAAGGACTACGACGCGATCTTCTCCGGCGACCCGTACTGGGCGACCTGGTCGGACGGCGGCTTCGGCGACGACGGCCGCACGATGGTCACGAAGACGTCGTTCCGCCTGCTCAACACGCTCACGCTCGAGCATCTCGGACCCGGTCCGGAGCCGAACATCACGATCTTCTGGGATCCGAAGCTGCCGGAAGGCTACAAGGACTTCTGCGCGAAGATCTCGATCGACACCTCGGCTATCCAGTACGAGTCCGACAAGGAGATCCGCTCGCATTGGGGCGACGACGCCGCGATCGCATGCTGCGTCTCGCCGATGCGCGTCGGCAAGCAGATGCAGTTCTTCGCCGCGCGAGTCAACTCCGCGAAGGCGCTGCTGTACGCGATCAACGGCGGCCGCGATGAGATGACCGGCATGCAGGTGATCGACAAGGGCATCATCGACCCGGTCCAGCCGGAGGCCGACGGCTCGCTCGACTTCGAGAAGGTCAAGGCGAACTACGAGAAGGCCCTCGAATGGCTTTCGGAGACTTACGTCGAGGCGCTCAACATCATCCACTACATGCATGATAAGTACGCCTACGAGTCGATCGAGATGGCGCTGCACGACCGCGAGGTCTACCGCACGCTCGGCTGCGGCATGTCCGGCCTGTCGATCGCGGCCGACTCGCTGTCTGCATGCAAGTACGCGAAGGTCTACCCGATCTACAACAAGGACGCCAAGGACATGCCGGGCCACGAGTTCGAGTACGTCGAGGGCGCGGACGACGACCTCGTCGTCGGCTACCGCACCGAAGGCGAGTTCCCGCTCTACGGCAACGACGACGACCGCGCCGACGACCTCGCCAAGTGGGTCGTCTCGACGGTCATGGGTCAGGTCAAGCGCCTGCCGGTGTACCGCGGCGCCGTCCCGACGCAGTCGATCCTGACGATCACGTCGAACGTCGAATACGGCAAGAACACCGGTTCGTTCCCGTCCGGCCACGTCAAGGGCACGCCGTACGCGCCGGGCGCGAACCCGGAGAACGGCATGGACTCGCACGGCATGCTGCCGTCGATGTTCTCGGTCGGCAAGATCGACTACAACGACGCGCTCGATGGCATCTCGCTGACGAACACGATCACGCCCGACGGCCTGGGCCGCGACGAGGACGAGCGCATCGCCAACCTCGTCGGCATCCTCGACGCCGGCAACGGCCACGGTCTGTACCACGCGAACATCAATGTGCTACGCAAGGAACAGCTCGAGGACGCCGTCGAGCATCCGGAGAAGTACCCGCACCTGACCGTGCGCGTCTCCGGCTACGCCGTCAACTTCGTCAAGCTGACGAAGGAGCAGCAGCTCGACGTCATCTCCCGTACCTTCCATCAGGGAGCCGTGGAGGACTGAGCGCCGATGAGCGCACCGGCGGACCCGTCATAGGACGGCGGGTCGCCTGAGGACGACAGGCAAAGGGCGGGGTCGCGCACCCTGCCCTTTGCCGTATCCGGCCGCCGACGCCGGCGGCATCGCACGACATCGAAGACGAATGGACGAATGGAGGAACCGATGGACGAGCAGACGGCATTCCGCTCGACGACGCGGCACATGCTCAAGGAATCGAAGACCTATGCGAGCCAGACGCTCATGGGCGGCCTGTCCGGCTTCGAATCGCCGATCGGCCTCGACCGGCGCGACCGCATCCGCGCGCTGAAGACCGGCGACATCGGCTTCGTGCATTCATGGGACATCAACACGTCGGTCGACGGCCCCGGCACGCGCATGACGGTGTTCATGAGCGGATGCCCGCTGCGCTGCCAGTACTGCCAGAACCCCGACACATGGAAGATGCGCGACGGCAAGCCGGTCTACCTCGAGGCGATGGTCGACAAGGTGAAGCGTTACGCCGATCTGTTCAAGGCGACCGGCGGCGGCATCACGTTCTCCGGCGGCGAATCGATGATGCAGCCGGCCTTTGTCTCGCGCGTGTTCCATGAGGCCAAGGCGATGGGCGTGCACACCTGCCTCGACACCTCCGGTTTCCTCAACCGCAACTACACCGACGAGATGATCGACGACATCGACCTGTGCCTGCTCGACGTCAAATCGGGCGACCCGGACACGTACGAACGCGTCACCGGCGGCATCCTGCAGCCGACGATCGACTTCGGACGACGTCTGGCGGCACGAGGCAAGAAGATCTGGGTGCGGTTCGTGCTCGTGCCGGGGCTGACCGACGCCGAGGAGAACGTCGACAAGGTCGCGCGCATCTGCCAGAGCTTCGGCGACGCCGTCGAACACATCGACGTGCTGCCGTTCCACCAGCTCGGACGCCCCAAATGGCACGAGCTGCGCATCCCGTATCCGCTCGAGGACCAGAAGGGGCCGTCGAAGGCCTGCAAGGACCGTGTGCGCGAACAGTTCGAATCCTACGGGTTCCGCGTCTACTGAGACGCCGGAGCCCCGACCGGAGGCGCCGCGCTGTCCGCGATTGGCTGCATCATGCGTTATGTGACATCGCAAGGATCTGAAGGAGAGCACACGTGGACGCTGAGCCGGTCCTGCTGACACAACCACGCGAGGGCGTGCCGGAGGTCATCGACACGGCCGCCGGCTACGAACGGGCCTGCGAACGCCTCGCCGCGGCCACGGGGCCGCTCGCCGCGGACGCCGAGCGCGCATCCGGATACCGCTACGGCCACGAGGACAGGCTCATCCAGTTCAAGCGCGAAGACGCCGGCATCATCCTGCTCGACCCGATCGCGCTCAGTGGCCGGGGCGTCGACTGGGGACTGTTCAATGAGGCCGTCGGCGACGCCGTGTGGATCCTGCACGATTCGCGGCAGGATTTGCCGGGATTCGCCGACCTGGGCCTGCGCCCCGGGCGGTTGTTCGACACCGAGATCGCCGCGCGCATGCTCGGACTGCACCGCTACGGGCTCGCCTACGTCACCGAGCACTATCTGGGTATCGCGCTCGCCAAGGAGCATTCGGCCGCCGACTGGTCCTATCGGCCGCTGTCGCGCGACCTGCGCAACTACGCGGCGCTCGACGTCGAGCTGCTCATCGAACTCGACGAGGCGATGACACGCGACCTCAAACGCCAGGGCAAGCTCGCGTGGGCCGAGGAGGAGTTCGCCCACGCGCTGATGGCAGGCCTCGAACCGCGCCGGCCGCATCCGACGCCGTGGATGCGCGTCTCGCATATCACCGACCTCGGGGGAGACACCCGCGCGCTCGCCGTCGTCAAGGCGCTGTGGGAGCGGCGCGACGAGCTCGCCCGGCACTACGACATCGCGCCGACGCTGCTGCTGTCCGACGCCGCGATCATCGAGGCGGCCAAGCGCAAGCCGCACAATGCCGCGCAGTTCCGCGCGATCCGTTCGCTCAACGAGCGCGTGCGCATCCAGCTTGGCACCGAACAGGACAAGATGTTCGAACGCTACGCGCCGATCCAGCGTCAGATCAAGCCGCGCGTGTGGAAGGAGACGATCCAGCAGGCGCTCGACCTGCCTGACGCGCAGCTGCCGCAAGCCGTGCGCCAGCAGGGCGGCGCGGAGGCCGGCAACGCGCCGAAGTCGATGCGGATATGGCGCCAGCACCATCCGCAGCGATACCGGCTGCTGCAGGAATGCCGCGCCGTCGTCAACCAGATCGCCGAGGACGTGCGCATCCCGCCGGACATGGTGCTCAAGCCGCAGATCCTGCGCAACCTGTGCTGGACCGATCATCCGAAGCGGCGCGACGTGGCCGATTTCCTGCGCGCGGAGGGCGCCCGCGCATGGCAGATCGGGCTGTTGAACGCGTCGCTGACTCGCGTTATCATGTAAAAGTTGCCTTCGGGCAGACCATACGACCATATCTTTTCAGGAGCTAAGCGTGAAAATCAGCGTCAGGAACCTCGAGCCCACCAAGGCCAAGCTCACCATCACCGTCGATCAGGACGAATTCGAACCGTACCTCGACGAGGCCCGCAAGGAGATCGCCGAGCAGATCACCGTCCCCGGTTTCCGCAAGGGCCACGTGCCCGGCAAGCTCGTCGACCAGCGCGTCGGCTTCGGCGCCGTCGCCGGCGAGGCCGTGAACAAGGCCCTGCCGGACTTCTACTCCCAGGCCCTGCAGGAGAAGGACATCCGTCCGATGGCGCAGCCGGAGATCGAAGTCGTCGAACTGCCGGAAAGCGCCGATGACGACACGAAGCTCAAGTTCACCGCGACCGTCGAGCGCCGTCCCGACTTCGAGCTTCCCGAGCTCGACGGCATGACGATCGCCGTCGAGAAGGACGAGGTCTCGGACGACGACGTCAACGCGCGCCTCGACATGCTCCGCCAGCGCTTCGCGACGCTCGTCGGCGTCGACCGCCCGGCCCAGAACGGCGACTACGCGAACATCGACCTCACGGCGACGATTGACGGCGAGCCCGTCGACTCCCAGGAGGGCGTCAGCTACGAGATCGGCTCCGGCACGATGCTCGAGGGCCTCGACGAGGCGCTCGACGGCCTGTCGGCCGGCGAGGAGACGACCTTCGAGTCGAAGCTCGAAGGCGGCGAACACGAGGGAGAGACCGCCACGGTCAAGGTCAAGGTCAACTCCGTCAAGGCCGAGGAACTTCCGGAGCTCGACGACGACTTCGCGCAGGAGGCCTCCGAGTTCGACACGCTCGACGAGCTCAAGGACGAGATCCGCAAGAACGTCGAGGCCGACGCCGAGGGCCGTCAGGCCACGAAGGCGCGCGACGCGTTCATCGAGACGATCGAGAAGGACCTCGACATCCCGGCGCCGAAGGGCGTCAAGGAGCACATGGTCGAGCAGCAGCTGCAGTCCATGGGCGTCGACAAGGACAAGGCGACCGCCGAGCAGAAGAAGCAGGCCGAGGAAGAGGTCGACAAGCTGCTCAAGGACCAGATGGTCCTCGACGCGCTCGCCGAGAAGCTCGACGTGCAGGTCTCCCAATCCGACGTCTTCAACTTCCTCGCCTCGATCGCCCAGCAGTACGGCATGGACCCGAACCAGTTCATCCAGGCCATCATGCGCAACGGCCAGATCGGCTCCGCCGTCGAGGAAGTTGCCCGTTCCAAGGGCCTGCTCGCCGGCATGCGCGCCGTCACCTTCACGGTCGACGGCGAACCGCTCGACCTGAGCGCGTTCCTCGGCTCCGATGACGCCGCCGCCGAGGTCGACGAGGACGAATCCGTCGCCGCCGCGGCCGCCGCCGCAGCCGTCGCCGATTCGCTCAACGCCGGCGACGAGACCGAAGCCTGATTCTTCGGTTTCCTCGGCTGAACGGCCATAGCGCCGATCCGTTTGTGATGCCCCGCATCCGCACGCCGCGGACGCGGGGCATCGCCTTTGACGTAATCCCGTCGCTGCGGCGGGCATCATGGAGGGCATGGGCATGAACATCACCGCAGGGCATTTCGACAACGGCGAGGCCGTGGCCGGCGAACTGCGCGACGACGACCTCGATCCGGGGCGCGCGCCGCTCGGCTCGCGGCTGACGGCGCTCGTCGTCACCGTCGTGCTGCTCGGCATCGCCGTCGGCGTGTGTTCGGGACTGCTCACGCTGCTGCTGTACGCGATTGAGCATCTGGCGCTTGGCTTTGTCGAATCGCCGGCGATGCCCGGGCCGTTCCTGACCCATCCGCTCAGGCGCGCCGTCTCGCTGATTGGCGGCGCGACGATCGCCGCCGTATGCTGGTGGCTGCTGCGTACGCGCACGACCGCTGTGCCGTCGGTGCGCCAGGCCGTGCGCGGCGGCCTGATGCCGGCATGGCAGACCGTGTGCCACGTGCTGCTGCAGATCGGCATCGTCGGATGCGGATTGTCGGTCGGCCGCGAGGTCGCGCCGCGTGAACTCGGCGCGATGCTCGCGCAGCGCCTGTGCCGATGGACGGGGCTGCACCGGCGCGACCTGATGGAGGTCGTCGCGATTTCGGCGGGTGCGGGCCTCGCTGGCGTCTACAATGCGCCGCTCGCCGGCGTGTTTTTCGCAATCGAGATCCTGCTCAAGGACGTGACGGCGGCCACCGTCGCGCTGTCGATGCTGTGCTCGAGCCTCGCCGCGTGGGTCGCCACGCTCATCAAGGGGACGCATGCGTTCTACGTCATCGGCACAGTCGACGCGCATTTCACGCCCGACCTGTTCGCCTTCGCGATTGTCGTCGGCACGCTCGCCGGTGTATGCGGTGCTTGGTTCCGCCGCGGCGCGTCGTGGGCGGAGTCGCACAAGGCCTCCGGCACGGCGATTCTGTGGCAGCTGCCGCTCGCCGGCGCCATCACCGCGCTCATCGCGATCTGGATTCCGCAGGTCATGGGCAACGGGCGCGCGACGGCGCAGATGGGCTTCTCCGGACGCCCCGAGCTCGCGTTCATCCCGTTGCTGCTCGTCTCCTTCGCCGCGAAGGCCGTCGTCACGCTGATGACGATCCGCGCGGGCGCCTCGGGCGGCGTGCTCACGCCGGGCATCGCGCTCGGCTCGTCGCTCGGATGTGCGCTCGGCGTGCTGTGGCTGCTCATGTTCGGCACGAACTCGATCGGCGTGTATGCGCTGCTCGGGGCGTGCGCGCTGCTCGCCGCCTCGCAGAACGCGCCGCTGATGGCGATGACGCTCGTCATGGAGCTCACCGAGGCACCATCGAACCTGTATGTGCCGGTCGCATGCGCATGCGCCATCTCGGTCGGCGTCGGACGATTCGTCGCGTCCGTGCACGAGCGCCGGCTTTCGGAGGCTGCGCACGCCGTGCGCGCGGGTCGGGAATAGAAACGGGTCCGCGTCGTTTGAACCAAGTAATGTGACTGTTCAGGACACACCAATGAAGGAGACAACGTGAGTAACCTACTTACGCCGACGATGGACGACGGCGCGATGCCGGCGGGCCCCGCCGATCCGATCTTCAACCGACTCCTCAAGGACCGCATCATCTGGATGGGCGAGGAGGTCAAGGACGACATGGCGAACCGCATCTGCGCGCAGATGCTCATGCTCGCCGCCGAGGATCCCAAGAGCGACATCTGGCTGTACATCAACTCGCCGGGCGGCTCGATCACGGCGGGCATGGCGATCTACGACACGATGCAGCTCATTGAGCCGGACGTCGCGACGGTCGGTATCGGCATGTGCGCGTCGATGGGCCAGTTCCTGCTGAGCTCGGGCACGAAGGGCAAGCGCTTCCTCACGTCGCATGCGCGCGTGCTCATGCATCAGCCCTCGGGCGGCATCGGCGGCACGACGACCGACGTGCGCATCAGCGCCGAACTCATCATGAACATGAAGAAGACGCTCGCGGAGCTCACGGCGGAGCAGACGGGGCACACCGTCGAGGAGATCTACCGCGACAACGAATACGACCACTGGTTCACCGCGCAGGAGGCACTCGAGTACGGCTTCGTCGACAAGCTCGTCTCGACGCACGACACGATGAACATGGACAAGGAGTGAGCATGGCATCCGAGGAAGCGAAATTCGTCGCCCGCGCCGAACGACTCGCGGGACCGCGCGGCATCGCCGGTTTCCAGACGCCGCAGAACCGGTACATCGTGCCCGAATTCGAAGAGAAGACGCCGTACGGCTACAAGCGGCAGAACCCGTACACGAGGCTCTTCGACGACCGCATCATCTTCATGGGCGTCCAGGTGGACGACACGACGGCCGACGACATCATGGCGCAGCTGCTCGTGCTCGAAAGCATGGACCCGAACCGCGACGTGATGATGTACATCAACTCGCCGGGCGGTTCGATGACGGCGATGACGGCGATCTACGACACGATGAACTACATCCAGCCGGACGTGCAGACCGTGTGCCTCGGCCAGGCGGCCTCGGCGGCGGCGATCCTGCTCGCTGCGGGCACGAAGGGCAAGCGCCTGATCCTGCCGAACGCGCGCGTGCTCATCCACCAGCCGGCGATCGACCAGGGATTCGGTAAGGCGACCGAGATCGAGATCCAGGCCAAGGAGATGCTGCGTATGCGCCAGTGGCTCGAGGACACGCTCGCGAAGCACACCGGTCAGCCGATCGAACGCATCCGCAAGGACATTGAGGTCGACACGTTCCTGACGGCCCAGGAGGCCAAGGAATACGGCATCGTCGACGAGGTGCTCGCGCCGCGCGGCGCGAAGGCCTGAGCCGTAATCGACGACGCACAATCAACGCACAATCAACAACGACGGCGGCGCGGACAGTAGAGGGGATATTCCCGGTTGTCCGCGCCGCCGTCGCCATAGCGGCTCAGCGGCGTCGGCCGATGCGCGGTGTAGCCTGACGGCTATCATGGGTCGCGGCGGCGCACGGCGCGCCGCGGCCGGCGACGACGGCATCCGCGACGTGACGAGGACGGCGACGATGGGACGAGTGATCAGCTACAACGACGGCATGCAGCGCTGCGCGTTCTGCGGCAAAAGCGAACGCGAGGTGAACCGCCTCGTCGCCGGCGCGGGCGTGGCGATCTGCGACGAATGCGTCGCGCTGTGCGTCGAGATCATCGCCGACGAACAGACGAAGGACACGAAGCTCGAGGTCATGAAACTGCCCAAGCCGGCGCAGATCAACGCCGTGCTCGACGAATACGTCATCGGGCAGGAATCGGCCAAGCGCACGCTGAGCGTCGCCGTCTACAACCACTTCAAACGCATCGAGATCGAGAAGGCGCGTCGTGCGCGGCACGGGGGCGCCGACGGCGACACGCTGCTGACGGCCGCCGCGCGGCGCATCGCAGATCCGGACGACGACATCGACGTCGCCAAATCGAACATCCTGATGCTCGGACCGACCGGCGTGGGCAAGACCTACCTCGCGCAGACGCTCGCGAAGGCGATGCGCGTGCCTTTCGTCATCGTCGACGCGACGACGCTCACCGAGGCCGGCTACGTCGGCGACGACGTCGAGACGGTGCTCCAGCGGCTCATCCAGACCGCCGACGGCGACGTCGCGCGCGCGAGTCACGGCATCATCTACATCGACGAGATTGACAAGATTGCGCGCAAGAGCGGCGAGAACACGTCGGTGACGCGCGACGTGTCCGGCGAGGGCGTGCAGCAGGCGCTGCTCAAGATCATCGAAGGCACCGTCGCGAATGTGCCGGTCGAAGGTGCGCGTAAGCACCGCGAGGCCGAATCGGTGCAGATCGACACGCGCGACATCCTGTTCATCTGCGGTGGCGCCTTCGTCGGTCTCGACGACATCGTCGCCGACCGGCTCGGACGGCGCACGAGCGGCTTCGGCACGTCGTGGGGTGCGCGGCAGGTCGGGCGTGCCGAACTGCTCGCGCAGGTCACCGCCGACGACCTCGAGAACTTCGGGCTGCTTCCCGAGTTCATCGGTCGCCTGCCGGTCGTCACGGCGCTCGACGAGCTTGGCGCCGACGACCTCAAGGAGATCCTGACGAAGCCGGCGAACGCGTTGACGCGCCAGTACCGCAAGCTGTTCGCCGTCGACGGCGTGACGCTCACCTTCACCGACGACGCGATCGAGCGCATCGCGCGCATCGCGCTCGAACGCGGCACCGGCGCGCGCGGGCTGCGCTCGATCATCGAACGCACGCTCGAGGACGCGATGTATGACGTGCCGGGTGACGACGCGGTGAGCGAGGTCATCGTCGACGCCGAGGCCGTCGACGGCACACGCGGACCGAGGATCGTCTCCGAAGGGCACCGGCCGGTGCTGCGCCTCGAACGCAGCGGCGTGTGAGGGGAGTGCGACGGGTCGCCGAACACGCGGAAACATTGGCGACACGCCGTCGATTTGATGTGATTGTGAAAGCGTTGTATATTTTTCGAGTTGCCGAAAACAAGCAACATGCGCGAGTAGCCCAGCGGATTAGAGCAGCTGACTACGGATCAGCAGGTCGCAGGTTCGAATCCTGTCTCGCGCACTTGGCCGTTGTAGTGGAGGCGTGCAAACGTCGGTCACTTCGGATGCAGCGGTGCTGCGCGAGTAGCCCAGCGGATTAGAGCAGCTGACTACGGATCAGCAGGTCGCAGGTTCGAATCCTGTCTCGCGCACAATAAGCCCTTGGTCGCGTATGCGGCCAAGGGCTTAACCAATTTCGGTTGCGTCCCCTTCGTGCGCGTGCACAGAAGACCAGCCGATGGGCCATGAAGGTGTGTGCCCGGTTGCCGCGGCATACGCGCCCATGAGCGGCATGGGCGACCGGGCATCATCAGGGTGGCGGCAGTGGTGAAGGTCCGGTGAACCGAGGCGGGGGAGTGCGCCGTCCGTAACACGGCGGCACTAGGGTGGCGTTCCGTACAGAGCGGACGGCGCGCCCCAATGGCGTGCACAGAGTATGGAGACAGCATGTTCGATTTCGACACACGCCCCGAACGCCGGCACACGACGTCGGCCAAATGGAAGCTCATCGAGGACGAACTCGGCGCGGGGCATGACGACGTCGTCGCGATGTCGGTCGCCGACATGGAGTTCGTGCCGGCGCCGCAGATCGTCGACGCGATCGTCGACGCGGCACGCCGGGACGTCTTCGGCTATGACTACGCGACCGACGCCTACTACGAGGCGGTCGTCGGATGGATGTGCCGCCGTCACGGCCTCGAGATCGACCCGTCGTGCATACGGCTGTCCGACGGCGTCATGCCGGCGATCAACACGGCGCTGCGCGCGTTCACGCATCCGGGCGATACGATCGTCATCCAACGTCCCGTCTACTACCCGTTCACCGACGCCGCGCGCGGCAACGGGTTGACGATCTCGAACAACGCGCTTATCTACGACGAGGCGTCGCGCCGCTATACGATCGACTTCGACGACCTCGATGCGCGTCTCGCCGACCCGCGCTGCACGGCGATGCTGCTGTGCAACCCGCACAACCCGGTCGGCCGCGTCTGGACCGCCGACGAGCTGCGCCGCATCGGCGACCTGTGCCGTGCGCACGACGTGCTGCTGCTTGTGGACGAGATCCACGCCGACTTCGGCCGCGACGGCCACCCGGTGACGATGTTCGGCGCGCTCGGCGAACCCTATGCGAGTCAGGCGATCGAATTCACGGCGCCGACGAAAACCTTCAACCTCGCTGGATTGCTGTGCTCGAACGCCTTCATCCGCGACGCACGTCTGCGCGAACGCTACGACGTCGCCGCCGCGAACATCGGCGGCATGACCGTCAGCCATTTCGGACTCGTCGCCTGCATCGCCGCCTACAACGACGCCGAGGCATGGTTCGACGAACTGCTCGGCGTGCTCGAGCGCAATCGCGGCGTGCTCGCCGACTTCGCGCGCACGCATCCGGACGTCGCGCTCGTTGAACCGGAGGGCACCTACCTCGCATGGATCGACCTGCGCTTGCTGGGACTCGAGACGGACGCGCTGCGCGACTTCATGCACGAGCGCGCCCGCGTCTACTTCGACGAAGGCGTGATGTTCGGCGACGAAGGCGCCGGCTTCGAACGCGTCAACCTCGCCTGTCCGACGCCGATGCTCGAGGAGGTGCTCGCGCGCCTCGAGACGGCGCTCGCGACGCTCGGACGGTGACGTGCGGCGCCTGCGACGCCGGATGGCACACGCGGGCGGCGAGGTCGAGAAAGCGTGAACATCGCCGCCCGGCGCATGTACGGACGGCGTCGGATGCGGCATAATGGAAGACGTTTTGTGTGTGGAAGGGCGGCCGTCATGGCCGCATGAACGGGAGGTGTGATGAGCGGAACGGCACAGGGACCATGGGCGGCCATCAGAAGAGTGGCGGCGTCGGACCGCATATCCGGCCTGATCATGCTCGGCTTCGCGCTCATGGGCCTCGTCCTGGCGAACATCCCGGAGACGGCCGCATGGTTCGAGCATCTGTCGCATTTCGAACTGGGCGTGCCCGGTACGAACATCACGATGGGTGTCGGCCACTGGGCACAGGACGGACTGCTGACGATCTTCTTCCTCGTCGTCGGCCTTGAGCTCAAACAGGAGTTGACGACCGGGTCGTTGTCGAACATCCGCGCCGCCGCCGTGCCGATGCTGTGCGCCGTAGGCGGCATGATCGTGCCGCCAATCCTGTTCATCGCCGTCGTCGCGCTGTTCTCGCGCTACGGCGCCGGCGATCCGGGCAGTCTGCTCATCGCGAACGGCGCGACCTTCCCGTTCTCCGAGGCGGCGCATGGATGGGCGATTCCGACGGCGACCGACATCGCGTTCTCGCTCGCCGTGCTCGCGCTGTTCGCCAAGGCACTGCCGGGTTCGATTCGCGCGTTCCTGATGACGCTCGCGACCGTCGACGATCTGCTCGCGATCATCCTCATCGCCGTGTTCTTCTCGTCGCTCAACGCTTGGTATTGGTTCGTCGGCATCGCCGTGTGCGCCGTGGCATGGTATTTCCTCGTGCGCATGCGCAAGGTGCCGTGGTTCGGCGTCGCCGTTATCGGCATCCTCTCGTGGGTCATGATGTACGAGGCGGGCGTGCACCCGACGCTCGCTGGCGTCCTCGTCGGCCTGCTCACGCCGGCGCGCGCGATGTACGGGGAGCGTTCCCCGCGCGCCGAACGCTACGCCGACAAACTCCAGCCGTTCTCGGCGCTGCTTGCGCTGCCGATCTTCGCGTTCTTCGCCACCGGCGTGCATTTCGACGCGATCACGCCGATGCTGCTCGTCTCGCCGATCGTCATCGGCATCATCGTCGCGCTCGTCGTCGGCAAGCCCTTGGGCATCATGGCCGTCGCATGGTGCTCGACGCATCTGGGATCCCTGCGCATGCCGAAGGGACTGCGCGTGCGCGACATGTTCCCGGCGGCCGTCGCCTGCGGCATCGGCTTCACCGTCTCCTTCCTGATCGCCTCGCTCGCCTACGCCAACGCCGAACTGTCCGCCGAGGCGCGCTTCGGCGTGCTGCTCGCGTCGCTGCTCGCCGCGGCCGTCTCCGGCGTGCTGCTCAGCCGCCAGTCGAGGCGTTTCGAGGCGCGCGCGGCCGCCGAGCAGACCGTCCCCGACGTGCAGCGCGGCTCGGGACGCACCGAGACCACGCTCGCCGATGGTACTGTGGTGCTCAGCCAGAGCATCGGCGGCAGACGAAAGGAGCCGGCACATGACGACGGAGCAGGAAGCTCGGGACGACGCACGAAGCGAGGACGCCGCGCGCGTCGATGAAGTGACGTGGGGCGAGGGGAGCGAAGGCGCCTCGCCGCTGGGGCAGACCTACCGGCAGGGCGCTGTTCTGCTGCGCGGCCAGATGATCCCGCAGGAGAGCACGACTGAACGGCTGCTCAAGCCGGACGCGTCGACCGACTGGCTGCACCGCGACCCGTGGCGCGTCCTGCGCATCCAAGCCGAGTTCGTCGACGGCTTCGGCTCGCTTGCCGATCTGGGTCCCGCAGTCAGCATCTTCGGATCGGCGCGCATCCGGCCTGACGAGGACGCCTACCACGCCGCGCTCGCGATGGGTGCACGCATTGCACGCCGCAACGTCGCCGTCATCACCGGCGGCGGCCCCGGCATCATGGAGGCTGCGAACAAGGGCGCCGCGCTCGCCGGCGGCAAATCGGTGGGACTTGGCATCGAGCTGCCGCATGAGCAGGGCATCAACGAATGGGTCAACCTCGGCATGACCTTCCGCTACTTCTTCGTGCGCAAGACGATGTTCATGAAATACTCGCAAGGCATCATCGTGTGCCCCGGCGGCTTCGGCACGCTCGACGAGACCTTCGAGGCGCTCACACTCGTGCAGACGCACAAGGTGGCGCGCATCCCGATCGCGCTGTACGACACGGCGTATTGGAAAGGCCTGTTCGATTGGATCAACGGCACCGTCAAGGACCGCGGCCTGATCTCGACGCTCGACCCGTCGCTCGTGACGATCACCGACGACGTCGACGAGGCCGTCGCCGTCGCCACGTCGCAGATCGACTGACGTATGCGCGCATGCCGCAGCCGATGATAGAGACGATTGATAGATACGATCGATAGAGAACATCGATAGAGAGCCGCCCCCGCGTTGCAATGGTCGCGGGGGCGGCTCTCTATCGATGTTCTACACCAGCATCTGCGCTGTGCCGTTCAGCGCAGCACGGCGATGAACACGCCGTCGCCGGTCGGCGTCATCGCGCTCGTGAAACGCTCGTCATCCTCGATCCGTTCGAGCAGTTCGCGCATGAGCACCGCTTTCTTGCCGCGGTCGGCCGGATTCGTCAGGCCGCCCTTGGCGTGCGGCGCGCGCATCGCGAGCGCGTCGGTGAACACGATGGCGCCGCCGCGGCGCAGCAGTCGCGGCGCCTGTTCGAGGACCGGCATGTAGTTCGAGGCGTCGCCGGCCACGACGATGAGGTCGTAGTCGTTGCCGTTGAGCCGCTGGAGGAAGACGGCGGGTGCGGCGTTGACGGCGCGCAGCGTCGTGCGCGTCGTGTCGTCGATCGCGGAAAAGAACGTGCGGATCGCCGCGACGCCGGCCGCCGACGAGTCGACGGCGGTGAGTTTGCCGGCGCCGTCGAGGCCGTCGACGAGCTGCGCGGTCTCGACGAGCGAGCCGGTACCGACGACGATCGCGGACGTGGCCTTCGTCATCCGCGCGAAGGCGGCGAGCAGGAACCCTTCCGAGGCCGGGCACGGCGAGAGTTCGGCCTGCGTCGCCAGCTCGCGCGCCCGGCGCACGGACTGCGGCTCGCGCGCCGCCTCGTGATCCTCGATGCAGACCCACGCCTTGGCGTGGTTGTCGTATGTGCGTTTGTCCATCATCGCCGCGTCACGCCTCACGTTCCCTGACCTGTGCGATGAGCTGCCAGATCTCCTCGCCGACGTCGATGCCCACCGGGCATTCGCGCGAGCAGGCGCGCACCGATTGGCAAGCCTGGATGCCGTCGGCCGTGTCGATCGCCTCGAGCCGCTCATAGGTGGCCTCGTCGCGCGAATCGTCGATGAAGCGCGCCTGGTTGATGAGCGCGGCCGGCCCGACGAAGGCCTCGCCTCCCGCATACACAGGGCATGCGCCCTCGCAGGCGCCGCAGACGATGCACGTCGTCAGCGCCTCGTATTTGGCGAGCTGTTCTGGGCTTTGCAGGTATTCGAGCACGTCGACCTTGCCGTCCTCGGTCGTCGCGAGTACGCCGTCGGCGATCAGATATGGCTTGAGGCGTTTGATCTGTTCGAGCATCGGGTCGATGTCGGCGATGAGGTCGCGGTCGACGGCGAATCCGGGCAGCGGCGCCAGTTCGATGACGCCGAGGCCGGCCGCCGCATTGTTCGCTGTGTCTTCCGCCGTCTCGACGTCCGTCGTTTCGGCGTCGGCCGTCTCGGACACGGTGCGGCGGAAGCCTTCGGCGTCGACGACGCGTTCGGGCTGCGCCCAGTCGGCGATCTTCGCCTTGCACAGCAGCGTCGGCGTGCCGTTGACGGCGGCCGCGTCCGATCCGCACATGCCATGGCCGCACGAGTAGCGGAACATGAGCGTCGGGTCGACGGTGCGCTTGATGCGCAGCAGGCAGTCGAGGATCGTCTCGTCGCCGCGCACATCGAGCGTGTAGTCCTGCGTCCACTGTTTGCCGCGCGGACGGCGTGCGGTGCGCGCCGGCGAGTCGCCGAACGGCGACGCCTTGCGCGCGAAGGGGCTGGAGCCGCGCGCGCGGTCGCGTTCGCGCGCCGGCTTGGGGGAGAAGCGGTGCACGCGCAGCGTGACCGTCGTCCCGGATGATGCTAATTGAGCCATGCGTTGCCTTTCATGCCTGTTCCACTATAGACGCCGGGCGTTTTCAGTAGGAGCGCGCGCCCGGCTCGATGTCGACGACGTGCACCGGCTGGCGCAGCGGGGCGGCGCCGGCGGCCGTCATCGAATGGTTCAGGCATGTCGCGTCGTCGCGGTCGGGGAAGTCGGTGCGCTTGAGCGATCCGCGCGACTCGTGGCGCGCGTCGGTCGCGGCGATCATCGCCTCGGCGAGCCGTACGAGATGGCGCGCCTCCCAGATCGCCGTGAGCTCCTGGTTGAAGGTGCGCGCATCGGAATGCGGGCGCAGGCGGCGTGCGCGTTCGGCGATCGGGCCGTTGACGACGACCTGCGCGCGCGCGATCGAGCCGGCGTCGCACAGCACGGCGACGCCGCGCTCCATCGTTTCGGACAGGTCATCCATGACACGGTACGCGTTGTCGTCGTCGCCGTCCTTCGCGTCGGCGAGCAGCGTGTCGATGTCGGCGTCGCGCGCCGTCTTCGCCGCGTCGAGCGCGTCGGAGAGCGCCGGGTCTGCAGGCGTGCCGGCGGCGACCGGATCGTCGGCGACGCGCGCGGCGACGGCTTGGCCGGCGCGCGTGCCGAACAGGCATGCGTCAAGCAGCGAGTTGCCGCCGAGGCGGTTCGCGCCGTGCACGCTCACGCATGAGCATTCGCCGGCGGCGTACAGCCCCTCGACGATGTTGCGCCGTTCGCCGTCCCAGACGTAGACCTCGCCGTCGGTTGTCACGGGGATGCCGCCCATCGTGTAGTGGGCGGTCGGCTTGACCGGCACGAGGTCCTTCGTCGGGTCGAGTCCGGCGTAGTCCTCGATCGTCTCGACGACCTGCGGCAGCGCGCGGCGCATGCGTTCGGGGTCGATGCCGGTCATGTCGAGCCAGACGCAGTCCTTCGGGCCGTCTGGGTCGCGCGGGTCGGCGACGCCGCGGCCGGCATCGGTCTCGCTGCGGATTGCGCGGCTGACGACGTCGCGCGCCGCCAGATCGGCGTGGCCGGGCGCATAGGAGGCCATGAAGGCCTCGCCGTCGGCGTTGCGCAGCACGCCACCCTCGCCGCGCGAGGCCTCGGACAGCAGGATGCCGGTGTGAGCCAGTCCGGTCGGATGGAACTGCACGAATTCGATGTCCTCGAGCTGCAGGCCGGCGTCAAGCGCGAGCGCCATGCCGTCGCCGGTCAGGTCGTGGGAGTTCGACGTCGTGCGGAACAGACGGCCGGCACCGCCGGTCGCGAGGATCGTGTTGCGCGCGGCGATGGCGCGGGTGACGCCGGCGTGCGTGTCGAAGGCGATGACGCCGGCGGCGCGCCGGAGCGTCTCGTCGAGCACGAGGTCGGTCACGTACCATTCCTCGGCGAAGTCGACGCCGTAGTGCACGCACTGCTGCCACAGCGTGTGCAGGATCTGGTGGCCGATGCGGTCGGCGGAGTAGGCGGCGCGTTTGACCGGGCGCGCGCCGAAGTCGCTCGTGTGGCCGCCGAAGCGGCGCTGCGCGATGCGTCCGTCGGCGGTGCGCGAGAACGCGACGCCGGAACGTTCGAGGTTGATGACGGTCATCGGGGCGTCCTCAGCGAGCAGTCTCGCCGCGTCCTGGTCGACGAGCCAGTCGCCGCCCTTGACCGTGTCGTAGTAGTGCCAGCGCCATTCGTCCGGTTCCATGTCCGCAAGGCTCGCGGCGATGCCGCCTTCGGCCGAACCGGTGTGCGAGCGCAGCGGCTGCAGCTTCGAGACGACGAGGACCTTCGGTTCGACGCCGGCCTCGCGCAGCGCGCGGGCGGCGTCGCTGCGGTGGAAGCCGAGCGCGGCGGACAGTCCGGCCGCGCCGGCTCCCACGATCACGGCGTCGTATTGTTCTTCGATGTGCTTCGGGGTCATATCCGGTATTGTGTCACAAGGCATTCCGCGCCCGCGAGGCCGGCGTCCTACGGCTCGTTCGGCGTGGCTCGGGCCGTAGGCGCATGGCGCGGATGGCAGTATTCGTCAACGGCGCGCGCATCGGCCAGCAGGATCGCCCGGTGGTCGCGGATGAGTGCGTTGCATCCGGCGTTCGACGGGTTCGTCACGTCGCCGGGCACCGCGTAGAGGCGCCGGTTGAGCTCGTTCGCCCAGTTCGCCGTGTTGAGCGCGCCCGAACGCAGCCGCGCCTGTGTGACGGCGACCGACGACGCCATCGCGGCGATGAGCCGGTTGCGCAGCAGGAAACGGTGCGCCAGCGGAGGCGTGTCGGGGCACAGTTCGCTGATGAAGGCACCGCCGGCCTCGAGGATCGCCGCGAACAGCCGTTCATTGCACGAGGGGCCGATGTGCCCCAGACCGCCGGCGAAGACGGCGACGGTGCGTCCGCACCTGCCGGCGCACGACGACCCGGCCGCACGCACGGCGGCCCAATGGGCGGCCGCGTCGACGCCCATCGCGCCGCCCGAGACGACGGTGTGCCCGGCCAAGCACGCCTCCTCGGCGACCGCCGACGTCACCTCGCGCCCGTAGTCGTTCATGCCGCGCGAACCGACGACGGCGAGCGGCTCGGCGCATGCCGTGAGCGCGCCCGCGTCGCCGCGCACCCACAGGCACACCGGCGGCGCGTAGTCGGAACGCACGTCCAGATCGGAGAAACCGCCCGGCCACGCCTCGTCGCCGGGTGTGAGCAGTGTGTAGGCGCCGTCCGCCGTCAGCCATGCGCGCAGCGAGTCGGGATTCGCGCTCGGCAGCGACGCGAGGCGCGCATGCCAGCGTTCCACGGCCTGCACGAAGCGTTCGCGCGTGCGCGGCCGCAGCGTGCACCCCCAACGGGCGATGCCGAGCGCGAGGTCGCGTTCGAGGATCCGCATGCCTTCGTCGCGCCCCGGCTGCGGCATGTCCTGCATCGACATGACGAGGGACGTCAGGACGACGCGCGCGTCGTCGGCGCCCTTGAGCAGCGCGGCCATCATGATGTCCGCGTCGTCGATGCACAGCGTGAGCAGGCAGCGGGCGAGCGCGTCATCGGCTTCGCCGGCCATCTTCAGCATCGCGTCGCTCATGTCAGCTCCTTCGTGCGCAGCGCGATCGCCTCGGTCATGTCGTTCGCATCCGGACGGCCATGGCCGGCGAGGTCGGCGAGCGTCCACGCCAGACGCATCGAACGGTCGGCGCCACGCAGACTCAACCGCTGCGCGCCGAGCGCCTCGTTGACGACGTCGAGGGCCTCCGTCGGCGTATGCGCGCGCAGCCACGTGCCCGACGCCTGCGCGTTGCAGCCCCATCCGGTCTCGGCGAACCGCCTGCGGGCGATATCGCGCGCCGCGACGACGCGTGCGCGCACCGCCTCGCTCGTCTCGCCGCGGGCCGTCGGCGCGACGCCGATGCGTGAGATCGGGTTGACCGGCACCTGGATGTCGATGCGGTCGAGGATCGGCCCGGACAGGCGCGCGAAGTAGCGGATGCGGTCGCGCTCGCGGCATGTGCAGCGTTCGCCGGTGCCGTAGCCGTAGCCGCACGGGCACGGGTTGGCGGCCATGACGAGCTGGAACGAGGCCGGGTAGATGGCCGTGCCCTTCGATCTGGAGACGGCGACGACGCCCGATTCGAGCGGTTCGCGCAGCGTCTGCAGCGCGCGCGGCGCGAATTCGGGGGCCTCGTCCATGAACAGGACGCCGCGGTGGGCGCGCGTGACGGCGCCGGGCTTGCCGATGCCGCTGCCGCCACCGACGAGCGCGGGTACCGTGGCCGTGTGGTGCGGCGCCTCGAAGGGCGGCACATCGGTGATGCCGTACGCGCCGAGCGTGCCGCACAGCGAGCGGATCGACGCGACCTCGAACTGGTCGCGTTCGTCGAGCGGCGCCATGATGCCGGGCATGCGCGAGGCAAGCATCGTCTTGCCGGTGCCGGGAGGGCCGACCATGAGCACATGATGACCGCCGGCCGCGGCCACCTCGAGTGCGCGCTTCGCCGGCTGCTGGCCGACGACCTCGGCCATGTCGCCGACCGGCATCGCCATCGTGCCCAGGTCGGCGCGGCCGTCGGCGATGCCGGGATCCTCGTCGCGCAGCGTGTACGCCGCATGTGCGCCGAACATCTCCATCAGTTCGCCGACATGGGAGACGTAGCGCGGCTCGACGCCGTCGACAAGTTCGGCCTCGTCGCGGTTCGCGCGCGGCACGATGACGTGGCGCAGCCCGGCGTCGCGCGCATGCAGCAGTATCGGCAGCAGCCCGTCGATGGCGTGCACGCTGCCGTCGAGGTTGACCTCGCCGAGCACAACGACACCGACCATGCAGTCGTGCGGGACGACGCCGCTCGCGCTGAGCACGGCGGCGGCGATCGCCAGATCGTGCGACGATCCGCGCTTGGGCAGCGAGGCGGGGGACATGTTGACGGTCACGCGCGTCTGCGGCCATGTGAAGCCGCTCGCCGCGCAGCCCGACTTGACGCGTTCGCGCGCCTCGCTCAGCGACGCGTCGGGCAGTCCGATGATCGAGAAGTACGGCAGTCCGGGCGAGATGAAGGCCTGCAGCTGGATTGTGAAGGCCTTGAGTCCGATGAGCCCGACCGACAGGGCGTTGCCGATGACCATCAGAACGCCCCTGGGATGTGGCGCACGTCGACGTCGTCGCCGGACACGCTCAGCGCGATCACGTCGAAGCGGATGGCGACGTGCGGAACCTTCGCGCCGCGCGTCGCGAGCCACTGCCCGGCCGCGCGGCGCAGATTGACCTGCTTGGCCGGGTGGACGGCCTCCTCGGGGGCGCCGAAGCGGCGTGTGCGCCGCGTCTTGACCTCGACGAACAGGATCGTGCGGTTCGGCGTGACGGCGATGACGTCGATCTCGCCGTAGCGGGTGCGGTAGTTCATGCCGATGACGCGCACGCCCCGGCATTCGAGCCATGCCCGCGCGGTCTCCTCGCCGGTGGCGCCGAGCTCGCGGGCCGACATGCCTGGCATCGCGAGGCGGGCGAGGCAGGCGTGCAGCCGCGCGGCCGCCTCGTCGTCGCCGTCGGCGAACTCGTCGCCGATGAGGTCGCCACCGAGGAAGTCGTCACTGCTGAGGTCGTCGCCGGTCCCGAAGTTGGCGGCCTCGCCTCTCGCCGTCTTCGTCATCGGCGTGGTAGCCGGCGCGGCGCCGAACGCCGGCGCATCCCATATGTCCTCGTCGTGCTCGAACACGGTCCATGCGTCGCTTTCGGCGGTTCCGGTCCCCGTCCCGGCAGTCCATGTCCCGGTTTCGTCCATCGTGGTCTTCTCCATGTCATCCTCCTTGCGGCCGGCGCCGCGATTGCATGCGCGGCGTCACGAACGGTCGCGTCCATCGAAGCAGCGGATGGGGCGGCTGTGGATGACACGCCGGAAGGGTGTGTCGAATGTGGATGGAGCCGCCCGTTGTCCACAACGGGTCGCCGCCGCTGTGGACAACGGATGGCCGAAGGCGGCGAAACGGCCTTGTGGCGCCGATGCGCGCCCGAGACGACGAAGGGGCCGTGTCCGGCACATCGGTCGGACACGGCCCCTGCAAGGCCTCTGGAGGAGGCGATCGCCGCCGGCGAAACCGGCGGGGGAGAAAAATCAGTCGACGAGGCTCGTCAGCTCGCCGAGGCTCAGCTCGAAGCTCACGCCGCGCTCCTCGTAATGCGGCTGGAAGCGCGTCTGCTCCATCGCGTTGTGCACGAACTCGCCGGCGAGACGGGCCGCGGCGGCCAGATCGAGGCCGGCCATGACGCCGCCGATCATCGCCGACGCGAAGGCGTCGCCGGTGCCATGGCACATGAACGGCAGCTTCTCGTGCACGCATTCGGTCATCGAATCGAGCCCGGCCTCGCGGTTCGCGACGAAGTTGCGGATGCGGCCGTCGTCATGGTCGATGCCCTTGAGCACGACGTTCTTCGCGCCCAGATCGAACAGGCGGCCGATGATCGCGCGCACCTGTTCGTCGGTGATGTCCTGGCCCGGATAGTCGCGCCCCGTCAGGATCGACGCCTCGGTGAGGTTCGGCATGAGCAGGTCGGCGCCTTCGACGAGCGCGCCCATCGCCTCGCACAGCTCGGCCGTGTACGTCGGATACATCTCGCCGGCATCGCCCATGACCGGGTCGACGAAACGCAGCGCCTTCGGATACTCGCGGTACAGGCGTTCGATGATCGCCACCTGGTCAGGCGAGCCGAGGAAGCCCGAATAGACGCCGTCGAGGTCGACGCCCTCCTTGCCCCACGCGTCGAGATAGGCGCCGAGCATATCGGTCGTGTCCTCCATCGTGAAGACCTTGTAGCGCGTATGCGCCGAGAACAGTGCGGTCGGCACCGGGCACACGTCGCAGCCGGCGGCCGACAGGATCGGGATCGCGGCGGTCAGCGAGCATTTGCCGTAGCCGCACATGTCGTGCACGGCGGCGATGCGGGGGATGTATTCACGGTTGCGGTTGTACAGGGTGATCTCGGTCATGGCGTCCTTCCTTGATGCGTGGCGTGCCGATCGGTCGTTCGTACGCCACTGTAGGACGACGGATCGCGTTTCGCATGTCGCGTACGGTCGTCGGGCCGCGGTTACGGCGTGTCGCGCAGGGCGGCTCGGGGCATCTGGCACACCACCCGTGCTCGTATGCCGCGCCGTGATAGACGGGTATAGGAAACGGCGATAACGCGGCGCTTGCACCGGCCTCGCGCCGCCCCGTACAGTCGGCCGTGGGCGGCGATTCGCGCCGCGGACGACCACCAATCACCACGACAACCACAACCACACAACAACGACCACAGACCACAACGACCCCGCGCACCCGGCGGGGAGCAAAGGACGGATACGATGACCGACGAGAGGAACCCACGCCAGCATTTCGAGACGCTGCAGCTGCACGCGGGGCAGGAGAGCGCCGACCCGGCAAGCGACGCGCGCGCCGTGCCGATCTACCAGACCACGAGCTACGTCTTCCACGACTTCGACCATGCTGCCGCGCGCTTCGGACTGGCCGACCCGGGCAACATCTACGGAAGGCTGACGAATTCGACGCAGGCCGTCCTCGAGGAGCGCATCGCCGCGCTCGAAGGCGGCACGGCGGCGCTCGCGGTCGCCTCGGGCGCCGCCGCCGTCGACTACGCGGTGCGCAACATCACGCAGTCCGGCGACCACATCGTCGCCGCGAAGAACATCTACGGCGGCACCTACAACCTGCTGCGGCACACGCTCGAACGAGACGGCATCCACACGACCTTCGTCGACCTCGACCCCGCCGCCTTCGAGGATGCGATCGGGGAGGACACGAAGCTCGTCTACTTCGAGACCTTCGGCAACCCGAACGCCGACTTCCCTGACTTCGAGGCGATCGCCGAGGTCGCGCACCGCCACGGGCTGCCGGTCGTCGTCGACAACACCTTCGCGACGCCCTACCTGTTCCGCCCGCTCGAGCACGGCGCCGACATCGTCGTCGAATCGGCGACGAAGTTCATCGGCGGCCACGGCACGACGCTCGGCGGCGTCATCATCGAAGGCGGCGACTTCGACTGGTCGGCCACTCCTGGCAAATTCCCGACGCTGACCGAACCCGACCCCTCCTACCACGGGCTCAACTTCCACGAGGCGCTCGGCCCGGCCGCATTCGTCACGCGCATCCGCGCGATCCTGCTGCGCGACACCGGTGCGACGCTTTCGCCGCTGTCCGCCTTCCTGCTGCTGCAGGGCACGGAGACGCTGTCGCTGCGCGTCGAACGCCACGTCGCCAACGCGCTCGACGTCATCGACTACCTCAAGACGGTCCCCGAGGTCGTCTCGATCTCCCACCCGTCGATCGAGGGGCGCGCCGACCACGAACGCTACGCAAAGACCTTCCCGAACGGCGCATGCCCGATCTTCACCTTCGACATCAGGGGAGGACGCGGCGCGGCGCGCGTGTTCATCGACAACCTCCACCTGTTCTCGCTGCTGGCGAACGTCGCCGACGTCAAGAGCCTCGTCATCCATCCGGCCTCGACGACGCACGCACAGGAGTCCGAGGCCGAGCTCGCCGACCAGGGCATCCATCAGGGCACGATCCGCCTGTCGATCGGCACCGAGCACATCGACGACATCATCGCCGACCTCGACGGCGCCTTCCGGGCGGTGCGTGGGAGCGGCTACGCGGACTGAGCCTCCACAGCGACGACCACATGGGCGACCCCGCGGCGCATCCGCCGCGGGGTCGCCCATGGCGGCGTGTACGGCCTGTTATGCTGGATTAGGCGCACCCCCGCCGTTTGTCTGAAGCAGTGGATACGTTCACCTGTGGTGGACCGCTTCCCCGGACGCGAACGGCCGGGGCGCCGTGTCCGTTCCTGCTATCCCGATGGAGTATGGTGTGGCCGACATTATCACCGTGATGAATCTTGGATGGGCGTACGCGCCCGCGTCCGAAGGGGACGACGCGCGCACCGCGCTGCACGACGTGAGCTGCTACGTGCCGCGCGGCGGCGTCATCGGCGTGCTCGGACCGAGCGGCTCGGGCAAATCGACCTTCGCGAAGGCGCTCGTCGGACTCGTCCCGCACTGCACGGCGGGCACGCTCACCGGCTATGCGCGCATCGCCGACATGAACGTCAAAAGCACATCGGTGTCCAATCTTTCGCTGCGCGTCGGCTACGTCGGACAGGACCCGTGGGGGCAGACCGTGGGCGAGACGGTCGAGGAGGAGATTGCGTTCCCGCTCGAGAACCGCGGCGTGGCGCCCGACGAGATTCGCGCGCGCGTCGACGAGGTCCTCGCGATGCTGCACATCGAGGCGCTGCGCCACCGGCTGACGGCGACACTGTCCGCCGGCGAGCTCGAACGCGTCACGATTGGCTCGGCGATCGCCGCCGGCCCCGACGTGCTCATCCTCGATGAACCATCGAACACGCTCGACGCGCAAGGCTGCGCCGACCTGTTCGCGATCGTTGAACGCATGCGAGAGAACGACCATATGACGACGCTCGTCGTCGAACAGCGCACACGCGAGCTCGCGCGCCACGCCACCGGCGTCTTCCTGATGGTCGGAGGCGAGATCATCCGCCGCACCGGCGCCGACATCTTCGAACGCGAGGGCGCGCTGCTCGAATCGGTCGGCGTCGACGTGCCGCGCGGCGAGGCGCCCACGCTCACGCTCGCCGACGACGAGCCGACGGCCGCGCGACAGACCGCCGTCGTCTTCGACCACGTCGCTCTGCGCCATCAGGGTTCGGCGCCCGACGAGCCGCCCGCACTCGAGGACGTCACCTTCGCCGTCGAACGCGGATCCTTCGTCGGCGTCGTCGGCGCGAACGGCTCGGGCAAGTCGACGCTGTTGCGGCTGCTCGACGCGCAGCTGCGCCCACAAGCGGGCCGCGTCACCGTCGCCGGCGTCGACGTCGCGCAGCGGCGCACACAGCAGATGGCCAGACTCGTCTCCTACGTCGGTCAGGACCCGTCCGCGACGCTGCTCGGCGGCACTGTACGCGAGGAGATCGCATGCGGCGCACGCGTCGGCGGCATCCGCGAAACGGACGCGAACGCGCGCGTCAACGAGATGATCCGGCTGTTCGACCTCTACGGCGTCGAGGACACGCCCGTTGCGCGGCTTTCGAGCGGGCAGCGGCGCGCCACGGCGCTCGCCGCCGCGCTCGCGTCGCGCACGCCGGTCATCGCCCTCGACGAACCGCTCGCAGGCTTCGACGTGCGGCTGCGCACGCGCGTGCTCGACGCGCTCGCCGAAGCCTGCGAGCGCGGCACGACGGTTGTCATGGCAAGCGTCGACGTGGCCGCCGTCGACGAATACTGCACGCATGCGGCACGGCTCGACGCCGGACGCCTCGTCGGCTACGGCCGCGTCGCGCACGGCGAGTCAACGCAAGGAGGCGCACGATGATGAACGGACGGTTCTGCACGCCGGGCGACGGCTGGCTGCATCGGCTCGACACGCGCGTGAAGATGCTCATCTCGATCCTGCTCGTCGTGCTGTGCGCATGGTGGGGCAACTGGGTCTTTCTCGCCGCTGTGCTCGTGCTCGAACAGCTCATGTTCGTCGCCGACCGCACGCCGGCGCGCTCCGTCGGCGGCGTGTGGGCCGTGTTCGCGCCGGTCGCCGCGCTCGTTGTGATCGTCATGGCGCTGTGTCTGAACGACTACGGCGACACGACGCTGTGGCAGTTCGGTTGGTGGCGCGTGAGCGCGCAGTCGCTGACGCTGTGCGGCGTCGTCGCATTGAGGATCATCGACATCGTCTTCGCGTTGATGCTCACCGTGCTGACGACGAGCAGACGCGACTGGATCCGCGCGTTGAGCGCATTGCGCGTGCCGTATCCGGCGGCGAGCCGCTTCGTCGACCGGCTCAACTGGCTGCCGCGCTGGCGGCAGGCGGTGCGTGAGGCGCGCCGCCGTCAGGACGTGCGCGGCGTGGCCCGCACGCCGCTGTCGCGCCTGCGCCGCTGGTTGATCGCGCACGACCTGATGGAGCGCTACGACGACCACGCCGTCATCGCCGAACGGCTGCGCGGCGTGTACATCGACCGCGGCGCGGTGCGGCGCACGCTGATGCGGCCGGCGCATATGCGGCCCGTCGATTGGCTTGTGGCATGCGCCGCCGTGGCGCTTGCGGCTGGAGTCGTCGCGATGATCATGGTCGGCTGGTGACGCGCGTCCGGCACGGTCGCGTTCGTTCACTGTTTCACTGTTCACGGTGCGGGCATCATCCTTACGGATGATGCCCGCACCGCTTTTCCGTCGCTCGGCCGATGCCGCCGACGCCGCGGGACGCCTAGCGTGGATGCCATCGAAACCACAAACGGCGCGGAGCAACCGCGCCGGCGAAAGGAAACGAAGATGGGCACTGCAACCACACAGATGACGCCGAACACCACGGCACGGCCTTTCACGGCCGCCTCGCCGCGCACGGCGATCGAGACGATTGACCTCGTCAAGGACTACGGCGAGGGCAGCAGCGTCGTCCACGCGCTGCGCGGCGTCAACGTCGCCTTCGAACAGGGCCGCTTCACGGCAATCATGGGACCGTCCGGCTCGGGCAAGTCGACGCTCATGCACACGATGTCTGGACTCGACGGCGCGAGTAGCGGCCGCGTCATGTTCGAAGGGCACGACCTGACGAAGCTCGGCGACAAGCAGCTGACGATGCTGCGCCGCACACGCATCGGTTTCGTCTTCCAGAGCTTCAACCTGCTGCCGATGTTCACGGCCGAACAGAACATCCTGATGCCGCTCACGCTCGCCGGCGCGAAGCCGGACCGCCAGTGGTTCGACCTGCTCGTGCGCACACTTGGCATTCAGGACCGCCTCGCGCACCGGCCCAACGAGCTTTCGGGCGGCCAGCAGCAGCGTGTCGCGATCGCTCGCGCACTCATCACGAAGCCTGCGCTCGTCTTCGCCGACGAGCCGACGGGCGCGCTCGATTCGGTCTCGAGCGCCGAGGTGCTGAGCTTCCTCAAGAGCTCCGTCAAGGAACTCGGCCAGACGATCATCATGGTCACCCATGATCCGGTCGCCGCGTCCTACGCGGACCGTGCGATCGTCTTCGCCGACGGCAACATCGTCGCGGACGTCGACGATCCGACGGCGGCGCAGATGAGCGAACTGCTCATGCGGGAGCGTGAACAGGCGACGCGCGGAGGCGGGACGGTGCCTTTGCCGGTCCACAAGGCGCTGCGCACGCAGCAGCCCATGCGCTGAGACGCCACCGGGACGTCCATCGGAACACAAGGGAGGATATGACGATGCTATCGGTGACGATGCAGATGATGAAAAAGAACATGAGGATGCTCATCCCTGCGGGGATCGCGATTCTCATCGGCACGGCGTTCATCACGGCGACACTGCTATTCACGAACGCGCTCAACATTTCGCTCGTTGATCAGACGACGGGCAAATACGGCCAATCTAACTATGCGGTCAGCCTCGACGACGCGACGTTGCGCAGCGATGGGGAAGTGCCGTCGCTCACCGGTGCCGAGGTCGAGCGGATCGGCGGGATCGACGGTGTCGAAAGCGCCCGCCTCGACGTCAACACGAACATCATGCTGACCGAAGGCGATGCGCATGCGAGCGGCTACGGCATCCTCGGCGCCGAAGACGGCAGGATATTGCCGGTCAAGGCGTCACAAGGCCGTTTGCCGTCGTCGATGACCGATGATGAGATCGCGATCCCGGCCAAGACGGCCGACCAGCTTGACGCGCATGTCGGGGACACGGTCACCGTGCGCGGCACCTATGTCGACAGGCCCGTCGACATCACCGCGAGGATCGTCGGACTGACGACCGATCCGCACAACGTGTACGGGTACTACGGCGGCGCATCGGTGCTCTCCGCGGCGCTCATGACCAAGCTGTTGTCCGATCCGTCGTATGACGACCTGAACGGCTATGGCGCGTTCCTGTACGTCGACCCGGCCGATGCGTCCACAGTCGCCGGGAAGATCAAGGCGCAGCTGCCCGAACACTACCGGCTTATGACGCGCGAGCAGCTCAACGAGCAGGCGATCAAACAACTCAGCGATAGCGGCGGCGACGTCACGAAGCAGTTCCTGCTCGCGTTCGGTGTGCTTGCGATGGTCGTCGCGGCGCTTGTCATCGCGAACACATTCCAGGTGCTCGTCGCACAACGGCGCAAGACGCTCGCATTGCTGCGCACGATCGGCGCGACGAAACGCCAGCTGTACATCTCGGTCCTTGAGGAGGCCGGTATGCTCGGCTTCGTCGCCTCGGCGCTCGGCGTCGGCGCGGGCATCGGCCTCATGGCGATCGCCGCGCAGACGACGCGCCACCTCGACAACGGTCTCGGTATGCTCACGCTTGATGTCACATGGCAGTCGGTCGTCTATCCGATCGTCTTCGGCATCATTGTGACCGTGCTCGCCTCGGTTGGCTCGGCGCGCGCCGCGACGAACGTCACGCCGCTTGAGGCGATGCGTCCGATCGAGCTGAGCGAGAACAGGAAGTCGCGCACAGGCAGGGCGGTCTTCGGCGTGCTGCTGCTCGCCGGTGGCATCGCCGCGATGGTCGCATCGATCCCCATGGCCAAGCAATCCTCCGATTCGGCAAGCCAGATGGCGCTCCTGCTCGCCGTGCTCGGCTGTGGACTTGCGTTCATCGGCCTCGCGTTGACGGCGATCTTCTGGATGCCGAAGCTCATGAAGGCCGCGGGCGCGTTCGTCTCGCTCTTCGGGCCGTCCGCGAAGCTCGCGGACGCGAACATCCAGAAGAACCCGCGCCGCATCTCGGCGACCGGCACCGCGCTGCTCATCGGCGTCACGCTCATCTCGACGCTCGCGACGGGCGCCGCCGCCGCGAAGGCGACGATGAACAAAGCGCTCGATACACGTTATTCGGTCGACATCGTCGTGACCAGCGACGACCTCGCGCAGTCCGATACGCGCAAGGCCGCGGCCGAGCAGGGCATCGCGGCGTCGCTTGAGGCGCCGACGGCGATGGCCGTGTTCACCGATGGCAACGGCAACAAGGTGAGCACGCAGGTCATCGGCATCCCGGACGTCGCCTCGCTGCAGCGCGTGTTCAACATGAAGCTCGACAACCCGGTCCCGACACTTGGCGACGGTGACGTGATCCTGCCCGACGCGAACATCCAGACCGGCAAGTCCTTCGGCATCAAGGACGGCAAGGTCGAGATGACCGGCTACACGGTCCCCGAGGAGGGCGACGGCGAGCCGGACGGTGACGTCATCTACGGCAAGACGGTGACGCTGCGCGCTGAACAATACGGCTTCCACCGCGTCTCGCAAGGCGCCGAGGCCGTCGCGTTCGTCAACCGCGCGCTCTTCGAGAACGGCACGTTCACACAGACCGGCGACATCGCGATGTTCAAGGTCAAGCCCGAACAGGGCCAATCACTGTCCAACGTCGTCGAAGCCATCCAGAAGGACTATGCGGGATCGCCCACCGCGGTCTTCACCGGACCGGTCGCCGAACGCAGCCAATGGGAATCGATGGTCAACATGATGCTCATGCTGCTCGTCGCGCTGCTCGCCGTCGCCGTCGTCATCGCCGTGATCGGCGTCGCGAACACGCTGAGCCTGTCGGTCATCGAACGCACCCGCGAATCGGCGACGCTGCGCGCGATCGGCATGACGAAGGGACAGCTCAAGCGCTCGCTCGCGATCGAGGCGATGCTCATCTCGGTCGTCACGAGCATCGTCGGCATGGTCGTTGGCACGTTGTTCGGATGGCTCGGCATCTACATCGTGATGAGCTCGATCGCCGACGTCGTCTACGTCGTCGACTGGGCCACCTACGGCATCATCCTCGCGATCGCTGTCGTCTGCTCGCTGCTGGCGAGCGTGTTCCCGGCGCGGCGCGCCGTGAAGACACCGCCGGTCGAGGCGCTCGCCGAATCCTGATTGTGGCCGGCGCGGCGGCACCTTCCCTCTCCTCGCATCCACGCCGCGCCGGCCATCGTCATCGGTACGCTGATGACGGATTGCCCCTCCGCCCCGCATCGCGGGGCGGAGGGGCAATCGTATGCGCAGGGGCGTGCGCGGACGCTACACCAGATGGTTCTCGTAGGCGAAGACGACGGCCTGCACGCGGTCGCGCGCGTTGATCTTCTGCAGGATGTGCGCGACATGCGTCTTGACGGTCGGCAGCGAGATGAACAGCCTGTCGGCGATCTCCTGGTTGGACAGGCCGTGCGCGATTTCGACGAGGACCTCGCGTTCGCGTTCCGTGAGCGTCGCGAGTTCTGGGTCCACATAGTCGTCCGCCGCGCGCTCGGCCTCGGTCTGCGCGCGGGTGATGCCACCCTCCATCATCTTCTCGATGAGCCGTTTCGTCGCCGTCGGCGCGATGATCGCGTTGCCCTGGTAGACGGTGCGGATCGAGTTGAGCAGCGTCTCCGGTTCGGTGTCCTTGAGCAGGAAGCCGGAAGCGCCCGCGTTGATCGCCGACATCACGTATTCGTCAAGGTCGAAGGTCGTCAGGATGATGACGCGCGTATGGCGTTCGCCTTCCTCGTTCGCATGCGCGTATGCGGTGATGCGCGCCGTCGCCGTCAGACCGTCCATACCCGGCATGCGCACGTCCATCAGGACGATGTCGGGATGCAGTTCCTCGACGAGCTCAACGGCCTTTCCGCCATCGGAGGCCTGTCCGACGACCTGCATGTCGGGTTGTGAATTGATGACCATCGTGAATCCGACGCGGATGAGTTCCTGATCGTCGGCGATCACGATGCGGATTCTGCCATTGTCTGCCATGCCGTCCAGTCTAGCCGGACGGGTGCGCCGCGCTCAGCGCCGCGCGCGGTCGGATCCGTCCGTCCTTCTGAGCTGCTCGTTGAGCGGCCGCGCTGGTGTGAGGTTCGGTGTCCGGTCATGGTCGCCCTCATCGCTGAACCCGGTTTCGCGCAGTACGCTGAGCAGTTCGCGCATATGGGCGAGCGCCGTGCGTCCTTGTGCGCCGATCTGCGCGAACGCGTCGGTGATGAACTCGGGCGATGGTGTTCTGCCATGTGCGAGTTCGTCGTCGATCGTCGACAGTTCCGTCGTGGTCTGCTCGATGACCGCGTTGAGTGTATCGCTCACTTCCGAGCGGATGTTCGCGCTGATGCGGTCGCGTTCGTGGTTCGCCGCGATGATGCGCTGTTTGTCGCGTTCGGCTTCGAGCGCCTCGGCGCGCGCCTGGAGCACCTGTGGATTCGTCCCGCCGAGTTTCGTCCACGCGCCGAGTGCGTACGCCATGATGCAGAAGAACAATGCGAACGCGCCGTATTGGATGAACACGGCATCGGGGGAGCCGTAGAACCCCGCGTCGATCAGCTGCTGCGGCGTATGTGAGAGCCATGCGAACAGGCTCCGGTATCCTGCGACGTTCATCGCGCATCGCGCAGCGAACACCGTGCATCCGAGCGTGAAGAGCGGTACGACCCATTTCCAGCTGGCCGGTTTGCCGTAGAGAGCGACCGCGTATATCGCGAAGAGCACATAGAGGTCGGCCGTATAGAAGCCGGGGAGTGCGAGCAGTTGCAGCAGGCAGATGGCCGCGACGGTCACGGCGACGGCGCGTGGGAAACGCCTGCGCAGCATGAGCGGTGCGACGATGCACCATGTCACGAACACGCCGAGCGCACGCATCCGCGGGGAATTGTCCGGCGTGCCCAGGAACATGACCGGTTCCGCCAACGAGGTGAAGCATCCGAGGAGTGTGAACATGATGACGTCCATGAGCACATAGTGGCGTTGCGTCCAGCGCGACATCCTCGAGATCCAGTTGCGTGGACTATCGTCCTCGACCTGTTCGAACGGTTTCGAACGCAGTTTGTCGCCGAGTTTGACGAAGAACGGCCATACGATGCGTTCGTCGGACGCATGCCGCTGCGGTGGTGCTGTGACGCCGCTCGCTGTGATGTCGCCGTCTGTGACATCGTCTACGGTGCCGTCCGCGTCGTGCGAGACGCCGTCGCTGCCGGACGTCGCATCCGCCGCATGCACGGTGGTGTACCCGGTGTCGGCGTGCATCGCCTCCGATGCGGGCACGGACGTCTCGGATCCGCCGGTCTCCCCGTGTCCTCCTCGTCCGAGCGGGACGCTCGCATGCACGTTGAAGCCGCCGGAGAGCCGGGGTCCGGAGGCGACGGCGCCGCCGACCGCCTCGATGCGTTCGCGCATGCCGAGCAGGCCATAGCCGGGCTTGTGCCCGTCCAATGACGATGCCGCGCCACGGCCGTCGTCATCGATGTCGATCGTCAACGTGTGCACGTCCCAACGGACCGTCACCGTCACGTCGACATGCGCCCCCGCATACTTGCGGATGTTCGTGAGCGCCTCCTGCACGACGTGGTACATCGCGACGCTCGACTGCTCGCTGAGCGCGGACGGGCGTTCCTGTCCGATTGTGCGCACCGTGAGTGTCATATCGGGGGAGACGGCGCGCGCCTGGTCGATGAGCGCATCGATGTCCGTGATGTCCGCGTGCGGCGAGCCGCCGAAGACACCGAGCAGCCGTTTCATATCGTGCAACGCGCGTTCGGATTCGCGGCGGATCGTCTCCATCGTCTCGCGCGCGAGCTTCGCGTCGTCGCGCGCGGCGTAGCGGCCGCCGTCCGATTGGATGATGATGATCGACAACGTGTGCGCGACGATGTCGTGCATGTCCCTCGCGATGCGTGCGCGTTCCGCCGACGCCGCGATCTGCCGTTCCTCCTGCTCGCGTGCGACGATCGCGTTGTTGCGTTCGTTGAGCAGTACGACCGTCTGTTGGCGTGCACGCTGCCAGAACGCGACGATGATGGCCATAGCGAGCGGCAGCGAGATTGACACGAGCACGATGACGAACGCCTCACCGAACATGCGTCCGCATACGGCCTGATGGTCCGGGGAGAGGGCCGGGCACGCGAAATACGCGTTGAGATCATCCGCGCTGCGTGATGGGTGCAACGGCCCGAAGACCTGCACCCACGCGTTGACGAGCGACGTGACCACATCGAGGACACCCGCGGTGATGAGGTACCGGCGCACATCGGCGCGTTCGCCATGGACGATCGCCGCGCACAGCATCGGCACGGCCATGAAATCGGCGATGACGAGAGAAGGGCCGAACACCAGCTGGATGACGACGGTCACGATGAACCAACGTGCGGACGTGCGCGGGCGCACACGGTGCAATAGGTACGGCGCGGTCAGCAGCACGCTCCAGACGGCCGAGCACAGCGGCGCCCACCCCGACGACGACGGATAGTCGAGGAACAACCCTGCGCCATCGTTCCATATGAACCCCGCGGACATCGAGAACCACAACAGCGTCAACAACGCCGTCTCAAGACAGTCGACGAGGAGCGCACGGTGCGCGCGGAACCACGGCACCGCGCGCGTGCGCAGCGAATCGAAGGACATGCGGCCCAGCGTAGCGTGCGCGCACACCGAGGGCAATCATCCGCATGGACGAGACCGGTCCATGTCCGCACTGCGGGCTGAGATGAGGACATGCACGCCACCGCATCGGCATACCCGGGGCGGGACGCACAAGCCAACGATACAGCCAAGGAAGGAAGCGCGTATGGGACTGCTCGCCGAATACTATCTGCCGGGACTGCACGTCGCGGAACATGCGATCGACGTTCCGCTCGACTGGAACGGGCACGAACCCGGCCGCGGTTTCGATGGCGCGCACATCAAGCTGTTCTACCGCGTGCTCACCGCGCCCGACCACATCCACGACGACCTGCCGCCGCTGCTGTTCCTGCAGGGAGGCCCCGGTGGGGCCGGCCCGCGCCCGCTCGACCCCGACTCCGACGGCTGGATCGGCGAAGCCGTCAGGCACTTCCGCGTCGTGCTGCCCGACCAGCGCGGCACCGGACGCTCCTCGCACATCGACTCCAACGTCATCGGCGCGATGGACGGCGAGACCGGCGCCGATTACCTCGCGCACTTCCTCGCCGACTCGATCGTGCGCGACTTCGAACACCTGCGCCGCACCGAGTTCGCCGGCAGCCTGTGGACGACGCTCGGCCAGAGCTACGGCGGCTTCCTGACGCTCACCTACCTGTCGCTGTTCCCGACGGCGCTCGCGGCCGCCTTCACGACCGGCGGCATCCCGCACGTGCCCGCCGACGCGACCGAGGTCTACCTGCACACCTTCCCGCGCATGCGGCGCAAGACCGAACAGTTCACCGACCGCTATCCGCTCGACCGCGCACGCCTCGACACGCTCGCCGACAAGCTCACCGACGAACACGTCACATTGCCCAACGGTGACCCCTTCACCATCGAACGACTGCAGACGCTCGGCTCGTCCTTCGGCATGAAGCCAAGCTTCGAACGCGTGCACTGGCTGCTCGACAAGGCTTTCGCCGCCAGCGACGGCAGCGCCTCGGAGACGTCGCCGCTGACCGACGAATTCCTCGCCGACGTCGTGACGGCCACGTCGACGAACGCGCTGTACTGGCCGCTGCAGGAGTTCATCTACGCGAACGGCGAACTCGAACGGCCGATCGACTGGGCGGCGCAGCGCGTGCGCGACACGCTGCCGGAGTTCTCGACCGAGGCGCGGCCGCTGCTGCTGACCGGCGAGGCCGTCTTCCCGTGGATGTTCGAGCAGGAACGCGCGCTTAGGCCGTTCCGCCCGGCCGTCGAGACGTTGATGGGGCGCACGCGCTTCGGCACGATCTACGACGAAGCCCAGCTCGCGCGCAACACGGTGCCGCTGCAGGCGGCCGTCTACTTCGACGACATGTACGTCGACTCGTCGCTGAGCCTCGACACGCTCGCGCGCATCGGCAACGCGCACTGGTGGGTGACGAACGAGTTCGAACACGACGGTGTGCACGGCGCCAAAGTCTTCCGCCACCTGTTCCGGGAGGCGCTCGACCGCGGCGACTTGCGCAAGCTGTTCTGAAATCGCATGAACTATCCTCGGCGTCCGGCGCCGTGTCCGCGGCGCGGCATGCGCGCGCACGCCCGCAACATGGATGCGCTAGCGTGGACGGCGAACAATGACGGCGCGCCGAGGGCGCACGGCAAGGAAGGAAGAACATGACGGACGCGTGCACGGTCGGATTCATCGGATTCGGCAACATGGGACAGGCGATCGCGTGGGGACTTGTCGAGGCGGGCACGCTCGACGGCTCGCAGATCGTGGCCTGCGCGGCCCATTGGGACAAGCTCGTCGCGTCGACCGGCGCGATCGGCGCGAAGGCGCTGCACGACGCGAAGGAGGTCGTCGACGCCGCCGACGTCATCGTCGTGGCGATCAAGCCGTACCAGATCGAGACGGTCATCAAGCCGCTCGTCGCCGACCTCGCCGGCTCCGACAAGTTCGTCGTGTCGATCGCCGCCGGATGGACGCTCGACCGCTTCGAGACGATGATGGGGGAGATGAGCGCGCTCATCCACCTGCAGTGCACGATCCCGAACACGCCGATGGCGGTCGGCAAGGGCGTGCTCGTCACGGAGACCGACAACACGCTCACCGACGCGCAGCGCGACGAATTCGAACGGATCTTCGGATCGATCGCGCTCATCGAACGCGTCGACGGCGCGCACATGGACATCGCGATGTGCATCGCCGGCTGCGCGCCCGCCTTCACCGACATGTACCTCGAGGCGCTCGGCGACGCCGGCGTCAAGTACGGGCTGCAGCGCGCGACCGCCTACCGGCTCGCCGCGAAGATGATCGAGGGCGTCGGCGCGCTGTATCTGGCCACCGGCACGCATCCGGGCGCGATGAAGGACGCCGTGTGCTCGCCGGGAGGCACGACGATCAAGGGCGTCGCTTCGCTTGAGGAGAGCGCGTTCCGCGGCGCGGTCGTCCGCGCCGTCGACGCGATCGAACAGGGCTGAGCGGCGGCCGCCGCCCACGGTCCGCGTTGACGAGCCGCAACGCTACAGTGGGCGGTATGTCTCTTACCATCGGAATCGTCGGACTGCCGAACGTCGGCAAGTCCACCATGTTCAATGCCCTCACCCGCAACAACGTGCTCGCCGAGAACTACCCCTTCGCGACGATCGAGCCGAACACCGGCATCGTGCCGCTGCCCGACGACCGCCTGCCGGTGCTCGCCAAGCTCGTGCACACCGAGAAGATCGTGCCGGCGACCGTCACCTTCGTCGACATCGCCGGCATCGTCAAGGGCGCATCGGAAGGCGAGGGACTGGGCAACAAGTTCCTCGCGAACATCCGCGAGGCGGACGCGATCTGCGAGGTCGTGCGCGCCTTCGAGGACGACGACATCGTCCATGTCAACGGACACATCGACCCGGCCGACGACATCGACACGATCAACACCGAGCTGATCCTCGCCGACCTGCAGACGATCGACAACGCGCTGCCGAAGCTCGAGAAGGACCTGCGCGGCAGGAAGATCGAGCCGGCATACATGGAGGCCGTCAAGCAGGCGAAGACGATCCTCGAGTCGGGACGCACGATCGACCAGGCGGCGCAGGCCGGCGAGATCGACAAGGACGACCTGTACGACCTGCATCTGCTCACCGCCAAGCCGTTCATCTACGTGTTCAACGTCGACGACACCGAGCTGATGAACGACGAGTTCAAGAAGAAGCTCGCCGATTCGGTCGCGCCGGCACCGGCGATTTTCCTCAACGCGCAGTTCGAGGCCGAGCTCACCGAGCTCGACGAGGCAGACGCCCGCGAGATGCTCGAGGACGCCGGGCTCAAGGAATCGGGTCTCGACCAGCTCGCGCGAGTCGGCTTCGATATCCTCGGCCTGCAGACCTTCCTGACGGCGGGTGAGAAGGAGGTGCGCGCCTGGCAGATCCACAAGGGCTGGGCCGCGCCGCAGGCCGCAGGCGTCATCCACACCGATTTCGAGAAGGGCTTCATCAAGGCCGAGGTCGTCTCCTACGACGACTTCGTGGCCGCCGATGGCTCGATGCCGAAGATCAAGGAGGAAGGCAAACTTCGCCTCGAAGGCAAGGACTACGTGATGCAGGACGGCGACATCGTCGAATTCAAGTTCAACGTCTGAGCGAGCGTAGCGCCATCATACGAAAACGGCGGCATTCCAACGGTTCGTGGGTTGCGAACCATACGGAATCCGCCGTTTTCGCGTCTTTCGTTTCAGCCGTCGATGGCGTCGTGGGCGCGCGCGGCTGTGACCATCGTCAGCATCATGACCGACGGTTCGAGCGCCCGGACCATGTGCGGCAGACGCGTGGGGAGGTAGATGAGGTCGCCGGGGACGGCCTCGCGCTCCTCGTCGCCGCCCCTGACGAGCAGGCGTCCGCTGAGCGGCTGCACGAACACCGGCATCGCCGCCGTATGCTCGCTCAGCTCCTGACCTGCGTCGAAGGAGAACAGCACAACGTTGCCGCCCTCGGTGCGCATGAGGGTGCGCGACACCGTCGCCTCCGGCTGGACGCTCACCATCCGCGCGACGTCGTCAAGCACCTGCATCCGTGTTTCATCATCGGTCATCGTCATCGCTCCTTGCCCGTGTATCATGTCCGCCTGGTGCCGCCGCGCCGCCCGGCCTGCCCGCCGGTCGCGGTCGCGACGCATGACCACAGTGTAGCGTCGCGACCGTGACGCGCAAAGGCCCCGCGCATCGCTCAATGCGAAACGCGGGGCCGTGGTGCCGGATACGCGCAGACGGGCGGAGCGTCTGCGCGCGGCGTGATCACTCGGCCTGCTCGCCGCCGGCTTTGAGGCCGGTGCCGTCGCCGCTGGGCGCCTGCTGCGGCGGGAAGGGGTTGACCGGCTCGGCGGGCTGCGGCGTCTCGTTCGACTTTGATCCTTCGCGCTTGGCGGCCTGCTTGGCCGCGTCGCCCTTCGCGCAGCCGCAGCCGCATCCCGAGGTCTCGCCGGCCGCGTTCGCGCTGCCCCGGAAGTCGAGGTCGCCGTCCGAGGAGGCGCCCGGCGTCGCCCCGCCGTCCGTTGCGCCGGTGTTCATGTTGTCCGAATTGATGTTGGTGTTGGTTGTTGCAGTAGTCATGTCGGCTGCCTTTCTGTTCGTTGTCTCCCACTGTACGGGGCGTACATATGAGGGGCGTGTGCGAATGCTGCCAATATCATGGGGATGCGTTCAGGAGATCATCAGTCTTCGCGGTGTGCGATCAATCGAACCATGACATGGAGGGCGACATGTCATGGTTCGGCCGTTGCGCTTATCGAGAGAGCCGGTACGCGAACCGCTGCATGCGCGCAAGCACCTGCTCGCTCTCCTCGAGCCAGGTCATGCACACCGGGAACACATGGCCGAGCGTGCGCGTGGATGGCACCTTCTCGTCATGCAGTTCGAAATCGCAGCCGTGAACGGACAGCGAGGTCGCCAATGCGAGCGTTTCGGCCTCGATGAAATCGTCGCTGCTCGTCTGCAGGTAGAGCGGGGGCAGCGGGCACCGGGAGACGAGGGCGGCGGGGGACAGGAAGGGCTGCGCCGCGTCCAGTCCGGCGAAGAAACGGGCGCCCAGCGTAGCGGTCAGGCGTTCGCGCATCGGGGAGGCGCCCGTGACGTCGTAGACGCCGCTGATGAGCGCGCCGCCCGCGATCGGCAGCTCCGACGGCCGGGGAGCGCCGAAGGCCTGTGCGGCGTCGGCATCGCGTTCGATCGCCATCGTCAGCAGTGCGAGGCATGCGCCCGCCGAATCGCCCGTGAGGAACACGGCGTCGGGGTTGACCGGGAACCGGTCGAGATTCGCCCGGATCCAGCGCAGCGCGTCCTGGATGTCGGCGAGCTGGCCGCGCAGGTCGGTCTGCGGCGCCGGACGGTAGTTGAGGGAGAATACAGCGAAGCCCAGAGCCGCCAGATGCGTGCAGAAGTTGCGGTTGAGCTCCTTGTACCCGTAGCAGAAGCCTCCGCCGTGGACGTCGATGTACACCGGCAGCGTCGCACCGCCGCTAACGATTGCAGCATGGGGCAGATAGAGGTCGAGTAGATGGCCGCGGACCTGACCGTGGGCGCGGTCGTAGCCGCCGTCGGCGCGGTAGGGCACGTCGGCGATCACGTCGACCGATTCGGGATCGTGCCAGTAGGCCGCGCGCGGATAGTCGAACTCGGCCGTGTCGAGTCGTAAACGGCGGATTTTCGCGGCCTGTTCGGCGCCCACGGAACGCAGATCGTCGTCGATCTCGGTCCAGTAGCGTGCTATCGGCGCGATCGCGCAGTCGAGGTCGTCGCGTTCCATCGTCAGGGTGTCCAGGTCGGGGCATGTGAGCGAATAGGGCGTTGACATCGTATTCATCATGTTTGTCCTTTCCCTGCGTTCGGGCATACGTCTTTCATTATCGCACAGTTTCGGCGATTTTCCAACGTTTTGCGGCCCAAGAGCCCGTGCTCGCCGCCATGGGGGCCCATTCGCTGACGACGCAATCGGCGGATTCTGGGGTGTGGGCGGGGTACTACTGGGAGACATGAAAGAATTCTGTGAGAAATGGGGGAAGCGCATTGCCACCAAGGAGATGTTGCTCATCGTCATCGTCACGCTCGCGGCCACCGTCGTCGGCATGTGGGCGGCGCAGTTCCCGGGTCTGCAGATCCTCGGCGCGCTCATCATCGCGCTGTTGATCGGCATGGTCGTCCAGTTCCCGATTCGCGCGTGGTACACGAAGAACGATCCGCAGCGTCAGGCGCGTGTCAAGGACGCGGCCGGACTCATTGCGAACAAGTTCCTTCGTCTGGGCATCATCCTGCTCGGTTTTAAGCTCAATCTGCAGCTGCTGTTCACGACGGGCGCGAAGTGCCTGCCGCTCGCCGTCGTCATCGTCACCGTCACCGTGCTGCTCACCTACGGCATCTGCCGCTGGATGGGCGTCGATCCGCTGATGGCCATCCTCGTGGCCTGCGGCACCGGCATCTGCGGTGCGGCTGCCGTCATGGGCGTCTCCGGTTCGATCAAGGTCTCCCCCAAGCGTGAGGAGGAGAAGGAGAACGACGAGGTCACCGCAATCGCGATCGTCGCGATCATGGGCACGATCTTCGCGCTGCTCGAGATCGCGCTGCTGCCGCTCTTCGGCCTCACGCAGGCCCAGGAGGGCTTCGTCGCCGGCGGCTCGCTGCATGAGATCGCGCACGCGGTCGCCGCGGGCGAGGGCCTCGACGATCCGCAGCTCGCCGCGCAGCAGGGCGTCGTCGACGCCGCGACGATGGCGAACATCATCAAGCTGTCGCGTGTGCTCATGCTCGTCTTCGTCGCGATCATCGTCGCGGTGTGGTGGGACAAGAAGCACAGCGAGGTCCCGTCGGACGGCGGCAAGCGCAAGGTCGCCTTCCCGTGGTTCATGCTCGGTTTCATCGCGACGGCCGCAATCGGCACGCTCATGCTCAAGGCGTGGCCGGCCACCACCGGTTTCGTCAACGTGCTCGGCAACGACGTCGCGAAGATCTTCCTCGGCATGGCGATGGCCGCCTTGGGCATCAACGTCAACTTCAAGGCGCTCAAGAAGGGCGTCAAGCCCTTCGTCGCCTCGCTCATCGCGTCGATCGTCCTCGTCGCGCTGTGCATCGGCCTCGCGCTGCTGTTCTTCCCCGCGAAGTGACGGCCGGCTGACCGACCGCCCTAGCCGTCTTCACCACGCGTCGCCCGCGTCCCGTTTCCCGGGGCGCGGGCGACGCCGTTTTTCCGTCCCACGCGAAGAGCCGCGCCCCGTGTCGGACGGTTATGACGCCGCATCGTCTGTTCGTGACATGGGGGTCCTACAATGACGATGGCGTCCGCGCGGGACCCTGCGCCGCCGCGTGCCGCCGAGAGCAGTCCTGAGAAGTCAAGGAGACCTTTATGACCAACCTTTCGATGGCGGGCATGTTCCACTGGAAACTGCACGGCAACGGCAAGACGCTCGGCCCCGGCGAGGTCGTCGAGCCGAACGAGCGCCTCACCTGGCCCCGCACGATCGAGATCGGTGCACAGCACGTCGTGGCGATGTTCGGCGCCACGTTCCTCGTGCCGATCCTGACGCATTTCGACCCCTCCACGACGCTGTTCTTCACGGCGTTCTCGACGGCGCTGTTCCTGCTCATCAACAAGAACATCCTGCCGTCCTACCTCGGTTCCTCCTTCGGCTTCATCGCCCCGATCACGGCCGTCTACAGCGCCGGCAAGGGCATCGCCGTCGCCAGCTTCGGCATCCTGTGCACAGGTCTGTTGCTCGCGCTCATCGGCGTGGCGGTGCAAGTGGCTGGCGCCGTGTGGATCGACCGCATCATGCCGCCGGTCGTCAACGGCGCAATCGTCGCGATCATCGGTTTCAACCTCGCGCCGACCGTGTGGACGAACTTCCAGACCGCGCCGGATACGGCGCTTGTCACGCTGTTCGCCGTCGTCCTCGTCGCCGTGCTGTTCAAGGGGCTGCTCGGCCGCCTCAACATCCTCATCGGCGTCCTCATCGGCTACGCGTACGCGTGCGTGCGCGGCCAGGTCGACTTCGCGGCGATTGAAAGCGCCGCATGGGTCGGCTTCCCGCGCTTCCACCTGCCGCACGTCGATTTCTCGGTGCTGCCGATGTTCCTGCCGGTCGTCCTCGTGCTCATCGCCGAGAACGTCGGCCACGTCAAATCGGTCGCCGCGATGACCGGCCACGACTACGACAACCAGATCGGCACCGCGCTCATCGCCGACGGCCTGGGCACGACGGTCGCCGGCTTCGGCGGCGGCTCCGGCACGACGACCTACGGCGAGAACATCGGCGTCATGGCCGCGACGAAGGTGTATTCGACGGCGGCCTACTGGTGCGCCGCCGGCTTCGCGTTCATCCTGTCGTTGTGCCCGAAGTTCGGCGAGGTCATCAACTCAATTCCCGCCGGCGTCCTCGGCGGTGTCACGACGCTGCTGTACGGCATGATCGGCATGATCGGCGTGCAGATCTGGGTCGACAACAAGGTCGATTTCAGCAAGCCGCTCAACATCATGACGGCCTCGATCGTCATGATCATCGGCATCGCCAACTTCCAGTTCGCGATCTCGGATGTGCAGTTCAACGGCATCGCGATCGGCTCAATCGCCGTGCTCGTGCTCTACCACGGCCTCAAGGCGATCGGCCGGGCGACCGGCGCGATTCCGAAGACGCCGTCCGCCGACGACGCCGCGCCGTCCTCGGCACCTGCGGGCGACGACGAGGCGGCGCAGTGGACGTCCCTGAAGGACGGGACGAGTCCGCAACGGTCTTCCGACTTGACCGTCAGGTAAGGTGTTCGATCCGGAAACGGCGTGGGGCCGCGCGACGTCATTTGCGACGTCGCGCGGCCCCACGCCGTTTCCGGCGCTCAGCGTCGGCGCGCCCCGAAGGTATCCCACGGGGCGTGTAGCGGGGTGCCGCTAGACTGTTTGAGTTTGCGCACCCTGCGCCGACATCTGACTAGGAAGGCCACCGTGCCCGCTTCACCTGTTTTATCCGATATCAAGCATCCCGAATCCGTCTTCGACGCCGACGAACAGGATGCCATGACCTTCGCCGAGCTCGGCGTCGACGGCCCGATCGTGCATCTGCTGGCCGACGAGGGCAAACGCACCGCGTTCCCGATCCAGCAGGACACGCTGCCCGATTCGCTCGCCGGCCGCGACGTGCTCGGCCGCGGCCGCACCGGCTCAGGCAAGACGCTCGCGTTCGCGATACCGCTCGTCACGCGCGTCGCCACGTCCTTCGACGACGACCGCGAGCACGGCCGCCGCGAACCGCGCGGCGCCAAGCCGCATCCGCGCGGCCTCGTGCTTGCGCCGACGCGCGAGCTCGCCAACCAGATCAACGACGTCGTCGCGCCGCTCGCCGCGCTGTACGGGATGACGACGACGACCGTCTACGGCGGTGTGCGCTACGCGCGGCAGTTCAGAGACCTCAACGACGGCGCGCAGATCGTCGTCGCCTGCCCGGGTCGTCTCGAGGATCTCATCGAGCAGGGCGCGCTCACGCTCGATGACGTGCGCGTCGTCGTCCTCGATGAAGCCGACGAGATGGCCGACATGGGCTTCCTGCCGCCGATCAAGCGACTGCTCGCGCAGATTCCGCGCGACGCGCAGCATATGCTGTTCTCGGCGACGCTCGACCACGGCGTCGACGCCGTCGTCGACGAGTTCCTCGACGATCCGAAGGTGCACAGCGTCGATGAGGCGACCGATCACGCCGACCTGATGACGCATCATGTGTTCCTGACGACGAAGGCCGATAAGAACGAGCTCGTGCGCACGCTCGCGGGCGGCAAGGGCCGGCGCATCCTGTTCACGCGCACGAAGTTCCAGGCGAAGAAGCTTGCGAAGGCGCTCACGCAGCAGGGCATTCCGGCCGCGGAGCTGCACGGCAACCTCAGCCAGAACCAGCGCGACCGCAATCTGCAGGCCTTCGAATCGGGGGCGACGAACGTGCTCGTCGCGACCGACGTCGCCGCGCGCGGCATTGACGTCAGCGGCGTCGAACTCGTCATTCAGGTCGATCCGCCGGACGATCCCAAGTCGTTCCTGCATCGCTCGGGACGTACGGCGCGCGCAGGCAAGGCCGGCGACGTCGTCACGATCATCACGCCGGACCAGAAGCGCTACGTGCGCGGGCTGCTGCACCGCGCAGGACTGGCGATCAAGCCGATCGAGGTCCGTCCGGATTCGCCGCAGGTCGCCGAACTCGTCGGTGAGACGGCGCCGCTCGTCGAAGGCTGGGAGTTGCCCGAGCTTGAACGCCGCCGCACCTCGCGTCCCCGCGGACGCAAGTCCGAACGCCGCGAGGCGCGTCAGTCGCGCAGCGCGAAGGCCCGGCGCAACCAGAACCGCACCCGCGAGCGCAACCGCGAGCTGCAGCGGCAGATCGACGATGAACGCCGCGAATTCGCGCAGCGTTTCCTCGGCGACGTGCACAGCGTGCGCGGCGAGGAGACGGACGGCGCCGCGTCGGCCTCCCGCGACGCGAAGCCGCGCCGCGACCGCCGTCAGGACGATCGCCGTCGTGAGGAGCGGCGTCGTGATGATCGACGTGAGGACCGTCATGACGATCGCCGCGAGCGCAGCCGTCATGACGACGAGCGTCGCGGCGGCAAACGTATCCACCGTCGCGAACAGCGCATCGTGCGTGACGAGCGCGGCGAGGACGCCAAGCGGCAGGAACGCCGCGAGGAGGCGCGCCGCGCTCGTCGCTACGAGAACGCCGATCAGGCGAAGGCGGCCAAGCGCGGAGGGTCGAAGCACCGCAACGGCGCCACGAGGAAGCGCGCCAATGGCAAGCGTCGTTCGACGCCGTTCCGCACGCGCTGAGCGCACGGCCACTGATTGACGGCCACTGATTGATGAGGGGCGCTCATCCGCAGGATTGTTCCGCGGATGGACGCCCCTCGTCTCGTCAGTATTGTGTTGGATGTGGTATTGATTGTGTTGGATGTGGTATTGCGTTGAATATGCGCGCCGTTCAGCGACGGTCGTCGTCGGTCTGGCACGCCGGATCGCCGCCGTTGAGCTTCGCGGCGAGGGCGGCGGCGAGCACGCGCGGGACGAGACGCACGCCGAAGGACGTCATCTTCGCGAGCGCGCCCTGATAGGCGAGCGTGCTGCCGGCCTGCATCTTCGCGTAGGCGAAGGCGGCGGTGCGTTCGGGCGTCGACGGCTTGAACAGCGGCAGCGTGTAGAAGTTCTTGCCCTTCATGTGCGCGGCCGCCTCGAAGCCGGTGGTCACCGGCCCGGGGCATACCGTCGTCACCGTCACGCCGGTGCTGCGCAGCTCGTAGGAGACGGCCTCGCCGAGCGAGCGCACGAAGGCCTTCGTCGCGTAGTACATCGCCATGTAGGGGCCGGGCGTCGTCGCCGCGACGGACGCGATGTTGAGGATGCGTCCGTGACCGCGTGCGCGCATGTCGGCGCCGAACAGGCGCATGAGTTCGGCGAGCGCGACCATATTCACTTGCATCATCGCGCGCATGCGTTCCTCGTCCATGTCGAGGAAGGCGCTCCAGTCGCCGAATCCGGCGTCGTTGATAAGCGTGTCGACGACGATGCCGCGTTCGCGTGCGAAGCGGTGCAGGCGTTGCGCGGCGCCCGGATGCGCCAGATCGATCGTGACGGCGACGACGTGCGCGTCGAGGTCGTGTTCGAGCGTCGTCTTGAGCACGGCAAGCTTGTCCGCGTCGCGCCCGGTGATGACGAGGTCGTCGTCGTGCTGCGCGCACAGCAGCGCGAGTTCCCTGCCGATGCCTCCGGTGGCCCCTGTGATCAGTGTCGTCATGATCGTCCTTCCCGCTCGTGCGGGCGCGCCGTGTGTCGTCGCGCCGTGTGTCGCCGCCCACTGTAGCCCATCCGGGCTGCGGGCGGCGCATGTTCAGCTCGGCGCGCGACGCGCCAGCGCGTGCCGTTTTCGGAATAGGGCGCGCGCCGCCCGCGTTGACCTTCGTGGGCGGACGCCCCCCACCTCTAGGCGCCCGTGGCATTGGTTTTTCAACCATTGGTTTTCAACAAGGAGCGGTCAATGGCTACAGCAGGCATCATCGTCGCGGCGGTGGCGCTCAGCGCGCTGCTGCTGTGGTACTTCTTCGCGCCGCGCCGCGCCGCGCGCGCAAGCGGCGGCGACGACGGCGTACAGCATGTGCGCATCGAGGTCAAGGGCGGCTACGACCCGGCCGAGGTCATTGTGCGCGCCGGCGTGCCGACGCTCATCGACTTCGACCGGCGCGAGGGCGGCGAATGCTCGTCGCATGTCGTCTTCTCCGACCTCGGCATCGACCTCGCGCTGCCGGCGAACGAACACACCGAACTGCGGCTGCCGGCGTTGCCGGCGGGGGAGTACCCCTTCGCCTGCGGCATGAACATGCTCCATGGCATGCTGCGCGTCGAAGGCGAAGGTGAGGGCGACGGCGTCGCGGCCGTGGCCGGCGCGCCGGCCACCGTGGACGAAAGCGACGACGTGCTGCGCGGCCGCCAGCAGGCCGAGGATCTCGACCGCGCCCACGAGATCCGCACGTTGACCCAGCGTCTCGTCGTCGCCGTCGTGTTCACGGTGCCGCTGCTGTTCGTCGCGATGCTGCCGATGATCCCGGCCGTCGACGCGTGGATGCGCGCGACGGCGCCGTGGATGCTCAGCCCGTGGCTGCAGCTCGTGCTGACGTTGCCGGTCATGTGCTACTGCGGATGGCCGGTGCGCCGCACCGGATGGCTCGCGATCGCGCACCGCGCGCCGGAGATGAACTCGCTCGTCACGCTCGGAACGATCGCCGCGTTCGGCTACAGCCTCGTCGTCACGCTGTGGCCGCAGCTGCTGCCGCCCGCCGCACGCGCGCCGTACTACGAGGCCGTCGGCACGATTATCACGCTGATGATCCTCGGCCAGCTGCTCGAAGCGAAGGCGCGCGCCGGCACCGGCGACGCGATCCGCGAACTCATTGGCCTGCGCCCCGACACGGCGACCGTCATCCGCGACGGTCGTGCGGTGAGCGTGGCGACTTCGGACATCGTCGTCGGCGACATCGTCGAGGCGCACCCCGGCGAGCGCCTGCCCGTCGACGGCGTCGTCGTGTCCGGATCGAGCGCCGTCGACGAGTCGATGATCACCGGCGAATCGCTGCCGGTCGCCAAGACGGTCGGCGATCCGGTCATCGGCGCGACGATGAACACGACCGGCGCGCTGCGCTACCGCGCGACGCGCGTCGGCGCCGACACGACGCTGTCCGGCATCATCCGCCTTGTGCGCGCCGCGCAGACCTCGAAGGCGCCGATCCAGCGTATGGCGGACAAGGTCGCCGGCGTGTTCGTGCCGGCCGTCGTCCTCATCGCGATCTGGACCTTCGTCGTCTGGTGGTGTGTCGGCGTGCCGCTGCGCGGCCTGTACGGCCTGATCTGCGCGATCTGCGTGCTCGTCATCGCCTGCCCGTGCGCCCTCGGACTGGCCACGCCGCTGTCGATCACGACGGCCACCGGACGCGGCGCGCGCCACGGCGTGCTCTACCGCAACGCGGAGGCGCTCGAGACAGCCGCGAAGATCGACGTCGTCGTCTTCGACAAGACCGGCACGATCACGCGCGGCGAACCTCATGTCGTGCGCATCGCCGCCCTCGGCGCCGACGGCGCCTTCGACGCGGAGATCGACGACGCGACGCTCGCCGCGATCGCCGCCGCCGAAGCGAAATCGGAGCATCCGCTCGCGCACGCCGTCGTCGAGGCCGCCCATGCGCGCCACCTCGACATCCCCGAATGCCTGACCTTCGTCGCCGTGCCCGGAGGCGGCGTGCGCGCCGACGTGGACGGCCGCGACGTCGTCGTCGGCGCCGACCGTTTCGTCGAGGACGCCGTCGGCGCCGACGGGCTCGAGCAGGCGCGTGAGACGATGCGCCTGATCGCGCAGGACGGCGCGACGCCGGTCATCGCCGCCGTCGACGGCCGCATCGTCGCCGTGTTCGCGATCCGCGACACAATCAAGGACGACGCGCGCGCCGCCGTCGGCGCGCTGCGTGCGCGCGGCATCGGCGTCGTCATGCTCACCGGCGACAACCGTCTGACGGCCGACGCAATCGCGCGCGAGGCCGGCATCGCGCACACGATCGCCGACGTGCGCCCCGAGGACAAGGAATCGGTCATCCTCGCGCTGCAGCGGCAGGGGCGGCATGTGGCGATGGTCGGCGACGGCATCAACGACGCGCCCGCGCTCGCCCGTGCCGACCTTGGCATGGCGATGGGCACCGGCACCGACGTCGCGATCGAATCGGCCGATGTCACGCTGATGAACGGGTCGCTCACGTCGGTCGTCACCGCGCTCGACCTCGCGCATGCGACGATGCGCAACATCCGCCAGAACCTCGGATTCGCGCTCGGCTACAACGGTCTGGGCATCCCGGTGGCCGCCGGCGTGCTCTACCCGATCTGGCACGTGCTGCTCAACCCGATGATCGCCGGCGCGGCGATGGCGTTCTCGTCGCTGTCGGTCATGCTCAACGCGAACAGGCTGCACCGTTTCACCCCCGGCCGCGCGCACCGCTACACGATGCACGCTGCGCCCATCGATGAATCGACGCTCGAGCCGGTGCGCGGCGCCGTATGCCGTGTGCACAATGGGGACGGCACCCGCAAGGGAGACGACAACAAGGACACTGCAACGAAAGGACATGCGATGGCAGACGAAACCGCCGAGGAGATTCTCGAGGACGCGATCGACGAACAGCTCAGGCAGGAGGAGGCGGACGCCGAGGACGTCATCGACCCGGTGTGCGGCATGACGGTCGACCCGAAGACCGCCGCGGCCAAGCGCGTGTGGCACGGCCGCACGATTTACTTCTGCAATCCGCACTGCGTCGAGGTCTTCGACTCGAACCCGTCGAACTACGTGGACGACTGATCGACACGCAGTCACCGCGAAGTGGCACTCAGTAGTCACAGACGACGAACGCGCCGTGGCAATGACCGGACATGTCGGCCGCCCCACGGCGCGTTCGTCGTCTTCGGTCCCTTGTTCAGGCGCGCCGACGGCGACGCACAAGCGAGACGATCACGCCGATGACCACGCCGAGCGCCGACGGCACGAGCCAGCCGAGCGCCAGATCGTTGAGCGGCAGCCATCCGCATGCCGTCTCGAGCCACGTCCAGCGTCCGCCGAATGCGGCGACGAGGCCGACGACGCCGTTGGCGACGCTGTCGATCGCCGTGAGCAGCACCGTCCAGAAGTAGACGGCCGGGAAACGGCTCGTGAAGACGGAGTCGAACAGCGACAGCACGACGAGGACGATCGCGATCGGATAGAGCGCCGCAAGCACCGGCACCGACAGGTTGATGATTGCGCTCAGGCCGATGTTCGCGATGACGAGCGCGACGAGCGCGAACACGAGCGTCCAAGCGCGGTAGGAGAGCGCACGCGGGAACTGCTTGTGGAAATACGACGAGCAGGTGGAGATGAGTCCCGCGCATACGTTGAAGCAGGCGACGACGAAGATGACGCCGACGAAGACGGTGCCGGCGTGGCCGAAGACCTGCTCGGTGAGGTTCGTGAGCACCGTCGCGCCGGTGTCCGTCGCGCCGTCGATGCCACGGTAGGAGCCGGAGACGGCGCCGACGAAGCCGAGCATTGCGTAGATGACGACGAGCATGACGCCGGTGGACAGACCGCCGAGGGCGGTCTCGCGACGGTTGCCGCGCTCGTCGCGCACGCCCATTGCGTCGATGTTCGCCGAGATGACGATGCCGAAGTACAGGCCGGCGAGCAGATCCATCGTCTGGTAGCCGTCGAGGAAGCCCTGCATGAGCTGGTCGTGCGCGTACGGGCCGCTCGGCGCGGCGAAGGGCGGATGGTGCACGCACAGGCACGTGACGAACAGGACGGCGATCATGATGAGCAGCAGCGGACCCATGATCTTGCCGAGCACCTGCGACAGGCGGTCGGGACGCTGCGCGACGAGCCACGCGAGCGCGAAGAACATGATCGAATAGATCAGCCGGGCGCCGCCGAGCCCTTCGCCGGCAAAGGGGGCGACGGCCATCTCGAAGGACGTCGACGCGGTGCGCGGGATCGCGAACAGCGGGCCGATCGTGAGCATGATCGCCACGCCAAGCACGAGCGCGAAGCGCGGCGACACGCGTGCGCTGAGGTTGGAGAAGCCGCCGGCGCGCGCGACGACGATGACGCCGAGGATCGGCAGGCCGACGGCGGAGAGGACGAAGCCGAGCATGCCGGGCGCCGTGCGATCGCCGGCGAGCGCGCCCAGATACGGCGGGAAGATGAGGTTGCCGGCGCCGAAGAACATTGAGAAGAACGTGACGCCGACGATGACGCGCTGACGGGTCGTCAGCCGCGGCTCGCGCGCACCCGGCAGCCGTGCGCCGTCGGCTTGCTCGACGTGTTCGGCGATGTCCTGCGCGACCTCGATCGCGTTTTCAGCGGCCGGATCGTCACCGGTCGCGCTCGCGCCGTCGGGCGTCATCGGACGGACGGACGTCGTGGAATGAGAGGACGTCGCCGGAGAAGACGTCGCGGGATGGGAAGCGGGATGGGAATGGGAGTCCGGTGCGCGCATGACGTCGGATCGCCTCCAGAACGGGTAGGGGAATGAACAGGGCTACTCGCGGCCGACTGCAGCCGGCAATCGCCGACGCGGCACGGCCCGCGGTCACTGCACAGTATAGAGGCCGCACGGTGTGCCGGCCCCGCGGCGCCGCGCTCACGGCGAACAGGCGCGCCCCCGCGCCGCGCTCCTACACTGGAAATCGATTCGGCACAAGGAAAGTCGGGCAAACGCAACAGTCGATCTGACGCAACAGTCGATCTGACACAGCACAGTCGGACAAACACAGCACAGCCGGACAGACGTAAACATACAAGGAAATACAAGGAATCGGTCAGGGAAAGGCGGCACATGGGACGGGTGACGGATGTGGGGACGGGCGCGCGGCTGCTGTTCGCGTCGTCGGCGGTGGGGCTGCTGCCGCTCATGCGCCGCGTGTTCGCCCTGCGCGACGGCGCCATCATCGGCTTCGTCCCGAACGCGAGCTTCGCCGAACCCTACGGCTTCGCGAACCGGATGGCGGCGCCGTGGTGGCGCGCGCACGGCCTGAAGGTGCGCTGCGTCGACCTGAACGGGCGGCGCGCGCGGGTGGCCGCGATGCTGCGCGGCTGCGACCTGCTGTATCTGTGCGGCGGCAACAGCTTCCATCTGATGCGCTGCCTGCGCGCTGCCGGCGTCGTGCCGCTCATCCGCGATCTCGTCGCCTCGGGCGTGCCGTATGTGGGCGAATCGGCCGGCGCGGTCGTCGCGGCCCCGGACATCGACTACATCGCGCCGATGGACGTGCGCCGCGAGCCGGCGGCGACGCTGCACGCGGCGAGACGCGCCTCTTCGCCGACGCGGGGGCTCACGCTGACCGATGTGCACGTCGTGCCCCATGTTGGCGGGCGTATGCTCGGCGCGGCAGCGCGAGACATCCTGCGCCTGCACGCCGGCGAGCCGAGCTACGTGCCGCTGCGCAACGACGAGGCGCTGGTCGTCGAGGACGGCCGGATGTGCCGCGTCGGCACGGGCTCGCGCATCGCGCGGCTGCTGTAGCCGCCGCGCGAGGCTGCGCCGGTGGCGAGACATCGGTGGGATCAGGAGGCGCGGCGGCGCGGTGCGTTAGACTTGAGTGCGGTATCGTCACATCCACATCGTCACCAGCAATGGAGGAACGCATATGAGCGCAGAAGCAAACGTCGGCGTCGTCGGACTTGCCGCGATGGGCGCAAGCCTGGCACGCAACCTCGCACGCCACGGCAACCGGGTCGCCGTCTACAACAGGCACTATGCCCGCACCGAGCATCTCATCGACAACTACGGTGACGAGGGGCAGTTCTATCCGGCGAAAACCGTCAAGGAGTTCGTCGACCTGCTCGAGAAGCCCCGCACTGCAATCATCATGGTCAAGGCCGGCGTGGCGACCGACGCCGTCATCGACGAGCTCGCCGAGTACATGGAACCGGGCGACATCATCGTCGACGGCGGCAACTCGTACTTCAAGGACACGATCCGCCGCGAGAAGGAACTGCGCGCCAAGGGCCTGCACTTCGTCGGCATGGGCGTCTCCGGCGGCGAGGAGGGCGCGCTGCTCGGCCCGTCGATGATGCCCGGCGGCTCCGACGCGTCGTGGGAGCGCCTCAAGCCGATCCTCGAATCGATCGCCGCGAAGGCCGATGACGGCGAACCCTGCGTCATGCACGTCGGCGAAAACGGCGCCGGCCACTTCGTCAAGATGGTGCACAACGGCATCGAATATGCGGACATGCAGCTCATCGCCGAAAGCTATGACATTATGCGCCGGGGCCTGGGCATGACCCCCGACGAGATCGGCGACGTCTTCGAGGCGTGGAACGGCACCGACCTCGACTCCTATCTCATCGAAATCACGGCCGAGGTGCTGCACAAGAAGGATCCGCAGACCGGCAAGCCGCTCGTCGACGTCATCTACGACCATGCGGGTATGAAGGGCACTGGCACGTGGACCGTGCAGACGGCGCTCGAGCTCGGCGTGCCGGTCACCGGCATCGCCGAAGCCGTGTTCGCCCGCGGGCTGTCCGACCAGACGGCGCTGCGTGAGAAGGCGCAGGCCGATCCGTTCCGCGGCCCCGACGGCCATATCGAGCTCGGCGTCGAGACGCGCGAGGCCTTCATCGAACGCGTCCGCCAGGCGCTCTACGCGTCGAAGATTGTCGCCTACGCGCAGGGCTTCAACGAGATCTCGCGCGCCGCCGAGACCTATGGCTGGGACATCGACATGGCGCATCTGGCGCGCATTTGGCGCGCCGGCTGCATCATCCGCGCGAAGTTCCTCGACCGCATCTCCGAGGCCTTCGAGGACGGCGCCGCCGACGTCTCGCTGCTGTTCGCCCCCTACTTCAAGCAGGGCATCGAGGCCAGCGAGTCCGATTGGCGCCACGTCGTGGCCACGGCGGCCGAGGTCGGCCTGCCGGCACCGGTCTTCTCCTCCTCGCTCGCGTATTTCGACGGCCTGCGCGCCAAGCGTCTGCCGGCCGCGCTCATCCAGGGCCAGCGCGACCTGTTCGGCGCCCACACCTACCAGCGTGTGGACCAGCCGGGCGCATGGCACATCCTGTGGGCCGAACCTGACCAGAAGGAAGTGAAGATGGCCGACTGATCCGGCCCGTGCGGAATACGACGGATGCAGTGAAGGGCGCGGACCTCGCGATGAGGTCGGCGCCCTTCCTAATATATTCCACTGGAGAATACGCTCGCCATCTTCCGAAGACGGAAAACAGCGAATGTTCAGTCGTGCAGCCGCGCCGTCGATGCCTCGTCGCCGATCCACAGCAGCTGCCTGCGCGCGTCGGCGAAGGAGGCCGGCCAATGCGGGTTGCGCCTGCCGGTGAAGGTGTGCATCATCGCGTCGGCCTTCGCCGCGCGCGAGCCGCAGATCCACAGATAATCGGTCCTGGCGATCATCGGCACCGTGAAGGTCAGGCGCGTCGGCGGCGGCTTGGGGGAGTCGTCGACGCCGGCGACGAGGAGGTCCGTTTTGTCGACGAGAAGCTCCTTGTGATCGGGGAACAGCGACGCGAAATGGCCGTCGGGGCCGACGCCGAACATCATGATGTCCATCGCCGCAGCCTGGCCGAGCTCGCCGACGAGCTCGGACTGGTAGACGGCGGCCGCGTGCCGCAGCGCCTCGCGTGTCTGTTCCTCGCTCGCGTTCTCGCGTTCGCTTGCGCTGCGCGTATCGGCGGGCATCGCGTGGATCTGCGCGTCGCTCATGCGCCCGTCGGCGACAAGACGGTCGAACAATGCGGCGCGCGCCTGCTTCTCGTTGCGTTCGTCGCTGTCGGCGGGCACGAAGCGTTCATCGCCCCACCAGATGTGCACGCGCCGCCAGTCGACGACGTCGAGCAGCGGCGAGGCGCCGATCGCCTCGAGGATCGTCGTGCCGTCGGTGCCGCCGGTCACGGCGACGTCGACGCGGTCGCGGTCGGGAAGGCCGAGCACCTCGTTCATCGTCAGCAGCGTGCGCGCGGCGACCGCCTCGGCGAACAGACGCTGGTCGGGATAGGTGATGAGTTCGCGTTCGATCATCATGCGTCCTCCTTCATCGCTGCGACTGCGCGCCGTCTGGGTGGATGCGACGCCAGCCGTCGGTGATGACGCGCGCGTAGATCTCGTCGGGGTAGAGACGGCCGAGCTCCTCGCTCAGGCAGTCGCCGAGCGAACGCATCGGCAGCGGGATCGTCTGCGGCGATTGTTCGGGCACGCTGATCGTGACGATGTCGTCATGGTCGTGGCAGCGCACGAGGCTGAGCACGCCGCCGTCCTCGCGCGTCAGGCTCACCGCGCAGATCGCCGTCGCGTCGTCATCGGTCTCGATTGACACGGGGATGTCGAGGCTGACGGCGAGCCATGCGGCGAGCAGGTCCTTGGGCAGGTAGTCGCCTTCGCCGACGACGTTCGCGGCCGTGATGCGCATGTGCGGCGGCTGGTCGAGCATCGCCGCGAGCAGCGCGCGCCAACGCGTCAGCCTCGTCCACGACATGTCGACGTTCTTCGGCGAACGGTTGCGTCGCAGATCCTCGATCGTGCGCATCGGGTTGCCCGAACGCATCGCGTCGGTGATGCGCGACTGCGCCATCGCGCCGACGAGGTCCTTCGACGGGTTGGCGGGCGCCTCGGTCGGCCACCACGCCACAATCGGCGCGTCCGGCACGAGCAGTGGCGTGACAAGCGTGTCGAGATGGTGGATGAGGCCGCCGCGCGGACGCAGCACGATGACCTCGCCGGCGCCCGCGTCGGCGCCGATGCGCACTTCGGCGTCGAGGTAGGTGCGGTCGGTCGTCTCCTCGGTCATGCGCCGTGTGCTCGGCGCGACCGCGATGACGCGGCACGGATGGTCGCGGCTCGCCTCGTTCGCGAGCGTGAGCGTGTTCTCGAGGTGGTCCTCGTCGGTGACGATGAGCAGCGTGAGCACGCGGCCGAGCGCGACCTCGCCGCGTTCCTCGTGCAGTTCGTCGATCTTGTTCGAGATCTCATTGGTCTCGGTGTCCCGCATCGTAATGATCATGGCATCCTCCAACGGTGTCCGTCGCGTGCAAGCATCTCCACGGCTTCCTGCGGCCCCCACGTACCGGCGCGGTAGGGCTGCGGCTGGCCGAGCGTCGACCAGAAGTCCTCGATCGGGTCGAGGATGCGCCACGACAGGTCGACCTCCTTCGTCGTCGGGAACAGCGGCGGGTCGCCGAGCAGCACGTCGAGGATGAGGCGTTCGTAGGCCTCGGGGGAGGATTCGGTGAACGAACGGCCGTAGCTGAAGTCCATTGACACGTCACGCACCTCCATCGACGTGACGCCCGGCACCTTCGAGCCGAAGCGGATCGTGACGCCCTCGTAGGGCTGCACGCGGATGACGAGCGCGTTCTTGCCGAGCTCCTGCGTCGCCGTCGATTCGAAAGGCAGGTGCGGGGCGCGCTTGAAGACGAGCGCAATCTCGGTGACGCGCCTGCCGAGGCGTTTGCCGGTGCGCAGGTAGAAGGGGACGCCGGCCCAGCGGCGCGTGTCGATGTCGAGACGGATCGCTGCGTAGGTCTCGGTCGTCGAATCGGGGTCGATGCCCTTCTCCTCGAGGTAGCCGCACACCGGCTCCGAACCCTGCCAGCCGGCCGAATACTGGCCGCGCGCGGTGTGGGCGGCCAGGTCGCGCGGCAGCCGCACGGCGGAGAGCACCTTCGTCTTCTCGGCCATCAGGTCGCGCGCCGAGAACGAGACGGGCTCCTCCATCGCCGTGAGCGCCATCAGCTGCAGCAGATGGTTCTGGATGACGTCCCTCGCCGCGCCGATGCCGTCGTAGTAGCCGGCACGTCCGGCCACACCGATGTCCTCGGCCATCGTGATCTGCACGTGGTCGACGTAGTTCGCGTTCCAGATCGGCTCGTACATCGTGTTCGCAAACCGCAGCGCGAGCAGGTTCTGCACCGTCTCCTTGCCCAGATAGTGATCGATGCGGAACACCGAATCGGGGTCGAAGACCTCGGAGATGACCTCGTCGAGCTGCTGGGCGCTAGCCAGATCGTGGCCGAAGGGCTTTTCGATGATGACGCGTCGCCACGCGTCCTCGCCGGACTTCGCCAGACCGCAGTTCGCCAGCTGGCGCGCCACGATTGGGAAGTCGCGCGGCGGCACCGACATGTAGAACGCGTGGTTACCGCGCGTGCCGCGGTCACGGTCGAGTTCGGCGACGGTGTCGCTCAGCCGGGCGAAGGCGTCCGGATCCTCGAAGGTGCCGCGCACGAAGCGGATGCCGCGGGCGAGCTGCTCCCAGGTCGCGTCGTTGAACTGTGTGCGGCAGTGCGCCTGCACGTTCTCCTTGACGAAGTCACGGAAATGGTCCTCGGTCCAGTCGCGCCGCGCGAAGCCGGTCAGGCCGAAGCTCGGCGGCAGCAGGCCGCGGTTTGCGAGGTCATAGATGGCCGGCAGCAGCTTCTTGCGCGACAGGTCGCCGGTCACGCCGAAGATCACGATGCTGCATGGTCCTGCGATGCGGGGAAGGCGCAGATCCATGGGATCCCTCAACGGGTTGACCCATTCGAGCGGCGCCGCCCCCTGTCCTGTTGTCTGTGTCATGTCTGCCATCCTAACGCCGGCCGCGTCCCTGTCCGCGCACCGGTGCCCGTTTTTCCACGCTCGGGGCAATGGATGTGGCCTATGCATCCGATCGCATGCGCGCCCTGATGCGTGCGGCGATCGAACGGGCCGCGCCGGCCGCGGCTGGCCGCAGCGGGCAGCTTGCGCAGACGATCGAATCGGGGGAGGGTTCGCACACGCCGATTGAGCAGCCCGCCGTCAGTTCGACGACGTCGATCATGCCGCGCGTGCGCGCATGTTCGACGATCTGTTCGACGAAGTCGCGCGGCAGGCCGCGTTCGGCGGCGCAGCGCGCGACGCTTTTGCCGGTCTTGAGATCAGCGACGACGTCGGCGACGACATGCGTGCGCGCGCCCTGCTTGCGTCTGTCGTCCGCACGTCGCCGATCGCGCGCGTCGGCGGCCCCGGTGCGCCTGAAGCCGCTCACAGCAGCCACCTGAGCGTCTGGAACGCGACGACGGCGAGGATGTAGGCGACGACGAGGCCGAGTCCGATCGACTGCATCGCGATGCGCGTCGAATACTGCCGTCTGAGTTCGGCGACCGTCGCCAGGCACGGCGTGTACGCGAGCGTGAACAGCATGAACGCAATCGCGGCGGCGCGCCCGTGGCCGTGCGAGCTTTCGTCGAAGGAGGCGCGCATCGCGGCGCCAAGCGAGCCTTCGCCCTGCTGCTGCTCGTCCTCGTCGCCGGTGTCGATGTTGTAGGACTGCGCCATCGACGCGACGACGACCTCCTTGGCGACGAATCCGGTCATCAGCGCCGCCGAGGCATGCCAGTCGTCGAAGCCGGCGGGTGCGAAGACCGGGGCGACGCGGTCGGCGACGACGCCGTAGACGGAATCATGCACGTCATCGACCTTCGCGAAGGAGCCGGCCGTGGCCGTCGCCGGGATCGCCTGCAGCAGCCACATGACGACGAGCATCGAGACGATGATCGAGCTCGCGCCGCGCACGAACCCCCACAGCCGCATGAGCACGCCGCGCGCGAGCGTCACGAGGCGCGGCACCTGATAGGGCGGCAGGCTCATCGCGAAGGGTTCGGAACGCATGTCGGCGAAACGCACGCGCCGCAGCAGGACGCCGACGAGCAGGATGAGCACGATCGAGCACACGTACATCAGAAAGACGACGAGACCGGCCTGCTCGCGGAAGAACGCGTAGGCGAGCACAAGGTAGACGCTCAGGCGCGCCGTGCAGCTCGAGAACGGCACGAGCATGCCGACGAGGACGCGTTGACGCGAATCAGGCAGCGTGCGCGTGGCGGCGAGCGCCGGCAGGTTGCAGCCGAAGCCGATGACGATCGGCAGGAATGCGCGGCCGTCGAGGCCCATGCAGCGCATCGTGCGGTCCATGACGAAGGCGGCGCGCGCGAGGTATCCGGAATCCTCGAGCAAGCTCAGCAGGATGAACATGATGCCCATCGGCGGAATGAACGTGCCGATCGTGACGATGCCGTCGACGATGCCGTCGACGACGAGCGAATGGAACCACGAATCGGCGGCGCCGGGGCCGAAGAGCGCGAAGAGCCAGTCGACGCCGGAGACGAGCCAGCCGCGCACGGTGCCGTCGATCCAGTCCTGCGCGGGGCCGGCGAGCGTCGTCGTCGCCTCGAACACGCCGAGCATGAGCAGCAGGAAGGCGACAACGCCGAACACCGGGTTGAGCAGCACGCGGTCGATGCGGTCGGAGACGGTGACGCGATCGCGCGCATGCATGTCGAGCTGTGCGAGCACGTCGGCGGCCCAGTCGAAGCGCGCATCAGCGCCGCCCTCGACCCAGTCGCGCACGTCGACGTCGCCGACATGCACCTGCGTCAGGCCGTGCGGCATCGGCGTGCCGGACAGATGCACGCCGACGGCGTCCATCAGCGCCGCCGCGCCGGCGCCGGTGCGTCCGTTGACCTCGACGACCGGCACGCCGTCGAGCGCGCGCGACAGCTGGGCCGGGTCGACGCGCGCGCCCTGCCGGGCGGCGAGATCGTTCATCGTCAGCGCGACGACGGTCGGGTGCCCCAGTTCGAGGACCGTGGCGAGGAAGTAGAGCGCGCGCGAGATGTTCGTCGCGTCGACGACGGTGACGACCATGTCCGGCTCGCCGTCGCCGCCCAGTCCCATGACCGCCTTCGCAGCAACCTCCTCGTCCGGCGAGAGCGGCAGCAGCGAATAGGTGCCCGGCGTGTCGATGAGGTCCCAGCGCGCGCCGTCGTGCGTGTAGACACCCTCTTCGAGCAGCACCGTCGTGCCGGGCGCGTTCATGACGCGCGTCTTCGCGCCGAGGATCGCGTTGAACAACGACGACTTGCCGACGTTCGGGTTGCCAATGAAGACGATGCGCGGCATGCCGTCGTGCGCCACGCGCCGGCCGCCGACGTCGCAGCAGGGGCGTGCGCTGTGCGAAGATGCGCCGTCCGCGTCGCCTTTGTCGTGGTGGCGCGGGGGCAGCAGCGCGGCCAGTCCGCGCCGATGGTCGTGACGGTCTGTGTTCATGATCGGTCCTTGGCAGTGGAGGGGAAGGGAAGCGGGCATCGGGGGAGACATCGATGGATGAATCAGTGGATAAATCGATGTCGATGAACAAGATGAATGTTCGGGCATCGGTGAGGCAAACGATGGCGAACGCGGAACAAGGAAGCGGCCCGCGCGCGTCAATCGGCCGCGGGCGTGACGGCGATGAGCGAGGCGGTGCGTCCGTCGAGCGCGATGCGTTCGGTGCCCTTCGCGACGACGCGGCCGCCGAAGCTCGCGCGCTGCACGACGCGGATGACGGTGCCGGCGCGCAGCCCGAGCTCGAGCATGCGGAAACGGTGGCGTTCATCGACGCCGATAGCCGTGATCGCCATGTCCGCGTCCATCGGGCAGTTCTCGACGGTCAGGCTGGTGTCGGCCGGTTCCGTGGCGGCCGACTTCTTGGAGGTCGGTGGGGAAGAGGTGTCCATATCCGCACATTGTTATGGCGATCGTGGGGAAAGTCAATAGTTTTCTGGCAAAAAAGGCGGCAGAAGGATGAAAGAAGGACGAAAAACACCCACGAAACACGTTGAGGGACCCGCATGGCGGCGACGGTCATGCGGGCCCCTCGCAGACAGCAACACAGTCGGAGCGGGACGGATGGCGTCAGCGCTCGCCGGACGTGCGGCAGGTCTGCCCGAGGCCGCGGCTGAGCGCGACGACGTCGAGCAGACGGTCGATCTCGCCGTCCGGCAGGTCGGTGTGCTCCCTGGCCGCCTCACGCACCGTGATGCCCTCGGCCATCGCGTCCTTCGCGAGCCCCATCGCACGCTCGTAGCCGACCGCGTCGTTGAGCGCCGCCGCGATCGACGGCGACTGCTCGGCGTGCAGACGTCCGCGTTCGACGTTGACGCGGATGCCGTCGACGCATTTCGTGCGGAACATGTCCATCGCGTTGATCGCGAGCGTCATGCCGGTGAGGATCTCGTGGATGATCACCGGATCGAAGGCGTTGAGCTGCAGCTGGCCTTCGGCGGCCGCCCAGTTGACGGTCACATCCATGCCGAAGATGACGAAGCAGCACTGGTCGACGCATTCGGGGATGACCGGGTTCACCTTGCCCGGCATGATCGACGAACCCGCCTGACGCGCCGGCACCTTGAGGTCCTCGAAGCCGCAGCGCGGGCCCGAGTTGAGCAGCCGCAGGTCGTCGGCGGCCTTCTTCAGATGAATCGCGAGGTTCTTCAGACAGGCGCTCGCGGCGATGTAGGCGCTCATGTCGGTGACCGAGGCGACCGGATCGGTCGCGGCGTGCACCGGCAGTCCGGTCAGCCGTGCGAGCGTACGCGTCGCCCGTTCGCGGAAACGCAGGTCCGCGCACACGCCGGTGCCGATCGCCGTCGCGCCGAGGTTGAGGTCGCACAGCTGGTCGACGAGCGCATCCATCGCCTGCAGGTCGAACTTGAGGAACGACGCCCAGGCGTGGAACTCCTGGCCGAAGGTCATCGGGACGGCGTCCTGCAGCTGCGTGCGTCCGATCGTCACATCGTCGGCGTGGCGGTCGGCCAGCGCGTGGAACGCGTCGCGCAGGCGCCGCGCGGCGGCGGCGAGCGGCGTCAGGCCGCCGCAGATCGCGAGCTTGCAGGCGGCCGGGTAGGTGTCGTTCGTCGACTGCGAACGGTTGACGTCGTCGTTGGGATGGATGTACGCGTAGTCGCCGCGCGGACGCCCGCAGATCTCGAGCGCGCGGTTGGCGATGACCTCGTTCATGTTCATGTTCAGGCTCGTGCCGGCGCCGCCCTGCAGCACGTCGACGGGGAACTGGTCGGCGAGTGCGCCGTCCTCGATCTCCTCGCAGGCCTGTTCGATCGCCTTCGCCTTGCGCGCGTCGAGCAGCCCGAGCTCCGCGTTCGCGATCGCGCAGGCGCGCTTGACGATGGCGTAGGCGCGGATGAGCGCTTCGTGCGCGGAGTCGGGGATGCCGCTGACCGTGAAGTTCTCGAGCGCGCGCTGCGTGTGGATGCCCCAGTACACGCCTTCGGGCACTTTGAGCTCGCCGATGCAGTCGTGCTCGACGCGCGTCGGCACCTCCCGCGCGGCCGTCGCACCCATGTCCTTGCCGGCTCCGTCGTTGGCTTCGTCCCGTCGTCCGCCCATCGTCCGCGCTCCTTACGTCGTCTTTTTACGGCCATCCATTCTAGATTCGCGCATGTGGACGCGCCAAGGACGATATTGCTTACAGCCGATTGCCCGCGCGTCGCAACATGCGCGCGCTTCAATGGGGGCTATGGACAACTTTGAGACCAATCAGAACGTGCATTTCACCTCATCCAAGCCGATTTACGACTTCTACGTGGCCGGACCCTACGAGACGGCCGAGCAGGTCGAGAGCATGGAGCGCCTCGAGCGCGTGCTCAAGAGCCGCGGCAAGAACCTGTATCTGCCGCGCTTCGCGATGGATGTCAACGTCGACGGCCCGCAGGCCGTCTTCGAGGACCGCATCCGCGCGATCGGCAACTGCGCTGCGCTCATCGCGAACTTCGATGACAAGGACCCGGGCACGATCTTCGCGATGGGATACGCTTACGCGCTCGGCAAGCCGGTGTACGCGTACTGCGAGGGCATCCTGCCGAACGCCCGCATCAGCCTGATGGTCGACCAGGCGGCCACCGCCGTGCTCGACGGCCCCGCCGATCTCGAGAGTCTGCTCGATTCGGGCCGCGTCAAGCCGCTCAAGCTCGACCAGTGCTGAGATAGCCGCTGAGATATTCCGGGCCGGTCCGCGCCGTCCCGGAATATCATCGTGTGCGATGACGAACAAGGACGACGCCCCCACGCTATGAGCCGCCGTGCGCCGATGTGATCGAGCGCGCCCAGACGGCGCGCGGCGACGCCGACCTCATCCTGTACATGGAGCACGGCGACATCATCGAGCACGGCACGCACGACGAGCTGCTTGCCCAGGGCGGCGCCTACGCGCGTCTCTACGAGTCGCAGTTCGCGTGAGGATGATGATGTCAGTGTGGTCGGTGAGTTCATCCATGAGCGAAATCTGACCATATACTGAAACGCCGAAGATGTCGTAATCCACGGTCCCTACTGTGTTGCCCGCGCCGGCCGTCCCACGGACGGGCCGGCGCACATTATGAGAGAGGCATCCCAAGAAGGAGACACGATGGACACCGCGGCTTCGGCGGCATCGCAACCCGCGCCACAGATGGCGTACACACCCGAGGAGGAGCGGCGCGTCATACGCAATACGCGCGGGCTCCCGATCGGCATCAGGCCGAAGATGGTCTGGACATGGCCCAAGGCGATTATCTGGGCGCTCGTCGCGATCACCTGCGCGATCGGCTGGTCGGTGCTCGCGCTCGCGCGCGGCGAGAGGATCAGCGCCGTCTGGTTCCTCGTCGTCGCGCTGTGCTCGTACGCGATCGCCTACCGCTTCTACGCGTACTACATCCAGATCAAGATCATGCGCACCAACGACGCGAACGCGACGCCGGCCGAACGCGTCCACGACGGCGCGAACTTCGAACGCGCCGACCGCCGCGTCCTGTTCGGCCAGCATTTCGCCGCGATCTCCGGCGCCGGTCCGCTCGTCGGCCCGATCCTTGCCGCGCAGATGGGCTACCTGCCGAGCGTGCTGTGGATCATCCTCGGCGTCATCTTCGCCGGCGCCGTCCAGGACATGCTCATGCTGTGGATCTCGGCGAAGCGCCGCGGCCGCTCCTTCGGCCAGATGGCGACCGACGAGATGGGCAAGGTCGGCGGCGTCATCATCTCCGTCTTCCTCGTCGTCGTCACCGCGATCGCGATGGCATTCCTCGCGCTCGTCGCGATCAAGGCGATGGCGAGCTCGCCGTGGGCCGTGTTCTCCCTCGGCATGACGATCCCGATCGCGCTGATCATGGGCTGCTACGAGCGCTTCCTGCGCCCGGGCCGCGTCATCGAGACGACGGCGCTCGGCTTCGTGCTGCTCGTCGCCGCGATCGTCGGCGGCGGCATGATCGCCTCCAACCCGACGCTCGCGCCGATCTTCACGCTCGACGCCAAGCAGCTCGTCGTCGCGCTCGTCGTCTACTCCTTCGCCGCCGCCGCGCTGCCGCACTGGCTGCTCGTCACGCCGCGCGACTACCTGTCGACGCTGATGAAGATCGGCACGCTCGCGCTGCTCGTCGTCGGCATCGTCATCGCGAACCCGCAGGTGGACATGCCGGGCATCAGCACGCTCGCGGCCCGCTCGGACGGCCCCACGTTCTCCGGCAACCTGTTCCCGTTCCTGTTCATCACGATCGCGTGCGGCGCGCTCTCCGGCTTCCACGGCGCCGTATCCTCCGGCCTGACGCCGAAGGCCGTCGAGAAGGAGAACCAGATCCGCATGATCGGCTACGGTTCGATGCTCGTCGAATCGTTCACCGCGATCATCGCGCTCATCGCCGCGATCACGATCAGCCAAGGCGTCTACTTCTCGCTCAACATGAGCGCGCCGCAGATCAAAGCCGCCGCCGGCTCCGCGTATTCAGCCTCCGCCTCGCCCGAGCAGAACGCGGTCGCCGCTGTGGGAAACATGGACGTCAAGGACATCGAAGGCAACCAGATGCAGGTGACATGGCAGTCGCACGGCACCACCTACAAAGGCGCCGAGGCACTGACCCAGGCCGCGCATGACGTGGGCGAGGAGAGCATCGTCTCGCGCACCGGCGGCGCGACGACCTTCGCGATCGGCATGGCGAACTTCCTCAAGTCGTATCTGGGCGGCGAGGGGACGATGGCGTTCTGGTACCACTTCGCGATCATGTTCGAGGCGCTGTTCATCCTGACGACCGTCGACAACGGCACGCGCGTCGCGCGCTACCAGATCGGCGACCTGCTCGGCAACGTGCGCGGGCTGCGCCGCTTCGCCGACCCCACATGGCGCCCCGGCAACCTCATCACGACCTTCATCGCCACCGCCGCATGGGGCACGATGCTCTACATGGGCGTCGCCGACGCCAACGGCGGCATCAACGCGATGGTGCCGATCTTCGGCATCTCCAACCAGCTGCTCGCCGCCGGCTGCCTGATGCTCGTCACCGTCTGCGTCGTCAAGGCCGGCCTGACGAAGTACGCGTGGATACCGGCCGTCCCGCTCGTCTGGGATGTCGCCGTCACCTTCACCGCCGACTTCCAGAAGATCTTCGACCCGCAGCTCGGCTACTTCGCGGCCGCCTCCGCATGGCGCGCGAAGATCGACTCCGGCGCGCTCGACCCGGCTGCGCTCGCCGCCGCGCACGCCTCGTTGTCGAACGCGTACCTCGACGGCGCGCTGTCGGTGTTCTTCCTCGTCATGATGACGGCATTCCTCGCCGTCGGCCTCAAGGTGTGCGTCGCCACCGTGCGCTCGCGCCGCTACGGCGCCGAGTTCACGAGCGAGGAACCCTTCGTCGAATCGTCGTGGTTCGCGCCCTCCGGACTGTTCGCCACGAAGCTCGAACGCAAGGCGCGCGCCGAATATGAGCTGATGACCGGCACGGCCGCGCACGTCGACGAACGCCGCGACGAGGATCTCGACGATGACGCCGAGGCGCGTCCGTTGGCCGGTGTGGCGGTTGGGGTACCGGCATGACGGGCGCCCCGGCCGCGTGGGCCGCACGGTTGTGGCGCGGCGTCGTCTGGTATCTGCGTGAGCTGAGTGGCGAGGCGCGCTACGACCACTACGTCGAACGGATGCGCCGCGAGCACCCCGACCGTACGCCGCTGGGTGAACGCGAGTTCCTGCGCGAGCGCGAACGCCACGAGCGCGAGCATCCGAACACGAGCTGCTGCTGCTAGCGCGGTCGCCGTACACACCGAGAATGCGCAAAGGCGCGGGAGACCTGATTGGTCTTCCGCGCCTTTGCGCATATTCGTATAGTTATCCATCAAGCCGGCGGCGTCCGTGGCCGTATCTTCCGCCCGTTCTGCGGCCGTCAGCGGATGAGGCCCAGACGGATCTTCATCGCGACGACGCGCGTCGCCGACGCGGCGATCTTGTCGGCGAAGGCCGCGTCCGAGGACGCCCGCGCGCGCAGGCCGGAAAGGATCGGCGCCGTGTACGATGGGTCGTTGATGCAGGCGACGTCGCCGCCGGCCTCGACGAGCCGTACGCCCAGCTGCGTCGGATCGACGTCGCCGACGGCGCTCGCCGACAGCGAATCGGAGATGACGACGCCGTCGTAGCCGCCGCGCCCGCGCAGCAGATCGGTGACGATCGTCCGCGAGAACGCCGCCGGCACGCCCGGGTCGAGCTTCGTGTATGAGGCGAGCGACATCATGACCATCGCCGGACGGCCGCTCCTGATCGCCTGCGTGAACGCGGCCACCTCGGGGCCGTCAGCGTCGGTCGTCGTGTCGACGATGCCGTCGGCCGTGAAATCGGTGTTGCCGGTGACTGAGCCGAGGCCGGGGTAGTGCTTGACGGCCGTTGCGACGCCGGCGCCGCGCATGCCTTCGATGAACGCGGTCGCATGGCGCGCGTCGCCGTCCGCGTCGAGGCCGAAGTCGCGGTCGAGTGCGCCGATCGGCGCGTTCGAGGCACGGTCGATCGTCACCGTGTCGACCGACGGGGCGAGGTCGACGTCGACGCCGGCGGCGTGCAGCTGGCCGCCCCAGCGCCGGCTGTCCTCCCTGAGCGCGTCCGTCGAGAGGCGCCCCTGTTCGAAGGCGCTCGGCATCGTCTCGAAGCCGGGACCCTGCAGATGCTGCACGAGGCCACCCTCCTGATCGGTGGCGACGAGGATCGGCGTGCCGTCGCCGGCGTAGCCGCGCAGCGCGTCGGTCGACTGGCGCACACCGTCAACGCCGTTCGACCAGTTGCCCATGAGGATGACCGAGCCGACATGGTCGTCGCCGATGAGCGAGGCGAGCGCCGACGGGTCGGTGCCGGCTGCGAGCGGCGCCATGACGAGCTGCGCGGCGCGCTCGTTGGGGCTCATCGCGTCGACGATCCGCTGCGCGCGCACGACGGCGTCGTCCTTGCCATCCTTGTTCGCGTCGCCGTCCTTCGTTGCATCGTCTTTGTTCGCGGCGTTGTCCTTTGTCGCATCATCCTTGGCTGGCGTACCGTCCTTGTTCGCGGCTGCCGTCTGATGCTGTGTGGGCGTGGTGGAGGAGGGACTCGTCGCGCTCGCCGACGCGGAGGCCTCGATGCGGGCGCGGTGGCGTGCGCCGGCGACGGCGGCGGCCGACAACGCGAGCGCGAGCGCGACGACCGCCGTGACGACGATTGCCATGATGCGTCCGGTGCGTCCCCGGACCTCGTCCCTGCCGTGCCTGCCGTTGCGCTGTGCCATGTGCATGCCCCCTTCCGCCCGCAAGTGTCGCGCGCCGTGTGTCTGTAACGAAACGATGTATGCCCTGAACGCCGTATGTCCCTTGACGATGTCGCGCGCCGGCGCCCGAAGCGGCCGGCGCGTTCCGTGAGCCCAGTCTAGCAAGCGGCCCGGCACGTCCCCGGCGCACCCAGCCGCCGCGCGGGCTGGGCATGTCGCACACCTTTCACGCATCCTTCACGCATCGGCCTGTGGTTCTTCGTCATGATTCTGTAGACTGGTCGAATGTCTTTCTTCGATTTCGGCCCCATGTTCGGACAAGGGCCGCATAAGCGCCCCCATCGTTCCGACGCCGCCAACGACGATCCGATCGTGATCAACATCGAGACCGACGGCGAGGACGCCCACGCCGCCTCGGGCACGCCGCCGACCGCGCCGCCGCGCATCACGCGCCGCGCGCCGTCAGGAGGCTCGAACCGCGGCTATAAGATCCTCATCGGCGTCGTGCTCGCGCTCGCCGTCGTCGTCGGCCTGTTCTTCGCGATCGCGTCCTTCGCGACCGACGTCATGTGGTACGACCAGCTCGGCTTCTCGAGCGTCGTCTGGACGCTGCTCGGCACGCGCGTCGGCGTGTGGATCGTCTACGCGCTGCTCATGGTGCTCGTCACCTACATCGCCGCGACGCTCGCGATCCGCGCACGTCCCGACTTCGCCGACGGATCGACGATCCGCATCAACGGCGACACGATCGAGATCGGCCGCGGCGTCTCCTCGAAGAACGCCCGGCGCGTCGCCGTTGGCGTCTCGCTCGTCGCGGGGCTGCTCTTCGGTTCGCGGTTCAACTCGAACTGGTCGCAGATCCTGCTCATGTTCCACGCCAAGCGCTTCGGCGTCGCCGATCCGCAGTTCGGCATCGACAACGGTTTCTACGTCTTCGTACTGCCGGGCCTGTCGCTGCTGCTGTCCGCGCTGTCGGTGCTGCTGTTCGTCGCGCTCGTCTTCTCGATCGTCACGCATGTGGCGATGGGCGGCATCCGCTTCACGATGCCGAAGCACGGACGCAGCATCTTCTCGATGACGCGTCGCGCGCGCCGCCAGATCGCGATCTGGCTGATGGCGTGGATGTGCTCGTGGGCCGTCAACCAGGCGCTGTCCGTCTTCTCGACGCTCACCGCCGAAGGCGACCGCATCACCGGCGCGACCTACACGGCGGTCAACGCGTCGATCCCGATCACCTTCATCCTCGCCGCCGTCACCGCGATCGCCGGCGTCGTGCTCGGCGTGTGGCTCATGCGTTCGCCGGCGCTCACCGACGCCGCCTCGGCGAAGACGGCGCCGCTGACGAGCGCGTGGAAGGAGTGGCGCGTCCCGGCGATCACCATCGCGTCCTGCCTCGTGCTGTCGCTGCTGCTGTCGTCGCTGTGGCCGGCGCTGCTGCAGCGCTTCCGCGTTAACCCGAACGCCCAGGAGATGGAATCGACGTACATCCAGCGCAACATCGACGCGACGCGCGCCGCCTACGGGCTCGGCAACGTCAAGACCGAGGAATACAAGGCCACGACGAAGGCCGAGGCCGGCGCGCTGCAGCAGGACACCGAGACGACGGCGCAGATCCGTCTGCTCGACCCGCAGATCGTCTCGCCGACCTTCAAGCAGCTGCAGCAGATGAAGCAGTACTACACCTTCGCGGACACGCTGGCGGTCGACAAGTACGACATCGACGGCGTCAACCAGGACACCGTCATCGCCGCGCGCGAGATGGACCTGTCCGGCAACGACAACCGCAACTGGGTCAACGACCACACCGTGTACACACACGGCTACGGCATCGTCGCCGCCTACGGCAACCGCGTGACGCGCGACGGCCAGCCGGAGTTCTTCGAATACGGCATCCCCACGCAGGGATACCTGACCGACACGCAGCACTACGAGCCGCGCATCTACTTCTCGCCGAACGCGCCCGAATACTCGATCGTCGGCGCGCCGGAGGGCACGAAGTCGTGGGAGTTCGACTATCCGACCTCCGGCGCCGAGGGCGCGACGACGACCTTCGACGGCGACGGCGGCCCCAGGCTCGGCAACATCATGGCGCGCCTGTTGTACTCGATCCGCTTCGGCTCCGACCAGATCCTGTTCTCCGACCGCGTCAACGCCGATTCGCAGATCCTCTACGACCGTTCGCCCAAGGAGCGCGTCGCGAAGGTCGCGCCGTACCTCACGCTCGACGGACGCGTCTACCCGGCCGTCGTCGATGGGCGCGTCAAGTGGATCATCGACGGCTACACGACCTCTGACCGCTACCCGTATTCGCAGATGACCGATCTGGCGTCGGCGACCGAGGATTCGACGACGGTCTCGTCGTCGTCGGTGGCCGGACTGAGCTCGAAGCGCGCGAACTACATCCGCAACTCGGTCAAGGCGACCGTCGACGCCTACGACGGTTCGGTGGACCTGTACACGTGGGACGAGTCCGACCCGGTGCTCAAGGCGTGGCAGTCGATCTTCCCGGCGAACTACCATCCGATGTCCGAGATCTCGGGTGACCTGATGGCGCATATGCGCTATCCGGAAGGCATCTTCAAGGTGCAGCGCCAACTGCTCGCGAAGTACCATGTGACGCAGGCGAGCCAGTTCTTCTCCGGCGAGGACTTCTGGCAGACGCCGGTCGACCCGACCGAGTCGAAGGCGCAGCAGGCGCACGACGTGCTGCAGCCGCCGTACTATCTTACGCTCAAGACCGGCGGTTCGAAGGAGCCGGTGTTCTCGCTGACGAGCACCTACATCCCGGCGGGCGCGAGCACGCGCGAGATCCTCACCGGCTTCCTGTCGGTCGATTCGGACGCGGGACGCACGAAGGGCGTCAAGGGACCCGACTACGGCACGATCAGGCTGCAGGAGCTGCCGAAGGATTCGAACGTGCCGGGCCCGGGTCAGGCGCAGAACAACTTCAACGCCGACGCGGACGTCTCCAAGGAGCTTAACCTGCTCGAATCGGGTTCGACGCAGATCGAACGCGGCAACCTGCTCACGCTGCCGCTCGGCGGCGGCCTCGTCTACGTCGAGCCGGTGTACGTGAAGTCCTCCGGCCAGACGAGCTACCCGTTGCTCAAGAAGGTCCTCGTCGCCTTCGGCGACAAGGTCGGTTTCGCCGACACGCTCGACGCGGCGCTCGATCAGGTCTTCGGCGGCGATTCGGGAGCATCGGCCGGCGACGCGGACAACACGGCGTCTCCGGGCGGCTCCGACGCCGCGAAGCCCGGTCAGGATGCCGGTTCCTCGTCGGGGTCGTCGGATTCGTCGGGGTCGTCCGGCACGACGCAGGACCCGGCCCTCAAGTCGGCACTCGACGACGCTGCGAAGGCGCTTAAGGATTCGGACAAGGCGATGAAGTCCGGCGACTGGAGCGCGTATGGCGAGGCGCAGAAGCGCCTCGAGGAGGCGATCGGCAAGGCGATCGAGCTCGAAGGCTGACACTGAGCGGCATCAGCCACAACAAACACAACCGGGGCGTCCCCGCCCGGTGCATGCATGGGCAGCACCGGGCGGGGACGCCCCGGTTTGCGTCGCTCGGCGAAGCGCACGGCGGCGAATTCCGCGATGTGGCTATGCTATGACGTTATGACCACTTACAGCTACAGGCAGGCCACCGACGAGGATGTGAGCGTCGTCACCGACGTCTACAACGAAGCCATCGTCGAGGGAGGATCCACGACCGACCTCGTACCGGTCGGCTACGAGGAGCGCAACGCGTGGATCGACAAGCACCGCGATCCCTACGCGGTGTTCGTCATCACCGCCACCGACGAGGACGGCACGCGCCGCGACGTCGGCTTCGCGGCGATCTCGGCGTTCTACCACCGTCCCGGCTACGACGGCGTGTGCAGCCTCGCCTACTATATCGCCGACGACGCGCGCGGCAGGGGAGCGGGTTCCTTCGCGATGCGCATGCTGCTTGACGAATGCGCGGCGCGTGGCATGCGGCGCGCCTGCACGACGATCTTCGCCGACAATTCGGCCTCCACGGGCCTGTGCGAACGCTTCGGCTTCACCCGCTACGGCTGGATGCCCGACGTGGCCTACGATTCGCGGCACACGCTGCACGGGATGAGCTACTGGTACATCGACCTCTGAGGCGCGGCGACCGGACGATCTGACGGCGATCCAACAGAAGACAATACGAAACACAAGAACACAACGGAAAAGAGCGACACATGGCATCGGACTACTGGCTCATCGCAGGACTGGGCAACCCGGGCGCGAAATACCGCAACACGCGGCACAACATCGGCTTCATGACCGTCAACCTCCTCGCCGAACGCTGGAGCGTGCGCTTCGCCAATCACAAGGGGCTCGCCGACCTCGGCAAGGGCGTGATGACGATGGGCGACAAGCGCCAGAAGTTCTTCCTGTGCAAGCCGCTGACCTACATGAACGATTCGGGGCAGGCCGTCCAGTCTGTGCGCGAGTACTATCACATCGACGTCGACCGCATCATCGTCATCCACGACGACATGGATCTCGAATTCGGCCGCATCAAGCTCAAGTCGGGCGGCTCGGCCGGCGGACACAACGGCATCAAATCCATCGACCGATGCCTGCACACGCCCGACTACGCGCGCGTGCGCATGGGCGTCGGCCACGCGAGCCGCTCCGGCGACGCGCACGACAACACGATCAACTGGGTGCTCGGCGAATTCAACGCCGCGCAGAGGAAGCAGCTGCCCGAATTCCTCGCCGACGGTGCCGACGCGGCCGAGACGATCGTCTTCGACGGGCTGACGAAAGCGCAGGACCGCTTCAATGGCCGCTGACGACACCGCAACCACCACCGTTGGCGCACGCGGCACGATCGACGGTGCGCTGACGGAACTGCGCGCGCGCCTCGAAGCCGACCCCGCCTTCCACGATTTGGCGCACGGCCTGATCGAAGCGGACGCCGAGGTGGGCGAGCCGATCCTGTCCATCGGCGCGCCCGACGGCATCCGTCCGGCGCTCGCCTCCGCACGCGCCACGCTGTCGCCGATCGTCGTCGTCGTGCCGTCGGGACGCGAGGCCGAGGAACTCGTCGACGACATCCGCTCGTGGTACGACGGCGACCCGGCCGCCGTCGCCCAGCTCGAAGCATGGGAGACGCTGCCGCACGAACGCCTCTCGCCGCGCGCCGACACCGTCGCCAACCGTATGGAGGTCTTCCGCAGGCTGTGCCATCCCGAGGCGGGCAGCGCAATGTTCGGCCCCATCCGCATCCTCGTCATGCCGGTACGTTCGCTGATTCAGCCGGTCGTCGCCGGCATCGGCGACGTCAAGCCGCTTGTCTTCGCGCTCGGCGAGCGGATCGCGCTCGACGAGGCCGCGGCCGCGCTCGTGCGCAACGCCTACACGCGCGTCGACCTCGTCATGGACCGCGGCGAATTCGCCGTGCGCGGCGGCCTCATCGACGTCTTTCCGCCGACGATGCCGCATCCGGTGCGCATCGAGTTCTTCGGCGATGACATCGACTCGATCCGCGAATTCCACGCCTCCGACCAGCGCACCTACGGCCCGCAGATCAAGTCCGTCTGGGCGACGCCGTGCCGCGAGGTGCAGCTCACCGAGCAGATCCGCGAGCGCGCGCGTTCGCTCGTCGGCCGCATCCCGAACGCCGACGACATGCTCGAATCAATCGCGCAGGCGATTCCCGTCGAGGGCATGGAATCGCTGCTGCCGGCCCTCGTGGACGACATGAGGCCCGTCTCGTCGATGCTGCCGAAGGACGCCGTCGTCATGCTGTGCGACCCGGAGAAGCTGCGCCGTTCGGTCGACGACCTAGCGAAGACCGCCAATGAGTTTCTCGCGACGAGCTGGCACGTCGCCGCCGCCGGGCACGGCGCCGGCGCGCCGATTGACTTCGAGGGCGCGAACTTCCTCGACTACGACGAGGTCGTCTCCTCGCTCGCGTACAGCGAACGCGAACTGTGGAGGATCAGCGGGTTCACCGTCGACTCGTCGCTGCCCGGGCATGTGCAGATCGATGCGCAGACACCCAAGGCGTTCCGCGGCGACGAGCGGCGCACCGAGCAGGGCGTGCGCGCGCTGCTCGACGACGGCTACGACGTGACGGTGACGGCCGCCGCCCAAGGCACGCTGCATCGTCTTGCGCGCATGCTCAACGCCGTCGGCGTCGCCAATTTCACGGCCGTGCGCTCGCAGGCGCGCGACGGCTTCGTCGACGCGGCCGCGAAGACCGCGCTGCTCACCGAACGCGACCTGACCGGCCGCGAAAGCGTCGCCGGCGGCCCCAAGACGCCGCGCAAGCGCCGCAAGTCGATCGATTTGATGGAACTCAAGCCGGGCGACTTCGTCGTGCACGAACAGCACGGCATCGGCCGTTTCGTCGGCATGCGCCAGCGCACGACCGGATCGGGACGCAACCGCACGACGCGCGAGTACCTCGTCATCGAATACGCGCCGAGCAAACGCAACGCGCCGCCGGACAAGCTGTTCATCCCGACCGACCAGCTCGATCTCGTCAGCAAGTACATCGGCGCCGAGATCCCCAAGCTCAACAAGCTCGGCGGCTCGGACTGGGCGGCGACGAAGGCGAAGGCGAAGAAGCACGTCCACGAGATCGCGCAGAACCTCATCAAGCTGTATGCGGCGCGCCAGCGCACGAAGGGCTTCGCGTTCAGCAAGGACACGCCGTGGCAGAAGGAGCTCGAGGACGCCTTCCCGTACCAGGAGACCGCCGACCAGCTCACGACGATCGACGACGTCAAGGCGGACATGGAGAAGCCGGTGCCGATGGACCGCCTCATCTGCGGCGACGTCGGCTTCGGCAAGACCGAGATCGCCGTGCGCGCTGCTTTCAAGGCCGTGCAGGACTCCAAGCAGGTGGCCGTGCTCGTGCCGACGACACTGCTCGTCCAGCAGCACTACGAGACCTTCACCGAACGCTTCGAGGGATTCCCGGTCACCGTCGCGGCGATGAGCCGCTTCCAGAGCACGAAGCAGATCAACGAGACGATCAAGGGACTCGCCGACGGCAGCGTCGACGTCGTCATCGGCACGCACAAGCTGCTCAACCCGAAGATCAAGTTCAAGGACCTCGGTCTCGTCATCATCGACGAGGAGCAGCGCTTCGGCGTCGAGGCGAAGGAGGCGCTCAAGGCGATCCGCACGAACGTCGACGTGCTGAGCCTGTCGGCGACGCCGATCCCGCGCACGCTTGAGATGGCCGTCACCGGCATCCGCGAGATGTCGACGCTCGCGACGCCGCCGGAGGACCGCCTGCCGGTGCTCACCTACGTCGGCGCCTACGAGGACGCGCAGGTCACGGCGGCGATCCGGCGCGAGCTGCTGCGCGGCGGTCAGGTCTTCTACATCCACAATCGCGTCGAGGACATCGACAAGAAGGCCGCGAAGCTGCACGAGCTTGTTCCCGAGGCGAGAATCGGCATCGCGCATGGCAAGATGGGACGCAAGCAGCTCGACCAGATCATCCGCGACTTCTGGCATCGCGACATCGACGTGCTGTTGTGCACGACGATCGTCGAGACCGGTCTCGACATCTCGAACGCGAACACATTGATCGTCGACCACGCCGACCGCTTCGGCCTCAGCCAGCTGCACCAGCTGCGCGGACGCGTCGGCCGCGGCCGCGACCGCGCCTACGCGTACTTCCTGTACGACCCGGGCAAGCCGATGACCGAGCAGTCGCACGAGCGTCTTGTGACGATCGCGCAGAACACGGCGCTCGGAAGCGGCTTCGACGTGGCGATGAAGGACCTCGAGCTGCGCGGTACCGGCAACCTGCTGGGCGACGAGCAGAGCGGGCACATCGAAGGCGTCGGCTTCGACCTGTACGTGCGCATGGTCTCCGAGGCGATCGAGGACTACAAGGAGCCCGACCGCGTCGAGCCGCCCGTCGTCACGATCGACCTGCCCATCGAGGCGTCGATCCCGGTCGACTACATCGATTCGGACAAGCTGCGCCTCGAAGCGTACCGCAAGCTCGCAGAGGCGAGGAACGACGACGATCTCGAGGAGCTGCGCGAGGAGCTCACCGACCGCTACGGCGAGCCCCCGCAGGTTTTCACGTCGCTATTCGGCATCGCACGGCTGCGCGAGCGCGCCCGGGACCTCGGGATCACCGAGATCGTTGGCCAGGGCGGCAAACTGCGCGTCGGGGGCATCGACCCGCCCGAATCGGTACGCATGCGCATCGAACGCATCTACAAGGGCGCGCAGTACCGGCCGCTCACGCACACCTACACGATTCCGACGCCTTTCGCCGGATCGCTCGGATCGGGGTCGATGGATTCCGGCGAGGTCATCCACTGGGTTAGCCAGCTGCTCGACGACCTCGCGTGGACGCCGAAGCCGCGCGTCTGACGCACGACGCAGCCGACGGGTAGGCCAGATATCGTGAAGGCCGCACAAGGCATTCCTGTGCGGCCTTCACGATATATCGGCGCATCGGGCACTATGACCGGCGCCAACTGTGGTTGTCGACGGTTCCGTCACCCGCGCAATGCGCGGTGCAGCCGTTCCTCGAGCGCCTGATGGTCGTACGGACGTCCCTGGACGTCGAGACTCGAACGGTCAGCGCGCACCTCATCGCGGATGCGGCCGTCGGCGAGCACGAGGATGCGGTCCGCGAGCCGTACCGCCTCGGCGATGTCATGGGTGACGAGCACCGTCGCGAACCCAAGCCGTGCACGCAGTCCGGCGAGCAGATCCTGCATGTCAAGCCGTGTGAGCGCGTCGAGCGCGCCGAAGGGTTCATCGAGCAGCAGCAGCCGCGGCCGGCGCGTCAACGCCCGGGCGAGCGAGACACGCTGCCGCTGGCCGCCGGACAGCTCAGCCGGCAGTTTGTCTGCGGCGTCGGCCAGCTGCACCTGATCGAGCGCGCGCACGGCGAGCGCCTTGCGTTCGCGGCGTGTCATACGGCCGCGGTCGGCGTCGATGCCGAGCGTCACGTTGTCCCAGATGCGCAGCCACGGGACGAGTCGCGCGTCCTGAAAGCCGAAGGCGACGCGCGGCTCGGTGCGCACGTGGCCGCGGTCCGCGTCGATCAGACCGGCGATGATGCGCAGCAGCGTCGACTTGCCGCAGCCGGAGCGGCCGATGAGTGCGACGGTCTCGCCTGCGTTGACGCGCAGGTCCACGTCGTCGAGCACGGTGCGTCCGTCGAAGGCCTTGCATACGTCGTCGATCGCGACGGCGGGCGTCACGCCGCCGCTCATGCGCCGCAGTCCATCGTCGCGGCGGCGATGTCGGGCATCGTGTCGATGAAGCCGAAGTCCACGTATTCGCGGGCCTGCGCCTCGAGCATCGCGCGGCCGTCGGCGTCGATCGGCAGGATCGTCGGCACGTCGAAGTGCGCGATCTGGTTGGCGACCTCCTCGGATGCTCCGAAGTGCCGGTAGGCGTCGGTGATAATCTCTGGACGCTTCGCCGCGGCCTCGGACTCCCTGACGAGCGCCCGGTACATCGCCTTGACGGCGTCGGGATGTTTCGTCGCGAAGTCGCGCGAGACGATATGGATCGAGACGTTGTGGTTGTCGTAGTCCTTGCCGTTGGCGAGCAGCTTCGCGCCCGGCGTGGCCATCGCCGCCGCGAGGTTCTGGTCGAAGGAGGAGAGCGCGTCGATCTGCCCGGAGGTGAAGGCCGCCTGGAAGTTGCTCGGGCTCATCTCGACGACGTCGACGTCGTCGACGTCCACGCCGCTGCCTTCGAGGGCCTTGTGCAGCACGTAGTCGCCGGTGCCGCCGCGTTTGATGATCGCAACCTTCCTGCCCTTGAGGTCGTCGAGTGATTCGACGCCGGAACCGGGGGCGGCGACGATGCCCTGTGAGTCGCCGTCGTAGTATTCGATTGCGAAGGCGGTCCACGGCTGTCCCTGTGCGAGGAAGTTGATGAACGATCCGGTGCCGGTGCTCGTTGCGTCGGCGTTGCCGGACAGGACGGCGGCGTAGGCGTCGGTCGGGTTGTACGGACCGGTGAATCGCACGTCGGTGCCCGCCATCGCCTCGTCGAGGAAGGGCTCGTCGCGCACCGTCGTCAGATAGTTCGCCGTGGACAGATAAGCGACGCGCATCGTGGCGCCGTCGCCCGCCTGCGCCGACGACGTGCCGCATGCGGCGGCGCCGGCGAGCAGCGCGGCGGCGCAGACGGCGGCGAGCAGGCGGCGCGGGTGGGAAGCGGATGAGCGGAATCGGGAAGTGGATGTGAATGACATGGTGTCTCCTTGTGGGTATGGTCGTGGGCATGGCCGCGCGGCCGCGTCGCCTCGCCATGGTCGGTCGTCGTACCATGAGCGGTCGTCGTGAACGGCATGGTCGTCGTGAACGGCGCGACGGCTCGGTCGGCCGACGTCGATGACGAATCGGTCATACGGTCATGCGGAATCGGTTGATGATGGGGCCGCATCGGTCGATGGCGGTCCTGAAACGAACAATGAACCCTGCGGAAGTCCGCGGGGAAGGGGGAGTACGACGTCAGCCGCGCACGTGCGCCAGCCGTTCGAGCGCTCCGACGATCCATTCGCTGAGCAGTCCGAGCGCCGCGTACAGCACGATGCACAGCACCATTTGGTCGGTGCGGAAGAACTGCTGGGCGCGCGCGAGCAGATAGCCGATGCCGGCCGACGAGTTCACGGTCTCACAGGTGACGAGTGCGATCCATGAGACGGTGATCGCGAACCGCAGTCCGGTCATGAACTGCGGCAGCACGCCGCGCATCAGGATCTTCGTGAAGACGGCGCGCCGCGGCATCCGGTAGGCGCGGGCGAGCTCGAGCAGTCCCGGGTCGATCGCGCGCACGCCGTCGCGGACGTTGACGTAGACGAGTGCGAACGCGCCGGTTGCGATGAGCGCGATTTTCATCGCCTCGCCGATGCCGAGCATGACGATGAGCAGCGGCGCGAGCGCCGGGAACGGGATCGCGCGCAGCATATGGACCGGCTTGTCGATGAGTGCGTCGCCGAGGCGGCTCGCGCCCGAGACGACGGCCGCCGGCACGGCGAGCGCCACGCCGACGGCGAGGCCGGTGAGCACGCGCAGCACGCTGACGCGCACTGATGGCCACAGCACGCCTTCGTCGCACATCGTCACGAAGGCGGCGGCGACCTCGGCGGGGGAGGGCAGCGCGCGCGTGCCGGCAGGCGAACGCGTGCACAGCGCCCACAGCGCGAACAACGCGAGCGTGGAGGCCCATGCGGCGCCGATGTGGACGGCGCGCCGGGTCCATGCGGGCAGCGACGGCGTGTGCAGGGACGTTGTGGACGGCGAAGTCGTGCGCGGCGATGTCGATGATGATGCGCACGGCGATGGGGACAACGACGGCGCGTCGGATATGACGGCGCCGTCCTGTTGCGGAACGGACATGACATTCCCTTCGATAGCATTGCCTATTTCAGGTTCGACGAGTGTGATCTCAGCCCAGCCGATCCGCTTTCCCAGCCGTCGTCGCGGGCAGTCCGCGGCGACGGGGTCCAGCACATGTTTGAGATCATGGCCCGGGCACCCCGTGTCGGCATCCATTGTTGCCAAAGGCGTTGGACAAAGGTCTCGATCGACGGCGTTGGGCAGTGCGGACGGATCCGTATGGTTTTCGGCTCGTGGGTGCGGCCCGTCCGTGGTCGCGCGGCGGGACGCGCCGATCTGGGAGCGCTCATAGTTTTCGTAGACGGGAAGTTGCGAATCGTCCAACAACGGCATTACTCTTGCAAATGTCATCACAACCCGTACACACAAGGAGCAGTTGTGGCAGCAATTGAAAGCGTGTATGCACGCCAGATTCTTGATTCCCGTGGCAACCCGACCGTCGAGGTCGTGCTTGACACCGAAGACGGTGCCCGTGGCATCGGCCTCGTGCCGTCCGGCGCGTCGACCGGCGAGGCGGAGGCCTGGGAGCGTCGCGACGGCGACAAGTCCGTCTACCAGGGCAAGGGCGTCCTCGGTGCGGTCAAGGCCGTCAACGAGGAGATCGCTCCGAAGATCATCGGCATGGACGCCACCGACCAGCGCGCGCTCGACGACCTGATGATCGAGCTCGACGGCACCCCGAACAAGGGCCGTCTCGGCGCCAACGCGATCCTCGGTGTCTCGCTCGCCGCCCTCTACGCGGCCGCCGAGACTGCCGAACTACCGCTCTATCGCTACATCGGCGGCACCAACGGCCACATCCTGCCGGTTCCGAACATGAACATCATGAACGGTGGCGCGCACGCCGACTTCGCGACCGACATCCAGGAGTACATGATCTCCCCCTACGGCTTCGAGACCTACTCGGAGGCGCTGCAGGCGGGCGTCGAGGTCTACCACACCCTCAAGAACGTCCTCAAGAAGCAGGGTCTGGCCACCGGCCTCGGCGACGAGGGCGGCTTCGCTCCGAAGATGAAGACCAATGAGGATTCGCTCAAGTACATCATGGACGCGATCTCGGCCGCCGGCTACGAGCCGGGCAAGCAGATCGGCATCGCGCTCGACGTCGCCTCCTCCGAGTTCTACAACAAGGAGACCGGCAAGTACCACTTCGACGGCGAGGACCGCGACTCGGCCTACATGCTCGACTTCTACGAGAAGCTCGTCGACCAGTTCCCGATCGTCTCCATCGAGGATCCGTTCCAGGAGGAAGGTTGGGAAGACTGGGCGAAGATCACGAAGGCGCTCGGCGACCGTCTGCAGTTCGTCGGCGACGACCTCTTCGTCACCAACCCGGTGCGCCTGAAGAAGGGCATCGACATGGGCGCGGGCAACTCGCTGCTCGTCAAGCTCAACCAGATCGGCACCGTCTCTGAGACCCTCGACGCGATCGAGCTGGCCACGAAGAACGGCTTCACGTCGATGGTCTCCCACCGTTCCGGCGAGACCCCGGACACGACGATCTCCGATCTGGCCGTCGCGAAGAACACCGGCCAGATCAAGACCGGCGCCCCGGCCCGCGGCGAGCGCATCGCCAAGTACAACCGCCTGCTCGAGATCGAGGAGGAGCTCGGTTCGACCGCCGAGTACGCCGGCTACAGCGCCTTCAAGGCCTGCAAGCAGTACATGTGATCATGCCGGCCGCATGATGACCATCGTCGTCGTGTGACCGTCGCGTGAACGCTTCAGCCCGCCGCATCCGCTCGTCGAATGCGGCGGGTATTTTCATATCCATGAGCAAACGACCACGCGCCACGCAGGCGAAGCAGCAACCGATGAAACGGACGAGCGCGGGGCCAATCGCCTTCTTCGTCGCGCTGTTCATCATCGCGCTCGGGCTCATCCAGCTCATCTCGACCTTCCATTCCTATGCGCTCGATCTGTCGGAGCTCAACAGCCTCAAGAAGCAGGAGGCGGCGCTCGTCGCGCAGAAGCAGGAGCTCGAGAACGACATCGAACGCTGGGACGACGACGCCTATGTGACCGCGCAGGCGCGCGAACGCCTCGGCTACGTGTTCCCCGGCGAACAGCCGATCCGCGTCGAACATCCCGAGGCCGTGACCGGCAAGAAGACGTCGACGCCGCTCGACGGCGCCGACGGCGCGCAGGAGACGACGCTGCCGTGGTACAGCGAGATGGCGTACTCGTTCAAGGAGGCCGACGCCGGCAAGGACAAGACGCATGGCGCAGACGCACACGACGAGACGGACGCCGGTGCCGCGACGCCGTCCGACGATCAGGACAAGGAGCAGCAGTGACCGATTTCGATGCCGAGATGATGCAGCGGGCCGAGGAACTCGTGGACCGTTTCCTTGCCGCGCCGGCGAGCGAGGAGGACGTCGAGGTCGTCGGCGCGCAGCTGGGGCGCTTCCCGCGTGGCATGGTCGCCGTCGGCGCGCGCTGCCGCTGCGGCCGTCCGCTCGCCGTCGTCACCCGTCCGCTCGTCGACGGCAGGATCCCTTTCCCGACGACGATGTACCTGACGAGCCCGGAGGCCGTCAAGGCCGCATCGCATCTCGAGGCGGAAGGCCTGATGAAGGAGTACAACGCGCGCCTCGCCGAGGACGAGGATCTGCGCCGCGCCTACGAGCGCGCCCATGTGGTGTACCTTGCGTTCCGCCATGCGCTGGCGGCGCGTCTGGGTGACGATGAGACGCACATCGAGGGCACGAGCGCCGGCGGCATGCCGACCCGCGTCAAGTGCCTGCACGCGCTCGTTGCGCAGAGCCTCGTCATGGGCCCGGGCGTCAACCCGATCGGCGACGACGCGCTCGAACGGATGAGCGGCGAGTTCGACGCCGACGTCTGCCGCTGCGCGCCGCTCGACGAGGGCCGCGCCGCGCGCCGCGCGCGCCGTCACGCCGCCGAACGCGATACACGCGACGAACGCGGCGAAGGCAACGAACATAATGAGGAAAACGCGTCGGAGACGTCGGTCGTCGTCGCCGGCATCGATTGCGGCACGAACTCGATCCGCCTCAAGATCGCGCGCGTCGACGCGGACGGCATCCACGACGTTGTGCCGCGCATGCTGCGCGTCGTGCGTCTGGGCGAAGGCGTCGACGAGACGCATCGCTTCGCCGACGACGCGCTCGAACGCACCTACGCCGCGGCGCGCGAGTTCGCGGCCGTGCTCGCCGAGCACCGCGTCGACGCGCTGCGCTTCGTCGCCACGTCGGCGACGCGCGACGCCGAGAACCGCAAGGAGTTCGAGGACACGATCGAATCGATCCTCGGCGTGCGCCCCGAAGTGATCTCCGGCACCGAGGAGGCCGACCTGAGCTTCCTGGCGGCCACGGCGATGACGTCGCGCGACGACCTCGAGCCGCCGTTCCTCGTCGTCGATCTGGGCGGCGGCTCGACCGAGCTCGTCGTCGGTGGCGACGGCGAGGCGATGCCTGCGACGAAGGTGCGCGCCGCGTTCTCGATGAACATCGGCTCGGTGCGCATGACCGAACGCCATCTGCACTCCGACCCGCCGACGCAGCAGCAGATCGACGAGACCGTCGCCGACATCGACGCGCACATCGACGAGGCCTTCGCGCATGTGCCGGCCGGCACCTCCAACACGATCATCGGCGTGTCCGGCACCGTCACGACGATGACGGCGCTGGCGATGGGACTGCCCGAATACGACCACTGCGCCGTCGACGGCGTGCGCATGGACTTCCTCACCGCCTTCGACGTCGACGACCGTTTCCTGCACATGCCCCGCGAGGAGCGGCGCGGCTACCGCACGATCCATCCGGGGCGCATCGACGTCGTCGGCGGCGGCGCGCTCATCTGGAGCCGCGTGCTCGAGCGCATCGCCGAGGCGGCGCGCGCCGACCACGGCAAGGTCATCGACTCCTACGTGGCGAGCGAGCACGGCCTGCTCGACGGGCTCGTGCTCGACATGGGACGGCGTTTGCTCGCCGAACGCTGACGTGGCATAATGCCTACGGTGCCGGCGTGAGGCCGCCGGCCGCACGCCCCCATGGCGAAATCGGTAGACGCATTCGACTTAAAATCGAACGCTTCGGCGTGTGGGTTCGAGTCCCACTGGGGGCACCCTGACAACCCGCCAGAAATGGCGGGTTTTCCCGTATATGCGCATGCTGATACGGTCATCGGCGTGTCCATACGCGCCGCGTTCCCACGATCCGCCGATTCCCTCACGACATCGTCATCCGTCCGTAACACAACGCGCGCTTTTCCTTCGTACACTCGCAACAACATGACCACCAGACCTACGGACGACGGGAATCACATGAGCGAATCAATCTCCAGCGCATCGAGGGGCGCCGCGGCCGCGCGCGCACATACGAGCGTCGTGAAGGACCAGACGACGGGCGTGCCGATCATGCTCGCGCAGGCCGTCATTCTCGCCGCGACGCTCACGTTCTGCGAGATCTTCTGCTCGCCGCTGACTGCGACCTTCCGTCCGGCGGTCTTCGCGCTCGTGCCGTGGGCGGGCGTCGCCTCGCTGTTCGCCGTCATGTTCTCCTTCGTCGTCGGCTTCGCGCTGCTGTGGTGCGCCGAATCCTTCGCCTACCGCATGCGTCGGCGTCTGCAGCCGCTCGTCTATGCGACGATCGGCGCGATCTCGTTCGGCGTGTGGACCGTGTGGGTCATCCTCGGCGTGCGCAACATGATCACCGGGCGCCTTGGCGCCGGCGTGCTGTCTTCGCACGACACGACGATCGCCGTCGTCAGCGGCGCGCTGCTCGGCATGGCGGCGTTCTTCGCCGCCTACACGCTTGGCGAACGCCTCGCCCGCCACCGCAAGGCGCTCATTGCGATCGCACTCGCCGTCCTGCTCATCGCCTGCTACGGCGGCTACGTCCTCTTCATCATGCTCCACGCGCTGTGAGAGCCGACGTACGCACGCATCGACGCGCATGACGGCCCGACGGCCGCCATGCGCGTTTCATATGCGCGCCCGGCAGCCGACGGCGGAACGCGGCGGCGACGCCTATACTGTCAGGCATGTTCAGCGTCCTTGATCTGTTCTCCATCGGCGTCGGCCCCAGCTCGTCGCACACGGTCGGCCCGATGCTCGCGACGCGCGCCTTCGCCGAAGCGCTGCGCGAACGCGGCATTCTGCCACGTGTGGCGCGCGTCGCCGTCACCCTGTACGGTTCGCTCGCCCTGACCGGGCTCGGCCACGGCACCGACCGCGCTGCCGTCGCCGGCCTCGAAGGCAACGATCCCCGGCACGTCGACACCGCATACCTCGCCGACATCCATGCGCGCTGCGACGCGCGCGGCGCGATCGACCTCGATGGTGTACGCACGATTCCCTTCGACTTCGAACACGACGTCATCCTCGACGTGTGGCATCGTCTCGCCGCACATCCCAATGGGCTGCGCTGCATCGCCTACGGCGAGCACGACGACGTCGTCTTCGAACAGGTCTGGTATTCGATCGGTGGTGGCTTCATCCAGGAAGGTCTCGTCGACGATCCGGTGCTGCCGATCCACGCCCACGACGAGCACGCCGAACAGGCGGCCAAGGAGGCGCGCGAAGGCGAATACCGCCGCGACGACGACCTCGCCGGCGTGCCGCATCCGTTCACGAGCGCCGACGGACTACTGAGGATCTGCGCCGACGAGCACAAGTCGATCGCGCAGATCGTGCGCGACAACGAGACGGCGCTGCACGGTGCGGACGAGCTCGACGTGCGGCTTGACGCGATCTGGGAGGCGATGCGCGCCTCGGTCGTCGCCGGCTGTACGAGCACGCAACGCGTGCTGCCTGGCGGCCTCGACGTGCCGCGACGCGCGCCCGGCGTCTACGCGCGGCTGCGCGGCGCCGGCGACGTGCTGCGCGCCGACCCGTCGGCGGGTCTGCGACATCTCGAATCGTCGGAATCGTCGTGGATTGACCTGTTCGCGCTTGCCGTCAGCGAGGAGAACGCCGCGGGTGGGCGCATCGTGACGGCGCCGACGAACGGGTCGGCCGGCGTCATCCCGGCGGTGCTGTTGTACTACCGCCGCCTGCTGTCCGGGGCGAGCGACGAGGGCATACGCGATTTCCTGCTCACGGCCGGCGCCGTCGGCTATCTGATCAAACGCAACGCCTCGATCTCCGGCGCCGAGGTCGGCTGTCAGGGCGAGGTCGGTTCGGCGTGCTCGATGGCCGCGGCCGGGCTGTGCGCCGTCGTCGGCGGCACGCCCAGACAGGTCGAGAACGCGGCGGAGATCGGCATGGAGCATCATCTGGGGCTGACGTGCGACCCGGTCGGCGGCCTCGTGCAGATCCCGTGCATCGAACGCAACGCGGTCGCCGCGAACACGGCCGTCGTCGCCGTGCGCATGGCGATGCTCGGCGACGGATCGCACATCGTCACGCTCGACCAGGTCATCCGTACGATGAAGGAGACGGGCGAGGACATGATGGCGAAGTACAAGGAGACGTCGAAGGGCGGCCTGGCGCTCAACGTCGTCGAATGCTGACATGGGCACCCTCGGCGCAATGGGCCGTTCTGTGCTAGGCTGGGTCCCGTTGTGCTTGGAACCAAGGAGGAAACATGGCTAACGAGATGCCCCAGGTCGAAGGCGGATTCGGAGACCTGCCGGTGATGACGTTCCCGCAGGACGAGGCGCCCAAGGGGCTCAAGGTCGTCGAGCTCGTCGAAGGCAACGGCCCGATGGTGCGCCGCGGCGACACGGTGACCGTCAACTACCACGGTCAGGTCTGGGGCAACGACAAGGCCTTCGACTCGAGCTTCGAACGCCACCAGCCGGCGAGCTTCGGCATCGGCGTCGGCCAGGTCATCAAGGGATGGGACCAGACGGTCCCTGGCCACAACGTCGGCTCGCGTCTGCTCATCTCGATCCCGCCGGAGTACGGCTACGGCTCGCGCGGCGTGCCGCAGGCCGGCATCGGCGGCGATGACACGCTCGAGTTCGTCGTGGACATCATCTCCACGCGCTGAAACGGGCATGGCCGGCCCGACGCCGGCCGCATCGGCCGCATCGCGCCCGTCGGGGAGCCGCCCCGGCGTGCACGATGCGGATTTTGCATATCAAGGCTTTTCCATGAAGGAGGACATCATGGCTCAGGAAGAGAAGACCGTCCTGCTCACGCAGGAGGCGTATGACAAGCTCAAGGAGGAGCTCGCGTACCGTGAGGGCGAGTACCGCGAGGAGATCACCGAACGCATCGCCGCGGCGCGCGCCGAGGGTGACCTGTCCGAGAACGGCGGCTATCAGGCCGCGCGCGAGGAACAGGGCAAGAACGAGGGGCGCATCAATGAGCTCATCGTCAAGCTGCGCAACGCGAAGATCCTCGAGGCGCCGGACGCCGGCGTCGTCGGCAACGGCTCGCTCGTGACGATCGAGCTCGCCGGCCGCGAGATGAAGTACGTGCTCGGCTCGCGCGACATCGCCGTCGCGACCGACTACGACGTCATCAGCCCCGAATCGCCGATCGGCGCCGCCATCCTCGGCGCGCACGAGGGCGACGTCGTCACCTACAAGGCCCCCAACGGCCGCGACATCTCGGTGACGATCAAGGAATCGAAGCCGCTCGACTGAGCGGACGCGTCGCCGGACGCGGACGATCCCAATTAAGGGGGCGCGCCGGGGATGGCCCATCATGGGCCATCCCCGGCGCGCCCCCTTAATTGGCTTTTGTCGATTGATTATCGCGGGCTCAGCCGATCTTCGCGAGACGGCAGATGACGAGGTAGATCGCGACCATGTGGCAGGCGTAGCCGGCGATCGTGCCCAGATGGAAGATCTCGTGGAAGCCGAAGACCTTCGGCCACGGGTCGGGGCGGCGCAGCGCGTAGACGACGGCGCCGGCGATGTAGCAGGCGCCTCCCGACAGCAGCAGCCACACGACGGCAGGGCCGGCGGCGGGGGAGACCCAGAACATGCCCATGAAGGCGACGCCGGAGACGCCGAAGACGACGTAGACGAGCGTGTACAGCCAGCGCGGCGCGTCGATCCACACGACGTGGATGAGGATCGCGACGGCCGTGCAGCCCCACATGCCGATGATGATCGTGTTGCGCCAGAACGCGTCGAGCGCGAAGGAGACCGGCGTGTAGGTGCCGGCGATGAGCAGGAAGATGTTGACGTGGTCGATGCGCCTGAGCACGTCGGTCACGCGCGGCGACCAGTCGCCCAGATGGTAGGCGGCGGAGTTGCCGAACAGGATGAGCGAGGCGGTCATGAAGACCGCGCACGCCCATTTGAGGCCGGCTCCGTGCGCCAGACAGACGAGCACGATGCCGGCGGCGAGCGCGAGCGGCGCGGCGGCCGCGTGCAGCCAGCCGCGCATGGCCGGCTTCTCGCGGCCGTGGACGTCGAGGCGGATCCGGCGCGGCGCGCGCACGCCCTCAAGCTTGGCCGCCTTCTCCTCGCCCCTGGCGATCGCCTTCTTCGCGCGGCTGTCCGCCTTCGCCAGGATCGTCGCCGCCTTCGCGCGCGCCCTGCTACGCGTCGCCTCGGCCTTCGCCTCGAGCGCCGTGCGTCTGGCCTGCGCCAGCTCGCGCCGGCGCTGCTCGAGCTGGTCGTCGCCGTCCATGGCCGCCCCCGCGGCCTGTGTCGTCCCTGCGCTCATCGTCGCATCCTCCCGTCGTGTCGTCCACACTTGGTTACGCAATCGTAGGTTACTATAGCGTAGGTTGTTGACCTGACCCGCTGAAGGGGTGTCGATTGAGCCCCGCGCGTACAGCCGCCGCCCTGCGGGGGCGCCGATGTGGCCTATCATGGGGAACATGGCTGATTTTTCACAGATTCTCGCGACGCGCCCCGATTTCGACGCGTCCGACAAGGAATGGCTCCATCATCTCGTCGCCGACTGGCAGGTCATCGCCGACCTGAGTCTGGCCGACCTGCTGCTCGTGCTGCAGAAGGGCGACGGCAGCTTCGTCATCGCCGGCCAGTGCCGCCCGTCGACGGTCGTGAGCCTGCGCATCGACGACGTCGTCGGCGAACGGGTCGACAACGAGCTGCAGGAGGAGATGGCCGAGGCGATGAAGTCGGACGGCGTCTACCGTTCGTCGGTGCTGCGCCGCATCGGCGACGCGCTCGTGTGCAACGTGTACGCGCCGATCCGCCACGGCGGCAAGACGCTCGGCCTCGTCGTGCGCGAGACGAACCTTGCGACGCGCGAATCGAACGGCCGCTACGAACTCGAAAGCATCGGTGCCGGCAAGCAGCTGTACGGCATGATCCCGCGCGGCCAGTTCCCCTACAAGGACTCCGTCCTCAGCCAGCGGCACAACGCGCGCGTCGCCGACGGCTTCATCCTGCTGTCCGCCGACGGCATCGTCCAGTACGCGTCGCCCAATGGCATCAGCTGCTTCAGACGTCTGGGCATGGTCGACATGCTCGAGGGTGCCAACCTGAGCGAGGTGGGCACGAGCCTGATCCACGAGAACGACCCGGTGCCCGAATCGCTGCCGCTCGTGCTGCTCGGCAAGGCCGCGATTGACTCCGAACTCGTCGCGAACCGTTCGGCCGTCTCGATGCGCTCGCTGCCGCTGATGGACGAGCACGGACGCACCGGCGCGATCGTGCTGTGCCGGGACGTCAGCGAGCTGCGCCGGCGCGAGGTCGAGCTGCAGACGAAGGACGCGACGATCTCCGAGATCCACCACCGCGTCAAGAACAACCTGCAGGCCGTCTCCGCGCTGCTGCGGCTGCAGGCGCGCAAGACGAAGTCCGACGAGGTCAAGAAGGAGCTCAAGGAGGCACAGCGGCGCGTGCAGACGATCGCGATGGTCCACGAGGGGCTGAGCCAGTCGGCCGACGAGATCGTCGACTTCGACAAGGTCATCGCCAACCTGCTGCGCATGAGCGTCGACCTGACGGCGATGAGCGACCAGCGCATCTCGATCGACTTCGTCGGCAGCTTCGGCATGATGCCGGCGCAGGACGCGACGCCGCTGTCGCTCGTGCTCACCGAGCTGACGACGAACGCCGTCGAACACGGCTACGAGGGCCGCAAGGAGGGGCACATCACGGTGACGGCCGACCGGCGCGGCAACGAGCTCGACATCGTCGTGCAGGACGACGGCAATGGCATGGGCAGCGAGGAGGAGGACGGCATGGCCCGTTCCTCGGGCTCGGGCCTGGGCACGCAGATCATCAACACCTTCGTGACGAACGACTTCGGCGGTACCGTGCGCTGGGAGCCGGTCGAGACCGGCGGCACGCGCGTGCGGCTTGCCATCAAGCTGCGCGCCGCCTGAGAGGGTCCGCACGAAGGCCCCGGTTCCCGCCATCGCGGGAACCGGGGCCTTCGCATATCGACGGCGGATGGGCCGCCGATCCGGGTTGCGTCGGCTCAGCCGAGCTGCATCGACGCGGAGCGGCGCGCACGCATCGCACGGCGCTTGAGGGCCCTGCGTTCGTCCTCGCTCAGGCCGCCCCACACGCCGTAGTCCTGATTCGTGTCGAGCGCGCATTTGAGGCATGCGTCGATGACCTTGCAGGTGCGGCATACGGACTTGGCCTCTTCGATCTGCTGGTATGCGGCACCGGTGTTGCCCACCGGGAAGAACAGCTCGGGGTCCTTGTCGCGACACGCCGCCTTCGCACGCCAATCGAATGCACTGCTCATGGTGATGACATCCTTCTTCTGTCTGCTGTCCGGCTTCTTCCGTCCGGTTCCGATAACGACTACGTTGCTCATGCTAGGCAATAACCGGGGCGATTTCAAGACCTTGCGCGAAAAACGGCCCGCATGCGGCGTTCAGCTCACAGCGCACTGCACAAGCCGCACATGGCCCGCCTCGATGAGCACGCCGCGTCCCGGCGTGCGCAGATCCTCGGCGCCCATCGCGTCGAGGACGGAGGCGGGGATGCCGTCGGCGAGGTCGACGGCGCGCTCGCCGACCGGGAAGACGAGCCGGCGTGCGCAATGGTCGGGCACGCGAAGCCGGCGTGACGAGCCGAGCGCGAACACGACGCACCGCCGCCCCGAGCATACGAGCTCCTGGACCTGCGCGGCATGCGGGTCGGCGCTGAACGGGTCGAACCATGCGTCGGCGTCGTCGATGCATACGACGTCGGCGCCGCATGCGCGGGCGCCCTCTTCGATCGTCCTCAGCAGCGTCGTGCGTCCGCGTCCGGGACGTCCTATGACGGCGAGGTTGCCGTCGGCCGGGTCGAACAGGCACGGGCCGGTGGCCACGCCGTCGTCCTCGAGCCCGATCGCGATCGCGCCGGGTGGTGCGTCGATGTCGCGCGCATGCACGAGACGGGGTGCCGGCGCCGTGAACAGCGGGGGAGCGCCGCCCTGGCCGTGCACGCGTGCGGCGCGGCCGATCTCATCGACGAGGCGCTCCGGGTCCGGGTCGGACGCGCAGCGCAGCCGCACACGGGCGTCGTCGATCCTCGCGATCGCGGCTCCCGGCTCGGTGACGCGCAGCCGGGCGGCGTCGTCGACGCCGAGCATCTCCTGCGACTGCATCGCGTCACGCATGCGCAGGCAGACGCGTAACGCCATGTTCGCCTTCATCGGCGCGCTGATCTCGCCGAGCGGGTTCTGCGTGCAGACGATCAGATGCATGCCGAGCGAACGGCCCAGCGAAGCGATGCGCGTGAGCCGGTCGGCGAGGTCCGGCAGCTGGCCGGTGAGCATATGGAACTCGTCGACGACGACGACGAGCCGGGCGGGCGGATCGGGCGCTCCCATCAGGTCGGCGACGCCCAGATCTGCCGCGAGCTGTTCGCGGCGCGTCAGCTCGCGTTCGAGCGCGAGCAGCGCGCGCTTGGCGTAGGCGAGGTCGAGGTCGTTGACGCAGCCGCGCACATGCGGCAGTCCGGCGAGTGCATCCATCGCCGAACCGCCTTTGAAGTCGAGCAGCGCGAGCTGGACGCGGCATGGTGGGTAGCGGCAGGCGAGCGCCAGGCACCAGTCCTGCAGCAGCACTGACTTGCCCGAGCCGGTCGTGCCGGCCACGATCGCGTGCGGGCCGAACCGTGCAAGGTCGATGACGGCGGCCTGTCCGGACCCGTTGACGCCCACGGGGGCGCGGCAGCCGCCGTCGGCGACGCACCAGCGGTGTGCGATTGAACGGAAGGGCGCGGCGTCGTCGGCGAAGCCGAGCACCGACGCCAACGGCACGGGCGGCGCATGGGCGTCCCGTGCAGCATCGTCCGCAGGGTCGGTCGCGGACATGGATTGCGCGGTTGCGGATGAGACCGGCGTGGTCGTGTCGTCGTCGCGGCCGGCCGTCATGAGGACGAATGAGGCGAGCGTGGCAATGCAGCCCGAGGCGATCATCGTCGCGAACAGCCATTGCCGTTGGGCCAGCAGCATGGCGAGCATGACGCATTGCGCCGCGAGCGGGGCGCCGTAGGCGCACAGCCGCACATGGCGCATTCGTCTGACGCGTTTCGCCGTGCGCACCGCCTTGCCCTTGCCGTCCATGCGCACAGCATGCGCCGGTGGGACGGCAAGGGCAAACCGTCGGCGGGTCGTACGCCGCGGTGTTCGCCGTCGGCGCAATGGATTTGGCGCAATGGATTTGGCGCGGTGGAGGCTTGCCTCAGCGGTTTTCGGCTCGGTGGTTTCAGGCGCAGCGGGCATGCGCCGGTGCGGTCAGCCCTGCTGCTCGGCCTGCGTGCCGACGACGCCGGCCTTGTGCGTGCCGTCGACGAGCTGGGAGAACAGTTCGGTGTTGCGCGCGTCGTCGAGCAGCACCGACGAGCCGACGCCGTCGACGTAGTAGTCGGGGTCGGTCCAGTACACGGTGCCGGTGATGCCGCCGGCGCCGGACGCGTCGCGGAAGGCGAGCAGCATACGTGCCATCGTCGCCGGCGTCGATTGGTCGTCGACGCTGATCGCCGCCATCGCCGCGTCGCCGACGCGCGTGAGCTTGGGGATGTTGAGCAGTGTCGAGGGCGAGGCCGCCTTCTTCGCGATCGCGCCGATGACCTGGCGTTGGCGCTGGGCGCGGCCGAAGTCGCCCTGCGGGTCGGAGTAGCGCATGCGGGAGAAGGCGAGTGCCTGCTTGCCGTCGACGACGTGGCAGCCGGCCTTCCAATGCATCTCGGACTTCTCGTCGTCCACGTCCTGGTCGTAGCACAGTTCGACGCCGCCGAGCGCGTCGACGATCGTCGTCAGGCCGCCGAAGTTGATTTTCGCGACGTGGTCGATCTTCTGGCCGGTGATGTCTTCGACCTTCGCGACGAGCGGCTTTCTGCCGTACAGGCCGAGCACGGCGTTGATCTTGCTCAATGCGCCGTCGACCTCGACGAGCGAGTCGCGCGGGATCGAGATCAGCGACGACGGACCGTTCTTCGGCTTGGTGAGCACGAGGATTGTGTCGGTGCGTTCGCCGGTCGTGCCGTCCTGGCCGGTCGTGCCATCGCGTTCGTCCGAACCGAGGATGAGCCATGAGGTCGCCGGCCCCGAGGGGGTGTCGGTGAGCCAGTCGGCGCGGCGCAGTCCGGAGTCGACCCAGTGCCACACGCTCAGGCCGCCGATCAGTGCGATGGCGAGCAGCGTCGCGAGGATCGCCACGACGATCCTGCGCGCGCGGTGCGGATGGCGCCGGCGTGCGACCGCGACGCCGCCCGACGATGCCGTCGCCGTGCGGGCGCGGGCGCCGGATGGTGTGGATGATGTGGTCGACGCGGACGATGCGGCGGTCGGCGGCGGCACGCGCCGTTCGGATGTCGTGCGCCGACCGGACGTGCGCGGCGGGATTGAGGCGGGATGCGTGGAGGAGGGGCGCGATGATCCGGTGGAGGCCGTGCGGGCGTGCGGCGCGAAGCTCGGGGGAGCCGCCGGCACCGCATCCGGTGTCATGTCTGATGTCGTGCGCGGCGTCGCGCCGTCCGCGTCGCGTCTGCGGCGCGGCGAGGGCGCGAAGCTCGGCGGTGTCGTCGGATCATCGGTGTTGCTCATCGTTCCTCCACGGGGCGTCTTGCGCCCTCATCGTGCCGCGGCCCGTGGCCGGCGGCGTCCGTCGGTCATTCGTGTTTCGCGGGCACCGAGCAGATCGTCGTGTTGAGGTACTGGTAGGCGATGCCGATGTACTGGTTGGTCTCGGGGTCGCGGATCGATCCGTTCTCGGGGTCGACGACGCCGTTCGTGTTCGGGTCGATGAGCGTGCCGTCCTCCTGTTTGATCAGGCCGGTCTTCGGATCGACGGTCGGTGAGGGCTGCGCCGACGGCGTATCGGCGGGCGTCTCGTCGCCCGTGCCGTAGCCCGTCTCGGTGGGTTCTGGCGTGGCCGTCGCGTTGCCGTTCGCGGAGCCGTCCTTGTTGTTGTCGTTCTTGCCGTCGTCCTTGGCAGCGTCGTCGTTGGTGTCGTCGCCGTACAACGGACGGTCGTCGCGCAGCCGGTCCCAGACCTCGGAGGCGTTGTCGGCCCATACGACGCGGTTGGGGTCAAAGGGGGCGGGCATGACGGGCACAGTCTGCGCGTACACGTGTGAGACGTCGAGGTGGCGCAGGCTGAACGCGAGCGCGACGAGCGCGTTCGTGTCGGCCATGCCTGAGCTGATGTTGAGCGAGCGGATCGCGGCGAGTGCGAGCTGGTAGAGTTCGCTCGTCTGCGTGAACATGTTCTTCGATATAGCCTCGGCGATCACCGATTTGATCAGGTACTGCTGGCGCGTCGTGCGCATGATGTCGCTGCCGTCGGTGCCGGTGCCGTGGCGCATGCGCGCGTAGTTCGTCGCTTGGCGTCCGTCGAGGTGGTGCATGCCCTTCCTGAGGTCCATGTCGGTGTTCGCGTCGACGGTGTCGACCGGGATGCACACGTCGACGCCGCCGATCGCGTCGATCATGTCGGCCAGACCCTTGAAGTCGACGACGATGAAGTTCGTGATGTGCATGCCGGTGAGCGCGTTGACGGCCGTCACCGTGCAGCTCGCCGCCGTCGACAGGTCGCCGCCCTCGCGCCAGGCGGTGGAGAACACCGAGTTGAACATGACGCCGTACTGGGCGGGGATGTCCTTGCCGTCGCTCGTGCGGCAGTTGGGCACGTCGACGATCGAGTCGCGCGGGATCGAGACGATGTTGATGAAGTTGCGGTCGGCGCTGATGTCGACGACCATCGTCGTGTCGGCGTTGTGCAGGCCGTCCTCGCCGTCGTGCAGGCCGCCGGACAGGTCGGCGTTGCCGTCGTCGCGCGTGTCCTGGCCGATGAGGACGAACTTGATCGGCCGTCCCTCGTTGGGGTCGAGCTTCTCCTCGTCGACGAAGACGGTCTTGACGGCGCCCTCCTGGACGGCCTGGTTGAGGTTGAGCCATGTGGAGGCCACGGCCGTGGACGCGAACACGAGCGCGGCGACGACGACGCAGGCGACGGCGACGAGCGCGCGGTGGCGGATGCGCCATGCCACGGCGCTGTGCCGCGGCCTCGCCTTGCGGGAGCTGCCCAGATACGCTTCACGTGTCTTCTTCGCGGTATGAGAGGCCAACGGTCCACCTTTCGTGCGTCGTTCCCCGTCGCGGGGTCCCCATGCGCGTGCGCGGCCCCATGCCGCCGACGTGCAATCATATGCGATTATAGGGCATGACGGTGAGAAAGCCGTGCGTGCCGCCCCTCAAGGCGCTCCAGGGGGCGGCCAAGGGCGGATATACCCTTCTGCGTACACTGGGACGCATGACACTCTCGGGCAACAGTGAGATCCAGCGCATCATCGGCGCCGCCCTTGCATCGCGGCCGTATTCGCACAGCCAGCGGGCCGAGGCGAACGTGACGGCCGTCATCACCGTCGAGGACGACCTGCGCTATCTGCCCCGCACGTTGCGCGCCGTGCTCGCCCAGAGCGTGCTGCCGTCCACGATCGTCGTCGCCGACTGCTCGGGGCGCACCGTGCAGTCCGTGCAGACGAGCTTCGAGATCATCCCCACGAAGGAGGACGTGCTCGAGACGATGCCCGAGCCGCAGCGCATCTCGATCCAGATCGTGCGCGTCGCCCAGGCCCGCTCCTTCGCCGACGCCGTCACCAAGGTGCTGCGCAACGCGCAGGTGGACACGTCGACGAAGACGCTGTGGCTGCTGCACGACGAATCCCGCCCCGCCGACGACCACTGCCTCGAACGGCTCCTCGACGCATGGGCGAACTCGCCGACGGCCGCGTTGCTGGGGGCCAAGCAGCTCGACTGGGAGGGTCGCGCGCTGCACGGCGTCGGCTGCTACGCGGCGCGCGGACGCGTCGTCTCCCTCGTCGTCGACGGCGAACCCGACCAGGAGCAGTACGACGGACGGCGCGACGTCTTCTCCGTCTCGCTCGCCGGCGCCCTCGTGCCCGTCAACACGCTCGCCGCCGTGCACGGCGCCAACCCGTGGTTCGGTACCTTCGACGAATCCGAGGATCTCTGCCGACGCCTGTGCCTGTCCGGGCGCCGCGTCGTCGTCGTGCCCGAGGCGCGCATCGCGCACCGGCGCGCACGCTACGACGGCGTGCGTTCGCGCGACGGCGGCGCGATCGAACCCGACGCCGCCGTCGACTCGTCGATGACGCAGCTCGTCGGCGCCCAGAAATACGCGATGACCGACATGGCCGCCCCCTGGTGGCCGCTGGCGTGGATCCTGGGACTGTTCACCGCACTCGGCGACGCCGTCGCACTGCTGTTCCGCAAACGCCCCTACCGGGCGATGTGCCGCCTCGTCATGCCATGGGCCGCGCTCGCCGCCGTCCCCGGCGCGCTCGCCGCACGCCACCGCATCGCCGCCGCAAGCCACGTGCCGCGCGCCACGCTCGCGCCGCTGATCGCCGACCGCCGTCAGATCCGCCAATGGAAGGCGCGCTCGCGGGCCTTCGACGAACAGCGCGGCAACGTCATCCTCGACCCGCTCGCCGTCGTCCACCTGCGCCGCCGACGCATCCGCCGCTGGGCGTGGGCGCTCGCCGCCGCCGCGCTCGCCTTCGCCGCGACCGCCGCCATGTACTGGCCGATCCTGCGCCACGCGTTCTCCGGAGAATCGATCCTCTCGAACCAGCTGCTGCCCACCGATGCCGGATGGCGCCAGCTCGCCGCCGCGGCCACGACCCCCTGGGTCTACGGCATCGGCACCGGCATCCCCGCGCCGCCCTCGCCATGGCTGCTCGTGCTCATGGCCGCGTCCGTGTTCACCGCCGGCCACGTCGCCGCCGCGCTCGCCCTCATCTTCTTCCTGTCCGCCCCTGCAAGCGTCCTGTCGTTCTGGGCGCTCGCCGGCGTCGTCACCCGCTCCAACCCGATCCGTGTCGCCTCCGCGCTGTGCTGGTACGGCCTGTCGCTCGCCTTCGGCCTGTACTCGACGGCGAACCTGCCGATGCTCACCGTCATGACATTCCTGCCGGCCGCGCTCGCGCTGTCGTTCAAAGCCGTCGGCATGTACCGCACTGAGGATCCCGTCAACCCGCGCTCATCCGTGCAGGCCGCCGCGGCCGCCGCGCTGCTGTTCATCCCGGCCGTCGCCGCCGAACCGCAGCTGCTGCTCGCGCTCATCGTCATCTTCGTCGCGTTCCTCGTCTTCGTGCGCCGCCACCGGCTCATGCTGCTGCTCATCCCGCTGCCGGCCGCGTTCGCGCTCGCGCCGACGCTCGTCAACGCGGTGCGCTACGCCGGCGACGGCATGTGGCGCCAGCTGTTCGGCGACGTCATGATCCCGGGCGCCCCCGTCAACGGCGCGCCGGAGGCGATCGGACTGACGACGATGGTATGGCGCGCCTTCGGCCTCGAACAGGCGCCGACATGGTCGGCGGCGCTCGCCGGCGACGACCTGACGCGCACCGTGCTCGTGCTGTGCTGCATCGTATGCGCCGTCATCGCGCTGCTCACGCTGCTGCGCCCCGGTATGCTGCGCCCATGCCGCATCCTGTGGACGGTGACGCTGTGCGGCCTCATGCTCGCCGTCACCTCCGCCGTCGTCGTCATCGCCGCCACGCCGGACGGCGCCGCCGCCGGATCGGTGCTGCCGGGCGTCGCGCTCGCCGCATGCGGCATGCTTGCCTGCGTGGCGATGGCGGCCGGCCCCGGCGTCACGCCCTTCCACCGTCTCGTCACCGACCGCACGCGCCGATTCGGCGCGACGACGATCGTGCAGGGCGCCGTCACCGTGTTCCTGACGGCGATGACGGCCGTATGCCTGCTGTTCGGCGTTCAGACGGCCGAAGCCGGCGGCGTCGCCATCACCGGCGACGGCCTGCCGATGGTCGCCCAGGACTATCTGGCGCAGGATCCCGACCGGCGCGTGCTCGCGCTCGCGGCCACGAACGCCGACACCGTCGCCTACACGGCGATGCGCACCGGCCGCGGCGACCTGATCGACAGCTCCGCCGCGTGGCGCGTCAGCCGCGCCTTCGACCACGAGGGACACACCGACGACGAGCAGCTCGCCCACATCGCCGCCAGCCTGCTCGCCAACAGCGACAACGACGCGATACGCCAGCTGTCCGACCTCGGCTTCGGCGGCATCTACGTCGTCACCGACGAGGGACGTGACCTGAGCGTGCGCGCCGGCGAACAGCTCCAGGCGAACGTGACCGCTTCGCAAGGCACGCAGGAGGTCGTCGCCAACGCGCAGGGCACGTACTACCGGCTCACGCTCGATGCCACCGCGTCCCAGCGCATCGACACGACGGACCAGCGGCGCATGGAGACGAGCCCGTGGCGCACGGCATGGCTATGGTGCCTCGCCGTGCTCGTCGCGGTCTACATCATCGTCGCGATACCGCGCAGCCGCGGCGTCAGCAAGGAGGAACAGCAATGAGCGATGAACCGAACCGTCTCGACGACTTCGCGCACAGGACGCGCACCGTCGTGACGACGGCCGTGACGGGCGTCGCCGTCATCGCGCTGTTCGCCGCATTGACGATCGTGCCGCCGTGTTCCGGCGCGCACGACGCGCCCGCCGTCGCAGACGCGACGATCTCCGAACAGGCGAGCGCCAAGCAGACGCTGCGCTACTGCCCGGCCGCGATGACGATCGCCGATTCGGCCTCCTACGGCGACGAGGAGTTCCACACATCGACCGGCGACCTCGCCTCGGCGCGCCGCTACGCGGCCTTCGGCTCGGTCTTCCACGCCCAGGCCGATGCGCTCGGCGCCTCCGGATCCGCCGACGGCCTCGTCCTTGAAGGCGCGAACGGCGACGAGGACGCCGACGTCTTCATCGCCGGTCAGGACAAGGACGCCGACGCCACGCTCCTCGACACGCGGCTGCTGTCCGCCGCCGACGGCACCGGATCGACCGGGTCGGTCGCCTCATGGGCGACGACCGGCGACATCCCCGGCATCGCCGCCGCCTCCTGCGTGTCGCCCGCCCTGACCCAACGCTTCCTCGTACCGAGCACAACGACCGGCAACACGCAGCAGCTCGTCGTCGCCAACCCGTCCGACAAGCCCACGAGCGTCGACATCGCGATATGGGGGACGAAACACGGCAAGATCACGCCGGCCACGTCGTCCGTCCTCACCGTCGGCGCGAACGCGAGCGCCGACATGCTGCTCAACGCCGCCGCCCCCGACGAGCAGGGCCTGTACGTGAGCGTGACGAGCCACGACGCGCCGATCGCCGCCGTCGTGCGCTCCGTCGCGATCGACGGCCTGACGCCGCACGGCAACGACTACGTGACGCCGCTGCCCGACGCCTCCACGACGCAGACAATCATGCTGCCCGACGGCGACGCGGCCACGACGCTGAGCGCATACGCGGACAAGGACACCGCGGTCACGCTGTCATGGATGAGCGACCACGGCCTGATCGACATCGGCCGTCTCGACGCGCGCGGCGGCAAGGTCACGCTCAAGGAACTCAAGGACCGGCCCAAGGACGCCCACGCGATCCTCGCACAAAGCGACGCCGCCTGCGCCATCGCCGCCCAAAGCACCGTCGAAGGCGCCGACGGCAGACGCGACTACACCGTCATCGACGCGCACACCGCCTACGCGCAGTCCGCGCTCACGCTGCCCGACGGCGCCGCCGCGACGCTCACGGTCGCCAATGCCGGCGCCGAGGGCGCGACAATCACCTTCGCCGGCTACGACGAGCACGGCGAGGAAACCGGCACCAAGACAGTCAAAGTGGACGCCGACTCGTCGACGACGCTGAACAGCGCCGACCTCGGCAAACGCGTCGCCGCGATCCGCGTCGCCGACGCCGACCTGACGATCGTGTGGGGCGCGTTCGTGACGAACACGACGCTGCGCGACGCGAAGACCGCCGCGCTCGCCTACGTGCCGGCGACGAGCCTCGACGTGCCGCGGCACCTCGTGCACGCCTTCAACGATCCGGACATCGTACGCTGAGCGGCGTCCGTCACAGGCCGAAATCGGGGTCGATCTCGTCGGGGCGGCGCCCATAGAGCTCGGCGATCGACTCGACGATCTCGTCGCGGATCGCCAACTGCAGATCAGTGCGGTTCACCGCATGCGTCTGGATCGGCAGCCGGTAGAGCACAATGCGCGCCGGCGCGCCATGCTCGGCCGGGAACGCCTGCGAGAACAGCCGCGGCTCGCGCTCCCACGGCGCGGGCGACGACGGCGGCACATCCTCCACGGCGAACTGCAACGGCCGCACAAGCTCTGGCCACGCGGCCGACAGACGACGGATCTGCGCGACGACGAGATCGTCGAACAGCCCCGAACGCGTCCGATACCGCGGCAGACGCGTGCCGAACATCGGCGTGCGCATCCCACGGCCATGACGATTGCGATACACTTTGGCATTCCAAGGAAGCTGGGTCATGGCCTCCACTGTAGCCGACCACGCCCGCACCCACATCACGCAGGCACGGTAGGATACAAGGATGTCCAGGAACAAGACGGGGAAGTGGTGAACGATGAACGAACCCAACATCGCCCAAAGCAGCGAAGTGGACGTCGACGCGCTGTGCGCACGCATGCGCGTCGCCGCCTTCGACCTCGACGGCACGCTCGCGCGATCGAAGAAACCCATGCATGCCGACATCGCCGAGGCACTGAGCGAACTGACGACGCTCATCCCCGTCGCCATCGTCTCCGGCGGCGTCATGCCGCTCATCGAAAGCCAGGTCACCGACATGCTCACCGCCGACGCCGACCGCGCCAACCTGCACCTCATGCCCACGACCGGCACACGCTACTACCACTGGGACGGCGCCGCATGGGCCAAGATCTACGAACGCGACCTGTCACAGGCCGACCGCGAAGCCGCCATCGCCTCCCTCGAACGCCACGCACGCGAACAAGGCATCTGGACCGACGACACCTGGGGTCCGATCATCGAGGACCGCGGCAGCCAGATCACCTACTCCGCGCTCGGCCAGCAGGCGCCCGTCGACGCCAAGGAACGCTGGGACCCCGACAACGCCAAGAAGAACCGGCTCGCCGAAGCCGTCCAGCACGACCTGCCCAACCTCAAGGTGCGCTCCGGCGGCTCCACAAGCGTCGACATCTCCGCACGCGACATCGACAAAGCCTACGCCGTACGCGAACTCGCCCGCGCCACCGGCGTCGACGTCGCCTCGATCGCCTTCATCGGCGACCGCATGGACCCCGACGGCAACGACTACCCGGCCGCCGCAGCCGGCACGATCGCCATCCGCGTCACAGGCCCCGAAGACACCCTCCGGCTCATCAACGCCATCAACACGCGCCTGCGCCACTGACAGACGACGCACGCACGACAGGACCACCACGACGACCGCGAGGGAACCGAGATGACCGCGACGGAAGCGATGACGAACGCGCTCGCGGCGGCATGGCGCCAATTGCGCGACGTCCTGCTGCCACGCGCCTGCGCCGGCTGCGCATGCCCCGACGCCGTCCTGTGCACCGAATGTGCGCAGGCCCTGCGCCGACCCGTCGCCTTCACGCTGCCGCGCAGCGCGGCCGGCCACGGCATCGCCTGCGGCACCTACCGCGGCCCCGTCCGTCACGCCATCCTCTCATGGAAGGACCACGGCGACGCCGAGGCCGACGGCCCGTTCGCCGACGCCCTCGCCGACCTCTTCGACACGGCGGGCGCACCGATCATCGCCGCACTCGATCCCATGCCAACCGGCATCGGCATCGTGCCCGCACCCTCGTCGTCGCGCTCCACACGCCGTCGCGGCCGCCGTCATCTGGACCCGCTCGCCGACGCCCTCGCCGCGCACTGCCGTAGCCGCGGACTATCCGACACGCAGGTCCTCCCGATGCTGCGGGTGCACGCCGTGCACGGCAAATCGGTGCAGACCCACGGCGCGCGCGACCGCATGCGCCGCATCCACGGCCGCATCATCGTCGACGACGCTATATGGCCAGCTTCGACGATGCCGCTCGTCCTGCTCGACGACATCGTCACGACCGGTGCGACGATCGGCGCATGCGCGGACGCGCTCGTCGACGCCGGCCACGACGTGCTCACCGCCTTCGCGCTCGCCTACACGCCGCCGAAAGACAAAGGCGACGCCGATGACGGCGCGGGCGACGGCTGCCGATGAGATGCGCGGGCTGACGGATAGGGATAGGGGAATACGGCATACGCAGATGGTGCGGCGCCCCGACGGGGCGCCGCACCATCTGCGTATGGCCGTCACGTGGTTGTGGAGGAGTGGGTTTCACTGGCCGTCGTAGGCGGTCTCGGAGTCCCTTCCCGCCGCCTGCTCCTGAAGCGTTTGCGGATCGGGCGGCGTGACCGGCAGCGTGATCTCGAAGTCGACGCCGCGCGGGTCGTCGACGACCTGGACGGTGCCACCGTGCAGTTTCGCCGCCCATCGCGCGATTGACAGGCCGAGCCCGGTGCCGCCGGATTCGGTGCCGGGGCCGGACGTGCCCTTGACGAAGCGGCGGAAGATGTCGTTGCGCACTTCCTTGGGGATGTCCGAGCCGAAGTTGACGACGTTGATGATCACCGTGTCACCGTGTTCGCCGGCATGCGCCTCGACGAGCACGGCCGTGTCGTCGCGCGAATGCTTGAGCGCGTTCGCGATGATGTTCGTCAGCAGTTGTCGCAGGCGTGCCTCGTCGCCTTCGACGACGAGGTCGTCGGGGACGCGCTGCTCGATCGTGTGCCCGTGGCCGGCGTCGGCGTATTCGAGCGGACCGACGGTTTCGTCGATGAGTTCGGCGACGTTGAGCCGTTCGATCTCAAGGCTCGAGGCGCCCGCCTCGACGCGCGACATGTCGAGCAGGAAGGAGATGAGGTCGGACAGCCGGTGCGTCTGGCTCAGGATGTTCTCCATGTTCACCGGCGTGGGTTCGACGACGCCGTCGGCCATGTTCTCGACCATCGCCTGGAGCGCCGAGACCGGCGTGCGCAGCTCATGGCTCACGTTCGCGATCATGTCGCGGCGCATCTGGTCGGCGTGTTCGAGTTCGTCGGCCATCGTGTCGAACGATTCGGCGAGCTGGCCGATCTCGTCGTTCGAGTCCTTGTTGAGGTGGATGCGCACCGAATAGTCGCCCTGCGCCATCGCCTCGGCGGCGTCGCGCATCTGCCCGAGCGGCCGAGTCAGGCCGCGGGACGTGAAGTAGGTGAACGCGAGCGTGACGACGATCGTCACCGGCATCGACAGCCATCCGTTGATGCCGATGATCGACAGGAGCCACGCGATGACGAACGCGAGGATCGTCGCGACGACGATGAGGAGACTCAGTTCGGCGCGCAGTGATGAGAACATGCCGATGGGGCGCTGTCCCTCGGCATGCTCCCGTCCCGGCGCACCGGGACGGGAGCATTGCTTCGCCATCACTGTTCTGGCGGCTCGAAGGCGTAGCCGACGCCGTGCACGGTGCGGATCGTCGCGGCGCCGAGCTTGTGACGCAGCGCCTTGACGTGCGAGTCGACGGTGCGCGTGCCGGAGGCGTCCACCCAGTCCCAGACCTCCTCGAGCAGCTGCTCGCGCGTGAGCACCGACTTCGGTTTGCGCGCGAGCGTCGTCAGCAGGTCGAACTCGGTCGGCGTCAGGTGCACGGTCTCGCCGTCGAGCGTCACGCGGCGCGTCGCCGGGTCGATGACGAGCGAACCGAAGTCGAGGATCTTCTCATGCTCCGACTTGCTTGCGATGACCTTCGCGCGTTCGACGCGGCGCAGCAGCGCTTTGACGCGGGCGACGAGCTCGCGCATCGAGAACGGCTTGGTCATGTAGTCGTCGGCGCCGGCTCCGAGCCCGATGATGACATCGGACTCGTCGTCGCGCGCCGTGAGCATGAGCACCGGCACGGGGCGCTGCGCGACGATGTGCTTCGTCGCCTCGACGCCGTCCATGCCCGGGAGCATGACGTCCATGACGATCAGATCGGGGCGGAGCTGGGCGGCTGCTTTCACGGCGCTGATGCCGTCCGAGGCGATGCGGGCCTTCCAGCCGTCGGCGGTGAGACGTTGCGCGATGGCTGTGGCGAGCGTCGGCTCGTCCTCCACGACGAGGATCGTGTAGGAGTTCGGCATCTGTACGTGTGCGACCATAATCACCAGTCCTTGGTTGCTTCGGGTCAGTCGTTGTCCGGGACGAGGAACACGGCGCCGAGTGCCGGCACTGTGATGCGCGTCGACCATTCACGCGAATGGTACGCGCCGGCGTTCGCCTCGATGTCCGTGTTGTGGATGTCCGAGCCGCCGTACTTCTTGTCGTCGGTCGTCAGGACCTCCTTCCAGCGGCCGCCGAGCGGCAGCGCGACCTGATAGTCGGCCCATGCGGTGCCCGAGAAGTTGACGACGACGACCATGCGTTCGCCGTGGGCGCCGATGCGTTCGAAGCTCAGCGTGTTGTGGTCGGCGTCGTCGCTTGTCAGCCACTGGAAGCCGTCGGGCGTGAAGTCCTGGCTCCACAGCGCCGGCGATTCCTTGTACAGCTTGTTGAGGTCGGCGACGAGCGCCTGCACGCCGCGGTGGTCCGGCCAGTTGAGGCAGTCCCAGTCGAGCTGGCTGTTGTAGTCCCATTCGCCGTACTGCGCGAGCTCGTTGCCCATGAAGGTCAGGTTCTTGCCCGGATGTGCCCACTGGTAGGCGAACAGCGAACGGACGCCGGCGTAGCGCTGCCAGTCGTCGCCCGGCATCTTGCCGAACAGCGAGCCCTTGCCGTAGACGACCTCGTCGTGGCTGATCGGCAGCACGTAGTGCTCCGAATACGCGTAGACCATCGAGAACGTGATCTCGTTGTGGTGCCACTTGCGGTTGATCGGCTGCTCATGCAGATACTCGAGCGTGTCGTGCATCCAGCCCATGTTCCACTTGAGGCCGTAGCCCAGGCCTCCCTGGTCGGTCGGCGCGGTGACGCCCGGATACGCGGTCGACTCCTCGGCGATCATCATGATGCCCGGGTTGTTCTTGTACGCGGTGGCGTTCGCCTCCTTGATGAAGTCGATTGCCTCGAGGTTCTCGCGGCCGCCGAACTTGTTCGGATGCCACTGGCCGGGCTCGCGGCTGTAGTCGAGGTAGAGCATCGAGGAGACGGCGTCGACGCGCAGGCCGTCCATATGGTATTCGTCGAGCCAGAAGCACGCGTCGGCGACGAGGAAGTTGCGCACCTCGCGACGGCCGAAGTTGAAGATGTAGGTGCCCCAGTCGGGATGCTCGCCGCGCGTCGGATCGGGATCCTCGTACAGCGGCGTGCCGTCGAAGCGGCCCAGCGCGAACGCGTCCTTCGGGAAATGCGCGGGGACCCAGTCCATGATGACGCCGATGCCTGCCTCATGCAGACGCTCGACGAGGTACTTGAAGTCGTCCGGGCCGCCCAGGCGCGAATCCACGCCGTAGTAGCCGGTGACCTGATAGCCCCACGAGCCCGCGAACGGGTACTCCTCGAGCGGCATGAACTCCACATGCGTGAACCCAAGCTTCTGGACGTAGGGGACGAGCTTGTCGGCGAGCTCGCGGTAGTCGTGCACGTCCTTGCGCCAGCTGTTGGCGTGCACCTCGTAGATGCTGACCGGGCCCTGATGCGGATCGGACTCGGCGCGGCGCTTCATCCAGTCGCCGTCCCGCCATTCGTGCGTGGACTCGACGACGATCGAACCGGTGCGCGGTGGCACCTCGTGCGAGCGCTCCATCGGGTCGGCCTTCATCTCCCAGTTGTTGTAGGCGTTGAGGATGTGGAACTTGTAGATCTCGCCGGCCTCGACGCCCGGGACGAAGAGCTCCCAGACGCCCGAGGAGCCGAGCTCGCGCATCGCGTGGCACGTGCCGTCCCAGGCGTTGAAGTCGCCGACGACCTGCACGGCGTGCGCGTTCGGCGCCCAGACGGTGAACGACGTGCCGACGACGCGCTCGCCCTTCGTGCCGTCGTTGCCGCCGAGCGGGTCGTCGTAGCGGCGCACGTGGGCGCCCATGACCTCCCACAGGCGTTCGTGGCGGCCCTCGCCGAACAGGTAGAGGTCCATGTCGCCGATCGTCGGCAGATAGCGGTAGGGGTCGTTCTCGACGACGGTCGTGCCGTCGGCGCGCACGGTGCGGATGCGGTAGTCGGGCACGCCGTAGCCGTCCTTCGTCCTGACGGCCGGCACGAGCGTGACGAAGACGCCATTGTGCTCCGGCTTCATCGGGTATTCGCCGTCGGCGGTGACGATCGTGACGGACTGCACGCCCGGGCGCAGCACGCGGATCGTGCAGGTGTCGGGGAACTCGGCGGGGCCCTGATGGGCTCCAAGGATCTCGTGGGGGTTGTAGAACGCGCCCTTGCTGACCTCGTCCAGTTGATCGTCATTGACGGGGACGATGGCTTTCTCGTTGAATGTGAAGTTTGTCATGTATCCGAGAATACGCATGTTTTCCCGACGGCACGAGCGGATTCACGGTTTTCGCCATCTTTTTTTCCAATCTTCCACCAAGTCCACGCAAAATGGCATGATTGTTGGCGTTTCTGATTTTTCTCACGGAGGATTCATGGGCTACAAGGTCGGCGATATGGTCGTGTACCCGCGCCACGGCGCGGCGAAGATCGAGGCCATTACCGAACGGACTGTTAAAGGCGTGACACGTGAGTATCTCAAGCTTTCGGTGCTTTCCTCCGATGACCTTGAGATCTTCGTGCCCGTCGACAACGTGAAGAAGGTCGGCGTGCGCGACATCGTGGACGGCGACGAGGTGGCGAAGGTGTTCGAGATCCTGCGCACCCCGATCATCGAGAAGGAGATGAACTGGTCGCGCCGGTACAAGCTCAACGTCGAGAAGATATCGACCGGCGATGTCAACAAGATCGCCGAGGTTGTGCGCGACCTGGCGCAGCGTGACGTCGACGAGCACGGCCTGTCCGCCGGCGAGAAGCGCATGCTGACGAAGGCCCGCAGCATCCTGACCTCGGAGATCGCATTGTCGGAGAAGATCGAGGAGGAGGAGGCGCAGCGCCTGCTCGACGTCAACCTCGGCTACAGCGAGCCGCAGCCCGGCGACGACGGCCACCACACGCAGGCCCCCGACGAGCCGGCGTCCGAGACGCTCGCGCGCCTCGAGGCCGAGAACAAGAAGACGAAGAAGAAGTGAGCGCCGCACCGCGCACCGGACTGGGCTTCGACGCGCACCGCTTCGTCGCCGACGGCGTCGACCGTCCGCTGTTCCTTGCGACGCTGCGCTGGGATGGCGCCGGCGTCGACGGCGACTCGGACGGCGACGTGGCGGTGCATGCGCTCATCGACGCGCTGCTCGCCGCGTCCGGACTGGGCGACATCGGCACGTTGTTCGGCGTGGGCCCCGCATCGCGGGGAGCCGGCATGGCCGGCGCCGCGATGCTCGCTGAGACGGTGCGGCACCTGCGCGACAACGACGCCCTCCCTGGCAGCGCATCCATCGCTGTCATCGGCAACCGGCCGAAGATCGGACCGCGCCGTCATGAGGCCGAGCAGGCGATGTCGGCGATCTGCGGATGCCCGGTTGCGCTGACGGCGACGACGACGGACGGCATGGGATTCACCGGCAGGGGCGAGGGCATCGCCGCGATCGCGACGGCGCTCGTGCAGGTCGACGACGCGCACTGAGCGGGGCGCAATCTTGGACGTCCGCGCGCATTGGCGCAACACTCATAACGAACATCACGAAGAAGCGGCCCGTTCCTCCATGCGTGACATGGAGGAACGGGCCGCTTCTTCGTTTGTTTGTGTCCGTGGACTGACGATGCGCGCCGGGATGGGACACGCTCAGCCGTGGCGGCGCAGCGCCTCGACGCCCTTCGCGACACCCCAGAACAGCGTCGACAGCGTCACGATGACGAAGCTCGGGGGAGCGGGGAACATCGCCGCAAGCACGAGGCCGCCCCAGATCGAGACGAGGCACAGCAGCGTCGAGACGACGATCGCGCGCAGCGGCGTCGTCGTCACGGTCGTGGCGGTCGCCGCCGGGGTGACGACGAGCGCGAAGATCAGCAGCGTGCCGACGGCCGGTACGGCGATCGTGATGACGCCGGCGAGGATTGCCATGAACAGCGCGTTCATGGCGACGATCGGCACGCCTTTGGCCTGGGCGACCTGCTCGTCGAGCGAGCTGAACAGCAGCGGACGGTAGACGATCGCCATCGCGACGAGCAGCACGGCGTCGAAGATCGCGAAGCCGACGATCTGGTCGCTGGTGATCGTCAGGATCGAACCGAAGAGGATCGATTGCAGTTGCTGGGACGCCGAACTCGACATGCGCGCGAAGAACAGGCCCAGACCGGTGGCGAAGGCGAGGACGGTGCCGGTGGCGATCTCGCGTTCCGAGGCGCGTTTGCCGAGCGCGGCGATGACGAGCGCGCCGGCGAGCGCGAAGCCGCCGAGACCGACGGCGACCGGCAGGCCGAGCAGCACGGCGCCGGTCGCGCCCGGCAGGCCGATGTGCGCGATCGCGTGCGCGGCGAAGGTCGAATGCCGCGCGATCGTGAAATAGCCGACGACGCCGGCGGCCAGCGCGATGCACAGGCCGGCGAGGAAGGCGTTGACCATGAACGGCGCCGTCAGCGTCGTCATCCATGCGGGGTCGAAGGTGAAGGTCGTCATCGCGTCGCTCCTTGCTGCGTCGGGTCCGTCTGCGCGCGCCCATGGTGGTGGAAGCGCGCCACCTCGGCGGCATCATGCATGTCGCAGCCGCCGGGTTCGGACAGGTTCGGCGTGACGAACATGTCGCCCTGCGGCGTCGTCACGACCTGCACTTTCGTGCCGTACAGATGGGTGAGCAGCCGCGAGTCGAGCACGTCGTTGAGCCGCGCGTAGTGCGGGTGGCCGTCGAGCAGATAGACGGCGCCGGTGAGGATCGGCAGTAGCATGTTGAGGTCGTGGGCGACGATTTGGATCGACATGCCGAGCTCGGTGTTGAGACGGGAGAGGATACGCACCGTCGTGCGCTGGCTCGCCAGATCGAGGTTGGCGAGCGGCTCGTCAAGCATGAGCAGCTCGGGATCGCTCACGAGCGCCTGCGCGATCGCGACGCGCTGGCGCAGGCCTCCCGACAGCTCCGACAGGCGCAGACGCGCCTTGTCGGCGATGCCGATGAACTCCATTGCCTCGCGCGCCTTCGCACGCTGGCGGCGCGTCACCGGATGGAAACCGAAGCGCGTGCCGGTCAGCCCCAGCAGCACCGATTGCTCGGCGGTGAGACTCGAATCGATGTCGTTCGTGTAGCTCTGCGGCACGTAGCCGATGCGCGCGTTGCGTTCGCCCGGCGCCGCACCGAGCACCTTCATCGTGCCGTGGGACAGCGGTATCAGGCCGAGCTCGGCCTTCATCAGCGTCGTCTTGCCGGCGCCGTTGGTGCCGACGATCGCCGTGACGGTGCCGCGCGGGATCGTGAAGGTGCCATGGCTCCAGATTGTGACGCCGCCGCGTTTGACGGCGATGTCACGACATTCGACGCTCGGACCCTCCTTTTCCGTCTCGTCGGGGTGTTGCATTATGGCTCCTTTCCGCTGATGTGACGCGTTGGGACGCGAACAGTATCGCAATCGCTATTGACAATGATTCTCAATAACGATTGCCCGGGCGCCGCATGCCGCCGCTCGCGGACGACATGTCGACGTTCGTGAGCGACGCGCCCGCGGCACTCAGTCGTCCCCTTCGTTGACGGCGCGGTCCTGCTCGGTGTTGCCGCCGTTCGCGGCGTCCCCTGACTCGTCGACAGGGCAGTCCTTCTCGCCGTCCCTGCACGTGGTCATGTCCTGCTCGACGGTGTCGAAGAGCGCTTCGATCCAGCCGGTGAGGTCGGCGTAGTCGGGAGGCATCTGCTCGGTGACGTCGAGCACCGGCGTCTTTGCCTTGCGCGCGACGTCGACGAAGCCCTGCGTGGTCTCGTTCTCCTCCTGCGGGTTGTTGACGAGCAACCGCACGCCGTCGTCGCCGAGCAGCCGCTGGAAGTCGCGCACATCGGCCGCGGACGGCTCCGCCTCGGATGCCATCGCGCGCGCGTAGCCGGCCGGCGTCCTGTCCTCGAAGCCCATGTCGTTCATCAGATAGTAGGCGACCGATTCGGTCGCCGCGTAGGTGAGGTCGTCGTGCTCCTTGCCGAAAGCCTCGATGCGCTTCTCGAGCGTGTCCTCCTTCTTCTTCCACGCCGCGAGATTGGCGTCGAAGGACTTCGCGTCCTTCGCGCGCAGCCTCGCGAAGGTATCCTTGAGCGCGTCCGCCATCGCGTAGCGCGCGTCGCGCGAGAACCACAGATGGGGGTTGTCGCCGTCCATCGCGCCCACGATGTCGGCGGCGGACACGAGCGTCGTCTGCGCCGGCAGGTTCTTGCTCGCCCATGAGTCGTAGCCAGCGCCGTTGACGATGACGACGTCCGCGTCGTGCAGCGTCTTCATGTCCTTGGCGGTGGGCTCGAAGTCATGGGCGTCCGTCGTCGTCGACGACAGGATCGACGTGACCTTCGCGTCGTCGCCGCCGATCTGCGCGGCGAGCGAGCCCCACTGGTTGAGCGAGGAGACGACCGTGAGCGGCCCCGCGGAGGCCGTCTCGGATGCGGAAGGGGAGGCGTCGTCGGCGCCGATGCGCTCGCATCCGGCGAGCGTGGCCGCGAGCGCGAGCGCGACGAGGGACGCGACGGCCGACCGCAGACGATGTGACGAGGTGCGTATGCCCATGAGCAGTGGTTTCCTTTGCGTAAGACTGGCGTCGCGTCACGTGTGGGCTGCTTCCGGCGGCGCGTTGGCGCGCCGGTATCGTACGATACGGCAAGGCACATCGTTCCACGGCAACGAAGGGGGTTTCCTCATGGCAATGATACTCGACGGCAAGGCGGTCGCCGCTCAGGTGAAGGAGGATTTGGCACAGCGCGTACGCGCGCTGCGCGAGCGCGGCGTCGTGCCGGGCTTGGGGACCGTCCTCGTCGGCGACGACCCCGGCTCGCTCAGATACGTCGCCGGCAAGCACCGCGACTGCCAGGAGGTCGGCATCGCGTCGATCCGCCGCGAGCTGCCCGCCGACGCGAGCCAGCGGGAGCTGCTCGACGTCGTCGCCGAGCTCAACGCCGACCCGGCATGCACCGGCTACATCGTGCAGCTGCCGCTTCCCGCGGGCATCGACCAGAACGCCGTCATCGACGCGATCGATCCGGCCAAGGACGCCGATGGCATGCATCCGTACAACCTCGGCGAGCTCGTCCTGCACACGCGAGGCGCATTGACGACGCCGCTGCCGTGCACGCCGAGCGGCGTGCTCGCGCTGCTGGAGCACTACGGCATCGACCTTGACGGCCGTCAGGTGTGCGTACTCGGACGCGGCATCACGATTGGCAGGACGATCGGCCTCATGCTCACGCGCGCCGACGTGAACGCGACGGTCACGCTATGCCACACCGGCACGAAGGACGTCGCCGCGCACATCCGCGAGGCCGACGTCGTCATCGCCGCCGTCGGGCGCGCCGGATTCGTGCGTCCCGAGGACGTCAAGCCCGGCGCCGTGCTCGTCGACGTCGGCGTCTCAAGGCTGCCCGACGCCGACGGCCGCATGCGCGTACACGGCGACGTGGACCACGGCTGCTATGGGGTCGCCGGCGCGTACACTCCCAATCCGGGCGGCGTGGGGCCGATGACGCGCGCGATGCTGCTGCGCAACGTCGTCGAGATGGCCGAACGCGCCGCCGGCGTCGGCACGCCGGCCGCGGAATAACGGGACGCGGGCGGCTGTTGGGGAAGACGGCAAGGCACGACACGCCCGAAATGCTGCGTGCGGTTTTGGGCATGGCTCGCGATAGTCTTGACTAATGGCCGCACGCGCGCGTGATGCGCGCGCCGCAGCAGATAACTGAAGAACGATACTATCCATCCACTATTTTGTAAGAACCACATTAATGGCAGAAAACAATAAGGAAGTCGAAAAGGTCGCCATCAACGATATCGGCACCGTCGATGACTTCATCAAGGCAGTCGATTCCACCATCAAGAACTTCGACGATGGTGATCTGGTTGAGGGCACGGTCGTCAAGGTCGACCACGATGAGGTCCTCCTGGACATCGGCTACAAGACCGAGGGTGTGATCCCCTCCCGTGAGCTTTCCATCAAGAAGGACGTCGATCCGGATGAGGTCGTCAAGGTCGGCGACATCATCGAGGCCCTTGTCGTCACCAAGGAGGACAAGGAAGGACGTCTGATCCTGTCGAAGAAGCGTGCGCAGTACGAGCGTGCGTGGGGCGACATCGAGAAGATCAAGGAAGAGGACGGCGTCGTCGAGGGCACCGTCATCGAAGCCGTCAAGGGCGGCCTCATCGTGGACATCGGTCTGCGTGGCTTCCTGCCGGCGTCGCTCGTCGAGATGCGCCGCGTGCGCGACCTCTCGCCGTACATCGGCCAGAAGATCAAGGCGAAGATCCTCGAGCTCGACAAGAATCGCAACAACGTGGTCCTGTCGCGTCGCCAGTACCTCGAGGAGACCCAGTCCGAAGTGCGCGAGACCTTCCTCTCGCAGCTCAAGAAGGGTCAGATCCGCGAAGGCGTCGTCTCGTCGATCGTCAACTTTGGCGCGTTCGTCGACCTTGGCGGCGTCGACGGCCTCATCCACGTCTCCGAGCTCTCCTGGAAGCACATCGACCACCCGTCCGAGGTCGTCAAGGTCGGCGACAAGGTCACCGTCGAGGTGCTCGACGTCGATCTCGACCGCGAACGTATCTCGCTGTCGCTCAAGGCGACGCAGGAGGATCCGTGGCAGCGCTTCGCCCGCACCCACGTGCCGGGTCAGATCGTGCGCGGCAAGGTCACGAAGATCGTCCAGTTCGGCGTCTTCATCTCCGTCGAGGACGGCATCGAGGGCCTCGTGCACATCTCGGAGCTCGCGAACCGTCACGTCGAGAACCCGGAGACCGTCGTCAAGCCGGGCGAAGAGGTCTTCGTCAAGGTCATCGACGTCGATCTCGACCGTCGTCGCATCTCGCTGTCGCTCAAGCAGGCCAACGACTCCGTCGACCCGGCCTCCGAGGACTTCGATCCGGCGCTCTACGGCATGCCGGCCGAGTACGACGAGGAAGGCAACTACAAGTATCCGGAAGGCTTCGACCCGAACACCAACGAATGGATCGCCGGATACGAGAAGCAGCGCGAGGAATGGGAATCCCAGTACGCCGCCGCCCACGATCTGTGGGAGCAGCACAAGGAGTTCGTCGCCAAGGAACTCGAGAACGCCGAGGCTTCGGCCGCCGAGGACGGCCAGAACGCCCCGAAGGAAGAGAAGGTCGAAGAGATTTCGAACTACTCCTCCGATTCCGAGTCCAACGGCACCCTCGCCGATTCCGATCAGCTCGCCGCCCTGCGTGAGCAGCTGCTGAACGAGAAGAAGTGAGCCGCTGAGCCCTAGGGCTTTCGACTGAGGGGGCGTCGTGCGCATGTGAGCGCGCGACGCCCCTCTTGTTTTTTCCGTCGACGGCGTCCGGCGCCGTGTCGGTTGACACGCCGATGCGGGCGCGCCTACGATGTGGACGTCAATGACCGGACGAGGAAGGACACGCATATGCAGGGGGAGAGCGGACGACGCTTCGTGCGCGTCGGGCTGACCGGCGGCATCGCCGCCGGCAAGAGCACCGTCGCGGCGCGCATGGCCGCCGACGGTGCCGACGTCATCGACTACGACTTCCTCGCGCATATCCTGCAGGAGCCGTGCTCGCCGATCATCGCGCCGCTCGCCGAGGCCTTCGGCGCCGACGTCGTCGACGCCGAAGGCGGCATCGACAGGAAGGTGCTGGCGGAACGCGTGTTCGGCGCCGGAGCCGACGAGCATGCACTCGAGACGCTCAACGGCATCATGCATCCGAACGTCTACGATCTGGCGCGCAACCGCGAGCGCAGCATCCTCGCACGGGGAGGGAGGCATGTCATCGTCCACGACGTGCCGCTGCTCGGCGAGGTCATGGATACGATTCCCTTCACGTTCGACTCGGTCGTCTGCGTCGTCGCGCCGGCCGACGAACGCGTCCGCCGTCTCGTCGCGACGCGCGGCATGACGCCGGAGCAGGCGCGTGTGCGCGTCAGCGGGCAGGGGGACGATGCGTCGCGGCTGCGCTACGCGGACGTCGTCATCGACGCGTCGCAGCCGATAGAACAGATGTTCGAATGTGTTGATAGGCTTGTCGCGGCATGGTTCGCCGACGGACAGCGGGAGTGAGGAACGTCATGGGATTCAGCATCGAACGCACGAACAAGCCGTTCGTCGTCAAATCGCCGTACAAGCCGTCCGGCGACCAGCCGCAGGCGATCGACGAGCTCGCCACGCGCATCGAGAACGGCGAGAACGACGTCGTGCTCATGGGTGCGACCGGCACCGGCAAGACGGCGACGACGGCGTGGCTCATCGAGCGTCTGCAGCGCCCGACGCTCATCATCGAGCCGAACAAGACGCTCGCCGCGCAGCTGTGCGCCGAGTTCCGCGAGCTGATGCCGGACAACGCCGTGAGCTACTTCGTCTCGTACTACGACTACTACCAGCCCGAGGCCTACATCCCGCAGACCGACACCTACATCGAGAAGGACTCGAACATCAACGACGACGTCGAGCGGCTGCGCCACGCGGCGACGGCGAACCTGCTCACGCGCCGCGACTGCGTCGTCATCGCGACCGTCTCGTGCATCTACGGACTGGGCACGCCGGAGGAGTACGCCGGGCGCATGCTGTTCCTCAAGCGCGGCCAGCAGATCGACCGCGACCGGCTGCTGCGGCTGTTCGTGGACATGCAGTACAAGCGCAACGACATCGCGTTCACGCGCGGCACCTTCCGCGTGCGCGGCGACACCGTCGAGATCATCCCGGTCTATGAGGAGCTCGCCGTGCGCATCGAGTTCTTCGGCGATGAGATCGACCGCATCTCGATGCTGCATCCGCTCACCGGCGACGTCATCGGCGAACAGGACGAGGTGCACATCTTCCCGGCCTCGCATTACGTCGCCGGCCCCGAACGCATGGAGAAGGCGATCGGATCGATCCAGCGCGAGCTCGACGAACGCGTCGCCGAGCTGCGCAAACAGGGCAAGGAGCTCGAGGCGCAGCGCCTGTCGATGCGCACGACCTACGATCTGGAGATGCTTTCGCAGGTGGGCGTGTGCTCCGGCGTCGAAAACTACTCGCGTCACTTCGACGGTCGCGCGCCGGGCACGCCGCCGCATACGCTGCTCGATTTCTTCCCCGACGACTTCCTGCTCGTCATCGACGAGTCGCATGTGACGGTGCCGCAGATCGGCGCGATGTACGAGGGCGACGCGAGCCGCAAGCGCACGCTCGTTGAACACGGCTTCCGCCTGCCGTCGGCGATGGACAACCGTCCGCTCAAATGGCCCGAGTTCCTCGAACGCGTCGGGCAGACCGTCTATCTGTCGGCGACGCCCGGCGACTACGAGCTCGGCCTGTCCGACGGCGTCGTCGAACAGATCATCCGCCCGACCGGACTGGTCGACCCGAAGGTCGAGGTGCGTCCCGTCGACGGCCAGATAGACGATCTGCTCGCCGAGATCAAGGACAGGGTCGCCAGAAACGAGCGCGCGCTCGTCACGACGCTGACGAAGAAGATGGCCGAGGACCTCACTGACTATCTGCTCGAACGCGGCATCAAGGTCGAGTATCTGCATTCGGACGTCGACACGCTGCGGCGCGTCGAGCTGCTGCGTGAGCTGCGCGAAGGCAAGATCGACGTCATCGTCGGCATCAACCTGCTGCGCGAGGGCCTCGACCTGCCCGAGGTCTCGCTTGTCGCGATCCTCGACGCGGACAAGGAAGGCTTCCTTCGGTCCTATCGCTCGCTCATCCAGACGATCGGCCGCGCGGCGCGCAACGTCTCAGGCACCGTCATCATGTACGCGGACGACATGACGGCGGCGATGGAACGGGCGATCGGGGAGACCGAGCGTCGCCGCGAGATCCAGATCGCCTACAACAAGGAGCACGGCATCGACCCCAAGCCGCTCATCAAGAAGATCAGCGACGTCAACGACATGCTCGCCAAGGAGGACGTGGACACGCAGACGCTGCTCGAAGGTGGCTACCGCAACGCGGGCAAGGCCGGAAACACGCATCTGGGCGTCCCCACGCTCGATCCCAAGGAAGCCGACAGGCGCCACGAGGAGATCCTCAAGGCGGGACTGCCGGCGCAGGACCTCGCCGACCTGATCCGCCAGCTGTCCGACCAGATGCACACGGCGGCCGAGCAGCTGCAGTTCGAACTCGCCGCGCGCCTGCGTGACGAGATCCGCGACCTGAAGAAGGAGCTGCGCGCGATGACCGAAGCCAAGCGCTGAGCCGATCGGCGGCCTGCGTGCGTCGCCGACGCGGATGGCTCGCGTCGGCGACGCTCCGTAAGCTGGGAGGCTATGGCAGAAACACCCGTCTCCTTCATGGTCGGCACGTACGTCGTGCTCGCCGTCTTCTTCATCGTCGATCTGTTCGTCCTCGGACGCCGCCCGCATGTGCCCTCGACGAAGGAATGCGTGCAGCACATCGCGTTCTTCGTCGCAATGGCGCTCGTCTTCGGCGGCCTCATCTGGTGGGTCGCCGGATCGAAGCCGGCGATCGAGTTCTATTCGGGCTGGCTCACCGAATACTCGCTGAGCATCGACAACCTCTTCGTGTTCGTCATCATCATGTCGAACTTCGCAGTGCCCAAGAAGCTGCAGAAGTTCGTGCTGTCCGTCGGCATCACGATAGCGCTCGTGCTGCGCGGCGTGTTCATCCTCGTCGGCGCCGCGCTCGTGCAGCGCTTCACTTGGGTGTTCTTCATCTTCGGCGCGTTCCTCATCTACACGGCCGTCAAGGTCGCCCGCGGCGAGGACGACGACGAGGAGTTCCACGAGAACGCGCTCATCCGTCTGCTGCGCAGAGTCAGCCACATCACCAACGAGTACGACGGCGAACGGCTGCGCGTCACGAAGGGCGGCGTGCGGTACTGGACGCCGATGCTGTTCGTGTTCCTGACAATCGGCACGACCGACGTCATGTTCGCCTTCGATTCGATTCCGGCGATCTTCGGCCTGACGAAGGACCCGTTCATCGTCTTCACGTCGAACGTCTTCGCGCTGCTGGGCCTGCAGCAGCTGTACTTCCTGCTCGGCGCGCTGCTCGACAGGCTCGTCTACCTGCCGGTCGGCCTGTCGGTCGTCCTCGGTTTCATCGGCGTCAAGCTCATCCTCGAGGCGCTGCACGGCAACACGCTGCCGTTCATCAACCATGGCCGGCCGCTGACGATGGTGCCCGAGGTGCCGACGTGGATGTCGCTCGCCGTCATCGTGCTCGCGATCGGCCTGTCGGCGCTGTTCAGCGTGCTTAAGATGCGCAGCCTCGAGCAGAAGGCGCGGTGAGGTGTTATCGCTCACAAGAAAAATCGTCCCGAAGCGCAACACGCGGCGGCGGGTGTTGTAAGCTTGAACCGGCGTTCGGGTTTCGTCCCGAAAAGTAATCACAAAGAATAGGTAGGCACCATGCGCAAAGCAAAGATCGTAGATACCATCGGTCCGGCCACTGAATCCCTTGAGAACCTCACCGCGCTCGTCGAGGCGGGAATGGACGTCGCACGTCTCAACCGTTCGCACGGCACCCCGGAGGACCACCTGCGCGTCTACAACAACGTGCGCCAGGCCTCGAAGACGACCGGCCGTAACGTCGCGGTCCTCGTCGACCTGCAGGGTCCGAAGATCCGCTGCGGCTGGTTCAAGAAGAACGCCGACGGCGAGGACAAGGTCCTGCTCAAGGAGGGCCAGGAGTTCATCATCACGACCGATGATGTCGAGGGCGACGAGCACATCACGTCCACGACCTTCAAGGGTCTGCCGGGCGACTGCCATCCCGGCGATCCGATCCTCATCGACGACGGCAAGGTCCGTCTCGAGGTGACCAAGGTCGAGGGCAACAACGTCTACACGAAGGTCGTCGTGGCCGGCCCGGTCTCGAGCCACAAGGGCATCAACCTTCCGGGCGTCGCCGTCTCGCTGCCGGCGCTCACCGAGAAGGACGAGAACGACCTGCGTTGGGCGATCCGCACCGGCGCCGACATCATCGCGATGTCCTTCGTCCGCTTCGCCACCGACATCGACCGCGCTCATGAGATCATGGACGAGGAGGGCCGCCGCATCCCGATCGTCGCGAAGATCGAGAAGCCGCAGGCGGTCGAGAACCTCGAGGACATCGTCAAGGTCTTCGATGGCATCATGGTTGCCCGTGGCGACATGGCCGTCGAGATGCCGTTCGAAGAGGTGCCGCTTGTCACGAAGCGCTGCATCGAGCTGTCCCGCCAGTACGCGAAGCCGGTCATCGTCGCCACCGAGGTCCTCGGTTCGATGGTGCATTCCCCGGTTCCGTCGCGCGCCGAGGCCTCCGACTGCGCGAACGCCGTCCTCGACGGCGCGGACGCGACGATGACCTCGAACGAGACGGCCGTCGGCGAGTATCCGACCGAGACCGTCAAGACGATGGCCCGCATCTCCGGCTATGCGACCGAGCATGGCTTCGACCGCATCCCGAAGCTCAAGGATCTCGACATGTCGAGCACCGGCGCCGTCTCCTCGGCCGCCGTCGACCTCGCCGAGAAGCTCAACGCGAAGGCGATCGTCGCCTACACGCAGACCGGTTCGACCGTCCATCGTGTCTCGCGCGAACGTCCGGCCACGCCGATCTACGGTCTGACGACGAATGAGCACACCTACCATTGGCTCGCGCTCAGCTGGGGCACCGAGGGCATCCTGCTCGACGAGGACTATCACGACATGTCCCGCAAGGATCTGATGACCTTCACTGACAAGGCGCTGCGCGCCGCCGGCAAGGTCTCCAACGGCGACAAGATCGTCGTCCTCAGCTCCGCTCAGGGCGATCATCAGCCGGGCCGCACCGACTCGATCTACGTGCACACCGTCGGTGCCTGCGACTGATCCCCTCTCCGGCGATGGGTGTATGTGCGCTCGACGCTTGTGAAGGCCGTTCCCGTTGCGACTGCTGTCGCGGCGGGAACGGCCTTCGCCGTATCCGCGTGTCGCATCGCGTGATTTTATGGTATAGTTGAATTTTGTCGCGCCGCGACGCCCCCGTATCCCAATTGGTAGAGGAGACAGCCTCAAAATCTGTATAGTGTGGGTTCGAGTCCCACCGGGGGCACCAAGCGAATGAAGCCGGTGATCGTTGGAACATCAACGATCACCGGCTTCACGCATGTGTGGCGTCCGCATGTTTGGACACGTTGTGGACGCTTCCTTCGGGAAAACGATGCCGGTTTCCCCGATGGTTGCGCAAGGATCACGACCTGCCGGAATTGACTGTCAAGCATCTCAAGCATCTGCTGGACGGCTCCGGCGAGAAAGCACGAGAGGATAGGATTGGTGCATTGCGAACGTTAACCGTGGATGGATTCGCCACGATTATTGCATTCGGCAAAAAAAGAAGTGCATCGCCAGCATCTATCCATGGAATGAGGATTATCATGCCCAGAGGGACGACACCTGATGACCTGTTGCTGGGGAAGTTCGTGAAGATCCTTGAGGACCACAAACGATACAGGGAGGCCGAACTATTGGACGCCACGGCTATCGCCGGTGGGTTCGCCGCTGGATTCGACTTCGCGATGCAGGCTTGCAAAACGTCTGGCATAGTGCCACCCACGCATTTGGTGCATGAGATGATGAGCTCGCCATGGTTTGAAAAGGGGTCGTACGCCGATGATATTTGCCAAGAACTCTTGAAGAAAGACGGATCCACCATTGCGTCGTGACATGGATCCGATTCAGCACATACTCATCATGGTGGGGGATTCGCCCGCACCGTTGAACGCGACGGTGTTCATGGACGAGACGCATCCGTTCGAGACGGCCGCCTACCATATCAATCTGATCAGGCAGGCCAATCTTACGGACACCTTCATTGCACGGATGAGTGGAAAGTCCATCGCCCGCGCCGAGATCGGCCGTTGGCATGGAAGGCAACGAGTTCCTCGACGCGATCCGCTCCGATACCATCTGGACTCGTGTCAAACAACGCGTCAGTGCCATCTGGAGCATATGCGTTTCATCGACTACGACAATACGTTGAAAAGAATAGCGGAAGCGGTTTCCGAGAGCCAATAACGGGTTCAGGGAAACCGTTGAAACTATTCCACTGCAATCCGCCTTCGCAGACGCAAATGCCGTCGCACGCTTCAAGCACATCAGCTGCGTCACCGAGCCGAACGCGGAATCAGCAGGAGCATCCGACGGCGATGAGCAGTACGAGGGCGAGAGCCACGCTCACACGAGTACACGGTCCGACCGATCATGGAGAGTCGTCGCCAAACGCTGCCTGCAGCATTGCCACGACAGCATCGATACAGCTCAGTTGGCATGCTTGCAGGGACGTCCCCCGCCGGCGCTGCGTCCGGGACGTGCGGCGTTCCATGCGTCAATCGTCTCCGGTTTCCATTCGCGCGTGCGTCCGATCATCACGTCCGGTTCCGGCAGTTTCAGGTTAAGCAGGCCGCCGCTGGTGATGCCGAACCGCTCGGCGACCTGTTTGACACCCAGATAATGCTCAGTCATGTTTCGTGCCTCCTACCAGTGAGCATGCCGCTGCGATGATCGTGCAGCCGAACACGATCAGCGACGATCATGCCACCCACGCGCTCGCGGCGGTGCCATGGCCGAACAGCGCACCCATTACGGAATCAAGCCTCGGTGAGAGGGGCAACGAAGGGGGCGATGACACGTCAGGGTCTCGGCGAGTGGGTACTCTTCCTTCGGCCTTCCGTAGTAGACGCACCATAGCATCCAACGCTGTAGCTCTTTACCGGTGACGTTGATGGAATCGTCCTCTATATTGAAGAAACCGACACCTTGGGACCTGAAATACGCTGTCGACAGGTCACCGACTGAAATATCCTTGGATTCCCTGCAGAATGCTTCGAAATCAGCGCATTTCATCATCCTGCCACCTCCTCCACTGGACATTGTAATCGGCTGTGGGAAGCGATGATTGCCATGTCCGATTGATTATGGACAGACGTCGTCAAGAGCCGTCGGCCGCATGTCGTCGACGCCGCCGTCTGTTGATTCCGATGTGATGTGGAGGGAACGCGTAGGGGGGATACTCTACTTTGCCGCGGCGTCGTCGATTCCAAAATCGTTTTTCGCGCTCGCGGCGATGCCGAGGGCGAACGCCACGCCCACTACCGATCCGTACCCCCATGATGTCTCCCATGTGCGCAGCTGCTCCGGCAGAGGGTTTTCCGGATACTTGGACTATTCGGAAACCCGTGTCTTGCCTGCTTTCTTAGGAATCTTCTTAGGAATAGGGCAGGAATGCTGTATTGACGGTAACGAAGAAGGGCCGCCGGAAAACGATTCGAGGATACTTGACGGTTCGGCACCCGACCCCGGTCGCGACACCAGTCGGCTGGCGTAGGGGAGAGGCGCCGACTCAGGTCTGCGTGCATGGACGGGGCGGCGCTCGCGATGTGGGGAGCTTCGCGGATATAATCAGCGGCGGCGTCAACGGCACCGCACAGGCCGACGTTGCTGATCGTGCGCGGACGGTTCCTCTGTGCGGGAAGTCGCCGACGGCTGCCGTATACAATGGAAGAAGTGTGTTTTCGTACCCGAAAGGAGCATCCATCATGGGCAAGGAGACGTATCGTCGTTTTGATCCGTGGCGTGCGGCGCCGGTAGTTGAGGAGTCGCGCAAGACCGTGTTGGGCGGCCATTACTTCACCGTGGACCAGGTGTCCTATGATTCGCGCGACATCGGCCATTTCGACCGCTACATCCTGCACAAGAACAACGGCGACTCGGTCGGCGTCATCGGCCTGACCGACGACGGCCTGATCCCGCTCATCGAACAGTACCGCGTCGCCGTGCACCGTTGGACATTGGAGATTCCGGCGGGGCACGCGATCAAGCAGGGGGAGCGGCCCACGGACGTCGCGCAGCGCAAGCTCATCGAAGAGGTCGGCTACACGGCGGCGCACCTGACGCAGTTCTGCCGCTTCATCAACACGCCGAGCTACTCGACGCAGTACACGGCGCTGTTCTTCGCATCCGGCCTGACGCCCGCGTCCCCCGAACAGGCACCCGAGGACCTGCGCTCGTCGGTGCGGTACTTCACGCCCGAGGAGGCATACAAGATGGTGCTCAACGGCACGATTCTCGACGCGAAGTCGATCATCGCGATCCAGCGTGTCTACGAGTCGCCGAACCACATGGTCCAGAGCTGACCGGATTTGCCGCGCAGGCGTGCCGTCCTGGACGCGCGATGACCTGCGCTATACTGCATAAGGACAAATGCGCCGTTGGGGCGCCGAGCGAAAGAGACATGGGACGGATGACTGTACAGGACATGGACAAGGAACACGAAGCAGAGGTCCTCACCGAGGAGGAGCTGGACACGCTCGCCGCCGACGGCGATGCGGCAAGCAAGGCCGAACAGGCGCAGGACAAGAAGACGGAAGGCCGCAAGCCGACCGTCGTCGTCGCCGAGGACGAATCGGTCAACCGCATGGACCTCGTCGCGATGCTTGAGGACAACGGCTACGACGTCGTCGGCCAAGCGGCCAACGGCGAAGAGGCGATCGCCCTGACCCGCGAGTTCAAACCCGACGTGGTGTGCATGGATGTCAAGATGCCGCACATGGACGGCATCACGGCTGCGGGCGTCATCTGCGACGAGAACATCGCGCCGGTCGTCATGCTCACCGCCTTCTCGCAGATCGACCTCGTCAAGCAGGCGATCGGCGCGGGTGCAATGGCCTACGTGACCAAGCCGTACGAGGAGTCGAAGTTGCTGCCAGCGCTCGCCGTCGCGATGGGCCGCTTCGCCGAGATCAACGAGCTGCTCGACAGCGTCGAACGCAGCGAGAACGAGCTCAAAGACACGCAGGAGAAGCTCAAGGACACCGAGGAGCAGCTCAAGAAGGCACAGGATACGCTCGAGGAGCGCAAGCTCGTCGACCGGGCCAAGGGTCTGCTCATGGACAAGGCGAACTTCACCGAACAGGGCGCGTTCCGCTGGATTCAGAAGACGTCGATGGACCAGCGCATCCCGAAGAAGCGTCTCGCCCAGGCCATCATCGAAAAGTACGGCGAGGACGATCAGGACAACGACTGAAGCCACGCCACACGCAGGTCGCGGGTGCGCGATCCCGCAGAGGGATCGTACACCCGCGACGTCGTTTCAGGACGACCCGCACCGTTCCACATCCATCCACCCCACATGATCGGACCCTTATGGAATCCTCAGCAACCCCCTCGCGTCCCACACTGCTCGTCGTCGATGGACATTCGCTCGCCTTCCGCGCGTTCTACGCGCTTCCCGTCGACAACTTCAGCACGAAGGACGGCCAGGCCACGAACGCCGTCTACGGCTTCCTCACGATGCTCAGCCAAGTCGTCGAAACCGAGCATCCCGACCGCATCGGCATCGCCTTCGACGTCAAGGGAGGCACCTTCCGCAACGAACTGCTCACCCAATACAAGGGCACGCGCGAAGCGGCGCCCGAAGAACTCCTCAGCCAGCTGCCGCTCATCCAGCAGGCGCTGACCGCGCTTGGCATACGCTGGATCGAAAAACCAGGATACGAAGGCGACGACGTCATCGCCACACTCGCGACAATGGGCGAGCACGACGGCTGCCGCGTCCTCGTCCTGTCCGGCGACCGCGACTCCTTCCAGCTCATCGATGACGATGTGACCGTGCTCTACCCGGGCTACCATTTCAAGGACCTCAAGCACATGGATCCGGCCGCCGTCGAAGCCAAATACCACGTCACGCCGAACCAATACCCCGACCTCGCCGCCCTGCGCGGCGAAACCTCCGACAACATCCCCGGCGTGCCCGGCGTCGGCGACGGCTTCGCGGCGAAATGGATCAACCAGTACGGCGGCCTCGACGCCATCATTGAACACGCCGACGAAATCGGCGGCAAGAAAGGCGAGGCGCTGCGCGAGAACCTCGACCAGGTCCGTCTCAACCGCCGCGTCAATGCCCTCGTGCGCGACCTCGACCTCGGTGTGACGATCGACGACCTCGGCTACGGCCGCGCTGACGCCGACCTCACCGAACGACTCTTTGGGGAGCTGCAGTTCGGTGAACGCACACGCACGAAACTGCTCACGACCTTCAACACCGCGACGGACGCCGCACGGATGCAGCCGTCGGCAATCCCCGCGATCGTCGAACCGCTCGTCGACACGCTCACCGACACCGCGTCGCTGACGATGTGGATCGAGCAGTACTGTCCGCCGGCCGACGCGACCACCGACCAACCCGACTACACCCTCGACGTCACCGCCGAATACGACCGGCAAAGCGACCGATGCGCTGACGCTGTGAGCCGCTCATGGACGCTGTACATCGACGGCGACGCCAAACCCGGCCATGCCGCCGCGCGCGTGGCTGCCATCATGGCCGGCGCCCACGCCGTCGCCTTCGACCCGCACGACCCGCGCTACCACGACACGCTGCGCGCACTGCTCGACACGCACGCGGGCAGCCTGAGCGTCCACGGCTTCAAAGAGCATCTGCACATGCTCGCCGCCGTCGACCTGAGCTGCCCCAACGTGCTGTTTGACACCAACCTCGCCGGCTATCTCATCGATCCCGACTTCCAAGGCGGCACCCTCGAGGAATGCGCGGCCCACTTCCTCGACGTCCACCTCGACGAGCGCGACGACAAGCCCCGTCAAGGCACCCTCGGATTCGAAGACGACACCGACGCCGATGACACCGATGACGCGCAGCGCTGCATCGACCATGCCGTCGTCGTCGCCTCCCTCGCACGCAGGCTGGCACCCGAACTCGAACGACGCGAGCAGTACCCGCTGCTGCGCGACATCGAACTGCCGACATCGCGTGTGCTGTTCCATATGGAGCGCACCGGCGCAAGCGTCGACCGCGCGCGCTTCGACGAGCTGCACACGCAGTTCGCCGACGAATCCGCGCAGATGGAGGCTGTCGCCGAACGTGCCGCCGGACGCAGCATCAACCTGCAGAGCCCCAAGCAGCTCGGCGTCGTCCTGTTCGACGAGATGGGGCTGACGCCGACGAAGAAGACGAAGAAGGGTTCGTACACGACGAACGCCGCCGCGCTGCAGACGCTGTACACGGCGAGCGAGGAGGGCTCGAAGGCGAACGAGTTCCTCGGCGCGCTGCTGCGGCACCGCGAGACGAACAAGCTCAAGCAGATCGTGGAGACGCTCATCGACGCGATCGACCCGAAGGACGGCCGCATCCACACGACCTTCACGCAGACGGTCACTGCGACCGGAAGACTGAGCTCGGTCGACCCGAACCTGCAGAACATCCCGAACCGCAACGCCGACGGCCGTGAGATCCGCTCCGGCTTCGTGCCGGGCGACGGCTTCGTCGACCTGCTCAGCGCTGACTATTCGCAGGTCGAGCTGCGCATCATGGCCGACCTGTCCGGCGATGAGGCGCTCATCGAGGCCTTCAGGTCGGGCGCCGATTTCCACCGCTACGTCGCCAGCCTCGTCTTCGGCATCCCTGTCGACAAGGTCACGCCGGATGAACGCGGCCGCGTCAAGGCGATGAGCTACGGCCTGGCCTACGGACTGAGCACCTACGGCCTGTCCAAGCAGCTCGGCATCTCGACCGGCGAGGCGACGAAGCTGCGCGACCAGTACTTCGAGACCTTCGGCAAGGTACACGACTACCTCGAGTCGCTCGTGGCCGACGCACGGCGCACCGGCTACACCGAGACGATCTTCGGGCGCCGCCGTTACTTCCCGGACCTCAATTCGCCGAACCGGCAGCGCCGCGACGCCGCCGAGCGCGGGGCGCTCAACGCGCCGATCCAGGGTTCTGCCGCCGACATCATGAAGATCGCGATGATCCGTGCCGACCGTGCGCTGCGCGACGCGAAGCTCGCCAGCCGCATCGTCCTGCAGATCCACGACGAACTCGTCGTCGAGCTCGCCGCCGGCGAGGCCGACGAGGTCACGCCGCTCATCAAGGATGCGATGGAGCACGCCGTCGACCTCGCCGTCCCGCTCGACGTCTCCACCGGCGTCGGCACCGACTGGCAGCGCGCCGCCCACTGAGCGCCATCCCTTAATCAGGCTCCTCCGCGGTGTGGAGGAGCCTGATTAAGCTTCAAAATAAGCAGTAACTTACGGAAAGGAAGCTTCATGGCTAACCTCAAGCAGACCATCGATGTGCTCGAGACGCTGTATCCACTGCGATACGCGGAAGCATGGGACCATCCGGGACTCATCGTCGGCGATCTCACCGACCCGGCCGATTCAATCGTGTTCGCAGCCGATCCGACGATGGACGTCGTACATGACGCGGTCGAATCGGGCGCGCAGCTGCTCGTCTGCCATCATCCGCTGTTCTTCCGCGCCGTGCATGAGGTCTCCGGGCGCACGTTCCGCGGCGAGATCGTCTCGCGGCTCTACCGGGGACACTGCGCGCTGTGGGTCGGCCATACGAACGCCGACGCCGCCTGGCGTGGCGTCGGCATGGCCGCGGCCGACGCGTTCGGCCTCATCGACCAGACGCCGATGGTGCCTATCGACGACGCGAGCACGCCGCACGCCGTCGGCCTCGGCAGGGTGGGTCGGCTTCCCGAGCCGATGACGCTGCGCGCCTTCGCCGAGCGCGTCGCCGATGCGCTGCCGGCCACCCGCTACGGCATCCAGGTCGCCGGCGACCTCGACGCGCCGGTGCGCACCGTGGGCGTGCTGCCCGGATCGGGCGATTCGATGTTCAACGAGGTGAACGCGCTCGGCGTCGACGTCTACGTCACGAGCGACCTGCGTCACCATCCGGCGACCGACGAATTGCAGGAAAGTCTGTACGAGGCGGCGATGCGCCGCGACGGCGTGCTGCTCGGACACGGCGATGGCCATATGCGTCCCGCGCTCATCAACACGCCGCACAGCGCCATCGAATCGCTGTGGTTCTCCTATGCGCTCGAGGACGTGCCGAACGCCGTCGAACTCGCCACGGGCTCGCGTCCGCAGGTGCGCTGGAACCGTGCGAACACCGATCCGTGGGACCTGTCGCTGGGCGCGAATTTCACGATGGGGGACGCCGATGGCCGCTAAACAGGGACGCAATGCCGCATATCGGGACAACGGACGGGTCGTGCGGCTCGATGCATTGTTCGACGCCACGTCCGACGGCATCGACATGGACGTGCCGGCGCGCGTCGTGGACAGCGAGACGAAATACCGCGGCGCGATCTTCGCCGTCGAGGACCGCACGGTGGCGTTGACGCGCAACGATGGCAGCGAGACGCTCATCCATCGGCAGGTCGTCGTGCACGCGCCCTGCGTCGTCATGCTCGTGCACGACGTGCGCACGGACCGCTATCTCGTCGAACGCGAATACCGCGCCGGGTCGAACATCACGACGATCGGGCTGCCGGCGGGACTCATCGACGTCGGCGAAGATCCGCGGCATGCGATGCTGCGCGAACTGCGCGAGGAGACCGGCGTCGTCGCCGAAGACGTCGATATCGACGACGCGGGCTCCTACTACTCGTCGGAAGGCATGACCGACGAACTCGCGCACATCGCCGTACTGCACCTGCGCGAATGGAGTCAGGGGGAGTGCCGATTCGACACCGACGAGCACGTCGAATCGGCATGGGTCGACTGGCGGACGCTGCTGACGCTGCCGATCACCGCGTCGAACTCGATCATTGCGATCCAGCACGAGCGGATCCGCCGCCTGAGCGCGTGACCTGTGTCGAGGACGCCATATGCGCGGCCTCGACACTATCCAGTGAACGAAACTCATGAGGATGCTGCGCGGATGTGCCATACTGAAAACATGCAGACAAGACCTGGATCCATGTACCCGCTCGGCGCAAGCTACGATGGGGCGGGAGTCAATTTCGCACTGTTCTCACGCATGGCACAGAAGGTGGAACTGTGTCTGTTCGACGAGCAGGACAACGAGACCCGCGTCGAACTGACCGAACAGAACTCGTTCGTATGGCATATCTACATCCCCGGCATCCAGCCCGGACAGCGCTACGGATACCGCGTGTACGGACCGTACAACCCGCATAACGGCGAATGGTGCAACCCGAACAAGCTGCTGCTCGACCCCTACGCGAAGGCGATCGAAGGCAACATCGACGGCGACGAGAGCCTCTACTCCTACTGGTTCAACGACGCCGACAACCCGGACGACATGAACGACCTCGACTCGTCGGGGCATACGATGAAATCGGTCGTCATCAACCCGTTCTTCGACTGGGACAACGACCAACATCCGAACATTCCGTATTCGGATTCGGTCATCTACGAGGCGCATGTGCGCGGCATGACGAACCTCAACAAGAACGTGCCCCCGGAGATCCGCGGCACCTACGCCGGACTCGCGCACCCCTCCGTCATCGACTACCTCAAGAAGCTCGGCATCACGGCGATCGAGCTGATGCCGATCCACCAGTTCATCAACGACCCGTTCCTGCAGGAGAAGGGGCTGGGCAACTACTGGGGATACAACACGATCGGCTTCTTCGCCCCGCACAACGCGTATTCGAGCCAAGGGCAGCGCGGCGAGCAGGTCAACGAGTTCCGTTCGATGGTCAAGGCGTTCCACGCCGCCGGCATCGAGGTCATCCTCGACGTCGTCTACAACCACACGGCCGAAGGCAACGACAAGGGACCGACGCTGAGCTTCAAGGGCATCGACAACCTGTCCTACTACCGTCTCGTCGACAACGACAAGCTGCACTATTTCGACACGACCGGCACCGGCAACTCGCTGCTCATGCGCTCCCCGCACACGCTGCAGCTGATCACCGACTCGCTGCGCTACTGGGTGCAGGAGATGCACGTCGACGGCTTCCGCTTCGACCTCGCGGCCACGCTCGCGCGGCAGTTCCAGGAGGTCGACAAGCTGTCGGCGTTCTTCGACATCGTCGAACAGGATCCGGTCATCTCCCGAGTCAAGCTCATCGCCGAGCCGTGGGATCTGGGTTCCGGCGGCTATCAGGTCGGCGGCTTCCCGCCGAACTGGTCGGAGTGGAACGGCCGCTACCGCGACTGCGTGCGCGATTTCTGGCGGTCCCAGCCGGCGACGCTGCCCGAGTTCGCCAGCCGCATCATGGGCAGCTCCGACCTCTACCAGCACAACGGTCGCAAGCCGGTGGCGTCGATCAACTTCGTGACGGCGCACGACGGCTTCACAATGAACGATCTTGTCAGCTACAACAACAAGCACAACGAGGCGAACGGCGAGGACAACCGCGACGGCGAAAACAACAACCGCTCGTGGAACTGCGGCGTCGAAGGACCCACGACAATCCGCGACATCAACGAGCTGCGGCACCGCCAGATGCGCAACATGTTCTCGACGCTGCTGTTCAGCCAGGGCATCCCGATGATCTGCGGCGGCGACGAGGTCTGCCGCACGCAGCTGGGCAACAACAACGGCTACTGCCAGGATAATGAGATCTCGTGGACGCATTGGAACCTCAAGGACTACCAGCGCGATATGCTCGGATTCGTCTCGAAGCTCATCCATCTGCGCCTCGAGCATCCGGTGCTGCATCGCCGCCGCTTCTTCACCGGCCGTGAGGCGGACATGCCGGCCGATGCGCTGCCGCAGGTCGAATGGTTCGACCACAACGGCGCGATCATGGATCTCGAGGCGTGGCAGAACGCGCACGCGTTGTCCATCATGGTGTTCCTCAACGGCGGCGACATCCCCGAGACCGACTGGTACGGCAACAAGATCGTCGACAACGATTTCATCCTCATCTTCAACGCGCACTACGAGCCGATCATGTTCACGCTGCCGGATGAACGCTACGGCCGCAAATGGAAGCTCGTCGTCGACACGCACAACCCGGACGGCCCGGAGCTCAACTACGAGGCCGGGTTCGCGATCACCGCGCAGTCGCGCAGCTTCCTGCTGCTCATGAGCGACGACAAGGCGGACGGCGACCTGCTCTTCGACTGAGGCAGCCGCCTGCGACGGGTGTACCTGCGCTCGTGCGGCCATGTATTTCCGCCGCTATGGGAACGCCCCCGACATCCATTTGATGTCGGGGGCGTTCCCATAGCGGGACGCGCGATGCACGGACTAGTTCCGGGCGAGCTGCGAGGCGACCTGCCGACGATGCTGGTCAGTGTCGGCCTGCGCGGCGAGCACGGGCGAATTGGTGTCCGTCAGGACGGTGTTGAAGCCGGCGCTCTCCTCGTCGCTGATCAGATCGTCGAGCTTGGCGGTGTTGACGACCTCGTGCGCAATGAGCTGCTGCTGGATGCGATCCGCCTCAATCGCGGCGATCTGCCGGGAGAAGCCGATGAACCAGCCGAGGAACAACATCGCCGCGAGCGCTTCGACGTTCGTGAGCGTGTTCTCGCCCTGCAGCCAGGAGATGCCGGCGATGACGCAGACGAGGATCGCGATGTCGGAGATGACGAAGAACGCGCGACTCAGCTGCGGCGCGAGCCAGGGGAGTGTAATGAGCAGCGCGAACATGACGCAAGGCATGCCGCGGGCGAACACGTTGTGCAGGATCGGGTGGGGCGTGTAGCGGAAGGTGCCGATGCCGATGAACGCGATGCCGGAGAGCGTCAGCAGGATTGACAGCAGCGTGATGCGCACCTTGAATCGGGGGATGTGGTAGGAGACCTGCGGCGTGCGGATGCCGACCGAGCCGTTGGGGCGCACGACCTGGTAGGTGGCGATGAGTTCGGAGATCGCGAAGTAGGTGATGATGATGATCGACAGGCCGCCGAAGACGAGTGTGATGTTGAACATGCTCGCCGCGAAGGTCGTGCGGTCGCCGAGCTCGGAGAAGTTGTTGCGGAACCAGTGGGGGTCGTTCGTCGTCGAGCAGGCGGTGCCGACGCCGGCGATGACGAAGAACGGCAGCAGCGACGCGAGCGTCTTCGCGTTCATCAGCTCGGCCTGCACGAAGGTGAGGTAGCCGCAGACCCCGGCGAAGGTCGCGGTGAGCGCCGGCAGGTACATTTCGAAGATGACCTTGCCCATCATCGAGTTGAGTACCCAGAACAGCGTGTAGCTGGTCAGGAACAGCGTGACCGCGTAGACGAAGGACAGTGCGAAGATTTCGAAGGAGCGGCGCAGGTGGATCGCCCACATGACGTGTTCGTTGAGCATCCGGATGCGGTGTGTGTAGCCGATGACGAACGAGACGACGCCGCAGGCTCCGACGAGTGTGGCCGCGGCCATGAATCGACGTTGGGACAGCTGCCAGATGGCGGGTGCCCAGCGCAGATAGGCCATGATGGCGAGGCCTCCAACCACCGCGCAGCAGAAGAACGAGATTAAGCCGGCTGATTCGGCCCTCTGATGACGTTTCATGGTTTCCCTTTCCGGTACGACACTCCACATTGTAACGAGGTGGCCGCAAGGCATGGTATTATTTCATCTTGTGCCTGAAGACGGTTGTCTTTGAAGATGGCGGTCTGCGGTCTTCATGGATGGGTGTTCGGGCGCGACGGGCTGTGGCGCAGTTTGGTAGCGCGTCTGCTTTGGGAGCAGAATGTCGCAGGTTCAAATCCTGTCAGCCCGACCGAGACATTCGAGGCCATCCCTTGTGGATGGCCTCATTACAATGGTTCCAAGGGGTGGCGGCCGTTCCGGCCGCCGTGGAGGCTGCCGTGAGTATGAACACCGTCGACCGTCGCGCACTCGAACAGCTCGACGACGAGCCGCTCGATGAGCAGATCTCTTACTACCGCAAGCCGTTCATGGTGCTGTGGGCGGCGGTGCAGGAATCGTCGGCGGAACTCGTCGAGGACTACGGCATGTCGCCCGAGCTCGCGCAGCTGTGGGTGGCGGAGCGGCTGCGACAGGTGGGCGATTCGCTCGTCGACCGTCTCGCCGAACGCGCGGCGGCCCGCGGCGTGAGCAAATCGAACGTGTCGCGCGCGGCGGGGGCGAGCCCGACGAACGCGCTGCGCCGCTTCCCGCGGCTGCGCGACCTCGACGAGGGGCGCACGCCAGGGCGCACGCTCATCGACGACGTGCTCGACTCGCTCGACTGATTGGCGGCCGCGCGACCGTCCATGGCACCGTCCGAAGCGACGATTTTTGTTGTATATGCGACGGCCATCCACATCAATTGGTCGATTTCTGCCGCGACACGCCGTGTTCAGGGCCGTCCGTACACATACCTCCGTCACGGTGGACAGGCAAGCCCGCGGCGTTCGATAGTGGAACGACGACATGTTCCGCAAGTCGAAGGAGGAGTCATATGGGACATCACGATGAGCAGCTGCGTGCACGCCGCGCACGTCGTAGAAGGCGTTTCGAGGCGATGCGCGGCCGCCGCCGGCTCAACGCGCTCGTGGCGACGTCGACGCTGATCGTCGCCGCCGCCACGACGATCGGCGTCGGCATGCACACGACCGATTGCGCCTATGCCGACGGCGGCTGCACGCCGGCGATGGTGCTGCCGGTCAAGGGAGGGGTCATCATGTCGCCGTTCGACGAGCCGGCGCAGGTGTGGCTCGCCGGGCACCGCGGCGTCGACATAGCGGCCGCCGAAGGCGCGACGCTCGTCGCCCCCGCCGACGGCACCATCAGCTTCGCGGGAAAGGTGGGAGGAAAATCGGTCGTCAGCATCGTCCACGGCGCATGGACGCTCACCTTCGAACCGGCGGTCACGACGCTCGCCGTCGGAGCGAAGGTGAGCCGCGGCCGCCCCCTCGGCACAATGTCTGGGTCGAGTGACCACTGCGACGGCACCTGCGTGCACTGGGGCATCCGCATGGCGGCCAGGAAGTACGTCGACCCGGAACGCTGGCTGCGCCCGCAGCGCATCGTGCTCGTCGAATGATGCGCCGTTGATTCCCTGCGGCCGGCCTTCTACAGGTCGGCGTCAGCGAGCGAGATGTATCCGGGGTCGATGAGCGTCGTCTTAAGGTTGCCGGCGCTCACCGCGATGAGCGGCAGCCCCATCGTCGGCACGCCGTCGACGGTGTTGAAATGATCCAACGCCGCTTTGTCGTCGTTGCGGTTGAGCGCCCGGCAGATGGCGGCGATGCCCGAGGCGTTGCCGTTGCGGTCGGCCAGACCGGTCATCCACTGCTTGCCGTCGACGATGTTCGGGATGTTGCTCACATACGAGCCGTATCCGGTGACGATCGGCCAGCGGTTGGATGTCACCGGCGGCGTCTCGCGGTCTGCCGATCCGTCGTCCTTCGCCTCGCCGGCGGAGGACTTGGGCGCCTGCGTCGGCTCCGGCACCTTTCCGCGCTGCACGTCGCGCCGTCCGGCGATGTTGCCCAGGACGTCGCCGATCGTGATCGACGGGTTGATGTCGGCGGCTGTGCCGACGTAGCCCATGGCCGTCAGTCCCTTGATGACGCCGTCGGCGACGAAGTCGTTCATCGAGACGACGCCGTCGATCGGCGTGAAGGCGCCTTTCGCGTTCGTATGCAGGCGCGCCTTGATCTCGGCGACGACATCGTCGGTCTTGCGCGCCTGGAAGGCCACGTCATGCCAGTCGTCCTCGGTCGACGCGGCAGAGAGCCTTAGCGACGGGCTGACGACGACGCCGGAGCGGAAGTAGGTGCCGAGCACGCTCCACGCGCCCTTGAACGCGTCGCGCGCGAAACGCTGCTCATCGCTCGGATGCGAGGCCTCGCCGTCGAAGGGCAGCATGATCTCGATGCGTTTGGGGTTGTCCCTGCTCGTCTTGTCGAGTTCGAGCTTGTTGACGAGCTGCTGCGCCTGCATGCGGCCGATCTGCTCGGCGTCGCAGATCGACACGAAGGCGTCCGGCGTGAAGCCGGGGATGCGCGTCGACAGGACGACGACGTGCCCGCCCGCCGCCTTCACCCGGTTGAGCGCCGCGACGGTGCGCGCGAGCGCCTCGTCGACTTTTGCGTCTTTCTCGTCCTTCGCGTCGTCGCCGTCCTTCGACGATTCGAGCATCTGCGTCGCGTAGTCGCCGTAGTACTTCGTCGATTCGGCGGTGCGTACCGCCGGCGCGACGACGAGTGTGCGTTCCCCGTCGCCGTGTTCGATGTGTTCGCGCACGTAGGTCTCAATGCTGCGGCTCTGCTTGTCGAGGTCGGCGTCGGCGTGCGTCGTGATGTCGTCGTCGTCGAATCCCCGTTCGATGAGCGCGTCCGATGTGGCGCCGACGAGGCGGTTCCATGTGTTGAGCGGCACGTTCTGCGAGATCGTGAAGCTGTCGGTGGGCACGAACATCGCCACTTGTCCGTTCGTCATGGACGGCGACGCGGCCGGGGACGCACCGTCCGTCGACGAGGACGAACAGGCCGCCATGGGGATCGTCATGCCGCAGCACAGCGCCATCGCCATGCAGCGTCGCAGAAGTGGAAGGCCCGTATGGGACATGCCGTACCGCTTTCTTATGGGGGATGGGACGGGAACGATTGTACCCGAGGAAGTCGGCAAAACGGCGCAGGGCCCCGTTCCGGTCCGGGAACGGGGCCCTGCGGGGGTGCGGTGAGACCGTCAGGCGCGCAGCGCCTTGTTCAGGTTCTCGTCGAGCGCATCCATGAAGCCCTCCGTGTCGAGCCACGGATGGTCGGGGCCGATGAGCATCGCGAGGTCCTTTGTCATCTGGCCGCCTTCGACGGTCGAGATGATCGTCTGCTCGAGCTTCTCGGCAAAATCGGCGACCTCGGGCGTGCCGTCGAGCTTTGCGCGGTGCTTGAGGCCGCCGGTCCACGCGTAGATCGACGCGATCGGATTCGTCGACGTCTTCTCGCCCTTCTGCCAGCGACGGTAGTGGCGGGTGACGGTGCCGTGCGCGGCCTCGGCCTCGACGGTCTGGCCGTCGGGGGTCATCAGCACCGAGGTCATCAGGCCGAGCGAGCCGAAGCCCTGCGCGACGGTGTCGGACTGCACGTCGCCATCGTAGTTCTTGCAGGCCCACACGTAGCCGCCGTGCCACTTGAGCGAGCTGGCGACCATGTCGTCGATGAGGCGGTGCTCGTAGGTGAGGCCCTCCTGCTCGTAGCGCGTCTTGTATTCGGTCTCGAACACCTCGGCGAAGATGTCCTTGAACTCGCCGTCGTAGGCCTTGAGGATCGTGTTCTTCGTTGACAGGTAGACCGGATAGCCGCGCAGCAGGCCGTAGTTGAAGCAGGCGCGGGCGAAACCGCGGATCGAGTCGTCGAGGTTGTACTGCACCTGCGCGACGCCGGAACCCGGATAGTCGAAGACGAGATGCTCAATCGGCTCCGAGCCGTCCTGCGGCGTGAACGTCACCGTCAGGCTGCCGGGGCCCGGGACCTTGAAATCGGTCGCCTTGTATTGGTCGCCGAAGGCGTGGCGCGCGACGACGATCGGCTTCGTCCAGCCCGGTACGAGGCGCGGGATGTTCGAGATGACGATCGGCTCACGGAAGATCGTGCCGCCGAGGATGTTGCGGATCGTGCCGTTCGGCGACTTCCACATCTTCTTGAGGCCGAACTCCTCGACGCGGGCCTCGTCAGGTGTGATCGTCGCGCACTTGACGCCGACGTGCTCGCGCTTGATCGTCTCGGCGGCGTCGACGGTCACCTGGTCGTCGGTCGCGTCGCGGTTCTGGATGCTCAGGTCGTAGTAGTCGAGGTTGATATCGAGGTAGGGCAGGATGAGACGGTCCTTGATGTCCTTCCAGATGACGCGCGTCATCTCGTCGCCGTCGAGTTCGACGACCGTGCCTTCGACCTTGATTTTCGCCATGGGGGATTCCTCCAATGAGTGATCGGAACGTTTCCATAGACATGCATAGCGCATGACTGTTTCGTCCACGGACGATTGTCCAAAAACCGCGTCACGTCCGTGTCACAGCTGCGCATTAGCCTAGGAGCCATGTCTCAGGAAATTGAAATCGGCCTCGGCAAGAAGGGCCGCATCGCCTATGGCCTCGACGACATCGCGATCGTCCCGTCCCGCCGCACACGCGATCCGCAGGACGTCTCCACCGTCTGGCAGGTCGACGCCTACCAGTTCGACATCCCGGTCATCGGCGCGCCGATGGATTCGGTGACGAGCCCGAAGACGGCGATCGAGCTCGGCAGGCTCGGCACCGTCGGCGTCCTCGACCTCGAAGGCCTGTGGACGCGCTACGACGACCCCGAACCGATCCTCGAGCGCGTCGCCGCGCTCGGCCCGCAGGAGGCCACCGCCTATCTGCAGCAGGCCTACGCCGAACCGATCAAGCCGGAGCTCATCGTCTCCAGGCTGCATGAGATCCGCGATGCCGGCGTGACCGTCGCCGGCGCGCTGTCCCCGCAGCGCACGCAGCAGTACTATTCGACAGTGCTCGAGGCGGGCGTCGACCTCTTCGTCATCCGCGGAACCGCCGTCTCTGCGGAGCATGTCTCGACCGACCATGAGCCGCTCAACCTCAAGAAGTTCATCTACGACCTCGATGTGCCGGTCATCGTCGGCGGCGCCGCGAACTACACGGCGGCGCTGCACCTGATGCGCGCCGGCGCGGCGGGCGTCCTCGTCGGCTTCGGCGGCGGCGCCGTCTCCGCGGTGCGCAAGACGATCGGCGTGCACGTGCCGCTCGCCACGGCGATCTCCGACGTGGCCGAGGCGCGCCGCGATTACATGGACGAGTCCGGCGGCCGCTACGTGCAGGTCATCGCCGACGGCGGCATGGGCGACTCCGGCAGCTTCGTGACGGCTCTCGCGATGGGCGCCGACGCATGCATGCTCGGTGCACCTCTCGCCCGCGCGAAGGAGGCGCCGGGGCACGGCAAGCATTGGGGGTCCGAGGCGCGCCATGCGACGCTGCCGCGCGGCTTCCGCTCCGACGTCGGCACCGTCGGCACGCTCGAGGAGATCCTCTACGGGCCGAGCCACATGGCCGACGGCAAGACGAACTTCATCGGCGCGCTGCGCCGCGCGATGGCGTCGACCGGCTACGTCGACCTCAAGAACTTCCAGCGTTGCGACGTCGTCGTGACGCCGACCGGACGCTAAGCGGCGTCACGACGACGACAAGCGATGCGGCCCGTGGGGGCTCGCGGCAGCTGCCGTGTCCTCCCGCGGGCCGCATCGTCGTCTCCGGGCGGCGTGCGCGCAAAGGGGTCGTTATCTGTTGGTGTATAAGCTTGTTTTGCGTGGTTTGAATATGTTATACTTAGTTTCATGTTGGTGAAGGAATGGGCGGCCCGTGAGGGATTGCATCCGCAGACGGTGTGGAAGTGGTGCCGTGAGGGCACGATGCCCGTGCCTGTGGAGCATACGCCGACCGGCATGTGGCTCATCCATGACCCCAAATACGAGGCCCGACAGGCGCAAGCCCCTGCCGGCGGCCGCACGGTGTGCTATGCGCGCGTGTCCGGTCCGGACCAGAAGAACGACCTGCGACGTCAGGCGGACAGGCTCAAGGCATTCGCGCTCAACATGGGCGTCGAACGGCCCGAGGTCGTCGCGGAAGTGGGGTCAGGCATGAACGACAAGCGGCGCAAGCTCAACCGTTTGCTGGCCGACCCAGGTGTGGGCATGATTATCGTGGAGCACCGTGATCGCCTTGCCCGTATGAACGCGGGATTGATCGAAAGCGCGTTGAAGGCACAGGGGCGCAGGCTCATCGTCGTGGACGACAAGGAGCTGGACGATGATCTGGTGCGGGACATGACCGAGGTGCTCACGTCGTTGTGCGCGCGCCTGTACGGCAGGCGCGCCGCCGGGGACAAGGCGAGGGCCGCGTTGAAGGCGGCGGAAGATGCTTGAGGCGGTGAAGGTGGTGCTCGATCCCACGCCACGGCAGGAACGCTTGCTGGAGGGTCATGCAGGCGCGGCGCGCTTCGCCTATAATCTCATGCTTTCACATGTGCGGTCACAGTTGGCGCGCGGCGGGAAGGCGGATTGGTCGATGTACGCGATGCGGCGTTGGTGGAACGAGTGGAAGAACGAGATCGCGCCGTGGTGGGCCGAATACAGCAAGGAGGCGTACAACAGCGCGTTCGAATCATTGGCGGCCGCGTTGAAGAACCATTTCGACTCGAAGACCGGCGGGCGCAAGGGAAAGCGCATGGGCTGGCCGAGGTTCAGAAGCAGGCGTCGCACCACGCCACGGTTCGTGTACACGACCGGCTCGTTCGGCCTTGTCGAGGGCGATCCGAAACGGTTGAAACTGCCCCGCGTCGGCCGCGTGCACTGCATGGAGGACATCGGCCGACGGGTCGGGGACGCGAAAGTGGTGCGCATGAGCGTGTCCAAACGGGCGGGACGCTGGTATGCGTCCCTGACCGTCGAACGCGACGCCCCGACCGCACCCGCTGCCCCTAGGGGTGGCGGTGTCGGCGTGGACTTGGGTGTCAGGGCCCTCGCCACGCTCTCCGACGGCACGGTGGTGCCGAATCCTCGTCATATGAGCGGGAGCCTTCTCCGACTCGCTCATGCGCAACGCGTCCTGAGCCGACGCAGGGAGGGGTCGAACCGTTGGCGGAAGGTCAGGACCCGCGTGCAACGCATCCACGCGCGCATCGCCGACCAACGACGAGACGGGCTGCACAAGCTCACCGATATGCTCACACGCACCTACAGGGACATCAGCATAGAAGACTTGAACGTGGAGGGCATGGTCAGCAACCACAGGCTCGCGCGAGCCGTGTCAGACTGCGGGTTCGCCGAACTGCGCCGCCAACTCGCGTACAAAAGCGCGCGCACCGGCGCGGCCATCCATGTCATCGACCGTTGGTATCCATCAAGCAAGACGTGCTCGAACTGCGGAACAGTGAAAGCCAAGCTGTCCCTAAGCGAACGCGTCTACCATTGCGACAAGTGCGGGCTTGACATGGACCGCGACCTGAACGCGGCCATCAACATCATGGTCGCCGGGAGTGCCCCGGAGACCCTAAACGCACGCGGAGGGGACGTAAGACGCGACCGGCGCAAGCCGGCCGCGCGGACCCCGGCGAAACGTGAACCAAGCAGCGGCGCGAGCCGCGTGAGACTTGGAGCTGGCCTCGGCAACGAGACCATGCAAACTACCACAAACTAGTTTGCAACGGCGTGCAGCGGAGGCGAACGCGCGCGGCGAACGCGAACGGCATGGCATCGGCAGGGCGTCAGTTCGTCGGGTGCTGTCATATGCATCTAACGATTACGCACATGGCATAATGTGCACGTGTCGCAAACGTCGTATAGCGTGCGATTCACCCATCGCGTCCCACTATTTGGATTGGTCAAATATGTGTCGAATGTCGTATTTCTTGATCTTCGTGTCTGCCACGATGTGCAAACGTATTCATGAACGACGTCCCAAAAACAGTGGCGGGACACCATGTTAAGGGCTTCATAAAATCGCGGCTCCGCGTTATCCACAATGAATCCGCGCATATGTGGATAAGTGGAAAGTTATCCACAAATGGACATTCAATCGTGCAACCGTTGGCATTTTGTCGCGAAATACGCTAGATTCGTGTTCGACGGGACGACCCGCCGGACCTCTGGCCCGCCCGGGAAGGCGGTCGTCCGTCAACGCATAAAGGAAGTTGTAAATCGGGAATATGGTTCCACGCCTGCGCGGCCACGGCCGTGGATGCGCGGGGGATTCCCCGGGCGGGAGAAGCGGAAGGGGTCAGGCAATGAGTGCCAACGAAGACTACCGGGACGACGAGTTCGACGAAGCCGACAACGCGGAGGTCCTCGACCTCGGGTTGGCGGCGTTCTACGAGGAGATGGACGAACGCAGCTGCAGGGAGTTCGACGAGGCAGTTGAACGCGACCGCCGGCGCGCGGAACGTGCGCGCATCGAGGATCTGCGGGCCGTCGGCCGCATGCAGCGCGACGCGAGGCGCCGGCCGCTGCCGTCCTACGACGGCGACATCCCGCTGGCGGTGCGCGACGAATCCCTGCACTACCACGTGCAGCTATGCTTCGAGCACGAGTACACCGACGCCTACATCCGCAATCTGGTGATGCAGGTCTGCCGCACCGCCTGCGCCGCGATCGAGGTCATGCGCGCACGCCAGAGCGGCAGTTCGCTCGCGAAGTACGTCAAGCCCGAATGCATCAGGCGCATCGAGACGATGCGCTCGGTCCTCGCCGGCAATCCCAACCTGCTGCCCGCGCCCGCGCTCAAGATGCGCTACGCGCCGGTCATGCCTCATCTCGTGCACGCGATGATGCTCAACGAGGAAACACTGGAGATCTCGCTGCACATCTCGCTCGGCGCGACGCCCCACTGCGGCAACATGAGGCTCGTGCGCCAGGGTGCGCGTTGGGTGTGCGACATGATCGACCTCGGCTGAGGCCGCATATGCTCGGCCGTGCGTTATAGTGGGAGGCATGCTCAGGGAATACGGACTCGACAATATCTACGTGACCACGCAGAAGGACACGGTGTACGCACTGCTGTCGGACCGTGCGATCGCCGATCCGGACGACATCATCGCCCAGTGGAAGGACGAGAGGACCCGCCAGTGGAACGACGTGATGGCTGGGGAGATGCTCGCCCAGGTGCGCAGCGTCGCCAAGGGCCTGATGGCCCTTGGCGCCAAGCAAGGCACGATGGTCGTGCTGTATTCGGCCACGTGCTACGAATGGGGCGTCCTCGACTTCGCGTGCGCGGCGATCGGCGCGGTGTCGGTGCCGATCTACGAGACCGATTCGCTCAAGCAGGCGGCGTCGATCATCGAGGAGGTGGAGCCGCTCATCGCCTTCGGCGGCGACGAGGAGCATACGCATACGCTCGACTACATCGCGGCCGACCATCCGGGGCTCAAGCACGTCTTCAACCTGAAGAACGGAGCCCTGGACGCGCTCATCAACTACGGTGAGGCGCTCGACGACGACGCGCTCGACGAAGCGATCGGCCGCGTGCGCGCCGACGACCTGCTGACGATCGTCTTCACGTCGGGCTCGACCGGTAGGCCGAAGGGTGCCATGCTGTCCCACCGCAACTTCACGCACATCGTCAAGAACGGCTACGAGATCCTTCCTGAGATGCTCTACGAGCCGAACCGTCTGCTGCTGTTTCTGCCGCTGGCGCACTGCTTCGCGCGCTACATCCAGTACACGGCCATCGGCGGCCACGGCGTCGTCGGCTACGTGCCCGGCGCCAAGCACCTGCTCGCCGACCTGCGCGGCTTCAGGCCGACCTACCTGCTCGGCGTCCCGCGCGTCTTCGAGAAGGTGTACAACGCCGCGTCGCAGAAGGCGGGTACCGGCATGCGTGGCCGCATCTTCGCGAACGCCTTCAAGCATTTCGTCGCATGGTCGAAGATGGAGGTCGAGCATAAGCGGCCGTCGGCCATCATGCGCATGAAGCACTCCTTCTACATGGGCACCGTCGCCTCGTCGTTCCGTTCGGCACTCGGACCCAACCTGCGCTATCTGGCATGCGGCGGCGCGCCGATCAACACCGACCTCGTGCATTTCTTCAACGGCATGGACGACATCACCTTTATCCAGGGCTACGGCATGACGGAGACGGCCGCGCCGATGGTCGTCAACTGGCAGAAGGCGAACCGTCCGGGCTCGGTCGGCAGGCCCGGCCCGGGCATGGCGATCCGCACCGCCGAGGACGGCGAGATCGAGGTCAAGGGACCGAACGTGTTCCTCGGCTACTACCGCAACCCCGAGATGACCGACGAGGTCCTCGAGCCGAGCGGCTGGCTGCACACCGGCGACCTCGGCACGATCGACGACGAGGGCTTCCTGTACATCACCGGCCGCAAGAAGGACATCATCATCACGGCCGGCGGAAAGAACGTCTCCCCGGCGCCGATGGAGGGCACGATCTGCGAATGCTCGATCGTGGCGCACGCCGTCGTCGTCGGCGACAACCGTCCGTTCGTCGGCGCCCTCGTGACGCTCGACCCGGAGATGACGCCGTCGTGGCTCGCCGAGCAGGGGCTCGACCCGGACATGCCGATGGGGGACGTCGCCAACAGCGACGCCGTCCATTCCTTCATCCAGCAGTACGTGGACCGGGCGAACGCCGACGTCTCGCGTGCCGAATCGGTGCGCAAGTTCATCGTGCTGCCGCACGATTTCAGCCTCGAGGAGGGCACGATGACCGCGAGCATGAAGGTCGTGCGCCCCAAGGTGCTCGCGCAGTACGACGAGGTGATCGAAGGGGAGTTGTACGCCCCGGTGGCGCCCGTGGTGCGCGCGAACGTCGGTATGCAGATCCTCGAGAGCACGACCGAGACGGTCAAGAAGGCCGGGGAAAGCGTGCGCGCCGCCTCCGAGAACGTGACGCCGCGCGTGCGTCAGGCGATCGGCAACGTCCATGAACGGTTCGGCGAATGGCGCGACGAGCACACCGACGCCGCGCAGGACGCCGACGCCGCGAAGGACGATGCTGCCGCGAAGGACGACGCGTCCGCCTCGCGCTGACCGAAACAAGGCGTCGCCGGACGTGATGAATCATCAATCAGGAACCAACAAAGCAACGAAAGAGGAGCATACCAGTGGCAATCCGTGAAATACGAGTCGTCCCCGACCCGGTCCTGCGCACACCGTGCGATCCGATCACCGAGATCACGCCGGCGGTGCGTCGCCTCGTCGAGGATCTGCTCGACACCGTCGACGACCCGGGCCGTGCGGGCCTGTCCGCCAATCAGATCGGCGTGGGGCTGCGCGCCTTCTCCTACAACATCGACGGCACCGTCGGCTACGTGCTTAACCCGGTGCTCGAGGAGACGCGCGGCGAGCAGTACGGCGACGAGGGCTGTCTGTCGCTGCCGAGCCTGTGGTACAAGACGCGCCGCGCCGACTACGCGCGCGTGCGCGGCATCAATCTCGACGGCAACGAGGTCGTCCTTGAGGGCGACGGCATCATGGGACGCATGCTCCAGCACGAGACCGACCATCTCGACGGCCACGTCTACATCGATCGGCTCGAGAAGGACGAGCGTCGCGCCGCGATGCGCCGCATGCGCAGCATGAACTCCTGACCGTCCGAGCCACGGACGGATGCGCCCCTCGCGGAACCATTGATTCTGGGAGGGGCGCATGGTATATTCGTCAACGGTGTGCCAATCGGCGTACCGTGCTGTCGCACGCATGGGTCGCCACCAGACATTTCCTATTGCGGGCGCACCACGACAACGCGTCATGTGGGCGACGGCTTGTGTCGGTCGGTCGGACCCTTCGGGGCGAGATTGCACGCAATGCCGCATGGCCAGGCAATAACCGACAAGAAAGGTAGCGATACCATGGCTCAGATCACGATGAGCGAGATGCTCAAGGCCGGTCTCCAGTTCGGACACCAGACCCGCCGTTGGAACCCGAAGATGAAGCAGTACATCCTCACGGAGCGCAACGGCATCTACATCATCAACCTGTTCAAGACGCTCGACCTGATCGACGTCGCCTACGACTTCATCAAGACGACCGTCGCGCATAACGGCACGGTGCTGTTCGTCGGCACGAAGAAGCAGGCTCAGGAGGCCATCAAGACCCAGGCCACCCGCGTGAACATGCCGTACGTCTCCGAGCGTTGGCTCGGCGGCATGCTGACCAACTTCCAGACCGTCTCCAAGCGCGTCACCCGTCTCAAGGAACTCGAGGAGATGGACTTCTCCGACGTGCACGGCTCCGGCCTGACGAAGAAGGAGCTCCTGCTCCTCGAGCGCGAGAAGGACAAGCTGGAGAAGCAGCTCGGCGGCATCCGCAACATGAACCGCACGCCTTCCGCGATGTTCGTCGTGGACGTCAACAAGGAGGCCCTCGCGGTCGAGGAAGCCCACAAGCTCGGCATCCCGGTCGTCGCGATCGTCGACACCAACGCCGATCCGGAGACCGTCGAGTACCCGATCCCGGCGAACGACGACGCGATCCGCGGCATCGAGCTGCTGACGACGCTCTTCGCTGACGCCGTCGCCGAAGGCCTGCTCGAGCGTTCCGGAAAGAGCGCACAGAGCGAAGGCACCTCCACCGAGCAGCCGATGGCCGCCTGGGAGAAGGAACTGCTCGAGAACACCGACCGTGAGAACGCAGTCGTCACCGAGAGCGCCGTGCTCAAGGACGACGAGGCCGAAGGCGCCTCCTCCGAGGCCGCCCGTTCGGACGCCCACTTCGAGGCGTCGCAGGCCGAGCAGGACACCGAGTCCAAGTGATCCCAAGCGTTCGGCGGCGCATCACGCAGCCGAACGCTTGCCTCCATATACTTTTCCGTTTCAACCAAGGAGACATCAATGGCAGCAATCACCGCAGCATTGATCAAGCAGGTCCGCGAGGAGACCGGCGCCGGCATGATGGACGTCAAGAAGGCGCTCACCGAGGCCGAAGGCGACGTCGCACGCGCGAAGGAAATCATCCGCGCCAAGGGCATCCAGGCCGCCGGCAAGCGTGAAGGCCGCAAGGCCCAGGAAGGCACGATCGCGTCGACCGTCGTCGATTCCGCGAACGGCCAGACCGGCTACGCCGTCGAGCTCAACTCGGAGACCGACTTCGTCGCGAAGACCCCGAAGTTCGTCGACTTCTCGAACACTGTCCTCGCCGACGCCGTCAAGGCCGACGCGAACAGCATCGACGACGTCCTCAACGCGCCGTCCGCCGACGGCGACGTGAAGACCGACATCGAGGAGGCCGCCGCCCTGTTCGGCGAGCACGTCAAGGTCGGCCAGTTCGCGAAGATCACCGGCCCGCGCGTTGAGATCTACGCCCATAAGAAGTCCGCCGAGATGCCGCCGAGCATCGTCGCGATGATTGCGACCGACGAGGCCGGCGCCGCCGTGGCCCATGAGGCCGCGCTGCAGATCTCCGCGATGGGCGCCCGCTGGCTCACCCGCGAGGACGTCCCGGAGGACGTCGTCGAGAGCGAACGCCGCGTCGCCACCGAGAAGTCGCTCGCCGAAGGCAAGCCGGAGAAGATTGTCCCGAAGATCGTCGAAGGCCGCCTCAACGCGTTCTTCAAGGAGAACGTGCTGCTCGAGCAGGCCTACGTCAAGGATCCGTCGAAGACGATCGGTGATCTGTTCAAGGAGGTCGGCGGTCAGGCCCTCGCCTTCGCCCGCCTCGAGGTCGGCAAGGGCCCGGAGGCCGACGTCGACTGACACAATCAGGGTTCCGGCGCATGCGTATGATCGCGCCGGAACCGCCGCACCGGCGATTTGCCGATGCGGCGGATGGGGCCGCACGCCATGACGGCGTGCGGCCCCATCCGCGTTTCCGGCCTGCGCCGCCGGGTGGTGTCAAACGCCACCGATACTCTAAAAGACGGTATTTTGCGATCCATCGACGAGGAAGGCATGATATGGCAGAGGAAACGACGCAAACCGAACCGCGCAGGGTGTTGCTCAAGCTCTCGGGGGAGGCCTTCGGCGGCGGCAGCGTCGGCATCGACACCGGTGTCGTGCGGCGCATCGCCTCCGAGATCGTGCCGGCCGTCGAAGCCGGCGTGCAGGTGGCGATCGTCACCGGTGGGGGCAACTTCTTCCGCGGCGCCGAACTGCAGCAGGCGGGCATCGATCGTTCCCGCGGTGACTATATGGGTATGCTCGGCACCGTCATGAACTGCCTCGCGCTGCAGGACTTCCTCGAGCAGGAAGGTCAGGCGACGCGCGTGCAGACGGCGATCACGATGGGGCAGGTCGCCGAGCCGTACATCCCGCTCAAGGCGATCCGCCACCTCGAGAAAGGCCGCGTCGTCATCTTCGGCGCCGGCGCCGGCATGCCATACTTCTCGACCGACACTGTCTCGATCCAGCGTTCGCTCGAGATTCACTGCGATGAGGTGCTCATGGGTAAGAACGGCGTCGACGGCGTCTACACCTCCGACCCGCGCAAGGACCCGGACGCAAAGCGCTTCGCGCGCCTGAGCTACAAGCGCGCGCTCGTCGACAACCTCGCGGTTATGGACGCCTCGGCGATGGCGATGGCGCGTGACAACGACCAGCACATCCGCGTGTTCGGGCTCGAGGCGCCCGGCGACGTCACCCGCGCGTTGCTCGGCGAGTCGATTGGTACGCTGGTGTCCAACGGGGAGTCGCAGCTGGCATGAACGCCGTGTGACGCCCACGACGCCGACAACAGGTTTCATCAAAGGAGAACAAACATGGCAAATCTTGTGGATCAGGCCAAGGCGCAGATGGCGAAGTCCGTCGAATCGACGAAGGAGAACTTCTCCGGCATCCGCACCGGCCGCGCCAACCCGGCGCTGCTCAACGGCATCGTCGTCGAATACTACGGCGCGCCGACGCCGCTCAAGTCGGTTGCCACGATCGGCGTGCCGGAGCCGCGCACGCTGTCCGTGACGCCCTTCGACCCGTCGCAGGCGAACGCCGTCGAGAAGGCGCTGCGCGACTCCGACCTCGGCGCGAGCCCGCGCCGCAACGGCGCGCAGATCCTGCTGACGATGCCGGAGCTCACTGAGGACCGCCGCAAGGAATACGTCAAGCTCGCCAAGACGAAGGCCGAGGACGGCAAGGTCGCCGTGCGCAACATCCGTCGCAAGACGAAGGAAGCGATCGACAAGGCCGTCAAGGACGGCGAGATGGGCGAGGACGAGGGCGATCGTCTGCTCAAGGATCTCGACAAGGTCACCAAGCAGATCACCGATGAACTCGACGCCCTGCTCGAAGGCAAGCAGAAGGAGATCATGGAGGTCTGATCCTCCCTGAGACGATGCGCCTGCGCGCGACCGCCACGGCTTCAAGCGACCCCCGGCGCGCAGGCGCATCCTTGTTGTGCACCGGGCGGATCCCGCCGGTGCACGTCGTCGCGCATGTTCCCGAAGGAGGGCCATGATGCCGCATATGCAGCAATCCCGTGAGGCCGAAGAGAAGCTTCAGCAGATCAACAAGAGGACCGGCAGGAACATGCCGCAGGCCGTCGCCACGGCCGTTGTTCTCATCGTGATCATCCTCGCGTGCCTGTTCATCAGTCCGATGCTGTTCGCGCTCCTCGTCGTCGTCTTCATGCTCCCCGCGCTGTGGGAGCTGCGCGTGGACTTCGCGACGCGCGGCCTGCGCATCCCTGTGCTCACGCTCTGGATCTGCTCGACGGCGACGCTGCTCTCCGTCTACTTCTGCGACCGCCATGTCGTGGCGATGGCCGTCGGCGTGCTGGCGTCGCTGCTCGTCGTCGCCGTCACGGCGAGCCTGCAGATCACGCTCAACGGGCGCACATCGAAGGTCGTCGCCGGCAAGGCAACGACCGCGACGCCTGCACAGGCGCAGCCGCGCGCCGACGAGCCGCACAGCCGCCTGACGCAGGTGGCCGTCTCGATGTTCACCGTGCTCTACATTCCGCTGCTCGCTTCGTGCATCATCATGCCGCTCACCTTCAACGGGCATCCGGTCGCCCATGCGATCCTCATCGTGTTCATGCCGGCGCTGAGCGACACCGGCGGTCTGTTCGCCGGCGCGTGGTTCGGCCGGCACAAGCTGTGTCCGACGATCTCGCCAAAGAAATCGGTCGAAGGTCTGCTCGGCTCGATCCTGTTCGCGATGGCCGGCTGTTTCGCCGTCTTCGCGTGCACCTACGAGGCGCCGATGTGGGCGTCGCGCTGGTGGGTGCCGATCGTCGCCGGCGTCATGATCGGCGTCGTCGGCACTTTCGGCGACCTGTGCGCGTCGCTGATCAAACGTGATCTGGGCATCAAGGACATGGGTCACCTGCTCAAGGGGCACGGCGGCATCCTCGACCGCGTCGACTCCATCCTGCTGTGCGCGCCGTTCATCTGCGTGCTGCTGTGGATGACCGGTCTGTGACGTCTGAGCGCCGCGCACCGTCCGAACCATCACGATTCCCCGAGGAAAGCCGATTCCATCATGAACTCCAACGACACCTTCCGCCCCGCCGCGCATCCGCATGACGACGCGGACAGCGGCATCACGCCCGGCGGCACCACCGGGGCGTTCCGCGACGTGCTCGCGAAGGACCACGCTCGACGGGGCAAGCCGCCGCTGCATTTCGCCGACATGACCGTCGACGAACGCGAGGAACGCGCGAAGGAGCTCGGCATGCCGAGGTTCCGCGTCAAGCAGCTCGCCAACCACTACTACGGCCGTTTCGACGCCGACGCCGCCGATTTCACCGATCTGCCGGCGGCGCTGCGCGAACCGGTTCAGGAGGCGTTCTTCCCGACACTGATCGACGAGGTGACACGTCAGGTGGCCGACGACGGGCAGACAATCAAGACGCTGTGGAACCTGTTCGACGGCTCGAAGATCGAATCGGTGCTCATGCGGTATCCCAACCGCACGACGCTGTGCATCTCGTCGCAGGTCGGCTGCGGCATGGGCTGCCCGTTCTGTGCGACCGGCCAGCTGGGGCTGACGCGCAACATGTCCACCGGCGAGATCCTCGAACAGGTGCGCATCGCCGCCGGCATGATGGCGCGCGGCGAGGTCGCGGGAGGTCCGGGGCGTCTGAGCAACGTCGTGTTCATGGGCATGGGCGAGCCGATGGGCAACTATCGCGCCATCGTCTCCGCGGTGCGTCAGATCGGCGCGATGCCGCCCGACGGCTTCGGCATCTCGACGCGCAACATCACGGTCTCGACCGTCGGCGTCGTCCCCGGCATCCGCCGCCTCGCGCAGGAGGGGCTGCCGGTGCGCCTCGCCGTGTCGCTGCACGCGCCGAACGACGATCTGCGCGACGAGCTCGTGCCGATGAACAGGCGCTTCAACGTCGATCAGGTCCTCGACGCCGCGCATGACTACTATCTGGCGAGCAAGCGGCGCGTGAGCATCGAATACGCGCTGATGCGCGGCATCAACGACCAGGAGGTGCACGCGCGCCAGCTCGCGAACAAGCTCAACCACTACGGCGACAACTGGGCGCATGTCAACCCGATCCCGCTCAACCCGATCGAGGGGTCGAAATGGACGGCGTCGAAACCCGAGGACGAGGCGAGGTTCCTTGAGATCCTGCATGACGCCGGCATCACCGCGACGCTGCGCGACACGCGCGGCCAAGACATCGACGGCGCCTGCGGACAGCTCGCCGCCAAGACGATCGACATGACGATGCCGCAGCGTTCCTGAGCGCCCGCAGGCCGCGAAGGCCCGCCCATCCACGAACGGATGGGCGGGCCTTCATCGTGTCGGCGGCCGAAATCGGCCCTGCGCAATCGCCGGAACTTGCGCCGAAGAGGGACGCTAAGTAATGTAACAACTGTTACGTAACACCTGTTACATTATGTTCCGCGCGTTGAAGTACGCGCGGGGAGGGAGGCCGCGATGCCGCGCGCACAGCAATACACACGCGAGCAGATTGTCGAATCCGCCTTCGCAATCGTGCGTGAGGACGGGGAGGATGCGCTGTCCGCGCGTTCGCTTGCCGCACGCCTCGGTTGCTCGGTGCGTCCGATCTTCAGCCGCTTCGCCGGCATGGAAGAGGTGCAGCACGCCGTCTGGCGGCGAGCGAACGAGACGTACAACGCCTTCGTCACCGACGCGATGGAGCGCGGCGCCGACCGTCCGTATCTGTCGAGCGGCCTCGCCTACGTCGACTTCGCCAGACGCGAGCCGCAGCTGTTCGCGATGCTGTTCATGCGTCCGCGTACCGACGAGGAGATGAGGCAGGCCGAACGTGACGTCGAGCCGATCGTGGCGATCGTCGCCCGCCAGCTCGGCGTCACCGAGGCACGGGCCCTCGAATTCCACACGCAGCTGTGGGTGTATGTGCACGGCCTCGCCACGATGATCGCCACACGCTACCTCGACTGGGATGCCGACTTTGTCGAACGCTCCACGTCGCAGGTCTACCGGGCGCTCAAGGCGGACCTCGAATCCGGAAAGGAAGCATGAGATGGATGCGATACGCACCGTCGATCTGACGAAACGGTACGGCGACCTCGTCGCCGTCGACCATGAGAACATCACCGTCGCCGAGGGGAGTCTCTTCGCGCTGCTCGGCGTCAACGGCGCCGGCAAGACGACGACGATCTCGATGCTCACCGGGCTGACGCGCCCGACGAGCGGCGACGCCTACCTGCTCGGCAAGTCGATCCTCAAGGACGGCGCATGGATCCGCGAGCGCATCAACGTCGCGCCGCAGGAGACGGCCGTCGCGCAGAACCTTACGGTCCAGGAGAACCTCGAGCTCATCGCCGGCATCTACGGGCAGCCGCATGCGAAGGCCGTCGCGAGCGCGCGCCACGTCATCGACGTGTTCTCGCTCGCCGACGTAGCCTCGCGGCGCGCGTCGGCGCTGTCGGGAGGCATGCGCCGACGTCTGAGCATCGCGATGGGGCTCATCACGTCGCCGAAGATCCTGTTCCTCGACGAGCCGACGGTCGGTCTCGACGTGTTCGCGCGCCGGGAGCTGTGGAAGGTCATCGCGTCGCTCAAGGGCAGCACGACGATGCTGCTGACGACGCATTACCTCGAGGAGGTCGAGACGCTTGCGGACATGGTCGCGATCATGGTCGCCGGCAGTGTCGTCGCAACCGGCACCGTCGAGCAGCTCAAGGAGAAGACGGGCGCGTCCACGTTGGAGGACGCGTTCGTCGCGTTGGCGGGAGGTGCACGATGAGCGCGCGCAGGGTGTGGCTGTTCTCAGTGCGTACGGTCAAGGGGGTGCTGCGCGATTCGGTGAACCTGTTCTTCGGCATGGCCTTCCCGGCGCTGCTGCTGTGGGCGTTGTCGGTCATCTACCGTCAGGTCGGTCAGATGCCCGGCGCGCGTGCCATGTCGATCGGCGATCTGACGGCGTCGATCGCGGCCTATGCGCCGGTGTTCCTGTCGTTGTTCTCGGGGATGCTGCTGGCGAAGGACCGTACGTCGAGCTTTCTGGCGAGGTTGTTCGTCTCGTCGATGACGTCGGCGGATTTCATGTTCGGCTATACGGTGCCGATGCTCGTCGTCTCGCTTGCGCAGTCGCTTGTCACGTTCCTGTGCGCGGGCCTGTTCGGCTGGCATGTCTCTTCGCGTCTGCTGCTGGGCGTCGTGGTCGTGCTGCCGGTCGCGCTCATGTATACGGCGATTGGGCTGCTGTGCGGCTGTGTGATGAGCGATCGCGCGGTCGGCGGCGTGTGCGGGGCGATGCTCACGACGCTGGCCTTCATCCTGTCGGGAGTCACCGTGCCGTTGGCGATCATGGGGGAGACGTTCCGCCGTATCGTGCAGGCGTTGCCGTTCTATCATGCGACGCAGGCGGTCGTCGCGGCGCTCGACGGCGCCGACGGTCAGATCTGGCCGCATCTGTGGATCGTGTGCCTGTATGCGCTCGTGTGCATGGCGGCGGCCGTCGCCGTCTTCGCGTGGCGCAGGCGGGAGCGCTGAAGGCGGCGGAGATGCCCTGTCGGCGGCGTGGTCACAGGGGTCGATGTGAAGATTCGTTGAAGGCGTCTTACAGTGAGACCGTCGACGGCGCCTTCAACGTGCACCCCGCTACAATGCCCATGGACATAATCGGGGTGCGCGGCCGGGCCGCATGCCCCGTGCAGGCATGACGAGAAACGAGCATCGTATGGGTGGAGCGCACGCGAGAAGGTCGCCGGCGGCGGGCGGCCGCGCGCGTCGGCGACGGGGGAGGAAGGCCGGAGCCGGCATGGCGGCGCTCGGCGGCGGCGCGACGCTCGTGCTCGCGCTGGGCTTCCTCGGCGGATGGCAGGCGAAGGCGATGAGTGCGCCTCCCGTACTGCAGGCCGCGCCCGCGGCGACAATCGATGTGCGCGGCGCGGACGGCGACGGGGAGGTCGAGGAGGCCTCGACTCAGACGAGCGCGACGACGAAGCGGCCGACGATCGAATCGGTTACGGCGGTGCACGCGACGGACGACGCGCAGGGCCGCGCGACGGTGCTGCTCACCGTCGAATGGGAGAACACGACGGCGTACACGACAGGGCTGGTGCCGACCTTCACTGTCTCGCAGCACGGCATCGTGCTCGAACAGGCCGCCTACGGCGAAGAGAGGCCGGCTGGTTTCGAGGACGCGTCACGCTTCCGCAAGGTGCTTCCCGGCACGAAAACATCGATCCAGCTCGCCTATGTGCTCCTCGACGCGGCGGCGCCGGTGCTGCTGCAGGTGACGGACGGCACACCGAACACCTTCGGCAGCGAGATCGCGCTCGAGATGCGCTGACGCACGCCATGCCGGCGCGCGCCGTTCAGCGCCGGTCGCGGCGTTCGGCGATCGCGTTCGTGACGATCGACGCGATTGCGCACAGCAGGCCGCCGATGACCCACGACATCCAGAACATGCCTTTGGGGCCGCCGTCGAAGAAGAACAGCATCGAAAGGCCCACAATCGTCGCGACGATCATGATCGTGCCGCAGATTGCGCCGTTGACGCCCTCGACCGTGTCCATGCTGCGGCTGCGCTCCTCGCGGATCGCCGCCTTGTTGTACTCCTCGACGTTCACGCGCGCGTAGTTCATGCCACCGTACGTGCATGCGGCCACGCCGCCGGCGACGATCATCATGAACAGCGCGACCGGCCATCCCTCGTCCATGTGCATGACGCCGTCGGCGTAGACCATGAAGCCGCAGGCGATGAGGATCAGGCCGACGCCGAAGATGAGGCTGACCGCGAGCGTGTGCGCCGCCTGACGGCGGTCCTCGCCGGTGTAGAAGTCCTCGACGAAGGGGTGGCGGCGCATGAACTCGGCGTGGCCCAGACCCGCGGGCACGAAGAACGCGAGCGCGACGAGCACGCCGATCGAGATGCACAGGAACACGAGGAATTCGCCGATCGAGGCCGACACCGGCACGCTGTTGTCGCCGTCGAACAGCAGACCGACGCCGACGCCGAAGATGACGGCGAAGACGCCGGCGCAGATCTTGCGGTCGAAGGAACGCATGTGCTCGTCATAGCCGGTGATGTCCTGCGGCAGCGCGGACGGCTCGGCGAGCATCGTCGCGCCGGCGCCGACGGGCGCTTTTGGGCGTTCGTCCCCGGTGTCGTCGGCCGCTGCGGTCTCGGCGCGTCCGTCGCGCACGTCGCCGATGACGAGATCGTCGAGCGTCACGCCGAACAGGTCGCACATCATCAGCAGCTTGTCCATCTCCGGATAGGCCTTGTCGCCCTCCCATTTGCTGATCGCCTGTCTCGAGACGCCGAGCAGCATCGCGAGCTGCTCCTGCGTCATGTTGCGTTGGGCGCGCAGGTACTGCAGATTGTCCCTGAAGGTCATGTCCGTGTCCTTTCCTGACCGTGGCCGTATCGACGCTACCGTCGTCGGCTCCATGGCACCAACTATGCCCGGTATGCGAAAGCCGCGCTACCACCTTTCGGTTGCATCGGCGGATGCAACCGTCGACTTCCGCGGCAACCTGCGGTTGCATCCGCGCGGTTCCAACGATTTCGCGTCCCGGAACGGCTCGGGGATGCAGGCCCGGCCGTTTCGGCATGCGGTCGCGTGGGCGGCGCGTGCGGCGCGTTGTAACAGGGAATCGGTACGCTGGTGGCGTTCCGTGTTGAGTCAGCAACGATTCGAAAGAGGTGCGACCATGCCGTTGGCGGTCCGTGTTATCCCATGTCTCGACGTCGACGCCGGACGCGTCGTCAAAGGCGTCCACTTCGAGAACCTGCGCGATGCGGGCGACCCGGTCGAGCTCGCCGCCGAATACTACCGTCAGGGCGCCGACGAGCTGACCTTCCTTGATGTGACCGCGTCGAGCTCGCATCGCCAGACGATGATCGACGTCGTCACGCGCACCGCCGAGCAGATTTTCATCCCGCTGACCGTCGGCGGCGGCGTACGCACGCCCGAGGACGTTGATTCGCTGCTGCGCTGCGGTGCCGACAAGGTGGGCGTGAACACGGCTGCGATCAACGATCCGACGCTGATCTCCCGCGTCGCCGAACGATTCGGCAACCAGGTGCTCGTCCTGTCCGTCGACGCGCGCCGCGAGCGCGGCGAACGGCATACGCGTTCGGGATTCGAGGTCACGACGATGGGCGGACGCAAATCGACCGGCATCGACGCGCTGTGGTGGGCGAAGCGCGCCGAGGAGCTCGGCGCCGGCGAGATCCTGCTCAATTCGATGGATGCCGACGGCACGCAGCAGGGCTTTGACCTTGAGATGATCCGTGCGATGCGCGAGGTCGTCTCGATCCCCATCATCGCCTCGGGCGGCGCGGGCAAGGCCTCCGACTTCCCGCCGGCGGTCGCGGCCGGCGCCGACGCCGTGCTCGCCGCGTCGATCTTCCATTACGGCAAGGTCACGATCGGCGAGGTCAAGGACGCACTGCGCGCCGCCGGCTACACGGTGCGCTGAGCGTGCGCGGCATGCGCGCGTATGATGATGTGGTCTGTTGTTCGCGAACGATGATATGGGAGCATGATGGGCAGCGAAGCTGAGAAGACCTACGACAATTTCGTGATGCTCGACCCGCGCATCAAAGCGCGGCTCAAGTACGACGACAAGGGGCTCGTGTGCGCCGTCGTCCAGCAGTACGACACCCGTGAGGTGCTCATGGTCGGCTACATGGACGACGAGGCGCTGCGCCGCACGCTGACAGGCGGCCGTGTGACGTTCTGGTCGAGGTCCCGCCAGGAGTATTGGCGCAAGGGGGACACCTCCGGCCATGTGCAGTACGTGAAGTCGGTGAGCCTCGACTGCGACGGCGACGCGCTGCTCGTCGAAGTCGACCAGGTCGGCGCGGCGTGCCACACCGGCAAGCGCAGCTGCTTCGACGAGGGCGGTCCGCTGCCGGCCGTCGTCGGCATGCGCCCCGAAGGACAGGAGGAGCAGGCATGAGCGTCAACAGCGTGTCCGATCTGGGCTGGGGGGAGACCTGGCCGAGCCGTGAGCGCTTCCATGCACTGGCGGCCGAAGGTTACCGTATCATCCCGATCGTGCGCAGGATCCTCGCGGATTCGCTGACACCGGTCGGCCTGTACGAGCGTCTCGCCGGACGACGTTCCGGCACCTTCATCCTCGAATCGGCCGAGACGAGCGGCACATGGAGCCGCTACAGCTTCATCGGCGTCGATTCGATGGCACAGCTGCGTTCGAACGGCGGGCGCGCCGACTGGCTCGGCACGGTGCCTGCGGGCGTGCCGCGCGACGGCGACGTCATCGACGTGGCGCGCGCGACGCTCGACGTGCTGCATGCGCCGCGGATCGACGGTCTGCCGAACCTAACGGGCGGCCTCGTCGGCAACGTCGGCTGGGACGTGATCCGCCATTGGGAGCCGATGCTGCCGGCGAACGCGCCCGATGAGACCGGGCAGAGCGAACTGACGCTCGCGCTGGCCACCGACATCGCCGTCGTCGACCACAAGAACGGCTCGGTGTGGCTCATCGCGAACGCCGTGAACGTCGACGACCGCCCCACGCGCGCCGACGCCGCCTACGACGAGGCGGTCGCCCGCGTGGAGCTCATGCAGGTGCGGGCGGCCACGCCGACGCAGGACGAGTTCCGCGTCGACGTGCTCGATCCCTCGATTCCGCAGCCCGAACTGCGGTTCCGGACGAGGAAAGAGGACTTCCTCGCGATGGTGGAGCGTTCGCGACGCCACATCATCGACGGCGACGTGTTCCAGGTCGTCGGCTCGCAGCGTCTCGACATCGACTCGCCGGCCGACCCCTTCGACGTCTACCGTGTGCTGCGCACGCTCAACCCGAGCCCCTACATGTACTTCATGACGCTCACCGACGCGCAGGGCCGCGACTTCAACGTCATCGGCTCGTCGCCGGAGACGCTCATCAAGGTCGATGACGGCCTGGCGATGAGCTTCCCGATCGCCGGGTCGCGTCCGCGCGGCGCGACGCCGGAGGAGGACGAGCGGCTGCACGACGAGCTGCTCGCCGATCCCAAGGAGCGCAGCGAGCACATTATGCTCGTCGATCTGGCGCGCAACGACCTGAGCCGCGTGTGCGAACCCGAATCGGTCGAGGTCGTCTCGCTGATGGACGTGCTGCGCTACAGCCACATCATGCACATCTGCTCGACGGTCACCGGACGGGTACGCCCCGACATGACCGTCATGGACGTGTTCACGTCGGCGTTCCCGGCCGGAACGCTCTCCGGAGCGCCCAAGCCGAAGGCGATCGAACTGATCGACCGGATGGAACCGGCCGACCGCGGCATCTACGGCGGCACCGTCGGCTATTTCGACTTCTCCGGCAACATGGACATGGCAATCGCGATCCGCACCGCCTTCATCCGCGACCATCAGGCCTCGGTGCAGGCAGGCGCGGGGCTCGTGCTCGACTCGGTGCCTGAGACCGAATGGATGGAGACGCGCAACAAGGCGGGCGCGAGCGTCGAGGCGATCAAGATCGCCGCGCAGCTGCGCCGCGTGTGACCGAAGGTCGCGCGGGAGATCTTCGATGTCCCGCGGATCAATAGCTCGTCAGGCGAGAGGCCCCGCCGTCCGTAACGCTACGGACGGCGGGGCCTCTCGCCTGACGAGCTGATCGCGGACGCGCTCACTCGCCGAGGATGGCGTGCACGTGCTCGCGCAGCGCGGGTACGACGGTCTCGTCAAACCAGGGATGCTCGGTGCGCCAGATGTCGGTGCGGCCGGAGGGATGCACGATCGGGAAGTACTTCGGCAGATATTCGCGGAAGTTCTTCACCGTGTCCTCGAGGCGCGCCTTCGACCATTGGTCGAGGTAGTACTTCACGGCATAGGAGCCGGCGAGGATCGTCAGCTTCACATCCGGCAGCAGCTTCATGATCTCCGGGTGGAACGTCGGTGCTACCCATTCGCGCGGCGCCTCCATGCCCTTGTCGCCGTACGCATCGCCCAGATAGTAGAAGTCCATCGGCACGAGCGCGAACTTGCCCGAATCGTAGAACGTGGCCTTGTCCACGCCGAGCCATTCGCGCAGTGTGTCGCCGCTGCGGTCGTCCCAGCACAGGCCGCGGGTCTGCGCGTCCAGGCTCGGCGACTGGCCGACAATCGTGATGAGTGCGGTGGACGGCGCCGAGAAGATCGGCTTCTCTCCGCGTTCGGTGAACTGCGCGTCGCGCGGGTCGTCCTCGATTTGCTTGGTGATCGATGCTATCGTTTCCATGACTCTCCTTATGTTCGCCCTACCCACCGGCATAGCACGTCCGCCGCGCCGCCGTCGGCGAATGCGACGCGCTTGCGCCGATAGCGTCATATGTCCCCTCTCCGTTCACACGCCGTTGGCGGTGCGCCAGTCGGCGAGCGCGGCATGCATGCGCATCCAGCGCCGCTCATCGGCGAACGACGCGTCGATCGAATTCCCGGCGAGCGCGGCGAGGCCGTCGAGTGACATGCCCGCGTCGGCGAGCGCCGCATAGTTGGCGGCGACGTAGCCGCCGAAGTAGGCGGGGTCGTCGGAGTTGATCGTGCACACGATGCCGTCGCGCACCATCTGCGGCACCGGATGCTTGCGCATGTCGTGCACCACCTGCAGCCGCAGATTTGACAGCGGGCAGCAAGTGAGCGGTATCCGGTCGCGCACGACGCGCGCCTGCAGCTCGGGGTCGTCGAGGATGTGGATGCCGTGGTCGATGCGTTCGGCGTGCAGCAGGTCGAGCGCTTGGCGGATGTAGTCGGCGGGACCCTCCTCGCCGGCATGCGCGACGGCATGCCAGCCGAAGGAGCGTGCGCGGGCGAACTGGTCGACGAACATGGACGGCGGATACCCCGCCTCCGCGGAGTCCAGACCGATGCCGAGGATCTCGCCGCGGCGCGGCTCGGCCATGTCGAGGATGCGGTCCGCCGACTCCACGCTCATGTCGCGCACGAGGCTCAGCATGAGGCCGCCGGTGACGCCGTAGCGTTTCCGGCCTGCGCGTAGGCCCTCCAGCAGGCCGTCGAGCACTGTGTCGTAGGGCACGCCGTTCGAGAACACGTGCACCTGCGGATCGAAGAAGATCTCGGCGTGCATGACGCCGTCGCGCGCCGCGCGGGCAAGATAGGCGAGCATGAGGTCGTGGAAGTCGTCGGCGGTCCGCAGCGTCTTCGTCAGCGCATAGTAGAGGTCGAGGAAGGATTGGAGGTTCTCGAAGCGGTACTGCGCGCGCAGCTCGTCGATCGTCCTCCACGGCAGCGCCACGTCGTTGCGTCGGGCGAGCTTGAACGCGAGTTCGGGTTCGAGCGTGCCCTCAATGTGCAGATGGAGCTCCGCCTTCGGCATCGTCGCGAGCGCGGCGTGCATGTTGTCTGTGTCGGTCATCGTTGTCCTTTCCTGTGTGTTCCGTGTGCCGGCGCGGGACGGCGCCGGATATGCGAAGGGCGGGCGTGATCGTGCGCGATCACGCCCGCCCTTCATGGACGGATCGGAAAACCCGAATCAGTCGTCGAGGTCGAGCTGGCGGCCGAAGCGGTCGTTGAGTTCAACCTGATCCTCGGTGGCCTTCGCCTCTTCGGCGGCCGCCTTGCCTTCGGCCTTGTCCTTCTTGTCGTCGGCCCTGTCGGTGACCTTCTCGAGCTTGGCCTGCGGATCGTCGGCGGCCTTGACGATCTTCTCGTCCTCCTTGGCGATCACCTTGGCGGCATGCTCCTCGGCGCGCTCGGCGCGCTTCTCGTCGCGGTTCGCCTCATGCTCCTCGTGGCGCTCCTCCATGTGATCCTTGAATTCCTCGAAGTGTTCCTTGATATCTGCCATAATCGGCTCCTTTCGCCATACGGTACGGGCTACGTCCCATTAGACCACCGTCGGTGGTGGCTCCGGATGCTTTTCCACTCTCAAGTGAAACTTTTCCGGCGCGGATGATGTCGTGTTAGGCGTGTCGTGCGGCCGCGACCACCATTCAGACGCCGACATGCGTTCGTCATCCGCCATCCGTTAGAGTGTCCCCTGACGGGAAGGACCCGTCTTCGCCATCGCATCCCCAAGGAGGAGCATGTCGGTTTTGGATGAACTGGTAGCGGGCGCGCTCGAGGATCAGCGCGACCGTGCACGTGTCACGTCGCTGGACGAGCTCAAGGCCATGGCGGCCTCGGCTCCGGCCCCGATGGACGCGAAGCGATGGCTTAGGCGCGGCGACGGCGTACCGGTGATCGCCGAGATCAAGCGCGCATCCCCGTCCAAGGGCTCATTGGCGGATATCGACGACCCGGCCTCGCTCGCCCGCGAATACGAGCGCGGCGGCGCATCCGCGATCTCGGTGCTCACCGAAGGACGCCGCTTCCTCGGATCGCTCGACGATCTGGACGCCGTGCGCGCCACGGTCGACATCCCGGTGCTGTGCAAGGACTTCATCGCGACCGACTACCAGATCTGGGAGGCGCGTGCGCACGGGGCGGACATCGTCCTGCTCATCGTCGCCGCGCTCGACGACGACACGCTCGGCCGTCTGCTCGCCCTGACCCATGAGCTCGGCATGACGGCGCTCGTCGAGACGCACACGCGCGAGGAGATCGAACGGGCGGTCACGGCCGGAGCGCGCGTCATCGGCATCAACGCGCGCAACCTCAAGGATCTGCGCGTCGATGTCGGCAGGTACGCGCAGCTCGCCGACGGCCTGCCCGACGACGTCATCAAGGTGGCGGAATCGGGAGTCTTCGGTGAAACGGAGGCCGAGGACTACGCGCGCGCCGGCGCCGACGCCGTGCTCGTCGGCGAAGGCGTGGCCACGGCCGACGACCATGAACTCGCAGTAGCACGTCTAGTGAAAGCAGGAACCAAGGTGAAGGCCTCGGAAGCACAGCCGCTCAGCACCCATCACGGCCCGTATTATGGCCAGTTCGGCGGACGGTACGTCCCCGAGGCGCTCGTCACCGCGCTCGACGAGCTCGAACGGGTCTACGAGGACGCCAAGCGCGACCCGGAGTTCCACAAGGAGCTCGCTCGCCTTAACAAGCAGTACGTGGGACGTCCCTCGCCGCTCACCGAGGCGCCGCGCTTCGCCGAACGGCTGCGCGAACGCACCGGCCTCGACGCGCGCGTCTTCCTCAAGCGCGAGGACCTCAACCACACCGGCGCACACAAGATCAACAACGCGATCGGCCAGGCGCTGCTCGTCAAGCGCATGGGCAAGACGCGCGTCATCGCCGAGACCGGTGCCGGCCAGCACGGCGTCGCGACGGCCACGGTGTGCGCGATGCTCGGCCTCAAATGCCGCATCTACATGGGGCAGATCGACGCGCGCCGCCAGGCGCTCAACGTCGCGCGCATGCGCATGCTCGGCGCCGAGGTCGTCGAAGTGACGCTGGGCGACCGCATCCTCAAGGACGCGATCAACGAGGCGCTGCGCGACTGGGTGACCAACGTCAAGGACACGCACTACCTGCTCGGCACCGTCGCCGGACCGCACCCGTTCCCCGAGATGGTGCGCGACTTCCAGAAGGTCATCGGCGAGGAGGCGAAGGAGCAGCTGCGCGACTGGTACGGCATCGACCATCCGGACGCGGTCTGCGCATGTGTCGGCGGCGGCTCGAACGCGATCGGCATCATGAACGCCTTCCTCGACGACCCGCGCGTCAACCTCTACGGCTACGAAGCGGGCGGCGACGGCCCTGAATCGGGACGCCACGCGATCCGCTTCGCGCCGGGCACCGGTGAACTCGGCATGTTCCAGGGCGCGAAGAGCTACCTGCTCGAGAACGACGAAGGACAGACGCTCGACACCTATTCGATCTCGGCGGGCCTCGACTACGCGTCCGTCGGCCCCGAGCACGCATGGCTCAAGGAGATCGGCCGCGTCAACTATTCGTGGGCGACCGACGGCGAGGCGATGAGCGCGTTCAAGGACCTGTGCGAGACCGAGGGCATCATCCCGGCGATCGAGTCCTCGCACGCCGTCGCCGGCGCCTACAAGGCGGCCGCCGACCTCAAGGCGAAGGGCTACGAGCATCCCGTCATGATCATCAACATCTCCGGCCGCGGCGACAAGGACATGAACACCGCGGGCAAATGGTTCGGCTATCTGACCGACGAACAGAGCAAGGCACTGGAAGCGAATGGAGCACAGGGTAACAATGCGTAAGACGATCGAAATCATCGAGAACGGCGACGGCTTCGTCGCCGACGTGACCGCGACGGCGACCACCCCGTCGGGACAGCCCCTCGGCATCTCGCACCGACCGAGCCCATGCCGCAGGCTGTTCGACGAGTACAAGGTGCAGAACATGCCGGCGTTCATCGGCTACCTGCCCTTCGGATTCCCGGACCCGGACCTGTCTCTCGAGGCGTTCCGCACGATGGTGGACAACGGCGTCGACATCGTCGAGATCGGCCTGCCGTACTCCGACCCGGTCATGGACGGCCCGGTCATTCAGGCGGCGAGCCAGATCGCGCTGCGCAACGGCGAGCGCATCGCCGACGTGTTCAAAGCCGTCGAGACGGTCGCGAACGCCGGCGGCGTGCCGCTCATCATGAGCTACTGGAACCTCATCTTCCACTACGGCGTCGAACGCTTCGCGACCGACTTCGCGAACGCCGGCGGCGCGGGCCTGATCACCCCAGACCTGATCCCCGACGAGGCGGGGGAGTGGATCGAGGCCTCCGACCGTCACGGGCTCGACCGCATCTTCCTCGTCTCGCCGGATTCGACCGACGAACGCCTGCGCGTTGTCGCCGAGAACGCGCGCGGATTCGTCTACGCTGCCGCCCGCATGGGCGTGACCGGTGAACGCGCGACGCTCAACGACTCCTCGCGCGAACTCGTCGAACGCACGCGTGCCGCCGGCGCCGAGAACGTCTGCGTCGGCATCGGCGTTTCGACGCCCGCGCAGGGCGCTTCCGTCGGCCAGTACGCGGACGGCGTCATCGTCGGCTCGGCGCTCGTGCACACGCTGCTCGACGAGCACGGCGACGTGCGCGACCCCGTCCAGGGACTCGGCGCGCTGGCGAACACGACGGCCGCACTGGCCGACGCGATCCACGGCTGCCGTCGCTGAACCGCCGGGCGACACCCACACGGCGCGCATCCTTCCGGGCATGACGGCCCGAAGGATGCGCGCCGTCGCCGTATCGGCGGCGGACGCACCTGTTGCTACCATCGGGACCATGAACCTTGCCTACATCCCCTCGCCGACGGTCTCCCAATTCCACATCGGCTCGCTGACGATCCACATCTACGCGCTGACGATGCTGCTCGGCATCGTCGCCGCCGTGTGGATCACGAGCGTGCGATGGAAACGCTACGGCGGCACCTTCGACCAAATCCTCGACACGGCGCTCGTGGCGGTGCCGTGCGGCATCGTCGGCGCACGCCTCTACCACGTCGTCACGACGCCGGAACGCTTCTTCGGGCCGAACGGCGACTGGGTGGAGATCTTCCGCATCTGGAACGGCGGTCTCGGCATCTGGGGCGCGATCGTGCTCGGCGCGCTCGGCGCATGGGCCTGGGTGCGCCATAAGCATTATCCGATGGCGCTGCTCGCCGACGCGATCGCGCCCGCGCTGCTCGTCGCCCAGGCCATCGGACGCCTCGGCAACTGGTTCAACCAGGAGCTCTACGGCAAGCCGACGACGATGCCGTGGGGCCTCAAGCTCAACACCGCCGGCTCCGCGATCGGCAACGCCGAGCAGTGCTACGACGGCGCGACCTGCCCGACCGGCACGCTGTTCCATCCGACCTTCCTGTACGAGATGATCTGGAACCTCATCGGCGCGGCGCTCATCATCTGGATCGGCCGCAAGACTGTGCACACGCTCAAGGCCGGATCGCTGTTCGCGCTCTACGTCATCTGGTACACGGCTGGACGCACCTGGATCGAGATGCTGCGCATCGACTTCTCCCACGAATTCCTCGGCCTGCGCGTCAACGTCTGGGTCTCGATCATCGTCTTCATCCTCGGCATCGTCGCCTTCGCCGTCATCCAACGCGTGGGCAAGCCCACGCCGCTGCTCGCCGAGAAGCTGCGCACCGTCACCGAAATCGAGGAACGCGCGCACGCCGACCACGACGCCGCGTCCGCGCACGGCGGCCGCGGCGCGCACGGCACGACGAATGGCGCGACCAACGACGCGAGAGACGACTCAGCCGACGACACCAAGGACGACGGCGGCCGCGACGACTGAGCCGCGGGGCCCGCAGACGGCCGCCGTTCGTCGCTTGCCTTATTTAGAATGGCAGACATGGATATCAAAATCGCACCCAGCATCCTTTCCGCGGACTTCTGCAATCTCGAGCGCGACCTCGATCGCATCGCGAATGCCGACCTCGTCCACGTCGACGTCATGGACCACCACTTCGTCCCGAACCTCACGATCGGCGAACCCGTCGTCAAGCGCATCTGCGAGGTCACGAAGCTGCCGGTCGACGTCCATCTGATGATCGACGACCCGGATCGTTGGGCTCCGGGCTACGCCGAGCGCGGTGCGCATTCCGTCACCTTCCACATGGGCGCGACCCACGCCCCGGTGCGTCTGGCGCGCCAGCTGCACGACATGGGCTGCGAGGCGTGGTTCGCCGTGCGCCCGGCCGAGCCGGTCGAGCCGATCTTCGACATCCTCGAGGAGTTCGACACGATCCTCATCATGACCGTCGAACCCGGATTCGGCGGCCAGAAGTTCCTCGCCAATCAGATGGGCAAGGTGCGCCGTCTGCGCGACGAGATCACGCGCCGCGGTCTGGCGACGAACATCCAGGTCGACGGCGGCGTCGGCGTCAAGACCGCGCCGATCGTCGCCGAAGCCGGAGCGAACATCCTCGTCGCCGGCTCCGCCGTCTACGGCGCCGACGATCCGGCGAAGGCTATCGACGAGATCCGCGACGCCGCACGCGCCGCCTACCGCGACTGACCGCGTCCACCCACATGCCAATCCGGCAATCCCCGGCCGCGACCGTCCATCGGCGCGGCCGAATCCACGACCATGACCATATGCGCGCCCATCGGGGGGCGCGCCAAAGTGAACTGACAGGAACCACCACATGAAGACGTTCGAATCGCTGTTCGAAGAACTGAACGCGAAGGCCGCCGCGAAGACGCCGGGCTCGCTGACCGTGCAGGAGCTCGAGAAGGGCACGCATTTCATCGGCAAGAAGATTGTCGAGGAGGCCGGCGAGACCTGGATCGCCGCCGAATACGAGGGCGCCGAGCGCACCGCCGAGGAGATGAGCCAGCTCATCTACCATCTGCAGGTCATGATGATCGACCGCGGACTGACGCTCGACGACATCTACAAGAACCTGTGACCGGCACCGCGCACGCAGCCGACGGCCCGTGCGCACGACTATCTTTGGAGGAGCCCATGCTACGCATCGCCGTCCCGAACAAGGGAATGCTGTCCGAACCCGCCTGGAACATGCTCGAGGAGGCCGGATACCGTCTGCGGAGCAATCCACGCCAACTCGTCGTCGAGGACCCGGACAACGACGTGGAACTGTTCTATCTTCGTCCGCTCGACATCGCCGTCTACGTCGGTCGCGGCACGATCGACGTCGGCATCACCGGCCACGACCTGCTGCTCAACTCGGGCACCGACGCGCAGGAGGTCATGGACCTCGGCTTCGGCGCGTCCACGTTCCGCTTCGCGGCCCCTCAGGATTCGGAGATCCGCGAGCTGGCCGACATCGACGGCAAGCGCGTCGCGACGTCCTTCGACAAGCTCGTGCACGACTATCTGACCGAGCACGGCATCCAGGCCGAGACGATCCACCTCGACGGCGCCGTCGAATCGTCGGTGCAGCTCGGCGTGGCCGACCTCATCGCCGACGTCGTGTCCACCGGCACGACGCTGCGCAACGCGGGACTGCGCATCTTCGGCGACCCGATCGTGCACTCGGAGGCCGTGCTCATCCGCTCGCCGCGCCTCGAACCGGACGATGCGCGCCTCGAACGCCTCGAACGGCGCCTGCAGGGCGTGCTGACGGCCAAGCGCTACGTGCTGATGGACTTCGACATCCCGGTCGACCGCATCTCGGCCGCCGTCGACATCACCCCCGGATTCGAAAGCCCGACGATCTCGCCGCTGCACGACAAGCAGTGGTCGGCCGTACGCGTCATGGTCCCCAAGGCGAAGGTCAACCGGCTCATGGACGAACTGTACGCGGTGGGCGCGCGCGGCATCATCGTCACGGCAATTCAAGCCACCCGCATGTGACGGTGGGTGCCCATGGCCGCTGAAGGAAAATACAGTCCCGAACCGCGCGACGTGATCCTGACGATCCCGAACCTGATCAGCGCGCTGCGCATCATCTCGATTCCAGTGATCGCCTGGCTCATCGCGAGACACGACATGGTGTGGGCGCTCGTCGTCCTCGCCGTGTCGTCGGCCTCGGACGGACTGGACGGCCTCATCGCGAGGAACTTCAACCAGGTGAGCAAGCTCGGACAGATCCTCGACCCGATCGCCGACCGGCTGCTCATCATCTGCAGCATCCTGGCGCTGGCGGTCTGCGGCGTCGTGCCATGGTGGATGCTCGTGCTCGTCGCGCTGCGCGACATCGTGATGGGCATCCTCACGCTCGTCCTCGCCCAACATGACTACGGCCCGTTGCCGGTGCACTTCGTCGGCAAGACCGGCACCGCCGTGCTGCTCATCTCGATCATCGGGCTGATGGTGGCCGACATCCGCCGCTCGTTCATTCCGCTCGACATCCTGCATTACGGCGCGATCGCATGCGCGATATGGGGCATCGGCCTCTACTGGCTCGCCGGCGTGATTTACCTGCGTCAGGGCGTCACACTCATCCGGGCCGACCGGCTCGCCCGTCGCCGCGCCACCGGCAGGTAGGTGCCCGTTGGCCGATCAATCCTCGATGCCGCCAGTCCAGCCAATCGCACCCGGCCATGAGCCGGTGCGCCGCCGCGCCGTATTCTCGCGCGGCTGGGCGGCGATCGAATCCCATCATGCGGCGTCGCCGGACGAACTGCGCGACCGGCCGCGTCACCGGCGCGGCGGCGACGATTCGCTCCGGCTCATCGACGACCTCATCAACCGTCCGATGGATTCGCTGTACAGCGACTCACGGCTCGTCACGAAACCCGATTCCAAGGTCGTCTACTGGGGCACGCGCATCGTCGTGTTCCTCATCTGCATCATCGTTGGCTTCTTCGGCAGCCAATTCGTCCGCCTGCTCAACACCGATCCAAGGAAACAGGTGCGCGAATCGCTCGCGAATCAGCTTGTGACGAACAACGCGCACGTCGATGCGCTCGACAAGGACATCGCGAACCTGCGCAGGCAGGTGGAGGAACAGTCGAAGTCGGCGACGAAATCGCCGATCGAACAGGTCGTCGAGGAGAACGAGGCGGCCGCCGGCGCCACGCCGGTCGAAGGCGAGGGCATCGTCATGACGATCGCCGACCCGGTCGCCGCGGCCTCGGACTCGTCGAAGGGCGCGCTGCCGCGCGACGGCGCAAGCGACCGGCTGCGCGTCGTCACCGACGCCGACCTGCAGCTGCTCGTCTGCCTGCTGTGGCGCGCCGGCGCCGAGGCAATCGCCATCAACGGCAACCGTCTCGGCGTCGAGACATCGATCCGCACGGCCGGCAATTCGATCCTCGTCGGCACGACGCCGATCGAAAGCCCGTACCGCATCCAGGCGGTGGGGGACCGCAACGCGCTGGCCGACGCGATGGGCGAGAAGACGCTGCCGACGCTGTACAGTGATTTCCATAAGGCCGGCATGTATCCGCAGATCGACAAGGCGGGCAAGATGCGGCTCGAGGCCGCGAGCGTCGGCAAACTGACCTATGCGAGGAGGAGCTGAAGATGGCAGCCGTGCTTGGACTCATCATCGGAGTGGTCGTGGGACTGTTCGTCCGTCCGGACATCCCGGTGTTCTTGCAACCGTACCTGCCGATCATGGTCATCGCCGCGCTCGACGCGCTGCTCGGCGCCGCGCGCGCCTACTTCGAACGCAGTTTCTCGGACCGCGTGTTCGTCATCTCCTTCTTCGCGAACGTCATCACGGCGACGCTGCTCGTGCTGCTGGGCAACCAGCTCGGCGTTGGCTCGCAGCTGACGACCGCCGTCATCGTCGTCCTCGGCATCCGCATCTTCTCGAACGTCTCGGCGATCCGCCGCTACATCTTCCAGGGGTGATCGATGAGCGACGAACAGACGAAACAGAACGTGCCCGACGACGGGAACGACATGCGTCATGACATCAATCACGACGTCGACATCGATGTCGATCACGACGGCGAACGTGGCGCACGGACGGAGACGGCGGGGGAGTGCGAGCCGCTGACGGCGGAACATCCGCGCGTGGCGTCCAGCGACGACGGGCAGCCGGACCTGCTCAAGCGCATCATCTCGCAGCACAGCCGCGACAAGGACAACGACCGCACAAAGACGGGCGCGTTCCCGGTCGTGCGCAAACGCAAGCCGAAGGCATTGTCGTCGAACGCCAGGTCGCTCAAGGCGCGCTTCGGCACCGGACTGCTCATCGCCGTGCTGTGCGCGCTGCTCGCCTACGCCTACGTCATCCAGATCAATAACAAAGACACGGCCTACGAGACGCTCACCGAAGCCGAGCTGACGCGACTGATCAGCGAGACGAGCACGCAGGTGGAACGCCTCGAACAGCGCAAAAGCGAACTGACGAACCAGCTGAAATCGCTCGAGGAGGCAGCAGACAAGGAGGAGCAGGCGCAGCGCATCGCGCAGGAGAATGAGGAGACGAGCGGCATCCTGTCGGGAAGACTGCCTGCGCAGGGCAAAGGCGTCGTCATCCGCATCTCGAGGCCGCAGAAGGCGCCGATCGACGCGGCGACGATGTTCAACCTCATCGAGGAGCTGCGCAATGGCGGCGCCGAGGTCATCCAGATCGACAACGTGCGCGTCGTCACATCCACCTATGTCAGTGAGACGAGCAGCGGACTCGTGTGCGACGGGCAGGCGCTGGCGACGCCGTACGTGATCAAGGCGATCGGTAATCCGGGCAACCTCGCGAACGCCGTGAACATTGCGGGTGGCGTAGGTTCGCGGCTCACCGTCAAATATGGTGCTAATGTGACGGTAGAGACATCCGACGACGTCAGGATCACCGCGACGCAGCCGGTCATGAAATACAAGTACGCAACGATTGTAGAATAGGCAGTTATGACAGAACCGATTCCAGGTGCGGGCGAGACCACGATCATCGGTCTCCCGGCCATCCAGATCCCCATCACGACCTCCGGCGACCGTCCGCTCACGCAGGAGGACCTCGAGACGATCACGCGGCTTTCCGACAACACCGCGCTGCTCATCGCGACGCGCGGCGCGCTGTCGGGGTCACGCTATCTGCTCGATGAGGACGAGGTGACGGTGGGCCGCGACCCGCGCGCCGACATCCTGCTCGACGATTCGACGGTCTCCCGCTCGCATGCCGTGTTCCGCCGCGTCGACGGCAAGTACGAGGTCGTGGACGCCGGCAGCCTCAATGGCACCTACGTCAACCGTCAGCGCGTCGATCGCGCCGTCCTCAAGAACGGCGACGAGATCATGATCGGCAAGTTCCGCCTCGTCTACTTCACGAATTCGGCGATCCGCCAGCACTGACGGACGGCCGTAGCGATCCATGACCCGGCAACGAGGCCGCGGCACGTCCGCGGGACAGGGCAATGCGCCGCGCTACGTGGATGTGCCGCTCATCGACGTGGACGACACGATGGTGCAGGGGGAGCTGTTCCCCGACGAGGGATTCGACGTCACGATCCGCGGCTACCGCGGCACCGTCGCGTCGGATGTGGCCGGCATCACCTATCGTCAGCTTGATTATTGGGCGCGCAAACGCATCGTCGTCCCATCGATCACGCCGTCGAATGGTTCGGGCACGAGAAGGCTGTACTCATTCGACGACGTCGTCGTCCTCGCCGTCTCGAAGAAGCTGCTCGACATCGGCGTGAATCTGCAGAACGCGACGGCGGCGATCGAGTTCCTCATCGCGCAGCCGCCCGAACGGCTGCGGCACCTGACGATTCTGTGTGACGGACAGCACGTCGAGGAATGCTCGGATGGCGAGCAGATCGCGCAGGCGCTCGAGGACGGCGACGCCGTGTTCTGCGTGTCAGTGGGCGCGTTGTGGACGAGGGTTGAGGCGGCGCTCGAGCACGCCGACTACACGGATGTGACCGGCACTGTACAGCGGCGCAACACACGGCCGATCGACGACCTCGCCGCGCAGTCGATGCGCGAACGGCTCGAACGGCGCCGCGTCGAACGCGCGCGCTTCGTCGAACGGTACGCGAATCAGACGATCGAGGACGCGCTGCGTCGCAGGCAGGACGTCGAGGACGGCGAAACGAACATGATGAAGGACGACGAAAGGGGAGCGGCATGAACGCGGTGCCGGCCATCATATGGATCATCGGCGTGGTCAGCGCATTGGCTGTGTGCGCGATCACGATTGCACGCAGCCATTACCACGACGGCGAGAATCTCAAGGTGCGGCCGGTCAGCTGGGCCGTCATCGGTGCGCATTTCGTCACGCTCGTCCTCGTCGCGCTGCCGTATCCGATCTATCTGCAGCACAAGGACACGATCGGCGCCCATGCGCGTGCGCTGTACGAGAAGCTCGGATGGCCGTCGGCTATCATCGCGATCAGCGTCATCATGCTCGAACTGTTCCTGATGTACATGCAGGCGCGTCGCGCGATGCTCGCGCAGGAGGCACGCAACACCGCCGAACAGCAGGTGGAGACTGCGACAAGGCAAGAAGACGCTGTACAGAAGTACAGGACGACACAGAAGGACGACACAGTAACGAAAGACGCAGCCGAGGACGACGACTGGCCTAGCACGCTCGTATGACGCCCGAGGACGGCGGCTAAGGATTCGCCACACCATCTAATCTGACATAACGTACATTATCGGATATATATGGACGGTCCCTTACCGTGGTATGTGCGTGTATCTGCACACTGATTCCGCCGGTCGTCGCGGTCGCCGTTGTTTCGTCATCGTCGACTCTTGCGTCATGCGTTCATATATGCGCGTGCGTGCGGTGTCGACGTGCGCATGTGCGCCGCACGCCGAATGTCGCATGATGTCATCGTCATGCATTGTTCACGTTTCAATCATCGATGCGCCTGTATTATTTCGCGTATGTGCATTGCTCGACTGTTCTGTATGTAATAATCGTTTTCTTTGCGTAATAAACGATGTGCCGTCGTCTTTGTTTGGATAACCATGCAAAGACGACGGCACATTATGCTTCAAACAACGATGTCAGGCGTTGAAATACTCCTCAACAGCGGCGCTCAGTTCGCCGACGGTGTCGATGACGCGGTAGGCGCCGTGCTCGACGAGTTCGCCGGGCTCTGCATAGCCCCAGCCGCAGCCGAGGCAGTCGATGCCGCATTCCTTCGCGCCGTCCACGTCGGTCCACCGGTCCCCGACCATCAGCGCACGGTCGCCGGCCGCCGGATCATAGCCCATGTTCTCGAAGGCGTAGCGGATGACCTGATCCTTGTCGGTGCGCGAATTGTCCATGCTCGCGCCGTAGATGGCATCGACGAGATCGGTCAGATGGAAATGCTCGCAGATCGGCACGGCCTGATATTCCGGCTTCGCCGTCGCAATCGCAAGGAAATAGCCTTGTTCGCGCAACGCCTTGAGTTGCTCGGGAATGCCCGGATAGACGGTGTTGTAGAGCCGGCCGGGCACCTTGTGCCCCGGCTCATTTGGATCGTCGAAGACCGCCTCGTCGCCGTAATAGCGCCGGTAGACGCTCACGGCCTCGTCGAGCTTGTCAGACGGGATGCCGTACTTGGACATCGATTCGAAGATCGCCGGACCGATGAAGCGCTGCAGCTGCGCCGGCGTCGGCTCGGGCACGCCGACGGCCTGATAGGCCAGTTTCACGCAGGAAAGGATGCCCGGATCGGATTTCGTCAGCGTGCCGTCCAGGTCGAGCAGCACGGCCCGCAGCGGATGATGGATGTTCGTCATCGTGGTCTCCCTGTTCACCTTCGGTCGTCGCGTCCGACCGTCGTCACTCGTAGTCCGGAATCCAGCCTTCGCGGTGCATCTCGAGACGCTTCTCGAGCAGCGCCTTGAGCTCGTCCTCGCTACGGCGTTCGAGCAGCATGTCCCAGTGGGTGCGCGTCGGCTTCGTGATCTCGTCGGCTTCGCCGTCCTTGTCGTCCTCGCGGTGCGCGGTCGCGCCGCAGCGGCACTCCCACTCATTCGGGAAATCGGCGCCCTCCGCGAACGGCAGGATCGTACGATGGCCGCGCGGGCAGACGTACGCCACCTCGGTGCGGGCGGCGAAATCGACGTTCGTGTCCGATTCCAACGATTTCGCGCCGATGCTCATGCCACGCAGACTGCGTTCAGCCATGTATGTTCCTCCCAGAAGACGGTTAGTGGTTCCACGCTACAAAACAGCGCGGACGTGGGTTTTATTCCATCAGTCGACGCCCGAGTAGGCGACGATGCCGCGGTTGACGGCGTCGTAGGCCTCGTGCGCGCGTGCCGCGAGCTCGACATGCTCGGTGCCCATGTACGGTTCGGCGACGGCGATCTGCTGGAGCACGTCGGCGAGGCGCTTCGCGTTGCGCACGAAGTCGCCGGCGGTCAGCTCCGTATGCTCGAGCACCTCGGAGAGGCTGTCGCCGCGCGCCCAGTCGTAGACGACGTCGACGATGCCGAAGTCGAGCGGCTGCAGGTAGTTCGTGACGCCGAGGTCCTCGCACAGCATGAGCACCTGGTCGTCGAGCTCGGCAAGTTCGCGTGCGCGCTGCGCGACGATGCCGTGCGGGCCGCCCGGATAGCGGCGGGGCTCTCCCCCTTCGCCGCGGCGCGCCTCATAGAGGATCGACGAGATGAGCGCGGCGAGCTGCGCGGCGTCGAGGCCGTCGAGCGTGCCCGACGTGATCGCCTGGGCGAGCACGAGGTCGCGTTCCGAATACAGGCGGCGCAGCAGCTGGCCATGTTCGGTCAGCCGGTAATCGCGCACGCCGTTCTCGTCGGCGGCTTCCAGATAGCCGAGCTTCTCGAGGATCGTGCAGATGCGGTCGAACTGACGCGCCACCGAGCCGGTGCGCGAATCGTATCGGTCGCGCAGGCGTGTGAGTTCGCGCGTCTCGCGGATCCAGCGGTTGCCCCACTTCATGTGCTGCGCGAAATCGGGGCATGCCTTGCACGGATGATCGTGCTCGCGTTCCTTGAGCTCGGCGATTCGTGCGTCGAGACGGCGGAAGGCGCGTGATTTCTCGGCGTTGTCGCGGAAGATCTCGTGCTTGAGGCGGCGGCGTTCGTTTTTCTGCAGGTCGCTCAGCCGCATGCGGATGCGCAGCAGTTCGGTGAAGTCGCCGTGCTCGCAGGCCATCGCCTCCTCATAGCCGGCGATTGCCTTCTCGAGCGTCTCGATGCGCGCTTCGATCTGCCATGCGGACGCGTTCGCCTCCCACTGCGCGAAGGAATGGTCGAGCGTGTCGCGCGCCGTCTCGTAGTCGCTGCTGTTGAGCAGGTTGACGGCCATGTTGAACGTGGGCTTGAAGCTCGAATGCAGCGGATAGACGCGCTTGCTCGACAGCGCCACCGCCGTCTCGGGCTTGAAGCCGCGGTGGTCGACGACGATCGCATTGCCGATCGTGTCGATGCCGCGGCGGCCGGCGCGGCCGGTGAGCTGCGTGTACTCCCCCGGCGTCAGGCCGACGATGCCGGTGCCGTCGTACTTCTCGAGCTTCTCGATGATGACGCTGCGCGCCGGCATGTTGATGCCCAGCGCGAGCGTCTCCGTCGCGAACACGACCTTGATCAGGCCCTCCTCGAAGAGCCGCTCGACGATCTGCTTGAACAGCGCGATCATGCCCGCGTGGTGCGCGGCGAAGCCCTCCTCGAGCGCATGGCGGAACTGCGCGAACCGCAGCGTCTTGAGATCGTCGTGCGTGAGCTGCCCTTCGATCATCTCGTCGACGATGACGTCGATGCGGCGCGCCTCCTCGTCGGTCGTCAGGCGCAGGCCGGCGTCGAGGCACTGCTCGACGGCCTCGTCGCAGCCGTTGCGCGAGAAGATGAAGTAGATCGCCGGCAGCATGCGCAGGAAGTCGAGCTCGTCGACGACGGCCCAGCGGCGCGGATGGTAGCGTTCGACGTGTGCACGTCCGCCGCGGCCATCCGGACGTCCGTGACGTCCGCCGCCGCGACGCCTGTCGTGGGCATCGGCGCCCTTGCGCCGCAGCTCGCGGCGGTCGAACTCGTCGAGCTTCGCCGTCAGCCGCGCGTTCGGCTTCGTCGTCGCCTTGCCGTCGTCGTCGCGCCGGTACAGGTCGAGCAGCTCCGGCTCGGTGCGCGGGTCGCGCTGCACGAGGACGTACTGGTCGAGCGGCACCGGACGGTGTTCGGAGATGACGAGCTTCGTCTCGCCGCGCACCGAGGCAATCCAGTCGGCGAAGTCCTCGACGTTCGAGACCGTCGCCGACAGGCCGACGATGCGCACCGAGGAGGGCAGGTGGATGATGACCTCCTCCCAGACGGGTCCGCGGAAGCGGTCGGCGAGGTAGTGCACCTCGTCGAGCACGACGTAGCGCAGCGCCTCGAGCGTCGTCGAATGCTCGTAGAGCATGTTGCGCAGCACCTCGGTCGTCATGACGACGATGTCCGCCTCCGAGTTGATCGAGGTGTCGCCGGTGAGCAGACCCACCTTGTCGGGGCCGTAGAGCGCGACGAGGTCATGGTACTTCTGGTTGCTCAGCGCCTTGATCGGCGTCGTGTAGAAGGCCTTCGCGTTCTGCTCCTGAGCGAGGTAGACGGCGAAGTCGGCGACGACGGTCTTGCCTGCGCCGGTCGGTGCCGCGACGAGCACGTTCGACCCCTCCTCGAGCGCCTCGTTCGCCTCCGTCTGGAACCCGTCGAGCTCGAAGGGCAGCGAATCGGCGAAGCGCTGCGCGACCGAACGGCGCCGGCGGCGCGTCTCGGTGAAGCGCGCGTAGCGTTCGGACGGGCTCAGCTCCCGCGTATCGGCGTCCTCGTCGGGACGATGATCGCAGTGCCTGTGATGTCGTGTCATGGAAACCTTCATCCGTTGATGTCGATGGCCGCGGGCGCCCTCGCGTCGGGACGCCCGCGGCCGGGTGTGTGTCGACGCGCCGCGTCGGCAGCCGGAGCCGTCCCGCGCGGCGCGGAATGTTCAGTCGTTGAATTGCGCCCAGCGTTGCCAGATGGCGGCATGGCGTTCGCGCCGGCGTTCCTTGCGTTCGATGACGCCGACATGAGCGTCCGTGTAACGGTCGGCGGCAACGGCGAGCGGCTCGGTGAAGATCACGCGTCGCGGCGCGCTCCCCTCGTCCTGCGGCGCGTTGATCTCCTCGATGCGCGCATTGACGTCGGCCGCGACGGCGCCGATGACCTTCGACGCGCGCACGGCGTGCACCGCCGCGTAGACGACGCCGACGACGAGCATCGCGAGCATGAAGAGCGCGAGGATGAGCCAGATCCACCAGGGCATCGTGATCCTTTCCTACTGTTCCCGTTCGGTCTCGATGACCTGGTCGGAAAGACTGAGTTCGCGTTCGGCGCGGGCGATCATCATCGTGCGTAACGTCTCCGGGGCGACGGCGACGATGTGCCGGGCGTGGGCGATGCAGAAGGCGACGAACCACGAGTCCGACTGCACGAACAGATGCACCTTCTCGCCTTCGCCGCACGGCTCGACGTCCGCGTCGGCGAGCGTCTTGATGAAGTCGAGATGCGGCTGATCGGTGATGAACACGGCCGGCGTGGCCGTGTCGATAATCCACTTGCGCAGGTCGGAGACGGAGACCTTCGGGATGTCGAGCGGCTTCGTCGGGGTGACGATGCTCGCGTCCTCGATGCGCGCGACGCGCAGCACCTGCCAGATGCGCGGCTCGCCGGTCTCCTTGTTGAGCGTCATGTCCTTGCGCACGAGCGGCTTGAGGTCGTCCGGCGCGTAGTGCTCGACGTCCGTCCACATCGCCGCGTAGTAGACGCCCTCGTCGACGTAGATCTTCGACGGGGCGACGAGGCGGCGCATGACGCGGCCCGAGCCGTCGCGGTACTCCATGTTGAGCAGCGCGTGGTCCTTGATCGCGCGCTTGACGGCGTCGAAGCAGCGCGGCTCGAGCTCGTAGCCGGTCAGGCTCAGCCACGGCGTCTCGCCCGGCGCGACGTACTTGACAAGGCGCTCATAGAGGTCGCGCGCCTGCTCGCGCTGGTCCTCGGGCAGCAGCTGCGCATGGGCGAGGTAGTTGACCGAGGCGGTGAGCATGCTCATGTACTGCGGCGAGATGCCCGCGAGGCGTTCGAGGCCGAGGGAGTTCGTCGCCGAGACGATGCCCTCGGAGTCGAGCAGCGACCAGTCGATGTCGAAGAACTGGCTGCCGGCCATCTCGCCGTCGTCGGAGACCGTCGTCAGCGTGTTGATGTCCTTGTGGATTGTGTTGACGTACTTCTTCATCTCGTCGTCGTTCTTCGGCTTGCCGATGAAGCGTTCGGCGAGTTCGGGCAGCGAGTACTCCTCCCCCAGATGCGCGGACAGGAACAGCATCAGGCGTAGGCGGCGGTCGACCTCGCTGCCGGTCTGGAACGCGTTCTTCTTGTGCGCCTTCGTGCTCTGCGGCTCCTCGTCCTCGTCGGGTTCGCCCGATTCGATTGAATGGGCGAGCACCTTCGCGGTCATCGGATTGGCGGAGTCGTCGGCGAGCTGGAACTGCGTGGCCGCGTTGAGGCGGCGGTGGTAGGCCGCGACAGCCTCGGGCGGGCTGACGACCGACGAATTGGGGTGTTCGAGAACGAACATGGCCAGATCATCCGAATCGGTGTAGGCGACGTTGATGTGCTCGCCGTCGACGGCGACGGTCGCGGCGAAGCGGCGCGAATCGACTTCCTTGACGAGGTTCTCCGGGATGTGCTGGGTGCCCAGGCCCGGCGCGATCGAATCGAGGCCGAGTCCCGGGATCGGCGTCTGCGGCACGCGCGGAGCGGTGCGCGAGGCGTGCGCAGGCTGCGTATGGGCCGGCATCGAGGACATCGACATCGAACGCGCCAGATAGTTCGCTGCCGCGAGTACCGGCAGGTCTTCGGGGCGGAAGCGTAGGCGGATGCGAGGCTCGTCGCCGAGCTGCAGACGGTAGGACGCGAAGTCCTGGCCTTCGGACTTCGAGGAGTATTCGGGTTGCCGCGACTCGATCGCGATGCCCATCGCGGCGAGCTTGGCCCGGTCGCGCTGGAACTGCTTGGCGAACGCCGCCTTCGCCGCCTGGTCGGCCAGTTCGCCGTACGAATCGGCGTAGGCCTTCACACGTTGTGCGATCTGCCGCGATGTCAGCCATTGCGGGAAGGCGGATGACAATACTGCCAGAACATCGAGCTCGTGTTTGCCCCACTTGTCGGAGAAGCGGCGCCTACCGTTACTACCCTCAGCCATTAGTCCTCACGTATCGTTAAAGTTTTTCGTAGGTGTGGGCATCGGGGATGCCATACACCCTCTCCTATGATATAGGCTTTTTCGGCCGGGATGGCCGATTTCTCGAAAAAACTCCGATTTTCTTGGTCTGCGAACAAACGCCGGTCACAGCCACTCGTCCGGCTCGACGCCCTGCGGGCCGACGAATTCGCCGTTCGGCACGTAGCTGGGCCGCCCCGAATCTGTGAGCCTCGCATCGCCGAACAGGCTGACGTTGCGCCCGAAGGTCCAGTCGCCCTCGACGCGGAATGACGCGGCGGCGGCGATCGACGGCACGCCGTAGGGGAAGCGTTCCTCGAAGTCCTGGATGTTCTTGTAGTAGCGCTTGTCGAGCTCGACGTTCGGGAAATGGTAGTCGCCATCCTCCATCTCGTAGGAGTCGGTCAGGTGGAAGCGGTCGGAACGCATGATGAACAGGTCGTCGGTCGTCTTGACCGGCAGGAAGCGCATGCGGTCCACCTGCACGCAGATGGCGCCGTTGAACAGGTTCACGGCGGCGCCCATCGCCGTCTCGAGCTGGACGACCTTCGTCGACGCGGGATCGGTGGGGTCGACGGTCTTGTAGTTGCGGATGACCGGCAGCGGCAGCACGCCGCCGTGCTCTTCGAGCATCCGGCGCAGCGCGTCGATGCGCACCCAGATGTTGTTCGTGTTGAAGAACGGGTGCTTGTGGATGTCCATCGCGGCGCCGCGGTCGCGCGGGTCCACCTGCGTCATCTCGCGCAGCATGAGGCGTCCGGTCACGCGATCGCGCACGATGTGACCGCCCTTGCGGTCGGCCTCGGTGCGCCGCGCCACCTCGATCATGATCGGCGCGCCGGTGTTCTCGAAATGCTGCGCAAGCGTGCGCGACGGGCGTGCGCCGAGGTTGTCCGAATTGGAGATGAACAGGTATTTGAAGCCGCGCTCCTCGAGGATGGCGAGCAACCCGGACTCGTAGAGCGTCGAATACAGGTCGCCGTGCCCCGGCGGGCACCATTCGAGGTCGGGGTTCGCCGGCCACTGTACCGGCTCTCCTGTCGACAGGTCGATCTTCGGCTCGACGTGCTGGACGATCTCAACCGGCACGCCCGCCTGCGTGAAGTGGTGGTTCTTCGCGATCGCGTCCATCGTGTCCTTCGACGTGCGGAACGAGTTCATGAAGGTCAGCGGCAGTTCGACGCCCAGACGCGTGCGCGCCGTGTCGACCTGGCCGAGGATGATGTCGAGGAAGCGCATCGGGCGCGCCTTGTGGCGGCGCACCGGCAGCAGCGACTTCGCGTAGTCGAGGCCCATCGACGTGCCGAGGCCGCCGTTGAGCTTGAGGAACGCCGTCTTGGCGAAGGCGTCGACGGCTTTGTCGTGGTTGATCGTCTCGTAGACGTCGTGGAAGTTCGGGATGTCGGTGATCGGCTCGACGTCGGCCTCGTGGATGTAGCTCGTGTCCTCCTCGTTCGCCCAGACGTCGTAGAGGTGTTCGAACTGGGCTATCGCGGTGTCGCTCATGCCCTGTGAACGCATCTTGTGCGCGGAGCGCTCGAAAACGTCGACCATGGTGATGACCAATCCCTTTCTCCGGTTGCGCGCACGGTCGATGCCGGTGCACCCGTGCGCAATGCCGTGTCTCAGTGTAGCGACCTAACCTTCAATCTGTCTAATTGAGCCTTGTGCATCCCACATTATCTTCGCCGCGTTACGGTTTGCGTCATGGTTTCCTCGATGATAATACGATGATTGACGCCCTGGTGGAACGGATGCGGTCATATGGACCTGCGGGACGATTTGGCGTTGTCGGCACGGTTGTGCTACATTGACTCTTCGGTGCAGGACGCACCGTTCGGACCATAGCGCAGTTTGGTAGCGCACTTGACTGGGGGTCAAGGGGTCGCGGGTTCAAATCCCGCTGGTCCGACCATCGGTCCCCGGAACGGCGAACGTTCCGGGGATTTTCGTATTTCCAGCAGACGCGCGGATCCGCATATGCGTCGGGGCCGGTTTTGCCGGCCCCGACGCGTCGCGTCACTTGCGGCGCTTCTTCTCACGGATGTTGACGGAGATCTGGATCGGCGATCCCTCGAATCCGAACTCCTCACGCAACTGGCGTTCGAGGAAGCGGCGGTAGCCGTGCTCGAGGAAGCCAGTGGCGAAGATGACGAAGCGCGGCGGCCGGCTCGAGGCCTGCGTCGCGAACAGGATGCGCGGCTGCTTGCCTCCGCGCAGCGGATGCGGATGCGCGGCCTGCACCTTGCCGAGGAAGGCGTTGAGCTTGCCGGTCGGGATGCGCTTGTCCCAGGACTCGAGCGCCTGCGTCATCGCACGCGACAGGCGGTTCGTGTGCCAGCCGGTCTTCGCCGAGAGATTGACACGCTGCGCCCACGTCACGCGGTCGAACTCGGTCTTCCACAGACGCTCCATGCGTTGGCGGTCGAACTCGTCCATGAGGTCCCACTTGTTGAACACGAGCACGACGGCGCGGCCCGCGTCCACGGCGGAGCTCATGACCTTGAGGTCCTGGTCCGAGATCGGCACTGAAGCGTCGAAGAGCACGAGCGCGAGCTCGGCGCGTTCGATCGCGGCCTGCGTGCGCAGCGACGAATAGTATTCGGCGCCGGAGAGCTTGTGCTGCCTGCGTTTGATGCCGGCCGTGTCGATGAACAGGTAGTCCTCGCCGTCGATCGTGACGATCTCATCGACCGGGTCGCGCGTCGTACCGGCCAAATCGTTGACGACCGAACGTTCCTCGTGCGCGAGCTGGTTGAGCAGCGACGACTTGCCGACGTTCGGCTTGCCGACGAGCGCGACGCGGCGCAGATGGGACGGCGTGAGGAACCCGGAGGTGTGTTCGGCGTTGCGCAGCGCATCGAGGGCCGCGTCGAGCAGGTCGCCCACTCCCCTGCCGTGCATCGCCGAGATCGGGTACGGCTCGCCCAGTCCGAGCTTCCAGAATTCGGCGGCCATGTACTCGCCGGCCTGGTCGTCGACCTTGTTCACGGCGACGACGACCGGTTTGCCCGCCGAGCGCAGCATCCTCACGATGCGTTCGTCGGTCTGCGTCAGGCCCGTCTGGCCGTCGACGACGAAGACGACGGCGTCGGCAAGCTCGACGGCGATCTGCGCCTGCGAAGCGATCGCGGAATCGATGCCCTCGACGTCCGCCTCCCAGCCGCCGGTGTCGACGAGCTTGAAGTCCACGCCTGCCCATTCGGCGTCGTAACTGACACGGTCGCGTGTGACGCCGGGCGTGTCCTCGACGACGGCGGCGCGGCGGCCGAGGATGCGGTTGACGAGCGTCGACTTGCCGACGTTCGGCCGCCCGATGACCGCGAGCACTCCGACCTCCTTGCGCCTGGCTGTCTGTTCGCCGGACGTGAACGCGGAGCCGTCGATGAGTGCCTCGTCGCCCTCGTCGAGCTCGTAGCCCTCGAGGTTGCGCGCGTACTCGGCGTACTCCTGCTCCTCGATGGCGTCGTCGACGAGCCCGACAAGCAGGTCGAGCGTCTGCTCGAAGTTGAGGTCGGAGTTGTCGATCGTCGTGACGCCGTCCTCGGCGACGGTGAAGTTCGTCACCTTGGAGTCGGCGGCGTCGCGCGCGGCGACGTTCTCTGCGCCGGCGTCGCCGTCGGCGGCCTGATGCGCGCGGCGCGCCTGGCGCACGGCCTCGCGGGCCGTGAGCAGCACGCGCACCTCGGCGTGCGGCGCGACGACGTCGGTGATGTCGCGACCTTCCGCGACGATGCCCTGGCCGTGCGAGAAGCCGTTCTCGACGCCTTCGGCGGCGATGTACGCACGCTGGGCGGCGACGAGGATGTGGCGCACCGGGATGATCGACGAGACGCGCGAGACGTGCGCGCTGATCTCGCTCGAACGGATCTGCTCGCTGATGTTGCGCCCGTCGCAGAACACGCGCGCGTCATTCGGCGTGTCGGGGTCGACGCTGATGTCGAAGTGGCCTTCGGTGAACAGCGCGGCGACCGTCTCGGTGACTTCGCGTTCGTCGATGTCGTCGGCGTCGAGGTCGATGCCCTGCTCGAGTGCCCACCATGTGGCGGCGCGGTACATCGCGCCGGTGTCGAGATAGGCGAAGCCGTAGTACTTCGCAAGCGCTTTGGACGTCGAGGACTTGCCGACGCCGGCCGGCCCGTCGATAGCGACGGTGATCACAGGCCCACCTCCTTGGAGAGCGAACGGACCTCGGTGGCCGACAGCACGCGGTAGGAACCGGGCTTGAGGTCACCGAGCTTGATCGGGCCGATTTGCGTGCGCACGAGGCGCTTGACCGGGAAGCCGATCGCGCCGAAGATGCGGCGCACGATGCGGTTCTTGCCCGAATGGAGCGTGACCTTGACGATCGTCTGGTCACGGCTCTGGTCGATGATCGAGCAGTGGTCGAGCTTGATCCAGCCGTCGTCGAGCTGCACGCCGGTGCGCACGAGGCGGCGGCAGACGTTGCCGCTCATGCGTCCCTCGAGCGTGGCGATGTAGGTCTTCTCGACTTCGTACTTCGGATGCATGACGTGCTGGGACAGTTCGCCGTCGTTCGTCATCAGGATGAGGCCCTCGGAATCGTAGTCGAGGCGTCCCATGTGGAAGATGCGCTCGTACTTGTCGCCGACGATGTCGCGCAGCGTGTAGCGGCCCTTCGGGTCCTCCATCGCGCTGAGCACCTTCTTCGGTTTGTTGAGCGCGAGCGTGACGTGCCTCGGGTTGAGGCGGATGCGCGAGCCGTCCACGCGCACCTGCTGCGTCTTGGGGTCGACCCTCGTGCCGAGTTCGGTGACGAGTTCGCCGTCCACCTCGACGCGGCCGTCGACGATCATCTCTTCGCACTTGCGCCGCGAACCGAATCCGGCCTGCGCGAGCAGCTTCTGCAAACGTATTCCGTCGTGTTCTTCGGTGTGTGATTTCCTTGCTTGACTATATGCGTGTGGCATCGTTCTCCCAACGTGGCCGTTCGTATTGATGGCGTCGTCCTGCGCGCGCGAAGGCGACGGCAGGACCACTGTCTAGTATTGTACAGCGTGGCCGCCGAACAGCGACGGCCCAGCCATGGTCTTCACCATGGCTTCAAGTACCGCAAAGGAATATATCTATGACTGCTGTTGATAACGATTCCACGGTCGATGTCCGCGAGGACATGGCCGTGCAGAACGACGGACACAGCATTTGGGCCCGCCTCGGCGCCGAATTCGTCGGCAGCCTGCTCATCTGCTTCGCGATCTACATGGTGAGCTCGTTCGGCGTGGTGAACTTCGGACTCAACCTCGCGTTCCTTGTCGTGGCGACCGGCGTCGTCTACGGCGCGATGACGTCGATCTTCGCGCGCGTCTCCGGAGCGCAGTTCAATCCGGCCGTCACCGTCGCGGCGATGCTCACGTCGAAGACTCGCGTGCGCGACGGCGTGTTCTACATCATCGCGCAGGTGCTCGGCGGCCTCGTCGCCGGCGCGCTCTTCGTCTTCCTCATCCCCAGTTCGGACACGGTCAGCAAGTCGCAGTGGACGATGATGGCGATCAACGGCTACGACGTGAACAGCCTGACCTATGCAAGCCTGAGCCAGTACGGGCTGACCTATGGCGTCTCGATGGCGATCGTCGTCGAGCTGCTCGCCTCGATCATCGTCGTGGCCGCCGCGATGACGACGCTTAAGCGCAGCGGGCGCGCGACGCGTTCCGCCGCCGTCACGATGGGCGTCGCCTACGCGGCCGCGGCCGCGATGGCCGCCCCGATCACCGGCGCGTCGATCAACCCGATGCGCGCCACCGGCGTCGCCGTCTTCGCGCAGCACGAGGAAGGCTCTCACACCGTCAACCCGCTCTCGCAGCTGTGGGTGTTCTGGGTGACGGCGATCCTCGCGGCCGCCATCGTCGCGCTCGTCATGATCGTCGCGCAGCTTGCGCATTCGCGTGCCGCCAACGGTGACGAGATGGACGTCGACGTGGCCGAGGCCGCGATGGCGCAGGGCGACGAGTCCGATCACGCCGAGCAGGACGCCGACATCGCCGCGCCCGACGTCGACGTCCTGGAGGAACAGTCCGAGTCCGCCGAGCTGGATGAGCCCCAGACGCCGGTGGACGACGCCGGGTCAGTGGATGAAGCGGATGGCGAAGTACAGCAGCGCTAGCACGACGCCGAAGCCGATGCCGCACGCGGCGTCGAAGGCGACCGATCTGACCTTCCAGGGACTGCGTTCCCGATAAATCAGCCGCACCGCACCGGAGCCGATGGAAGTCACGGACACGATGGCCGTGGCGACCATCGGCTCTCCCATTGCCGCAAGTGCCGTGGCAACGACGACGAGCCCGGCGACGCACCATTCGAACCACGGCCTGCCCTCGTCATGCTCGGAGACATGGGGATGCTGCGCGTTCATCTGGACTCCTTGAAGATCTTGGGAATGTGATGGTTGATTTCGCTGCTGCGATGAATTCGACGATTCGTCGTTGAAGACACCGCCCATCCTACTACCGAATCCAACTACTACCCACTATACGGCGGGGCCGCGCCTCGGGAAATCCCCGAGGCGCGGCCCCGCCGTGCGATGTCAGCTGACGATCAGTGGAAGAAGTGGCGCGTGCCCGTGACGTACATCGTCACGTTCGCGCTGCGCGCCGCCTCGAACACCTCCTCGTCGCGGATCGAGCCGCCGGGCTGCACGATCGCCTTGACGCCGGCGTCGATGAGGATCTGCGCGCCGTCAGCGAAGGGGAAGAACGCGTCGGAGGCCGCGACGGCGCCCTTCGTGCGGTTGCGGCCGTCGTCGAGCGTATTCGCGCGTTCGACGGCGAGGTTTGCCGAATCGACGCGGTTGACCTGACCCATGCCGATGCCGACCGTCGCCATGTCGTCGGCGATGAGGATCGCGTTCGATTTGACGCAGCGCACGGCGCGCCATGCGAACTCGAGGTCCTTGAGCGTCGCGGCGTCGGCCGGCTCGCCCGCGACGAGCTTCCAGGCGTCCGGCGTGTCTCCCGGAGCGTCGATGAGATCGGTGGACTGCATGAGCAGGCCGCCGTCGATCTGACGGAACTGGCGCTTCGACTTCGGCGGTTCCGCGACCTTGAGGATGCGCAGGTTCTTCTTCTTCGCCTGCAGCAGCGCCAGCGCCTCCGGCTCATAGTCGGGCGCGACGATGACCTCGGTGAAGATCGGGCGCACGCCTTCGGCCATCTCGAGTGTGACCGTCGCATTCGTCGCGATGACGCCGCCGTAGGCGCTCATCGGGTCGCAGCTGTGCGCCTTCCTGTGCGCCTCGGCTACGGTCGCGCCGACGGCCAGGCCGCAGGGGTTGTTGTGCTTGACGACGGCGACGGCGATCTGCGGGGCGAAGTCCCATACGGCGCGCCACGCCGCATCGGCGTCCACATAGTTGTTGTAGCTCATCGGCTTGCCGCCGAGCTGCTCGGCGTCGGCGAATCCGCGCGTGTTGAGCGGGTCGACGTAGAGTGCGGCGTCCTGATGCGGGTTCTCGCCGTAGCGCAGCACATGCGCGCGGTTCCAGGTGCGCGTGAAGGTCTGCGGGAACTTGGCGAGCTTGGCCTGCTCGACCGGGTCGGCGTCGTGGGCCGCGTCTTCGATTGACGCGGGCTTGGGCCAATGGGCCGCCGTCCATTCGCCGATTGTGGCGTCGTAGGCGGCCGTGTGCGCGAAGGCCTTGCCGGCGAGCCAGCGACGCTCCTCGAGCGAGAAGCCGGTACCGTCCTCGATGCGTGCGGCGACGAGCGCGTAGTCGGCCGGATCGGTGACGATCGCGACGGTCGCGCTGTTCTTCGCCGCGCCGCGCACCATCGAGGGGCCGCCGATGTCGATCTTCTCGATGACGTCGGCCTCCCCGGCACCCGAACGCACGGTGTCCGCGAAGGGATAGAGATTGACGATGACCAGATCGAAGGGCTCGATGCCGAACTCCTCAAGCTGGCGAGCGTGGTCCTCGTTCGTCATATCAGCGAGGATGCCGGCGTGGATGTGCGGGTCGAGGGTCTTGACGCGGCCGTCGAGGCATTCCGGGAAACCGGTGACCTGGGACACCTCCGTGACGTCCACGCCGAGTTCAGCGAGCCTGCTCGCGGTGGAACCGGTGGACACCACCTGCGTGCCGGCGTCGATGAACGCCTTGGCGAGGACCTCGATGCCGTCCTTATGGAAGACCGATACCAATGCTCGTCGTAGCGGTCGGTTCGTTGTCGTCACCTTGCTTCTCCTTTGGTTGGTGGTTTGGGTCCGCCACACGCGCGCCGGACCTCTTCTTCTCTGTGGGGTCGTCCCCGTCAGTCTCCTGCTGCGAGGAGACGCTGCGCGCCTTGCGCGGGGCTTCGGAGCCGGACTCCGTGGCGCCCCGGCGCGCGATGAGCGCGCGGACGGCGAGGACGATGGCGGTCAGGAGCAGCATCGTGCCCCAGGCCAGGAACAGACCCAACGCGCACGGTCGCGCCGTGGCGTTGGTGGCATGGCGGACGTCGACGCCGACGGACGCGAGGTGCTTCGTGCCGAGCGCGCCGTCGGACAGCGCGTACAGCAGCGTGCACAGCAGCGAGACAACGACGGACGTGATGCAGAACGCGCCCACCGGATAGGCGTAGGCGAACAGCAGGTCGCGCCGGTCGTCGGCGTCCGCCTGTAGGGGGCGCAGGCCGAAGCCGCGTTTGGCGACGAGCACGAGCAGGCCGAGTACGACGCCGACGACGAGCGGGATGAGCGTCACGCACAGACGGATCGTCGGGTCGGCGACCGGCTGCGGGAACAGGCGGAAGATCGGCAGGGCAGGCAGATGCGCCGCCGATCCTTCGGTGAGCGTGTAGGTCGCGAGGTCACCGATCGAGAATCCGGCGCCGAACAGCCATGAGACGGCCCAAAGCATGAGGTTGGGCAGCCATGCGGCCGCCATGACGCACATGAGGATGCGCGAGCCGGTCTGCACATGCATCGCCTCGAATGCGGCGCCGACGGCATGGTGGTTGAGCACAATCCAGGCAATGACGGTGCCCAATCCGCACAGCAGCACGATGGCGACGATGAGCACGCCGAGCCTCACGCCGACGGCGATGACGTGGCGAATCGGCGCGGACAGATGCGCGCGCAGATAACCGCGCAGCGGCTCGAGATGGCTGCGGTCGTGGACGAAGGCCCATGCGAAGCCGGCGGTGAAGACGAGCGCGCCCTTGCACAGCACGAGGAAGGTCGAATCGTTGAGCGCGACAGACAGGTTGTTCTCGAGCAGCCGGTCGAGCACGAGCCATGTGACCAGCCCGGCGACGTAGCCGCGCGGGTCGGTGCCCATCCGGCGGAAGACGGTGCGTACGAGCGCGACGAGCAGGAAGGTGAGCAGCAGCGGGACGATCGTGACAACGATCGAGGATGTGTGGAAGCCGACGCCCTGGGAGAGCAATACGACGGCCTGCGTCAGCGGCACCGTGAACGACGACATCGTGTCGCCGCCCTCCTCCATCGCGGCGACGAGGAGGACGAGCGCCATCAGGAAGCCGAGCGGCACGGCGTAGACGAGCATCGCCACGCAGGACGCGGCGACGCCTCGCAACCAGGGAATCAGCTTCGTCCTGTTCATCCGAGCGCTGCCAGCGCCTCACGCATGTACTGCGCGGCCTGGGACGGGGTCCTGCCCACGCGGATGCCGACAGCCTCGAGGGCCTCCTGCTTGTCCTGTGCGGTGCCCTTGCCGCCGGAGACGATGGCGCCGGCGTGGCCCATCTGCTTGCCTTCGGGGGCGGTGAAGCCCGCGATGTAGGCGACAACGGGCTTCGTCATGTGCTCGCTCGCCCAGTTCGCGGCGTCCTGTTCGGCGCTGCCTCCGATTTCGCCGATCATCATGACGGCCTTCGTGTCCGGATCGGCCTCGAAGGCCTCGAGCGCTTCCTGCAGCGTCGTGCCGACAATTGGGTCGCCGCCGGCGCCGAGGCATGCGGTGAAGCCGATGTCGGACAGCTCGCCCATGAGCTGGTAGGTGAGCGTGCCCGACTTCGAGACGAGGCCGAGCGGGCCGCGGGCGACGATGCCGTCGGGGATGATGCCGAGGTTGACGCCGTGTGTCTCCTCGCTCGACGGCAGCGTCATCAGGCCCGGGCAGTTCGGGCCCACGATGCGCACGCCGCGCTGCAGCGCAAGTTCGACGAAGTAGGCGCTGTCGGCGACCGGGATGCCCTCGGTGATGACGACGACGACCTCGATGCCGGCCTCGACCGCTTCGACGACGGCGTCCTTCGCGAACCTCGGCGGCACGAAGACGACGCTCGCCTTCGCCCCGGTCGCGGCCTTCGCCTCGGCGCAGTCGGCGAAGACGGGGATATCGACGTCGGCGCCGGTGGCGTTCTCGAAGATGATCGACGTGCCGGCCTTGCGTGGGTTGACGCCGCCGACGATGTTCGTGCCCGCCTTGAGCATGCGCGCGGTGTGCGTCATGCCCTGATGGCCGGTCATGCCCTGAACGATGACGGGGGCGTCATCCTCGATGAAGACGGTCATTTGGTCTCCTCCTTCGCCTGCGCGGCGAGACGGGCCGCTTCGGACGCGGCCGTCTCCATCGTGGCCGCCACATGGATGTTCGCGATGTCCGCGTCGTCGAGGATCGTCAGGCCTTCGGCGGCCGCGTTGCCGTCGAAGCGCACGACCATCGGCTTCGTGACGTTGAGCCGTTCGACGGCCTCGATGATGCCGAGTGCCACCTGCTCGCAGGAGGTGATGCCGCCGTACACGTTGACGAGCACCGATTCGACCTGTGGATCGGACAGCACAATCTCGAGGCTCTGGCACATCGTCTCGGCCGAGGCGCCGCCGCCGATGTCGAGGAAGTTGGCCGGCTGGACGTCGGTCCCCTGCTCCTGACCCGCGAAAGACACGGCGTCAAGCGAGCTCATGACGAGGCCCGCGCCGTTGCCGATGACGCCGACCTGGCCGTCGAGATGCACGTAGTGCAGGCCGTGCTCGGCTGCCTTGCGCTCGTAGGGGTCCGTCGTGGCGGAGTCGGCGAAGCGCTCCCAGCCGTCGTGGCGGAACGCCGCGTTGCCGTCGAGCGAGATCTTCGCGTCGAGCGCGCACAGGCGCTTCGTGGACTCGTCGTCCGGGTCTCCGACCTTGGCGAGCGGGTTGATCTCGACGAGCGTCGCGTCGTTGTCGTGGAAGCACTTCCACATCTTGAGCAGGATGTCGGCGGCCTGATCGACGTCGGCGTGGTAGAAGCCGATGCTTTCCGCCATCGCCGTCGCGGCGCGCCGGTCGAAGTCCTCGAGCGCGCTGATGTGCAGGCGCTTGACCGATTCGGGATGCTCCTTGGCGATCTGCTCGACCTCGGTGCCGCCGTTGGCGGTCGCGAGCACATCGAAGTCACGCGAGGAACGGTCCACGGAGATTGACACATAGTATTCGTGCAGGATGGATTCGGCTTCGGCGATGAGCACGCCGCGCACCTTGTGCCCGTGGATCGTCATCGGCAGGATCTGCTCGGCGGCACGCACGGCCTCGTCGCGGTCGTGCGCGATCTTGACGCCGCCGGCCTGGCCGCGGTGGCCGATCTTGACCTGTGCCTTGACGACGACCGGGTATCCGATCGTCTCGGCCGCCTGCGGGACGTCCTCGACGCGCCGGACGAAGATCGCGCGCGGGGTGTCGATGCCTTGTTCGTCAAGCAGCTGACGTGCTTGGTATTCGTATAGATCCATGGATTCCTCTTGAGATGGGCGGTGGCGTCGGACGATGCTCAGGCGGGCATCGTCAGCAGGGAGCTCGCTGGGTAGTCGCCGAGCGTCTTGACGCCGTTGAGGCCCGAAAGCTCCATGATAAAACTAAATCCGGCGACGACGCCGCCGCACGAGATGACCAAATCGCGGGCAGCGGAGGCGGAGCCGCCGGTGGCGATCAGGTCGTCGACGATGAGAATGCGCTCGCCTTCGCGGATCGCGTTGCGTTCAATCTCGATCGAGGCGTCGCCGTATTCGAGCGCGTAGCTTTCGCGGACCGTGGGCGGCGGCAGCTTGCCGGCCTTGCGCACAGCGATGAAACCCTTGCCGAGGCGTTCGGCGAGCGTGGGCCCGAAGAGGAAGCCGCGTGCCTCGAGTCCTGCGACGGCGTCGAATTCGTCGTTCGCGATCGACAGGTTCGAGACGAGCGCGTCCATCAGGATGGACAGGCCGCGCGCGTCGGCGAAGACCGGCATGATGTCGCGGAACAGGATCCCCTCCTTGGGGAATCCGGGGATTGCGCGCATCAGTGAGATGAGGTAGTCGGCATCCGCCTTGTCCATCGAGGTGGGATCGGTGAGCGTGATGTCCGTGGAAGTCATGGTCGGCAGTTCTCCCCTGTGTCGGTCCTGTATCGGTGGTCGTTCGTCAGTCGGCGTCGTACGGCGACTTCGTGCTCTTCGTCGTCTCCTCGACGTCGATTTCATCGCCGTCGGCATCCGTCGAGTGCTCGCTCACCTGCGTCGTGATTTCCTTGGGACTGTCGGCGTCGTTCTCGTCGTCCTTGACGAGCGGGTTGCCGTTCTCGTCCACGTCGTCGTCGGAGACGTAGGCCGGGCGGATGTACTCGCGGCTGATGGCCTTCGAGGAGAAGCGCAGGATGCTGCCTTCGGAGTCGATGACGATCTCGTCGTACTCTTCGTCGACCTCGACGACTTTACCGATGACGCCGCCGATCGTGATCACCTCGGTGCCGGCGTCCAGGTTCTTCCAGAAGCTCTGGCGCTCCGCCTGCTGCTTCTTCGCCTTCCGCGTCTGGAACACCATCATCAGAATCATGGCGACGAGAAGAACGATGAGGAAGATGTAATCCATGCTCATGACAGGGCTCCTTGGGAAACGAGACGACCGTGGGGATCGATTGGAAACGGTGTGTACGGAAGGCTCAGTCTAGAATAGCTTGCTGACATCGACGGCCGAGCCCTCCGGCGGCTCGAGGCCCAGATGCTCCCAGGCTCGGGCCGTGGCGACGCGTCCCTTCGGCGTGCGCATCATGAACCCCTCGCGCACGAGGTACGGCTCGCACACCGTCTCGACGGTCTCCGCCTCCTCGCCGACCATCGCCGCGAGGTTGTTGAGTCCGACCGGTCCGCCGTTGAAGTTGCGGATGATCGCATTGAGCACGGCGATGTCGAGGCGGTCGAGGCCCTCGGTGTCGATCTGGTAGAGCGCCAGTGCCTCCTTGACGTCGTCGGGTTCGACGATCGGCAGGTCGTGCACAATCGCCCAGTCGCGCACGCGGCGCAGCAGGCGGTTGGCGATGCGCGGCGTGCCGCGCGAACGGCGCGCGAGCTGATGCGCAGCGCCTTCGTCGAGTTCGAGGCCGAGCACCTTCGCCGAACGTTCGATGAGCTTCTCGAGCTCCTCGGTCGGATAGAAGTCGAGATGCGCGGTGAAACCGAAGCGCGCACGCAGCGGCGACGGCAACATGCCCTCGCGCGTCGTCGCGCCGATGACGGTGAAGCGCGGCAGCGTCAACGGGATCGACGAGGCACCCGGACCCTTGCCGACCATGACGTCGACGCGGAAGTCCTCCATCGCGATGTACAGCAGCTCCTCGGCGGCGCGCGGCAGACGGTGGATCTCGTCGATGAACAGCACCTCGCCCGCGTCGAGCGAGCTGAGGATGGACGCGAGGTCGCCGGCATGCTGGATCGCCGGGCCCGACGTGACGCGGATCGGCACGCCGAGCTCGTTCGCGACGATCATCGCCAGCGTTGTCTTGCCCAGTCCCGGAGGGCCTGCGAGCAGGATGTGGTCCGGCGGCACGTCGCGTTTGCGCGCCGCATCGAGGAACAGCTGCAGCTGCGCCTTGAGCCGCGGCTGTCCGATGAAGCCTTCGAGGATGTGCGGACGCAGCTCCTCGTCGCTCACCGGCTCGTTGCCGACGGCGTTCGCGGAGACCATGCGCAGCGACTCCTCGTTCGCGTTGCTGTTGTCCGCGCTGAAGACGTCGAAATCGTCGTTCGCCATGCGTCTCACCTTCCCCTGTCCATCGATGTCAGCGCGAGCCGCAGCACGTCGGCGACGGCCTCGTCGGACAATGGCGTGGCGATGGCGTTGTCCTCGATGACGGCGTCGACGGCCTGCTGCGCCTCCTGCTGCTTCCAACCGAGGGACATGAGCCCCTCGACGACGCGGTCGACGCCGGCGTCCTGCGGCATGAGTCGCTCGGTGCCGCGCTCCCCCTGCGCCGGCGCGGCGGACAGGTCGATCGATCCCTTGAGTTCGAGGATGATCTTCTGCGCGCCCTTGCGGCCGAGTCCCGGAGCCTTCGCAAGGGCGGCCGCGTCCTCGTCGCGGATCGCCTGGACGAGCTGGTCGCTCGGCAGCGTCGACAGCAGCGACAGCGCGACCTTCGGACCGATGCCGCTGACCTTCTGCAGCTGCAGGAACATGCGCCGCTCGGCCGCGGTGAGGAAACCGAAGAGCGTGATCGCGTCCTGCGCCACGCTCATCGCCGTCTGGACGCTCGCCGTCGAGCCGACGTGCAGCGCGCCCAGATCGGCGCTCGGCATCCGCACCTCGAATCCCACGCCGTGGACGTCGATGAGCGCCGTCGTCGCATCGATCTGAACGACGACGCCGTTGAGCAGGCCGATCATGCGTTTGGCCCCTTTCGTTGATGTTCGAACAGATGTTCGGTAGTCTACATGCCTCTGCGGACGCCGCCGCGGCGCGAGGCGTGCTGCGCGGCCTGCGCCCACTGGCGCTGCGCCTTCGTCAGATGCTGCTCGCGTTCGCCGCCTTCGAGCGCCCCCGCCGGGCGCAGCGCATGGCAGATCGCGATCGCGAGGGCGTCGGCGGCATCGGCCGGCGTCGGCGGCGCATTGAGGTTGAGCAGACGGGCGACCATGCGTTCCATCTGGACCTTCTGCGCCTTGCCGTTGCCGGTGATCGCGAGCTTCGACTCGGTCGGCGTGTGCAGTGCGACCGGGATGCCGCGCTGGGCCGCCGCGAGCATCGCGACACCGGCGGCCTGCGCGGTGCCGAGCACGGTGTTGCGGTTCTCCTGCGCGAACACGCGTTCGATCGAAACAGTGTCCGGGATGAACTCGTCGAGCTTGGCGGCGATGCCGTTGTAGATCGTCAGCAGTCGCAGGTCCTGTGACATGTGCGGGTCGGAACGCACGACGTCGACGTGGATAAACGAAAGCCGGCGGGGTGCGCCGGCTTCGATCACGCCGACTCCGCACCGTGTCAGTCCGGGGTCGACTCCAAGGATGATCAACGGGGATTACTCCTCGTCGAGCTGTGCCATGACCTCGTCCGAGGCGGTCCAGTTGCTGTAGATGTTCTGCACGTCGTCGAGGTCATCGAGGTTGTCGATGAGACGGGCGACCTTGCGGGCGTCGTCGAGCGAAAGCTCGACCTCGTTCTTCGGCATCATGACGAGGTCGGCGGAATCGTAGTCGATGCCGGCGTCCTGCAGCGCCTGACGCACGGCGATCAGGTCGGACGGGTCGGTGACGACGGTGTAGGTCTCGCCGTCGTCGGTGACGTCCTCGGCACCCGCCTCGGCCGCCTTCTCGAACAGGTCGTCGAAGTCGACGCCCTCGGACGGGACGACGATCGCGCCCTTGCGCTCGAAGTTGAAGCTCACCGAGCCGGTCGTCGCGAGCGAGCCGCCGCCCTTGCCGAGTGTCGAACGCACCTCGGCGGCCGCGCGGTTGCGGTTGTCGGTGAGGCATTCGATGATCAGGCCCACGCCCGCCGGCGCGTAGCCCTCGTAGACGATGTCCTCGTAGTTGGCGCCGCCGGCTTCCTCGCCGGAGCCGCGCTTGACGGCGCGCTTGATGTTGTCGGCGGGCATCGAGGCCTTCTTGGCCTTGTAGATGGCGTCATAGAGCGCCGGGTTGCCGTCGGGATCGCCACCGCCCTGGCGGGCGGCGATTTCGATGTTCTTGATGAGCTTGGCGAACAGCTTGCCGCGCTTGGCGTCGATGGCGGCCTTCTTGTGCTTGGTGGTGGCCCACTTGGAATGCCCTGACATAATGCTCCTAGACAGGTGATGGATATTACGAAACGTGTTGATTCTAATGCGCTTCTAAGACAAGGCGCCGGGCTGTGCGGACAGGGCGCGACGGTAGACGGCGAGCACTTCGTCGACGATGGTCTCCCAATCGAAGTCCCCCGAGCGCCTCAGTCCGGCCTTCCCCAGACGCGTGCGCAGGGACGGGTCGGCGAGCAGCTCGCATATGCGCTCGGCGCAATCCGCGGCGTCGCGGTTGGCGAACAGCGCCGCGTCGCGCCCCTGCTCGGTCACATCGACGAAGGCCGGCAGGTCGGAGGCCACGATCGGACAGCCCGCCGCCATCGCCTCGGCGAGGACGATGCCGAAGCTCTCGCCGCCGGTCTGCGGCGCCACATAGACGTCCAAAGACTTGTAGAAGCGCGCCTTGGCGTCGTCGTCCACGCGACCAAGGAACTCGAAGCGTTCGAGCAGCGCCGCTCCCCCGTCTCGTTCGGCGATCGCCTTCGCGGCCTCGTCGCCGCCGTCGCCGACGACGAGGAAACGCGCACCCGGATGGCGTTCGAGCACCCGCGAGGCCGCCTCGACGAAGATCGGGAAGCCCTTGCGCTCCTCCTCGAGCCTGCCAAGGAAGCCAATCGTCGGATGCTTCGGCGTGCCCCGCCAGCGTTCGTCGGGATGCGCACGCAGATAGGAGGCGCGGTTGATACCGTTGGGGATGACGTGACGGCTGATCGAGGCGGGCAGATAATGGTCGGCGGTGCGCTGCGCGGACGGCGAGACGAAGATCGCCTCGCTCAGCGGCTCCAGATACGAATGCAGATACCGCTGGAACAGGTGCAGCGCCCGCGGATACGGCTCGATGCTCGCATGGAACGTGGCCACCATCGGGGGCGCGCCGCGCATGACGAGCGGCTTGTGGCTCACCGACGGCGCCTCCGGCTCGTGCAGATGCACGATGTCGAACTGCCCCTGGCGCACCCAGCGCCTCGTCTGCAGCCCGGCGGCGAGGAAATAGCTCAGATGCGCCCACGACCCGTTGTAGGGGATCGCGAACGACGAGCCGTTCGTCTGCACCCACAACGGCATGTCCTTCGTGCGCCGTCCGGGCGCGAAGACCGACACGTGATGCCCGCGGCGCATAAGCGCCTCGGAGAAATCACGGATGTGGTTCTGCACGCCGCCCGGCGTCTCGAACGAATACGGGCAGACGATGCCCACGCGCAACGGACGGCCGTCCGGGCGCACGCCGATGGATGCTGGTTCCTGCGAAGACATACAGAGCATTGTCGCCGACCGAATGGACTTCGCCTCCTCAGCCGTCGGCGCGCGCCTTCGCCAGCAGCGACTCGGGTACGTCCCTGAGCCGCGACAAATCGAGATCCTCGAGGAAGATCGGCTGCAGCATGTGCCAGTCCTCGGGATGCGCGGCGATGCCACGCGCCCAGACGTCGACCCACGCCTGACTGATCGCATGGATCGCCTTCTCACGCTCGAGACCGCGGTACATGTCGATGTCCACAGGCCCACTGACCTCGCACACATAGCCGTACGGGGTGCTCGCGGCGCGGCGGCGCGCGCCGGAAAGCCGCTCGCGGTACGTGTTGGCGACGTACAGCGGCAGCCCCGTGTCGTAGGCGAGCGTCGCCGGCCCCCTCGCGACGCGGATCGTCGAGCCGAAGGCCTCGACGAACTCGCCATGCCGGCTCAGATCGCGGTCGGCGAGCAGCGGCACGAGGACATGCGGCTTCCCGAGCGCCTCCTCGAGCCGCTCGGTCAGATGCGGCGTGCCGGTCAGCAGGATGCGCATGCCGAGGCGCTCGCGGATCGAGACGAAGGCGTCGAGCATCTCCTGATCGGCGAGCCGCTCGGCCACGGTCGTTACCGGCGCCACGTCGAACTGCGCCCAGAAGCCGTCGTAGTCCCAGTTGCCCTGATGGCCCATCGCGATCGGCGCAGAAGAGTTCGCGCCATCCGGCGACGTGAACGCGATGAGCGAATCAAGGCCGTCGCCGGCGCCGCGGATGCGCGCCAACAGGCGCTCGCGGTCGGATGCGCCGACGGTGAGCGCCTCGCTGAAGTAGGTGAAATAGGAGCGCATGCCTTGACGCGAGATGCGTCGCAGCGTCCGGCGTCCGACAGGCGCGGCGGGTGCGTTGCCATCAACGGTGGCGGCGGCGTCGCGGGCCGACCATGTCAGCACATGCCGCAGATTGCGTTCGAGCTGGCGCACGGAGCCGACGCGCAGCAGCCAGGCGATGTCGGCGGCGGCGAGGAACGCCCCGCGCACGACGCGTTCGGGCAGCACGCGCGGATGGTTCGCAACCCATGCCATCACATTGGTCATGTCGGGTCCTCAGCCCTTGTTCGCATCGTCGAGCGTGGCCTCGATCGAGATGCGCGCCTCGTGGATGCGCTGGCCGACGGTGATGGTGCCGAGCAGCGCGAGCACGCACATCGTCGCCATGAGCCACGCGTCCTGATGCGTCAGTCCGCTGATCGCCATACCGACGAGGATGATCGTCAGCCTGTCGGAACGCGTCGCGATGCCGCCCTTCGCCTCGGCGCCCACCGATTCGGCGCGTGCACGGATGTACGAGGTGACGAAGGACGTCATGATCGCGTAGATCGCGGCGCCCATGCCGACGAGCGCGACTACGTCGTAACGGCTTTCGACGAGCAGCGCCGTGCAGTTACGCATGAAGAAGTAGATGATGACGCCGAGCAGCACCGCCCAGTCGGCGACGCGGTCGAGCGTCGAGTCGAGGAACGCGCCGAAATGCGTGCCGCCGTTCGTCAGCTTCGCGACGGAGCCGTCGAGCGAATCGAAGATGACGAGCAGCGTCATCGCGAGGGCGCCCCAGAACAGCCAGCCGGTGATGCCGGTGGCGATGCCCACGATCGTCGTGCCGATGGCGCCGATGACGGTGACGGCGTTGGCGGTCAGGCCGATTTTCACCATGCCCTTCGCGACGGGGTTGATGAGGCGCTTGAACCATGGTCGAAGCTTTTCCAGCATGATGTGTTGTTCCCGGTGTGCTCTGCGGCTCCCCGTTGGAGCCTTCCGTATTGAAGCATAGAAAAGGACGCCGATAACCGGGGTTCTGGGACCGGCGATCGGCGCATGGACGAAGGAAGGCCGGGGCATGCCGATCGGTCATGCCCCGGCCTTCGCTGAGAGGCTTATTCGGCGTCGGCGTCCGAGACGCTGAATTCCACGTCCTCGACCGGCTGACCGGTCGCCTTGCGGAAGTCGTCGGCGCTGTTGACCTGAACGCGCTTGGCGATGACCTCGAGAATCCACGCCTTGGCCTGGTCAACCGGCACGCCGTTGAGCTGGCTGCCGTCACGGAAGCGGAAGCTCACCGCGTCGTTGTTCATATCCTCCTCGCCGGCGATGATGATGAACGGCACCTTCGACTTCGAGGCGTTGCGGATCTTCTTGCCGAAGCGATCGTCGGACAGGTCGGTCTCGACGCGCACCATGTCCTCCTCGAGGGAGTCCATGAACCGCTGCAGATGCGGCGCGAACTCGTCGGCGACCGGCACGCCCAGGGCCTGCACCGGCGCGATCCACACCGGGAAAGCGCCCGCGTAATGCTCGAGCAGGATCGCGAAGAAGCGTTCGATCGAGCCGAAGAGCGCGCGGTGGATCATCACCGGCCGCTGGTGCGTGCCGTCCGGCGCGATGTATTCGAGCTGGAAGCGCTCCGGCAGGTTGAAGTCGAGCTGGATCGTCGAGACCTGCCAGGTGCGGCCGATCGCGTCGCGTGCCTGCACCGAGATCTTCGGGCCGTAGAACGCGGCGCCGCCCGGATCGGCGACGAGCTCGAGTCCCGATTCCTCGGCGACTTCGGCGAGTGTGTTCGTCGCCTCCTCCCAGATCTCGTCCGAGCCGACGAACTTGTGCTCGTCCTTCGTGGACAGTTCGAGGTAGAAGTCGTTGAGGCCGTAGTCCTTGAGCAGGTCAAGGACGAAGGTCAGCAGGCTCTTGAGCTCGTCGCGCATCTGCTCGCGCGTGCAGTAGATGTGCGAATCGTCCTGCGTCAGGCCGCGCACGCGCGTCAGGCCGTGCACGACGCCGGACTTCTCGTAGCGGTAGACGGTGCCGAACTCGAAGAGGCGCAACGGCAGTTCGCGGTAGGAACGCTGACGCGACTTGAAGATGAGGTTGTGCATCGGGCAGTTCATCGGCTTGAGGTAGTAGTCGAAGCCCTGCTTGACGATGTTGCCGTCCTCGTCCTTCTCCTCGTCGAGGTGCATCGGCGGGTACATGCCGTCCTTGTACCACTGCAGATGGCCGGAGGTCTCGTACAGGCCGCCCTTGGTGATGTGCGGTGTCTGCACGAAGCTGTAGTGGTGCTTGCGGTGCATCTCGCGCGAGTAGTCCTCCATCGCGTTGATGACGGCGGCGCCCTTCGGGTGGAAGACGGCCAGCCCCGGTCCGATCTCCTCCGGGAAGCTGAACAGGTCCATCTCCTGGCCGAGCTTGCGGTGGTCGCGCTTGGCGGCCTCCTCCATGCGCGTCTGGTAGGCCTTGAGCTCATCCTTCGTCGGGAACGCTACGCCGTAGATGCGCTGCAGCATCGGGTTCGCTTCGGATCCCTTCCAGTAGGCGGCGGCCGCGCGCTCGAGCTTGAACGCCTTGATGAAGCGCGTGTTCGGCAGGTGCGGTCCGCGGCACAGGTCGGTCCACACGACGTTGCCGTCACGGTCGATGTTGTCGTACATGCTCAGCTCTTTGTCGCTGATCTCGACGGCCGCCTCGGTGTCGAGCGCGTCCTCCTTGTCCTTGATGAGCTCGAGCTTGTACGGCTGGTCGGCCTCCTCCTTCATCGCCTCCTGCTCGGTGACGACGCGGCGGGAGAAGCGCTGCGCGGACTTGATGATGCGCTGCATGTGCTTTTCGATCGTTTTGAGGTCGTCGGGCGTGAACGGTTCGGCCACGTCGAAGTCGTAGTAGAAGCCGTTTTCGATGACCGGGCCGATGCCGAGCTTGGCGTCCGGGCGGATCTCCTGCACCGCCTGCGCCATGACATGCGTCGCCGAATGACGCATGATCGCGACGCCGTCCTCGGAGTCGAGGGTGATCGATTCGACGACGTCGCCGGCCTTGAGCGGCGTGTAGAGGTCGCGCGGTTCGCCGTTGAGGCGCACGGCGATGATGTTCTTGTCGTCGGCGAACAGCTCGACGCCCGTCTGGCTCGCATCCACCTCCTTCGCTTCGCCGTTGACCGTGATGGAGATGGTGTTCTGTGCCATGGTTCGTCCTTGTCTATCTGGGTCCGCGGTACAAGGTGCAGACCTGGACTGTTGATTACAGGTACATAACCTAGGGTTCAGCGCAGACAAAGACGCCCACGTCCGGCCGCCGTGGACGCAGGTATGGACGCGGACGTCTCGTCATGCGTTTTTCAGCGGTAGGTGCCGAGCGAACGCGCGATTGAGGCGTCGGCGACGTGCGCTCCCGCCAGCAGCATGCGGATGTCGCGCGCGCTGGCCGCGCAGCGCGGGCCGATGACGACGCGGCGCAACGTGCGACGCAGGTCGAGCCCGAGGTCGAGCGTCGGCACAAGACGGTCGCCGCGTGCCAGCATCAGGAAGCGTGCATGCGTGACGGCGTCCGGGAAGCGGCGCGGCAGCGCGGCCGCCAACGCGGCCTGCAGTCCCTCGAAGCCGTCGACGTTCGCGTTGGGTCCCCACACGGCGAGCCGCCATTCGCGCTCCTCGTGGAAGAAGCGTTTCTTGCAGAACGCGGTGGAGGCGACGAATTCGAGCGTCGCGTCGAGCAGTCGTGCGCGGATGCGCGCGTCGTCACACTCCCCCGTGATGCGCAGATCGTGCACGTCTTGCGCGATGCGCGATGCGAGGACGTCGAAATACGCGGCGGCGCGGTCGTGTCCGTAGACGATCGGCCGGTACATCGTCATCATGTGCGTCTCGAGCAGACGGTCGCCGCCGTCGCGAACCGTGAACGAGGGGTTCACCTGAGCGAAATCGGACAAGTCGAATCCGAGTGCCACGCCGCGCCCGTCGTCGCCGTAGGCGCGCCACTGGCTGAGCAGATCGGCTTCCTCGGACAGGCACGCTGCGTAGCACAGCCGGTTCGGCGGCAGCATGTGGTCGCTGAGCGCCTCGCGCAGCAATGCACGGTAGTCAGGGCGCAGCAACGCGTCCCAATCGTCGACGAAATGCAGGCCGTCGCCGGATCCGGAGACGAGGCCGGCACGTCGAAGTCCGTCCGTGGCCGCCGCATACCCGTAGGTGATCTCCGCCGAATCGTTGGATTTCGTGACGTCGCACAGCCGCAGCGACCCGTTCTGCACGATCGCGCACGCCGTATCCAGCGAGCAGTAGTGGTAGGTCAGCGGCATCGTCGTCTCCTTCCGTCGTCCTGTCTGCCATCGTATCGTCGTCGTAGCGGCGACGCACCGCCTGTCCTATGCGTCGGCGCCGCACACCTCGTCGAGGAACCACCGCTCATGGCTGACGACGATGAGCGCGCCCCGGTAGCCGTGCAGGAAGCGCGCCAATGCCTGCTTGGAGTGCAGGTCGAGATGGTTCGTCGGCTCGTCGAGCACGATGAGCTGCGGCGCGCCCAGCAGTCCGATGCACAGCGCGAGTTTCTGCGCCTGTCCGGGGCTCGGGTCTTGTCCGCGCATCAGCCGGTCGGGGTCGTCGTTGAGCTGCACGAGCATCGACAGCACGCGCGCCTTGTCGGAGGCGTCGAGCCCATGCAGCCGTGCAAGCAGCCGCGCATGGGCGTCGGTGTCGGGGATTTGGCTGATGGATAACGTCGGCAGCGTATCGTCGACCGACCTGAGCAGCGCCTGCACGAGCGTCGACTTGCCGGTGCCGTTGGCGCCGTCAATGCCGATGTGGTCGCGCGGGCCGACGCTTACGGACGGCACACGGATGCCGCGGTCGCCCGCATTCGTACTATTCGCGGCTACCGTCCGTACATGCCAGCGTCCGCCGTCGGCGATCAGTTCGGACACGGCGATGCCGCCGTCGGCCGCCGTCGCGTCGCCAAAGCGCAGGATGCCGGATTCCACATGCGCGACCTGCCGCCGTGCCGACGGTGCGATGTCGACGAGGATGTCGCCGTCGTAGCGTTTCGCATCCGTTTCAATCGCGTCGGCCTCGCGTCGCGCCGCCTCGAGCCGGCTGCCGAGCGCGCGGTAGGCGGCGGCACTCGCCTTGTCCGCCTGCTTCTCGTTCCATTTGTGCGTGTTGCGCGCGTCGTGGTCGAGCCTGTCGATCAGATGGCCGCTGTGCTTGCGCGCGGCCGCCGCGTCCATCATCGCGCGCCGCGCGTCGCGGGCGCCTTCGAGTGTGCGTTGTTTGCGTTGCGCCGCCTTGAGCTCGTCCTCGGATTCGGTGCGGCGCAGCGCATAGGTGCGCCGCGCCTTCGTGTAGCCGCCGGCGTAGCGTTCGATGACGGTGCGGTTGCGCCCGTCCTTGTGGCGCCGGACGAACATCAGGCATTGCGCGCAGGTCGCGTCGATGAGTTCGACGTCGTGCGAGACGAGCACGCCGATGCCCCGGTAGGCGCGCATCGCCGCGGCGATGGCGTCGCGGGTGTCCGCATCCACATGGTTCGTCGGCTCGTCGAGCACGAGCAGATCCGGCGCGCCGTGCAGTGCGCACGCCACCTGCAGGCGTTTGCGTTCGCCGCCGGAGAGCGTCGCGAAGCGGTAGGGCCAGTCGTCGCCGATGCCGAGCGCGTCGCGTAGCGCGATCGCCTCGGGCGACCAGTCGTCGCGCAGCTCGTCGAGTCCGTCGGGTTCGCTGACGCATTCCTGCGCGCAGTAGGCGGCGACGAACGTGGACGGCGACGGGCTGACCGAGCCGTGCGTCGGCGTCAGTTCGCCGATGATGACGCGTGCGAGCGTCGTCTTGCCGCAGCCGTTGTCGCCGAGCAGTGCCGTCCAGCCTTGCGGCATCGTCGCGTCGATGCCGTCAAACAGCGGCTCGGACGCGCCTTCATAGATATAGGAGAGGTCATGCAGATTGAGTGTCGTGGCCATGTCGGGTTCCTTTGCCGATATGGCGTGCCATCAAAACGAACAAGCAGACAGTGAATGAGACCGCGGTACGCCTGCACGGATCCGGACGGGCGCAGAAAAGAACACGGCGGCACGCGGGACGTGACCGGCCGACTGATTCATTCACCGCACTCAGATCCGCAAGTGTCCGTTGACCTCCCAATGGAACGCTCCCCTGGCATATCGGGGAAGCGTGATATTGATTCGACGAGAGCGGACAACGGGACTCGAACCCGCGGTCTCGACCTTGGCAAGGTCGCGCTTTACCAACTAAGCTATGTCCGCATATGCACGGCGCGACATGCGTCGCGCAGGCACAAGCTGATACTTTACCGGATATCGCCGCCGATGCCAAACCGGCGTGTCACATATATGCATGCGCGCGTTCAGCCATCACCGAACGCGCGTTTCTATACTGGAACGAAACCAAGAGAAAGGAACACGCATATATGCCGATGATCGAAATGTCCCGAAGCGACGACGTGGCCGTGATCAGGAACCTGAGCGTCGAGACGTTCACGCAGACCTTCGCCGCGCTCAACACGCAGGAGGACATGGACAAGTACATCGCGGACAGCCTCTCCCCCGACGAGATCCGCCGGGAGATCGCCGATCCGGATTCGGCGTTCTTCGTCGCCACCGTGGACGGCGTGCCGGCAGGCTACATGAAGGTCAACGTCGGCGATGCGCAGACCGAGAAGATGCCGGACGATGCCATGGAGGTCCAGCGCCTGTACATCCTCAAGGTATTCAAACGCCACGGGCTGGGTGCCGGCCTCATGCGCGCCGCCTTCGACATGGCGCGCGCGCAGGGCAAGACGAGGATATGGCTCGGCGTATGGGAGCACAACGACCCGGCGATCGCGTTCTACAAGCGTTTCGGCTTCACGCAGATCGGCTCCCACGACTTCGTGCTCGGTGACGACAGGCAGACCGACCTGCTGATGGAAGCGGCCGTGCCGGCGCAAGAGTGACGGGGCTGACGGAGCAGGGAGGGTGATCGCCGCCCCTGCCCGCTTTCCCATCGGTGCCGGCCGGAGTCGGTCAGTTGCCCTCCTCCTGCGCGATGCGCCGCAGACGCTCGTCGACGTCATGCTCGGCGCGCTCGCATGCTTCGACGTACGGCTCCTGGCCCTGGATCAGACCCAGGTTCCGCGTGCGCCTGAGAAAACGGAAGCCGTCCTCCCCCAGATCCTCGATGTAGCCTTCCGTCTGCAGATAGGGGTAGGTCAGCGGATCATCCTGGATGCAGCGCGGAGGATTGATACGCCGCCGTTCGTCGGCGATGTTCCAGAACAGCGTGTGGTACTTCTTGTCGGGAAGGTCGCACAGTTCCTCCAGCGGCACGCCGAGCGTAGCGGCCATCTGCGCCTCGATGGCGTCCCATTCGCGTTCATGGCTGAACTTGGCGCGCGCCACATAGTATTCGAGCGGGTCGGGCACCCAGGGAAGCTCGGTGACGTGGGCGTCGAGCGCGTAGGCCTCCATGTCGCTCATCCACCTCCAGCCGTCGTCCCAGCAGGTGAATTCGATGGTGTAGCCGACGTAGGGCTCCTTGTTGTACGCCGCGAAGTCGGTGACCTCCCTGTTGCTGAGCGGACGCACCGACTCGATCTGATCGGTGAGCCAGAACGGGGCGGCGATCACATATTCCGGTGAATCCCACCATTCCTCGGGTTCGTCGACCGGGTTCGCCTCAAGGCTGTACGCTCCCCTGCCGCGGTGCTCTTCCAGCCACTGCGCGGCGTATTCGTTGGGGATGAATCCGCCGTACGGGTCGAAGCCGCCGAAGCCCTTGGTGACGAGCTGGTTGACGAATCGCGCTTCCTGCTGCGCGGCCTCGTTGTCCGGATCGGCCGGATAGTCGCCTTTCGGCCGGTATCCCCGCAGCGCCTCGACGAGCAGGCCGTATTCGAGGATGTCGAGCGCTTCGTCGGCGATCGTGCCCTTGTTCGTGATGGTGTCCATGATGTGGTTGTTCATGACATGTCCTTTCCTGAGTTCGTTCCCGGATTGCGTTTGCCCCCGATCGTTTCCGATGCGGAGTCGTCGTTTCGCTGACGTTGCTTGAAACCGGACAAAACTCCGATCGTCATGCGTTGCCCGGTTTGAGGTCCTGCGCGAAGAGGCTAATGATTCCGGCGGGGATGTTCGCGGGGTCGGCCAGATCCAACGCGCCGATGCGTTCAAGCAGCGCTTCCGGCGGCATCGCCGGCACCCCTCCCGGCCACGTTACGTCCTGCAGGCGTGGTGTGCCCGATTTGCCCGTCGGAACCATGCAGACAAGCCAATCGCTCATGATGCCGTATCGTTCGAGAAGAGGCCGCCAATGCCGGCATTGCGTGATCATGTTCGTGCTCATGCGGACATCCGCACGACCGTCCGACCCGGATACGAACGCGTGTTCGCTGATGCTGATGCGCGCGAGCGTATCGTCCGCGATGTTCACATATGCGGTGTCCGAGCCGCCTTTGTAGTTCTTCGCATCGACGAACCATGCGTATGGCTGCCCGTTGCGTCCGACGCCGACGATGACGGCGTCGATGTCCGCGTCGGTGCGGTTGCCATGTGTGTCTTTCCCGTACAACGACCAGAAGGATACGACGTTCAGACCGCTGCTTGCGATGATCTTGGCGAGCATCTGTTCCCCGAATAGTCCGGAATGTATGTGTATGTCGCCGAAGTCGGAGGATTTGAGACCCACGCCGGGATTGCCGAACAGACGATGTTCGTTGCGCGCTTTCGACAACTGATAGTGCCTTGCCTGCTCATACAGCGGATCAGGCAGGCCTTCCCCATCTGAAGCGACCATGCGGTACCCGCGGAATTCGGGTTCGCCCGGGATCGCCGGGACGATTTGGAATCGCTGGACGGCGCGGCTGAACATGACGGATGGCATATGGTCGTGGATGTACTGCTCCTGCGCGATGCGCTGCGCGCGGATTTGCGGTTGCAGCCGCAACGCCCTGAGGAAGGGGAAGAACCGGACAATGGCCGTGATCGCGGCGATGAGGACAAGCACGTTGAGGCAGACGATTGGTGTGGCCGAGTAGGAACCTCCCGCGCCGAACAGTATCAGCAGCAATGCGATGCCGACGCCATAGGCCCCGGCGGCGCATGCATTGTGCGCGCGATGCTCCTTGCTGACGATAGACCCGAGCAGCGCACATACGCCGCCGACGATGAGGCATGTCAGCAATCCTCCCGCGCTGAACACCATTGCGAAGAAATGGCCTATGTATGCCATGATGAGCTCCTGTCTTTGCTTTCCCGTTTCTTTCGCACCCGGTCGGATGCGTCGCCTGTACGAACCGGATAAAACGCTTGCATTATCGGTCGGGAACTGCGAATGGGCGGATGGACGCGCCCGATATGCGTCGGCCCATCTTCGTCGGTGTTTTGTCCGGTTCCCAGAAATGAAGGCCGCGACGCATACGGCGTTGCGACTTGTGATTATGAACGAAGAAACGTAGAAAGGGCCTATCATGTCGACATTGTTCAATGTTCTCGGCAGCATCTATTTCCTTGCGGGACTCATCGTCGGTCTCGTCAAGATCCGCGCCGCCATCCGCGCATTGCGTCGTTCCCCTCTGCGCGCCGTGCGTGATGGGGCGCTCAGAATCACGTGGTTCATCATCGGGTTCCTCGTCCTTGCCGCCCTCGGGAGCAAGTCGGCGCACGGAAGAGGCCAGACGATCAATATGATATGGATTTTCGCAACAATCGCGGCGTTGATCTATGCCGTCAGCGCCGTGGTGCGCATCCGGCGCGAACACCGCACGCAGGACAGGCAGACCGAGCAAAGGATGCGGGAGCGTCCTGTGCCGGAAGGCATCGTATATGCGAACGCGCCCCGTCCTTCGACTGAGTCCGCCGATGCGCCGGCGCCCGTACAAGCCCTGACACGGCCCTCCGCTGGCGTTGAGGCCGCGCGTGATATGCGGCGATAAGGCGAGCAGGCTCGTGATTGCGGTAGTCGGCATGTTGGTCGACGTGCCGACTACCGCAATCGATACAAGCAAATTCATCGCACGGCTTCACATCGCCCAGATGACGCCAGGACGCAGATGCATGTCGACCACCCGACCGAAATCGCTTCACGGCTAAACGAACAGCGGAAGGTCCGGCCAACTAGTGCGCATGCGTATGATCCGGTGCGGGCTCGGGTGTTGCAGGTTCCCGAGCCCACGCCGGTCATCGGGCACGCTTCATGGTCGGCATGGTCTCCAGACGATGATGTGCCATCGAATACCGCCTTTGCCAGTCTGCTGCGCGGACAAGGTCATCGTCCCCTCTTCGGTCCGCCTGCTGGTCGGGACACGGCCGGCGGTCTCAAGAAGACGTTGCTCATCGAATGTGCATGGCGTATCATATTCCGTCCCGCCATCGGCATGCGCCCGGAACACAAGCCGCGCATCGTTGCCGTCCTCCGCCATGCGCACCAAGGCCGTGTAGCCTCCTTCGGGCAGGAAATCAGCGAATCTTCTCGTCACCGCCTGCCGTGACACCCTGCATACCCGATGCACGCCGCGGCTCTGATCCGATTTGAAGAAATCCGCGACGTTCTTCGCGCTGAAATCGCGCAGCGCCCTGCAATGCCTGCGCATGTAGGCATCCGGAAGCAGCGAGAGCGAAGCGAACCTGTTGCAGGCGCCCTCCTCGAAGCGTTTGTTGTAGTTCGTCGAACTGATCGACATCAGCGTCTCGGCGAGATCGTCGTCGGTCTGCTGAAGATAATGGCCCAGCTCATGCAGTATCGTGAAGTATCTGCGCATCGGATACCGGACCCGATCGTTGCTGATCCGTTTGCGCTCCTCGCGACGCTCCTTCTTGCCGTATTGGACCTGGATCCTATGGACATGGCGCCTGTCAAAGGCGGGGCTGAACAATCCGAGCAGGTCATTGAGCGACGAATGGTCCTCGCCGTCGTTCTCATAGAACACGTAGGCGTCATCACGCAGCCGGCTGTCGACGAGCGCATCGACGAAGCGGATACGGACGTCATCATGCCAATGCTTGGCAAGCATATCCGGATTCGTGACGCAGTCCTGTTCGAATTCGGGATGCAGCGTGCGGGCGAGCTCAACCATACGCCTAGCTTGCGCATCCACTGCGCGATGGAATGCGGAGTTGGAATCCGTCATCGCATCACTGTCCACGCTGTCCACGTTGGCCGTTCTGCCCACTCTTCATGGATTCGACGGCCTTGAGCAGCGCGCCGTTGACGGCGGCATCGTCATGGCCCGACGTGCGGGCGGCGAGGTCAAACGCGGCCTTGCGGGCGAGCTCCAGACGAACGTCATCGCCATCGATATCCATATCGTCGAGCACCTGACGCCAGCGCGGCTGTTCGGCCGCGATCAGATACGCATCGGGAATGGCCTCCTGCGCCTGCGGCGGCTCGGCCGCGAATCCGGCCTGCCCCATTTTCTTGGCCTGCGTTTTCGTCAGCGGCATGCCATGGTTCATGATCGCGTTGCGCTGGGTGGCACTCAGGCCGAGCACCGTCTTCAACGCCTCCGCATACGCCCTGCGTTCCTCCGAGATGCCGAAGACGATGGCCTCCTCCTGATGCAGCGGCGGCAGATGTCTGCCGATGTTCCACCACTGCTGGAAGACGCGCGCCCGTGCCGAGACGAGCGCATACGCCGCAAGGAAGTCCTCCGAGTCCTGTGCCCTGTGCACGTGGGGGTCCAGATCGGGGTCGTCGCCTGCCACGGCCTGTGCGATACGCGCGTCGAAATCGCCCAGTGGTACATCCAATACGCGGATCGGGATAGGAATCGCCAGGGCGGGCCATGCGATCATCGGCAATCCGATGGGCGTCCTGCCGACGACGAGCCCGTCCGCCGTCTGCTCACCGGGGTCATTGGACATCGGAATGACGTGTACGATGCGCGGATCGCGCTCGTCGACGTCGACGATCATCAGGAACTCCGTGTCGTCGTGGTCCTCGGCGATCCACAATTGGTTCGCGTGCGGCCCCTCGTCGAGCGCCCGACGCCGGTATGCGGGATCGGTCACGTCGAGCATCCGCTGAGGTATGCGTACCGGTGCGTTCTTCTCCATCACCTATCCTCCTTCGTCGATCCGCGCAGTTCGGCGTCGTGCAGCTCGGATTCGAGCCGTTCCTCAATCTCGTCCCTGCTCGTCGTCCGCATGCGCAGGCAGCGTGCGGTGAGCGCGAGCTCCATCAGCGTACGCGTAGGAGTCGAGTGCAGATCCAGCTGTTTCAGTTGCTCGCCGGTAAGCTCCTCGCGGATGATTGCAATCAACGCGCGCCTGCGTTGCGCAGCCTGCTTGCCGTCGCGACGCTCGTAGAAGTCCAATGAGTCGGCGGGATCGGCGATGGTGGAAACGTCTGTGGCGATATATCGTCCGTATGTGCTCATTTCGGCGTCGGGACGCATCGTGCCATCCTCAAGCTCCAATGATTCCATGTGCATGTCGACCTGATGGTCGGGCGCCAGATAAGGATGGTCGATGAGCATCACCTCGACGATCTCGGAAAGCGTCATCGACCCCTCGGCTGCGGTGAGCACGGCCAGAAGCCACTCATCCAGCTGCGACATCCTCCCTTTCGCTCCATTTCTCCCGATTGTATACTTGGGGCCCCGTTGATGATAGAGCCTGCCGGTATCGGGATCGTATTCGAGGGCAAGCGCGGCGCGTTTCCTGTCCACTTCCTTCACCGCTTCCTCGGACGGCCACACCACCTTGACCTTGGCTCCGGCTTCGGCCAACTCGCCCTTCGTCTTCGTCGTCCGTGCGATGGAAGCGCCCGCTACGTGCCACGCGTTCACGGCCTCCTTGCGCCCCGAAGCGTCGCATGCGGCCATGACGTTCTCGAAAACCGGTTCTCCGGATTCCACGGACCTGCACCGCTGCAACCTAGCCTCGATGCGTGCGCGCAGCCGGCCGAAATCGGTGTTCTGGGCGAATTCCTTGCCGAAGAACTCACGAATCGGCTTATGTGAGCGGATACGGAACTGCCGGTCGCTGTGGGAGCTGAGATAAAGCTTGATGAACGCGGGCCGCAATCCGACCGCCTTGCGTTTGCCGTCGCAGACCATATGCATCGTGCAGAACTCGTTCGCCCAGAATTCCCCCTCCTGCCCGTCGGCGCTCCGGTCGGCACCGTCAGGCCATGTATAGAGGGCGCGCAGATCCGGGTAGAGCGCGATCTTGCCGCTGCACGTCCGTCCCAGAACGCCGATGGGTTCTGGGGCCGGGCCCCTTCAGCTCGCGAATCTCCTCGCCGATCCGGTAACTGCCGTCATCGGGCGCCTCGGGCGCTTCGAACCATTCCGCGCGCCATCCTCGCGGATGCTGCGCGGGATCCCATATCGCTTTCTTCTGTTGAGGCGACATCGCTCCCCCTTCGCTCTCCTCCTGCGGCATATACGATTCTAGCGGGTCGACGCCGGAGAGGACAACCTTCTTCGTCACCAATCGGACATATCTCCATTCCGTCGCCGGCCACGGCGGCCGCACCCTCGTTCCCTCGTTCCATCGTTGTGTCGTTTTGTCCGGTTGGTAGCCGTGTACGGCATGACGGTCATAGAAAAGGAAAGGATCGGTGAATCATGAACGATGCATACGACGACCCCGACGATCACGACGAAGGTTTCATCTGGGTTGGGGACACAAGCCGGCCTGATGCGATCGAACAGGTGCAGCGCTCATTCGACGAGCAGCTGCACCATGCGTCCGAGGAGTTCCGCATCACCGGCTTCAAGGATTTCGCGACGCTTGCATGCAACCGCTATGGCTGGCCTTGCGCATTCGTGCTCCTGTGCCGGGATTGGCAGGGCTCATACATGCGCAGGCAACAAGGCACCATCCGGGAGATCGCGTTCAACATGGCCGCGCTTCGCGCCCTGACTCCGATCAACTCGGTCAGCACGGGTGATTTCGTGGTGCGTTTTCTCGATGAGGGCGGTCTGGATGAGCATCGCATACTGACGAACGTCCAACGGACCTCCATGCTGCATCGCCATGGACTGCTCACCTGCGAACACGACAAGCGGGAGCACGACGCGCTCGCCCTGAACTGCGTGCGAACCGGACTCACATTGGCATTGCCAAACGAAAGCGTGGTGGTCTGGAAAACCGATGATGACGGATCGACCATCGACATCGGCATCCATGACGCGGTGTCGCTGCGTATGCAGATGAACGCCTACCCGCAACTGTTCGATAAGGACTCAATCCTTTCGGATGATGACGTGGAGCGTGATATCGCCGATTGTCTCAATGTCCTCAACCTGATTCGCGACACACCCCTCAATCCTCTGGAAGTGCCTCAAGAGCAGTTGATATTCGCGCCGCCGCAAGCGCTCAACAAGCAATACCACCCGATACATTAACAACACTTCAAGCAAGGAACGATCATGGCAGTATTACAGCTGACCCGCAGCGACACATGTACGTCCGTCGCCGCATCCGACGATTCATGCGCGGGCAATGACGGGGATTTCATCGACGTCATCGCTTCGATATTCGACGATGACGACGGATCCGGCGACGAATCATGCAATTACCTCTACGGGATGTGCGAGAACACCGCCAAGTTCTCCCTCACCGCCAACGACGCTGACGGCACGACGTACACCCGGCGCTACTGTCCCAAACATTTCCTCCTGCAGTTGCACTTCATCATCGACGCGACGACGAGCGACAACTGGTTTCGTCAATTCGAGACGGAGGCGGAGCGAAACTCGGCGTTCCTCACCTACTACACCAATGCACAACGCATCCGCGATTAGAAGCCGATTCGTGTCGATTCGGTCCGGATTCGTCCGCCAGGGTTCGAACGATGCCCCGGACGATATACTTGGTGCGGAAAACGATACGCCCGAGGACAACCGACGAAAGGACGTGCAGATGACCACACGATCAACGAAGGCAGCGGCGCTCGCCGCGGCGGCGCTCATGGCTCCCGCGCTCGCCGGATGCGGTTCGTCCTCCTCATGGGACGCCAAGCAGGCTGACGCCGTCTGGAACGAGCACGTCGCCGATGCGGGCACGGCGTTGACGGCCGACGAGTTCGAGACGACGACGTGGCGCGCCTCCAACGGCGACATGGTCATGTTCCATGACACGTCCGAGGCGTGGCCGCATATGCCGATGCCGACGACGCGCGGCAAGGACGACCATCATACGACGCTCATCCCCGAAAGCGTCAAAGATCAGAGCGAGCTGCTGCAGTTCGAGTTCCTGCAGTACGCCGACGTCAAACTCGACGGCGCCTACTACGCCGTCTCCACGTCCTTCCCCGCGGACCCGGCGGACCTGTCCGGACAATGGAACGAGGGCAAGGACGGAGACCTCTTCGTGCTCGCCGTCAACGAGGACGCCCACGAAGGCTACCGCGTACGCGCCACGGCAAACGGCCTCGACGCGCAGTGCATGACCGACGGCGTCAAGGACGCCGGCTGCTATCAGGTGCTGTTCGCAGGTCTTTCCGACGACGCGAAGGCGAATGGTGGCGTGCTCACGCTCGAATATGTGGACATGGGCACCGGCGACGCCGACACGTCGACGTCGCAGGAATAGACGCCGCGTGCATCTATATGTATAGACGTGCAGGAGCATCGCGGATCGGGCGGCCGCCTACAGCTGCGCCGCGCGCAGCGCATGCCGCGACACGATGACGGACACGGCGAGCACCGCCGCGACCAGCGCGGTGCCGATGCCGTACAGCGTCCATGACGGCATGGAGACGATGGCCGCGAGCAATCCGTCGGTGCCGATGTCAAGCGACACGGCGAGCACGACGAGCGTGAAGACGACCGCGAGGATGCACACGCGGGCGATCTGCGCGCGGTCGCGGAAGATGATGTTCACCGGGATCTCAATCGAAACAGTCAGCACGGTGAGCAGCGTCGCACATGCGACAACCATCGCCGACTGTGCGACGGACTGCCGATGGATTACGGCGCTGAGCGCCTGCAGCACGAACGCGAGCAGACAGGACGGGACGATCGAGACGAGGTACTTCTCCGCCACGTACTGCTCTCTGCTGAACGGCATCGAGAACAACATGCGCCGTATCGGGGCGCTCAAATCGTTGCGAATCATGTTCCCGCACACCGTGGCGAGCAGCATCGGCATCAGCAGCACGCCCGTGACGTACATGTCCGAGACGGTGTAGAACACGCACAGCGCCAACGCCACGAGCAGGAACGCCCGGTTCTTGCCCATCGCAATCACATCCCTTGCCAGCAGTCCTCTCATGAGCGGCTCCTTTCCCTGATCGTCTCGTCGGTCTCCTGATCCATCGGCGCGTGTTCCGACTCCCCGGCCATCGTCATGACGGTGATGAGCCCGTCGATGTCGCCTCGCGCGATCTGGACGCCGGGCATGTTCTCCTCGTAGTAGCGGCGTTCGTCGGTGAGCGCATGGACAGCGCCGTGCATGCGCGCGCTTGCGAGGATGTGCGAGCGGTCCATCGTCGCCGCCTGCCCGTCGGTGAGGATGAGCGTCGCGTAGTCGTCACGCAGACGGTCGATCGTCTCGTGCAGGCAGATATGTCCGCGGTCGATGAGGTAGAAGTCGTCGCACAGTGATTCGATGTCCTTCGCGTTGTGCGAGCTGACGAGGATCGCGCGTCCCGGCGTCTCCATGTATGCGCGCAGCAGGTCGAGCAGCTCGCCGCGCGCGACGACGTCGAGTCCGGCCGTCGGCTCGTCGAGGATGAGGACCTCGGGGCGATGCGACATCGCGATGATCGTTCTGAACTTCGCGGCCATGCCGGTGGAGAAGTCGCCCATCGTCTTGTTCGTCGGCAGCCCGAAACGTTCGAGCAGCACTCGGCACAGTGTCGCGTCGAAGTCGGGATAGAAGGCCGCTTGCTGTTTGATGACGTCCTCGCCGGTGAACACGGCGTCGAAGGACGCCTCGGCGAGCACGGCGCCGACGCGTCGCTTGACGGCGTTCGGCAGTCTTGTGACGTCGGCGCCGAGGAGCGTGCCCGATCCGCCGTCCGGCGCGACAAGCCCGAGGATGATCCGGAACGCCGTCGTCTTACCCGATCCGTTGACGCCCACAAGCGCGGTGATGGCGTCCTTCGGCACCCGCATCGTCACATCGAGCGTGAAATCGCCGTAGCGTTTGCGTACATTGTCGAGCGCGATCGCGTCGTCGTTCATCGCCCTTCCCCTTTCGTATCTGCAGTCTCGTCGTCCGTCTCTTCGAGCAGCATCGTGACGAGTTCCATGATTTCCCCGTCGGACAGCCGCAGCCTGCGCGCTTTGGCTATCGCCTGCGCGAATTCCTCCTCCACCTGACGGTTGAGCTCCTCGGCCACGATGTTCGGCGAGACCTCGGCGACGAAGGTGCCCTTGCCCTGCACGGTGACGACGAGACCCTCCTGTTCGAGCACGTCGTACGCCTTCTTCGCGGTAAGCGCCGAGATAGCGCATTGCCGCGCGAGGGCGCGCACCGAGGGCAGCGCGTCGCCTGCCTTGAGGTCGCCTGTTTTGATGAGCGCGCGGATGCGGTCCACGATCTGCTCGTAGATCGGCGTCATCGAGGCGGCGTTGATGACGATGTCCATCATGTCTTCGTCCTCCCGTCGTCATCGGTCGTGGCGTATGCCATAACCAAGTGTATAACACCATATAACAGTACAATACACTATATGTCGGTCTGGCGTCGGATGCCATAGCGGCGTGTCGCCATGCGGAACCTCATGCAAGGCGGCGTACGGCGGCATGCCCATGCCGGGTGCGCTACTGCACGACGCCGCTTCGCGCGCCGCGCAGATACCAGATTGGCCCATGCACACGGCATGGGTCAATCTGAAAGATCCCGGATGCCCAACGGGACGGCGACGATGTCCTGCACCCACTGATAAACACAATCGGCATCTATGTTCGTTCTGATGCTTCATTCTGAACATAGATGCCGTCAATGTTCAGAATTGCCCCTCATTCTGGACATTGGGCCTGTTGGTGTTCGGGTTGATGGCAGCAAAAACCCAACGGCTTCCGTACCGCACGGGATCAGCAAGACTCGTGCAGTGTTTCCAACAAAGGCAATAAACTATTTGCAAAATTCGGTAGCGCGCTCCTGCTGAGCATATTCGCATAATCTACAGGAGTTTGCGGATATAAACGGTTGCTCAGCAGTGCCGCATAACATGCCCGGCTGACCCTTCCGGGATCCAGATCGAGCGCATCCTGCAAGAAGTCATCAGGATGCTTCAGTTCAACACCGACAGCTTGAACCGACTGCAACGGGAAATCCTTGAGATTGAAGGTCACCAATGTTTCCGCAGGTGAATAGGCGGTTGCAGCCAACACATGTCGGTCTTTAGCGTCACAGGTCATATCTTCAATCAAAGAGTCATAACCGGTCACCGTCGCATCGGGGAAGGCAGAGCACATGGCATCTATGCGCTTCTTGGCTCTCCCCTCCCCGATACGCAGAGCGAGATTTCGCTCCAGCTCTTCCAGTACACCACTGGACCAATATGGCACGAACAATAGTTCCTCGGCCAACCGTAGAATCACATCGTTCACTATTTCGCCATATAAGGTGCAGGTGTCGAAAAAGACGGGAAATCCCATGCTTCGCCGTCTCCTCTCAATGTCGGATCAACGGATTGTCAAGGGTGAGCGATGGGTCTTCATCAGCGGCCAGCTCATCGAACATGGCGATATGCTCTTGATGCCTCTGCGCCGCATACTTCTGCAGATCATCCAGCATGACACGACGATGACGGCCAACCTTGGTGAAAGGAATATGGTCATCTTCAAGCAACTTCACCAACGTGGGACGAGAGACACCCAATAGATCGGCAGCCTCCTGAGTTGTGAGCTGGGTGTCATACTCGACCATATAAACGGCCTTTCCTCCCGACAGCAGCTCAGCGACACGCAACAAAATCCGTGCAAGTTCGGGCGTCAGGGGACGGTCTTCCTCGCCGGGGATCTTGAGCAGCGGGACAGGAAAATCAGGATGGGCGGCGATATCCTCAAAATCACGATTCGTAGAATCACCCAATGAACGCGATTGGGAAAGAGCCTCGCCGACATCGCGTGTCCTGCGCCGCGCCTCGGGTTCGGTCGGAGGCATGTAAGCCACACCACCTTGCGACATACTACGTTTGGCCATTATTGAACTCCTTCCCGTGACGCTGCAGCGAATGCATCTACTTGAGCTTCTAACATCTAGCCCTATCAGTCTAGCAGGATATTCGCAATATTCGAAAAACGCCGGCGTGGCCATCTCATAACCAACACAACAGCCGATTCTTCCCTTCTGCCGTACCCCACGCTGAGGCAGGGCAATTTCTTGAAAGATGGCGAGTATCAGCTTTAGCGCGCATCGGAATCATGCAACTTTCGCTGCCGCTACTTGGCCATACGAGAGAGAACACCCCCTCAGGCAGATACGGCGGAAGACACTCACGTCGTTCCGGACGTGCGCAGTCCGAGTTGCCGCTGTTACCCGAACCGTTACCGACGAAGATCCGCCGGAACATCGAAAATCCGTGGTTGCCGATCACGATCACCTTCGCGTTGTTGCCGCCCGTACCGTGCTCTGTGGCCGACCGTTTCAGTCGTTCGTGTACGCCCCCGTTCTCCTCCGGTCGGACGGTTCTGTCATGATCGTCGCCGCCGCACGGGCCTTCATCTGCTTTTGTAGGTTCCGCTGCGCCGTCCGCATCGACTCCTCGCGAAGTTCCTCCAACCGGGGTGAATTGTCCAGTCCGGGAATTGTCATCATTCTCATCATATGTTTCATTCAAGCGGTTCGACAGGCAGCGTTGTGATCGGATCTGCTTTCCGTCTGCAACAAGTCTCCGTGTCTGCCGCTGTGCGAGGTTGCGCGTGCGGGAACACCATGAGGGGACGGATTAGCGTTCATATGTATCAGTTGTGCTAGTGCATAGTGAGCCGCATCCGTGTCCGCCGCTGATGGGTCCGCCGCCGGTATTGGGCTTGGACGGCTGTGCCGGAGCGGCCGGCTGTGCGGGTTGTGCGGGCGCCGTATACGTCTGCTGCGGGGCGTACGTCTGCTGGGGCGCCGTGTAGGTCGGCGTGTACGACTGCTGCGGAACGACGTACTGCTGCTGCGTCTGCGCCTGCGCCGCCGCCTGCGCTTCGGCTTCCTTGCGTGCCTTCTCCTCGGCCGCCTTCCTGTCCGCATCGGTCTTGGCTTTGACGGACGCGTCCACCTTGCCCATGAGCGTCTTGAGCTGTTTGGCCTGTTCGTTCATCGCCTCCGTGTCCTTGCCGTCCTTGGTTTTGGCGGCTTTGTCGATCAGGGTTTTGAGTTCCTTGCGGGTCTTGTCGTCCTTGACCTTGCCGTCCGTCGCCTTGTGCTTCTCCTGCGCGGCAGTGAGCTGCTTGGACAGGGCGTCCTTGGCGTCCTTCAACGTCTTGGCGTCATGCGACTCGTTGACCGCGTTCACGGCCTTCGACAGGTCGGCGGTGTGCGCCTCATACCATGCGGCGTTCTTGTCGATGCGCGCCGTCGCCTCGCGCAGCGCGTCCACACCCTCAACGTTGCATGCGGCCAGATCGGGGGCCTCCTCCTTGTAGGTTTTGGCGAGCGTGGTGACGACTGCGGCGTCCTCGACCTGCTTGTCGGTGATCTTCACGGCCTCGGCCGCATCCTTGTCGTGCAGCGTATCGTACTTGTTGCGCGCCACCCGCAATGTTTCGCTCGACTGGGCGCACGCCTCCTTCACCTCCGCCAACTGCACGGACGCGGAATGCTGGTAGATGGCGACCGCACCGCCCGTAGCCAGGGCGGCGACCAGCAGCGCCGAGACTCCGATGATGATCCGCCTTCTCTTCTTCGGATCGGTGGTGGTTTTCGTGTCGTCGTTCATGATACTTCCCCTCAGCCGTTGGTGTTCATTGTCTCACGGCTCATGCCTTCCGGCATGGCGCGTGTCCGATCGGCCGTGTCGGCGGCCCACATGTGGCAGGTGAGCGCGTCTTTTTTTCAGTTCCGTCGTCTCCGGCATGTGCAGGCGGCGCAGGTCGAAGCCATGCTCGCAGATCACATGCCATTCCTCACCGCGACACGCCGAAACACAGGGAGGCGCGTCCAACCCGGAACGATCCCGGGTGCCTTGGTACCCGAAATCACGTATCCGGTTTCCGAAACCACGCACGCACCACCTCTGGACGCACACCCGGGCGACACGCCTGACACGTCGACCCATCCCAACGGACACGCCGAAACAGAAAAGCCTCCGACATGCCGTCGGAGGCTCATATGAGTGGGTGATGTAGGAATCGAACCTACGACCCCTTCCGTGTGAAGGAAGTGCGCTAGCCGCTGCGCCAATCACCCGCTGTTCAGTTATGGCCGATTGTTCGGCTCGTGGGCGATACAAGATTCGAACTTGTGACCCCTTCCGTGTCAGGGAAGTGCGCTACCACTGCGCCAACCGCCCGGTCGGCCTGAATGATCGCTCATCCATGCGAGGTGGGTACGAGAGTCGAACTCGTCTATACGGCTTTGCAGGCCGCTGCCTAACCGCTTGGCTAACCCACCGACAAGGTCGTCAGACTCATCGGACCTTAGAGCGGACAACGGGACTCGAACCCGCGGTCTCGACCTTGGCAAGGTCGCGCTTTACCAACTAAGCTATGTCCGCGTGTGTTTCCGGCGGCGTTTGCGCTGCCTGAGCACGATTGACTACCTTAAACGACGCCGTCGTGATTCGCAACATCACGGCGTGTCGCCTGCCATGAAGCCCTTTTCGGCGGTGCGGGACGATCCTCGCGGATCACAGTGCGGGACGCCGGCCGCATCCGCCGCCGTCGCGGACCTACAATGTGCCTCCAACGCTCGGGTACGCCGTGCGCCGAAGTGTCAGCCCGAGGCTAATTTTCACGATTCCCAAACAAACCGAGGTCTAAAGTAAAAATCATGTACGGACAGAGACCCAGAGTGAAATACATCATGGTCGCGGCATTCGACGGTTGGAACGATGTCGGTCAGAGCGCGACGAACGTCGTGCGCCATCTGGTCTCCAAATTCCACGCACTCGAAGTCGGCCACATCAGCCGCGACGGCTACTACGACTATCAGACGGCCCGCCCGATACAATGCGTCATCCAGGGCACGCGCTGCATCCTGTGGCCGCAGACCGCGTTCTACGACATCACAATCGACGATTCGCTGCACATCCTCGCCCAGCTCGGCCCCGAACCGAACTACCACTGGATGGAATACTGCAAGGAAAGCCTGCACTTCGCGCAGCAGTACGACGTGCACAGCATCATCACGCTCGGATCGATGCTCGCCGAATGCCCGCATACGCGTCCGCTGCCGATGGACGTGAGTGTCGACGGCGAGCAGACCGATCCGGACAACGAATACAACGGCCCGATCGGCATCCCCCATCTGCTCGACGCGCTCGCAATCGAGGAAGGCTACGAGACGACGGCCATCTGGGTGTCGCTGCCGCAGTACCTCGGCTCCGACTCGTGTCCGCAGGCCACGCTGCAGCTGCTCGACGAGCTCTCGAAGGTCATCGGCTTCAAGCTCGACGCGAAGGACCTCGAGAACAAGGCCGCGCAGTGGCGTTCGCACTGCGACATCGTGGTGCGCAACAACGCCGATCTCGCGCAGTACGTCGACCAGCTCGAGCATGACGCCGACATGCGCCAGCATGCGAAGGACATCACGACGGCCGGCGCGCCCGCCGTCGAGCAACTCGTGCATGAGGCCGAGGCCTATCTGCGCGACCAACAGCTGTAGCCATCGCAGACGTCTCCGATACGGACGGTGACGAATTCACCTGATGTTCATCGACGCCTTCTGACGGCGGTTGATTCGACATCGATATGCTTCGGCCCCGCGCAGGGATCCCTGCGCGGGGCCGAAGCATATCGCGACTCAGTGTCGCCGTCAGGCGTTGCCGCCGAGCGGCGCGCCCTCGAGCGGCTGCAGCACACCGGTGAGCAGCAGGATGGCGACGACGACGGCGAGCACGATGCGGTAAATCGCGAACGCCTTGTAGGAGAACGTCGACACGAACTTGAGGAAGCCGATGATGACGATGTAGCCGACGACGAAGGCGACGATGGTCGCCGCGATCGTCGCACCCCAGCCCGGGAACATCGGATCGGCGGCCGCTCCCCCGTTGATCGCCTTGGCGGCCTCGAGGATGCCGGCGCCGAACACGGCCGGGATCGCCATCAGGAACGCGCAGCGCACCGCGGCCTCGCGCGTGTAGCCCATCGCACGGCCGAACGTGATTGTGCCGCCCGAACGCGAAACGCCCGGGATGAGCGCGAGCATCTGTCCGATGCCGTAGAGGATCGAATCCTTCGTCGTCATGTCGTCGATCGTCTTGACCTGCGGGGCGCGGTCGTCGACGATCCACAGGATGATGCCGAAGATCAGCAGCATCGCGGCCGTGATCCACAGGTTGCGCAGCGTGCTTTCGATCGCGTCCTGGAACAGCAGGCCGGCGACGACGATCGGAATCGTCGCGATGATGATGTACCAGCCGAGACGCGCGTCCTTGTTGCCCGCGCCCATGCGATGCCGCCAGTCGGAGCCGTGCTTGCCGGCGAGGCACAGGCACCAGTTCTTGAGGATGTTCCAGATGTCATGGCGGAAATACAGCAGCACGGCGAGCTCGGTGCCGATCTGGATGATCGCCGTGAACGCGGCACCCGGATCCTGCCCGAGCATGAGGTCGCCGATGATGCGAATGTGCGCGCTCGACGAGACCGGAAGGTATTCGGTCAGCGCCTGCACGAGTCCCAGGAATATTGCTTGGAAGAAGTTCATGGACCCTCGTTGAGATAGATGGATGAGTGGATTGACTTCGTGTTCACTGTACCGCTACCCGTCCCGACGCCTACACGCACGATACCGCGCAGGCCCTAGGATGGGCACCGGGGACGCGGGGCACCCATCGCCCGCCCCGACAACGCGCAACGGCGAACAGCGAAAGGAGCCGACGATGGCTTTGGAATACAGGAAGAGCAGGGCGCACGCACCGAAGGGCTTCTTCGAATGCGAAGGCAGAGGACTCGAATGGCTCGGCGAGGCGACGGCGCAGGGAGGTCCACGCGTCGTCAAGGTGTACGGCTGGGGCGACGACCACCTCGACATCGAACGCGTGGACGCCTGCCCCTCCACACCGCAGGCCGCCTACCGCTTCGGCGCGGCCCTCGCCCACATGCACGACGCCGGCGCCCCCTACTTCGGATCCGCCCCCGACGGCTACGACGGCACCTGCTACTTCGGACCGCTGCAGGATCCGGTGCCGATGGACACCGGCACATGGACCGACCCGGCCACCTACCTCGCCGAAGGGCGTCTGCGCCCGATGGTGCAGCTCGGCATCGAACGCGGCACGCTGCGCGAGACGGACATGGACCTGACGAACGAGGTCATCGACGCGCTGCCCGAACTGCTCGGCCGCGCCGCCTCCGACCGGCCCGCACGCGTGCACGGCGACCTGTGGAGCGGCAACGTCATGTGGACCGCCGACCGAGGCGACGTCGAAGCCGTCCTCATCGACCCGGCCGCGCACGGCGGACACCGCGAGGAGGACCTCGCGATGCTCCACCTGTTCGGCATGTCCTACCTGAGCGAGATCACCGCCGGCTACCAGTCCGTACACCCGCTCAAAGCCGGATACGAGGAACGCACGACGCTCTGGCAGCTCTACCCGATCGCCGGCCACTGCGTATTCTTCGGCGGAGGCTATGTGAGCGAATACCGCCAGATGTGCCGTTCGCTGCTCAGCTGAACGCGTCCTTGATCTTGCTGAAGAACCCCTTCTTCTGGGCGGCGACCGGCTTCGAACCGTGCGCGTCGACGGAACGGTCGTCGTCCTTGCGCAACTGGCCGAACTCGTCGATGAGCTTGCGCTCGCGGTCGTTGAGCTTCGTCGGGATCTGCACCTCGATGTGGGCAACGAGGTCGCCGCGCTCGCCGTCGCCGCCCAGATGCGTGACGCCGAGCCCCTTGAGCTCGATCTGCTGCCCCGGCTGGCATCCGGCGGGGATCTCGAGCGGCTGTTCGCCGTCGAAGGTGTCGAGCGTGGTCTGGTGTCCAAGCACGGCCCACGTCATCGGCACGCTGATCCAGCAGTGCAGGTCGTCGCCGTCGCGCGTGTACTGGCGGTCGCGGCGCACGCGGAAGTCGATGTAGAGGTCGCCCGCGGGACCACCGCATTCGCCGACCTCGCCCTGGCCGTCCATACGCACGCGCATGCCGTCGTCGACGCCCGCCGGCACCGGCACTTCGACCGTGCGGCGCGTGGGGACGCGTCCGTGGCCGTGGCAGACCGTGCACGGATGCTCGATGATCGTGCCGTGGCCTTCGCAGCGTTCGCACGGCGCCGAGGTCATCATCTGGCCGAGCAGCGTGCGCACGACCTTCTGGACGTGGCCGGTGCCGTGGCACTGCGGACAGGTGACCGGCGGCTTGCGGTCCTCGGAGCCAGTGCCCTCGCAATGCTCGCAGACGCCCATTGTGCGGTATTCGAGCTGCTGCGTGCCGCCGAACACGGCGGTCTTGAGCGTAACCGTCAGCGATTCGATCGTGTTGCGGCCCGGCTGCGTGCGCGGGATCGGCCCTTCGCCGCCTGCGCCGAAGGCGCCGGTGAAGAACTGGCTGAAGATGTCGCCCATGTCGAAGGGGCCCGACGCGCCGTAGCCACCGGCGTTCGGGTCGTTCGGGTCGACGCCCGCGTCGTACATGCGCCGCTTGTCCGGGTCGGAGAGCACCTCGTAGGCGCTGTTGACCTCCTTGAACTTGTCCTCGTATTCGGCGCCGGCGATGTCCGGATGGTATTTGCGGCTCATCTTGCGGTACGCCCGCTTGATCTCCTCTTCGGTAGCCGTGCGTTCCACGCCAAGCGTTTCGTAGTAGTCAGCCAATGCCGGGGTTCCTTTTCTTCCGATGGTTCAACTGGTTCAACAGGTTCAACGTGTCTGCCGTCAGGTCCGTGGGTCACGAGGCCATGCTGGTCTCGGTCGTGCCGGTGCGCCCCAGGAACGTCGTCAGGTACCGCGCCACGGCGCGCACCGACGCCATCGTGACGGCGTAGTTCATATGGGTGGGTCCGATCGATCCGACGAAGGCGATCGGCGCGACCGCCGCGCCTTCCTCGTCCTTTTCGGCGTCCATGTCATCCGTGTCTTCCCCGTCCGCCTCGCTCGCACCGTAGCCGCTCGTGACGACGGCCGCGTGGATGAGTCCGGGCGTGTTCGTCTCGGAGCCGATGGCCACACCGACGCCGCGCGCGTCCGTCGTCTCGCTGAGTGCGGTCATCAGATGCATGAGCACGGCGCGCTCCTCGAGCGCATCGAACAGCGGAGCGAGGTCCTGCGCGGTCGCATGCTGGTGCGCGAGCGTCGAGACGCCGGACATGAACAGCTCGTGCGTGCGCTCCTCGTCGGCCATCGATTCGAAGGCGTGCGCGACGAGCCCGGGCAGTGCGCGCACGTCGTCCATGTCATCGCCGAGACGCAGCGCGCGGATGCGTGAGGCGGCCGTGCGCAGCGTCAGCGCGCTGCAGCGTTCGTTGACGACGACGGCGAGCCGCTGCAGATGTTCGCGCGACGGCAGCTCCTGCACCGACAGCACGTGCTGTGCGACACGGCCGGTGTCGGTGACGACGACGGCCAGGATCGACACGGCTGAGACCGGCACAAGCTCGAGGTGCCACAGACGTGACTTGCCCAGCGACGGCGATGCGACGACGGCCACCTGGCCGGTGAGTTCGGACAGCAGGTGCGCGGCGCGCTGCAGCGTGTCCTGCAGGTTCACCGAATCGTCCAGGAAGGTGCGCATGGCGCGTCGCTGCGACTCGCTCAGCGGCACGACGGTGGCGAGCGTGTCCACGAAATAGCGGTAGCCGCGCTCAGTGGGCACGCGGCCAGCCGAGGTGTGCGGCTGCACGAGGTATCCCTCCTCCTCGAGCGCGGCCATGTCCTTGCGGATCGTGGCCGAGCTCACCTGAAGATGGTGGCGTGCGATGAGCGCGGCGGAGCCCACCGGCTCCTGCGTGCGGATGTAGTCCTCGACGACAGCGTGCAGCACCTGCATGCGACGTGTCTGGGTCATGGTCGCTCAAGCCTCCTGAACTGTTCGAAGCGGACGGGCGCGCGTGACGACGCGCGCGACCGATCGGGATCCATTGTATGAGCACTCTTGGTCATCGAGTGCTAGTTTGCCGCTGCCGGCGAACGCCCCGCGGGCCCCGCGTGGTCGCCCCGGGACCGCCCCGTAGGCGACCGCGCACGAACGAACACGCCAAACTCCGCCGTTTAAGTCGGTTACGGCGGCTACTATGTAAGGGCAATGTGAAGGACGTGCGAAGAACGGCACAATGCCGGCCCCCCGTGCGTCCGAAGTATTGGAAGGAAAGTAGATCACCTATGACCGATAACATCTGGTCTGAACTGGACGAGCGCGCCATCAAGATGGCGAAGGCCCTCTCCGCCGATGCGGTGCAGAAGGCGGGTCACGGCCATCCCGGCTCCCCGATTTCGCTGGCCCCGATTGCCTACACGCTCTATCAGCGTTTCATCAAGCAGGACCCGAACGACCCGAACTGGGCCGGTCGCGACCGCTTCATCCTCTCGGGCGGCCACGCGTCGCTCACCCAGTACGTTCAGCTGTACTTCTCCGGCTACGGCCTGACGCTGGATGACCTCAAGTACTTCCGCGGCGGCGCGGACACGCGCACTCCGGGCCATCCCGAGTACGGCCTGACCCCGGGCATCGAGATGACGACCGGCCCGCTCGGCCAGGGCGTCGCATCCGCCGTCGGCTTCGCATACGGCCAGCGCTACGAGCGCGGCCTGCTCGACCCGGACGCCCCGGAGGGCACCTCGCCGTTCGACCACAAGGTGTGGGTCATCTGCGGCGAAGGCGACATCGAGGAAGGCGTCTCCGGCGAGGCCTCCTCGCTCGCGGGCAACGAGAAGCTCGGCAACCTCTTCGTGATCTTCGACGCGAACCACATCCAGATCGAGGGCGAGACGAAGATCGCGCTCGACGAGGACGTCATCGGCCGTTACAAGGCCTATGGCTGGTACACCGACGAGATCAGCTTCATCCAGCCCGACGGCTCCTACAAGGAGGACATCGAAGGCCTGACCAAGGTCCTCGAGAAGGCCGAGCAGGTCACCGACCGCCCGCACTTCATCAAGGTCGACACGCTCATCGCATGGCCGACCCCGGGCAAGACGAACGATCCGTCGTCGCACGGCTCCGCCCTCGGCGACGAGGCCGTCGCCGGCCTCAAGAAGGCACTGGGCCTCGACCCGGAGAAGACCTTCGAGGTCGATGAGGAGGCGCTTGCCCACGCCCGCAAGGTCGCCGAGCGCGGCCTCGAGGCGCACAAGGAATGGGACGAGGCCTTCGATAAGTGGGCCGCCGCCAACCCGGATAAGGCAGCGCTGTATGAGCGCATCAAGAACGGCGAACTGCCGGCCGAGTTCGACAAGGCCATCGACGATCTCGAGGCCGGCTTCGAGGCCGGTTCCAAGGTTGCCACCCGCAAGGCCTCCGGCGCCGTGATCAACGCGATCGCACCGATCATGCCGGAACTGTGGGGCGGCTCCGCCGATCTGGGCGGCTCCAACAACACGAACATCAAGGGTGCCGCTTCCTTCGCTCCGGCCGAGGACGCCACGACCCAGTGGCCGAACTGCTCGCCGTACGGCCGCCAGCTGCACTTCGGCGTGCGTGAGTTCGCGATGGGCTGCATTACCAACGGCATCCTGCTCGGCTCGGACACCCGTCCGTTCTCCGGCACCTTCTTCCAGTTCGCCGACTACATGCGCGCCGCGGTCCGCCTGTCCGCGCTCATGGAGATCCCGAACCTGTACATCTGGAGCCATGACTCCGTCGCCCTCGGCGAGGATGGCCCGACCCACCAGCCGATCGAGCACCTGAGCTCCTTCCGCGACATCCCGCAGCTCGAGGTCGTCCGTCCGGCCGACGAGTGGGAGACCGCCGAGGCCTACCGCTACTTCTTCGAGAAGAAGAACACGCTGCCGACCGCGATGGTCCTGACCCGTCAGGGTGTCCCGACGCTCGTCGAGACCGCCGAGAAGGCCAAGGAAGGCGTGCGCAAGGGCGCCTACGTGCTCTACGGCGAGGAAGGCCAGCCGGACGTTATCATCATGGCTTCCGGTTCCGAGGTCCAGTGGGCGCTCGAGGGCGCCAAGCAGCTGGCCGCCGAAGGCATCAAGGCCCGCGTCATCTCGATGGTTTCGATGGAATGGTTCGAGGAGCAGGACGACGAGTACAAGGAGGAGATCCTCCCGAAGAGCGTCAAGGCCCGTGTCTCCGTCGAGGCCGGCTCCGCGATGTCCTGGTATAAGTACCTGGGCAGCTACGGCAAGGCCATCGCCATCGACCAGTTCGGCCTGCAGGGTGACGGTGCCCAGAACATGATCGATCTGGGCATCACAGCCGAGCACGTCGTCGAGGCCGCGAAGGCTTCGATCGAAGAGGCTCGCTGATTCATCCATGAGGGGATGTCGCACGGCATCCCCTCCCCTTGCGCCTATACTGCAATAGGCGGAAAAATTTTTCCCCAACAACAAACAGGAGAAGCAACATGACTGCATCCACTCAGGCAATTTCCGATGCCGGCGTTTCGATCTGGCTGGACGATCTGTCCCGCACCCGCATCGAGTCGGGCAACCTCGAAGAGCTCATCAAGAACGACAACGTGGTCGGCGTCACGACCAACCCGTCGATCTTCCAGAAGGCCCTGAGCCAGGTCGGACCGTACGACGCCCAGCTCAAGGAGCTCGGCAAGGTCGACGTCGAGACCGCGATCCGCGAGCTCACCACCACCGACGTGCGCAACGCCTGCGACATCTTCAAGCCGGTCGCCGAGGCCTCCGACTACGTCAACGGCCGCGTCTCGATCGAGGTCGACCCGCGTCTGGCGCATGAGACCGCCGAGACCGAGAAGCAGGCTGAGGAGCTGTGGGCCAAGGTCGATCGTCCGAACGCGATGATCAAGATCCCGGCGACCCTCGAGGGCCTTCCGGCGATTACCGCCACGCTCGCCAAGGGCATCTCCGTCAACGTCACGCTGATCTTCTCGCTCGAGCGCTACGAGCAGGTCATCGACGCCTTCATCGAGGGCATGGTCCAGGCCGACGCGAACGGCAAGGACCTCTCCAAGATGGCTTCGGTCGCTTCCTTCTTCGTCTCCCGCGTGGACACCGCGGTCGACAAGCGTCTTGAGGAGATCGGCTCGCTCGAGGCCAAGGGCCTGATGGGCAAGGCCGCTGTGGCCAACGCCCGCCTCGCCTATGAGCTCTTCGAGAACAAGTTCGCCGAGGATCCGCGCTGGGCTGCCCTCGAAGCCAAGGGCGCTAAGAAGCAGCGTCCGCTGTGGGCCTCCACCGGCACCAAGAACCCGGCTTACTCCGACGTCAAGTACGTCGACGAGCTCGTCGCCAAGGACGTCGTCAACACGATGCCGGAGAAGACGCTGCTCGCGGTCGCCGATCACGGTCAGGCCACGCTGGGCATCATCCCGGGCAACTACGACGAAGCCCACGACATCATGAACGACCTCGCTGAAGTCGGCATCAACTTCAAGGATGTCACCGACAAGCTCGAGGCCGACGGTGTCGCCGCCTTCATCAAGTCCTGGGATTCGGTCCTCACCGACGTCCAGGCGGGCATCGACCGCGTCAACGGCTGAGCTCCGTCCCTCGGACATGATCCGTTGCTGACCTGAAGGTCAACACATCGGGCCCCGGCATTTGCCGGGGCCCTTTTCGTATCCGTATGCGTGTCGTATCCGCATGCATGTGATTGTCGTCTGCGACGACGTCGTCGCGTCTGGACGGCACGAACGATCGTGCGCGCGGTTCAGCTGGTGCGGATGCCGATGCTGCGCGCGAACACCGCGGCGAGGTCGGCGATCTGTTCGAGCGTCATCGTCGTGCCTGCGAGCGAATCGACGCCGCGGATCTCGCGCAGCCGCGCGCCGCGCAGATCGACATCGGCGCATGCGGCGTGCTGCAGCGAGAGAATGTCCACGCGCGTATCGACGAACGCGATACGGGAAAGCCGGGCGTCGTTGCCGTCGAACTCCCCTATCGCGCAGTCGCGGAACACGAGATCGCGGCACACGGCGCTGCGGCAGTTGAGATAGTCGATGCGGCATCCGCGTATCTCGACGCCGACGATTCGCGTCGCATGCGCCTGCACGGCGCCGAACGCGCAATCCTCGACGAGGCTCGCCTCGATGCCGGCCGCGTGGACGTCGCAGGACGCGGTACGGCAGTCGCGCGCCACCGTGTGTCTGACATGGGCGCGCGTGGCGACCAACTCGCCGACGGCCAATCGTTCGAAGGCGCAGTCGAGCATGGCGGTAGCGGTCAGGTCGACGGCGTCGACGCGCTGATCGGCGACGCGCACACCGTCCAGATCCTCCTCGGGACGTATGACGGCGATGCGGGCGTCAGTGTACACGGCATCGTCATTGGGAAGACGCGGCAGACGTGGCGGCGTCGTGGCATGGATGTTCGGCATAGGACCAGCATAGGGCGATCCGTCGCTCACATGTCGCGCAGCGATGCGAGGAACGTCTCGATCCGCGAGCACGCCTCCTTGATCTGCTCCATGCCCGTCGCATAGGAGATGCGCACGAATCCCTCGCCGGAGTCGCCGAACGCGGTTCCGGGGACGACGGCGACCCGCTGCTCCTCGAGCAGCCGCACGCAGAACTCGTCGGAGCTCAGCCCCGACGACGTGATGTTCGCGAAGACGTAGAACGTGCCCTTCGGCACATTCGTCGTCAGGCCCATGCGGTTGAGCCGCGCGCAGATGAGGTTGCGTCGCGCCTCGTACTGCCGGCGCATCGCAACGATGTCCGGCACGCCGTGCTCGAGCGCCTCGATTGCCGCGTACTGCGCGGCCGTCGGCGCCGACATGATGACGAACTGGTGCACCTTCGTCAGCTGCGCACTCAGCTCGGGGCTGCTCAGCAGGTAGCCGAGACGCCAGCCGGTCATCGCGAAAGCCTTCGAGAAGCCGTTGATCACGAGCACCTGATCGCGGATCTCACCGAAGTTCGCCGGTGAACAGAATTCCCCGTCGAACACCAGCTCGGAGTAAATCTCGTCGGAGATGACGTAGATGCCCGAATCCCTGATGATCGGCACGATGCGCGCATAGTCGTCGCGGCTCATGACGCCGCCGGTGGGATTCGACGGGAAGTTGAGGATGATCGCCTTCGTCCGCTCACTGATCGCCGCCTCGAGATCCTCGGGCAGCAGCTTGAAGTCGTGCTCCTGCGTCAGTTCGATACGCACCGGCACGCCGCCGGCCATCACGATCGCCGGTTCGTAGGCCACGTAGTTCGGGTCGAGCACGATGACCTCGTCGCCCGGGTTGATCAGCGTGCGGCAGCACAGGTCGACGGCCTCAGAACCGCCGACTGTCACGAGGATCTGCGATTCGGGGTCGTAGCCGATGCCGTAACGGCTGCGGTAGTAGTCGGCGATGCGCCGCCGCAGCGCGATGAGTCCCCGGTTCGCCGTGTAGTGGGTGTGGCCGTCCTCGAAGGATTCGACGGCCTTCGCGCTGATATGCCAGGGCGTGTCGAAGTCCGGCTCGCCCACGCCGAGCGAAATGACGCCCTTCATCGCGTTCGCCAGATCGAAGTACTTGCGGATGCCGCTGGGCTTGAGCGCCTCGACGACGGCATTGATCGGCTTCATCAGTAGCTCACCACCAATCGTCCCTCGTCACCCGTCGCGCGGGCGGCGCCGGTGAGCACGCCTGACTGCTTGTACTGCTTGAGCACGAACAGCGTCTTCGTGCCGCGCACGTGCTCCATGACGGCGATGCGGTCGGCGACGAAGCGGCACACCTCGAACATCGTCCTGCCCTGCACGAGGCAGATGAAGTCGTTGTCCCCGGTGATCAGATACAGCGAATCGATCTCGGGGTACTTCGCGAGCAGCGCAGCCGTGTGGTCGTAGCCTTCGTCCTTCATCGGGCTGACGTCCACCTCGATGAACGCCATGATGCGTTCGTCGCGCAACACCTTGTTGTAGTTGATCACCGTGTGGTAGCCGCAGATGATCCGCTCGTCCTCCATGCGCCGCACACTCGAGGCGACGCGTTCCTCGTCCTCGCCGAGGATGTCCGCCAGGTCGCGCGCGTCGAGCCGCGCGTCGTTCTCGAGCAGTTCGAGAATCGACAGATCGTTCGCGTCGACGTCCGCGTCCTGCGCGCGGCCGTCCCTATCCATGTCGCCCATGTGGCGCCCTCCTTCCGTGTGTCTGTCCGCTGCGTGCGTCGTAATCATTGGCGATAGTAGGAGAAGAATCGCGTCATCTTGTCGACGGCGCCCTTGAGCACCTCGACGCGCGGAAGATAGACGACGCGGAAGTGGTCGGGGTCCTTCCAGTTGAAGCCGGTGCCCTGCACGATGAGCAGCTTCTCGTCGTGCAGCAGGTCGAGTGCGAACTGCTCGTCGTTGTGGACGTTGAATTTCCTCACGTCGATCTTCGGGAAGATGTAGAACGCGGCCTTCGGTTTGACGGCGGTGATGCCGTCGATCGAGTTGAGCGCGTTGTAGATGTATTCGCGCTGTTCGTAGATGCGGCCGCCGGGCACGATGTAGTCGTTGACGCTCTGATGGCCTCCGAGCGCGGTCTGTACGATCGACTGCGCCGGCACGTTCGAGCAGATGCGCATGTTCGTGAGCATGTCGAGGCCCTCGATGTAGTCCTTCGCGATCGCCTTGTTGCCTGACAGGATCATCCAGCCGATGCGGTAGCCGGCGATCATATGCGACTTCGACAGGCCGCTGTAGGTGACGCAGAACAGATCCGGCGCGAGCGAGGCGATCGACGTGTGCTCGAGGCCGTCCATGACGAGCCGGTCGTAGATCTCGTCGGAGAAGATCATCAGCTGGTGCTCGCGCGCCAGTTCGACGATCTGCTCGAGCACCTCCTTCGGGTAGAGCGCGCCGGTCGGGTTGTTCGGGTTGATGATGACGATCGCCTTCGTGCGGTCGGTGATCTTGGAGCGCATGTCGTCGATGTCCGGATACCATTCCGACTGCTCGTCGCACACGTAGTGCACCGGCTTGCCACCGGCCAGCGTGACGCACGCCGTCCACAGCGGATAGTCGGGCATCGGCAGCAGCACCTCATCGCCGTTGTCGAGCAGCGCGCTCATGCTCAGGTTGATCAGTTCGCTGACACCGTTGCCGGTGTAGATGTCTTCGACGCCGACGTTCGGCAAGTTCTTGAGCTGGGCGTACTGCATGATCGCCTTGCGTGCCGAGAACAGGCCCTTGGATGCCGAATAGCCTTCGGTGTCGGTGAGCTGCTGCGCCATGTCGTAAACGACCTCGTCGGGCGTGCGGAAGCCGAAGGGCGCCGGGTTGCCGATGTTGAGCTTCATGACATGCATGCCGGCGGCCTCCATGCGCGCGGCCTCGTCGACGACCGGTCCGCGCACGTCGTAGAGGACGTTGTCGAGCTTGTGCGACTTCGTGAAGGTGCGCCTGCCGCGCGTCTTGGGTTCCTCGGACGTCACGCTCGACGGCACGTCGGTGAACGAGGGATCCTGTACATCGTCGTCGAATTGCGGTTCCATGCTGTGCTCCTGTCCGGGTTGTGCTGCGATGTGCTGGTTGTTCAAAGTTGATGATGAGAAGTGTTCACCGTTGTTATGTTCAATGGAGGCATGATGTTCAACGTGAGCAGCCTGTTCAATCTTTGTATATTCAATATTGCTTGACTGTTCAATGATTTCCGATTGTTCAACGTTGGACCGTTGTTCAACGCTGTCATAAGATTGAACATCTGTGCCGTGTTCAACGTCGTCAACATGTTCAATGTTGATGTTCCGTTCGACGTACTCACTATGTTCAACTGGGTGCGTGTGCTCAACGGAATCGTCATGTTCAACGGCATCGTGATGTGCGACGTTATCATGCGCGCCGCTCCCCTCGATCACATCGTCGAAGGTCGCCGGATGCGCGTCGAAGGCGACGGCCTCGCCTGCGAGCCAACGCGCGTCGACACCGAGCACGGCCGCGAGGAATCGTTCGATCTCAGGGCGCGGACGCGTCTTGCCGTTGACGTACTGGCTGACGTGGCTGCGGCCGAGCTTGACGCCGTGCTCCTCGGCGGCCTTCACGAAATCGCTCTGCCGTATGTTGCGCAGTTCCATCGCCTGATTGAGACGATGGGCGAAGCGATCCTCCATCTGAAGCTCCTTCCAACGGGTGTTCAACGCAAAACTGAGCGACAGTCTAGCACACGTTGAACATGACACGCTGAACATTGAACAAAATATGGACATCGTTGAACGCAGCCAACCGGGCATATCTGCGCATGCCTTTTCAGACATGTGTTCAACATTGTCATATTGATGTTCAACGCTACCGATTATTTGTTCAATGTCTGTGTTCAGGTGTTCAACTACAGCAGATTCTGTTCAATCCACTGTGCGACGCCGTCGTCGTTGTTCGACGCACATACGTCGTCGCTGATGGCGAGGACCTGCGGGTTCGCGTTCGCGACGGCGACGCCGGTGCCGGACTGCTGCATCATCGCGATGTCGACGATGTCGTCACCGAAGGACACAGCCGACGTCGGGTCGATCCCCCAGCGTTCATACAGCGTGCGCATCGCCTGCTCTTTGTTCGCGTCCGGTGCCATCAGCATCCACAGCCTCCCCTCCGAGATGTGCACGTCAAAGTCGTCCGGGACAAGCGTGGCGAGCAGTTCGGTCTGGTCGGCACGCGGGAAGATGATGATCTTGTCGGCAACGCCTTCGGGCACATCACGGAAATCGGTGTAGGTCCACGTCTGCGTCGTCCAGTACTGCGTCACGTCGAAGTTCGTGTAGCGCACGTCGTCCATGACGATGCCGATCTGCAGATCTGGCATGACGCTCAGGATCGCACGGCACACCTCGCATGCGCGGCGCGACGGGAACCCGACCTTGAGGATGCCGTCCGCCGCAACGGGGCGTCGCCCGGTGAGCGAGTCCATGTCGGAATGGGCGGGGTCGAAGTCGATGAGCGCGCCGTTGAGATAGATGCACGCGTCGGCGTGCAGACGCTGGACAATGCCGAGGCCGGTGCTCACCGGGCGCGCCGTGGCGACGGCGAACGGGACACCGGCGGCGTGCAGACGGTCGACGGCGCGCTGCGTGCGCGCGCTGAAGTCGCGGTCCTCGAAACGCAGCGCGTCGTGCAGCAACGTGCCGTCGAGATCGACGATGACGGATGGTGTGTCGGGCATGGTCTCCCCTCCCCTATCAGGTTGTCGTGGCAATGGTCGGATACGCGGTGGTCGGATACAAAGAATCCCATGGCCGTCATGGCCATGGGATCGAAGCTGATGAGCGTCGTCCGGATGCTCAGGCTGCGGGGACGAACTTCGCGATGAGTCCGAGCGCGACGATGATCGCGACCCAGATGAGCGCGATGATGACCGTCCAGCGATTCAGGTTCTTCTCCGCGACGCCCGAGGAACCGGCGTTCTGCGTCAGGCCGCCGCCGAACATGTCGGACAGGCCGCCACCCTTGCCCTTGTGCATAAGGATGAGCAGGGTGAGCAGCAGGCTGAGCACGACGAGCACAATCTGCAGAATCAGCTTGACAACTGCGATACCGGACACTGGTGAACCTCCAAAACTATCAATTGCTGGTACCACCTTAGCGCAAGGCCGAGAACAAAACGATGCATAATCTCAAAGACCTTGTGAAGATGTGGTCTGCAGCGTGAGCATGCAGATCCTCGTCAGCTCGTCGACGTGCAGAGCGGCGCCGCCGATGAGGAATCCGTCCACGTCGGGTTCGCTGATGAGTTCGACGGCGTTCTTCGACGTGACCGATCCCCCGTACAGCACGCGCACCGTCTGTGCGACGTGGTCGTTGAAGGTGCGCGCCAGATGCGCGCGGAACGCCTCGGCTGCGTCCTGCGCGGACTGCGGCGTGGCGACCATGCCGGTGCCGATCGCCCACACCGGCTCGTAGGCGATGATGAGCCGTTCGGCCTCCTCGTCGGACAGGTCGCGCGTCACGTCGTGCACCTGGCCGACGGCGAAGTCGAGCTCGATGCCCTTGCGACGCTCCTCGAGGCTTTCGCCGACGCACAGGATCGGCTGCATGCCGGCGGCGAGGACGGCGCGCACCTGGTCGACGATGTTCGCGTCGTCCTCGGGATGGTATTTGCGGCGTTCGGAATGCCCGACGATGACGTAGCTGCAGCCGAGCCGGGCGAGCATGTCCGCGGAGACGTCGCCGGTGAAGGCGCCCTGGGATGTGACGGAGACGGTCTGCGCCCCGTAGCGGATCCTGAGGTTGTCGGCGTCGACGAGCACCTGGACGCTGCGCAGCGCCGTGAAGGCCGGGAACAGCGCCACCTCGCATTTCGAGAAGTCGAAACGGCGGGATTTGAGGTTTCTCGCGAATTGCTGGACGAAGGCGGTCGCCTCAAGATGATCGAAGTTCATCTTCCAGTTACCGGCCACCATCGGAATGCGTGCTGATGCCATATGGATTCCCTAGGACTTGGGTCTGCGGATGGAACGCGCGGCGCGCACCGCCGTGTACCGGACGGTGCGCGCCTTGGTGTATCGGGTCGCTCGCGGCGGAATGTGTCAGTCGAGGACCTTGAGGCCCGGGAGCTCCTTGCCCTCGAGGAATTCGAGAGAGGCGCCGCCGCCGGTCGAGATGTGCGAGAAGCCGTCCTCCGGGAAGCCGAGGTTGCGCACCGCGGCCGCGGAGTCGCCGCCGCCGACGATCGTGAACGCGCCGTTAGCCGTCGCGTCGACGAGCGCCTGGGCGACCGCGCGGGTGCCGTTGGCGAACTGCGGGATCTCGAACACGCCCATCGGGCCGTTCCACACGACCGTCTTGGAATCGACGATCTTGTCATGGAAGAGCTTGCAGGACTCCGGGCCGATGTCGAGGCCCATCATGTCGGACGGGATCTGGTCGGCCGGGACGACCTCCGGGTCGATCGGGGTGTCGCCCGCCGGGAAGCCCTTGTTGACGACGATGTCGATCGGAAGGACGAGCTCGACGCCGTTCTTCTCGGCCGTCTCGATGTAGCCCTTGACCTTCTCGATCTGATCCTCCTCGAGCAGCGAGGTGCCGACCTCGTAGCCCTTGGCCTTGAGGAACGTGAACACCATGCCGCCGCCGATGACGAGACGATCGGCCTTGTCGAGGAGGTTCTCAATGACGCCGAGCTTGTCGGAGACCTTCGAACCACCGAGCACGACGGTGAATGGACGCTCCGGGTCCTCGGTCGCCTTGGACAGCGCCTTGACCTCCTTCTCCACGAGCAGGCCAGCGGCGGCCGGCAGATCGGCCGCGACGTCGTAGTTGGAGCCCTGCGCGCGGTGCACGACGCCGAAGCCGTCGGAGACGAAGACGTCGCCGAGGGCGGCGATCTTCTTCGCGTACGCGGAACGCTCGGCCTCGTCCTTGCTCGTCTCCTCCGGGTTGAAGCGGACGTTCTCGAGCAGCACGACGTCGCCGTCCTTCATCGCGGCGACCTTCTCCTGCGCGTCCGGGCCGTAGGTGTCCTTCGCGAGGACGACCGGCACGCCGAGCAGCTCGCTCAGGCGCGCGGCGACCGGCGCGAGGGAGAGCTCCGGGACGACCTTGCCCTTCGGGCGGCCCAGATGAGCCATGAGGATGACCTTCGCGCCGTCCTTGCGCAGCTGCTCGATCGTGGGCAGCGCGGCCTTGATGCGACCGTCGTCGGTGATGGTCGTGCCATCGAGCGGCACATTGAAATCAGCGCGGACGAGGACGCGCTTGCCCTTGAGATCTCCAAGATCCTTGAGTGTCTTCATATGGATTTTCCTTTCTCGCCGCCGGGGTTGACGGGGAACGGCTGCATGATCCGCCAGTTACGCATCATACAGCCAAAAACGAACAGGCGATGCCTTCGCCGAGAGCGTCGCCGCGCCTGTCCACAGATCTGCGGGGCCCTGCCGGCCCCGGGGACCGAGGCCTCAGGCCTCGGCGTCGTTCTCCTGGGACGCCTTGGCGACCTTGTCCGCAAGCTGCAGCAGGCGACGGATGCGTCCGGCAACCGCGTCCTTCGTGATCGGCGGCTCGGCGAGGCGTCCGAGCTCCTCGAGGCTCGCGTCGTCGTGGTCGAGGCGCAGCTGGCCGGCGGCGCGCAGGTTCTCCGGCACGTCGTCACCGAGGATCTCGAAGGCGCGGCGCACCTTCTCGCACGCCTCGGCCGCGGCCTTCGCGCTGCGGCGCATGTTCGCGTCGTCGAAGTTGGCCAGACGGTTCGCCTTGCCTCGGGCCTCGCCGTCGGAGCGCTTGCCTGTCCATTCGCGCGCCGAGCGCGGCGCGCCCATCAGGTTGAGCATGCGTTCGATCGCGTCGGGGTCCTTGAGCGTGACGCGGCGCGAGCTGCGCAGCTGGCGCGGCTTGGCGCTGATGCCGAGGCGGCGTGCGGCGCTCGTGAGCGCCAGCGCGGTCTCATCGGTCGGGCAGATGATCTCGAGATAGCTGGCCTTGCCCGGATCGGACAGGCCGCCGTGCGCGAGGAACGCGCCGCGCCAGATCGCCTTGATCTGCGCGATGTTGCCGGCCGTGAGCTCCTGCGGCAGGCCTGCGACGGCCTGATGCTTGCGCCGGTCGAGCAGGCCGGTCTGCAGTGCGAGGGCGACGCCGCCGCGTTCGACGATGACCATGTAGCGCCGCACCGGGCCGGTCGGCGTCTGGCGTTCGACGGCCGTCAGCATTGCGTCGTGGCCGTAGAGGTTCTTAATCGCCCGCTGGAGCCACTGGGCCGCGTCGAGCGAGTCGAACTGCGCCTGAACGATGATGTTTCGATCGCTTTTGCGAAGGCCGCCTCCGAAACGGAGCATCGAGGTCACCTGCGCCTTCTGCGCGAGGACCATCTCCCCGTCGATTTCGGACAGCTCACGTTTGACTTCATCGAGAAGAGCCAAAGGATCCTCCTGTTGTGTTTATCGTGATCGATACGGCGTGTCGCAAGTGACCACCGAGATTCCGTGATACCGAAGGTCTTGGACAACGACGAATGTGGAATCGCATTTGACAAACCGTTGGAATTGTGCTTGTTTCTCCGCGTGTCGCGCGGGCGCCGCAACGGGTCAGGACTGGTGGCGGTCGAGCTCGCGCGCGGACACGCTCACGTTGAGCCCGTGCGCGCGCAGACGCTCCGCCAGCGCCTCGCTCATCGCGACGGAGCGGTGCTGGCCTCCGGTGCAGCCGATAGCGATCGTCACGTAGTGCTTGTCCTCCTGCGCGTAGCCCTCCACGGCGATCTCGATCGCCTTCTCGTACGCGTCGAGGAAATCGGTCGCCCCCTTGCTGCGCAGCACGTAGTCGCTCACCGGCTCGTCGCGGCCGTTGAGTCCGCGCAGCTCGGGCACCCAGTACGGGTTCGGCAGGAAACGCACGTCGGCCACGAAGTCGGCGTCGATCGGGATGCCGTATTTGAAGCCGAAGCTGAAGATATGCACCGAGACGGTCGTCGGCCCCGAGCCCATGAGCGCGTTGTACAGCTTCGTCGACAGCTGGTGGATGCTCAGATGGGAGGTGTCGATGACGATGTCCGCGCGCTCCTCGAGGTTCTCGAGCATCTCACGCTCCTCGCGGATGCCGTCGATGAGCCGGCCGTTGCGCTGCAGCGGATGCGGGCGGCGCACCGCCTCGAAGCGCTTGATGAGCACCTCGTCGTCGGCGTCGAGGAACAGGATGCGCGTCTTGACGCCGAGGTCGTCGAGATGACTGAGCATCGCGGACAGGTCGGTGAAGTAGTCGCGGGAACGCACGTCGATGACGGCGGCGAGCTTGTGCACGCCGCTTTTGGACGCGGTCATCATGTCGACCATCGGCACCATGAGCTGCGGCGGCATGTTGTCGACGACATACCAGCCCATGTCCTCGATGCTGTGCGCGGCGTGCGACCTGCCCGCCCCGGACATGCCGGTGATGAGCATGACCTCGAATCCCTCGGCGGGGCCTGCGATGTGCCCCTGCTGTCCGTCCCCGTGCGTCGCCGTCTCGTTGCCTTGACTCACAGTGCCTCCTCCAATGCCTCTCTCATGGCCTTCTCGAGCGTGTCATGCACCGGCTGCGCACCGACGGCGTCGAAGTCCCCGTCCGCGGCGAGTCCGGTCATGAGCAGCACCTGGGCCACCGCTTGATACAGTAGCATCTCCTCGCCGCCGAGCGCGACGCCGCCCAGACGTCCCCACATGCGCATCAGTTCGGTGGGCCGCGGATCGTAAACCACGTCGAGCAGCATCCCATGCACGCTTTCGCCGGCCTCGGACAGGCGGTTCGCGACGGTGTCCGCGCCGTGCGCGGGGATCGTGTTGACGACGAGGTCGGCGCCGGCGAGCAGCCGCGGCAGCCGTGCGTCGTCGAGCGCGACCGTCGTCACGTCGATGCCGTGGCGTGCGCCGATCTCGGCGAGGGCGGCGTTGCGTTCCGGATGGCGCGCGGCGACGGTCACGCCGGCCACGTCGCCCATCATCGCACACGCCGCGAGGGCGGACGTGGCCGTATTGCCGTTGCCGAGGACGACCGCCGAGCGGTTCGCCGACGGCGTGACGCCTTCCTTGTTGGCCGCATGCGCGAAGGCGCGGGCGATGCCGTAGACGTCGGTGTTGTACAGGCGCGTCGAGCCGCCGGCGAAGACCGCCGTGTTCGCGACGCCGAGTTCGCGCGCCCACAGGTTCGACGGCGTGCCGTAGGGCTGGATCGTGCGTTTGAGCGGCATCGTCAGGCTCAGCCCGGCCCAGCCGGCGTCGAGCGAGCCGAGGAAACCGGCGAGCCCCTCCTCGTCCATCTCGATGCGCCCGTAGCTCCAGCCGTCCAGTCCGAGCGCGCGGTAGGCCGCCTCGTGGAGCACCGGCGAGAGCGAATGGGCGATGGGCTTGCCGAGGACGGCGCACCGCCGTGGTCCGTTGTTCATGCAACCTCCTGACATGGTCGCCGGCATGGCTCCGGCTTGGTCTGCCACCAGCGTACCGCACGACCGGCGCGATGCACGACCGTGATGAGGTACCGTCGGGCGGCGCTCATGCATCGTCCGACGCGCCGTCGTCGCCGACGCCGGGCTCGGCATTGGCATGCAGCGCCTGCCAGATGCGCTGTGCCTTCGCGGAGCCGATGCCTTTGACCTCCTCGAGCGCTTCGACGCTCGCCTCGCGCATCGCGCGCACTGATCCGAAATGCGCGAGCAGCCGCTTCTGGAACGCCGGTCCCACGCCGGGGATGCCGTCGAGCGCCGAACGCAGCGCGCCCTTGCGGCGCGAACGTCGATGGTAGTCGATCGCGAAACGGTGCGATTCGTCGCGCACGCGCTGCAGCAGGTACATGCCCTCCGAGGCGCGCCGCAGGATGATCGGATAGTCGTCGTCGGGCACCCACACCTCCTCGAGGCGTTTCGCAAGTCCGCACACGGCCACGTCGTCGACGCCGCAGTCGGCGAGGGCCTGCGCGGCGGCCATGACCTGCGGCCTGCCGCCGTCGACGACGACGAGGTTCGGCTTGTAGGCGAAGCGGCGCCGGTCGGTGTTCTGCTGCACGATCAGCTCCGCGCCCGCATTGTCTGCCTCGACCGCGTCATCCGCGACGCCCGTGTCATCCGTCGCATGCGCCACGCCGTCGCGCATCGCACGGGCCGCGCGGCGCTCGTCGTCGATGCTGTCGCCGCTGTCGCCGCTGTCGCCGGCGATGTTGCCGTGCCGGAAGCGGCGCGTGAGCGTCTCGCGCAGCGCCGAGAGGTCGTCGAGCGCGCCGGAGCCGTCCTCGCCGCGGATCGCGAAGCGCCGGTATTCGGACTTCTTCGCGACGCCGTCCTCGAACACGACCATCGACGCGACCTGATAGGAGCCGCCGACCGTGTTCGAGATGTCGTAGCATTCGATGCGCAGCGGCGCCTGGTCGAGCCCGAGCGCCTCGGCGACCTCGTTCATCGCCTCGGTGCGCGCGCCGATGTCGCTGATGCGGCTCATCTTGCTGCGCTGGAGCGCCTGCTGCGCGTTCTGGTCCGCGCGTTCGAGCAGCTGGCGTTTCGCGCCGCGCTGCGGCACGTCGATCGAGACGGCTCCCCCGCGCAGCCGCGACAGCCACGTCTCGAGCTCCTCGCGGCGCGACGGTTCGACCGGCACGAGGATCTGCCTGGGCACGGGCGCGATCGGCGCGAGCAGGTCGGCGCGTCCGGTCTGTTCGAGCCGTTCGTTGCGTTCGCGCGTCGCCTGCGCGCGCGCCGTCGGATCGGTCGCGCGGAAACGCTGCGAGGCGGCGACGGCGTTGCGCTCCTCGTTGACGACGACCTTCGCGCCCTGCCCGCTTTCGCCTGTGCCGTCGCCGACGAGGTCGGCGTAGACGCGCACGAGCAGGTCGGCGATGATCTCGTCGTCCCCGACGTCCTCGCAACGTTCGACGCTCCAGTTGCGTTCGCCGCGAATCGTGCCGGTGCGCACGAAGAAGGCGTGCACCGACGCCTCGAGCTCGTCGGTGGCGAAACCGAAGACGTCGGCGTCCACGTCCTGGTCGAGGACGACGGAGTTCTGCTCGACGACGCTCGACAGCATGTGGATGTCGTCGCGCAGCCGCGCGGCGCGTTCGAAGTCGAGCTCGGCGCTCGCCTCCTTCATCTGCGCGGTGAGCTGGGCGATGTACGAGCGTCCGATGCGTCCGGTGAGCACGCCGACGAGCTGCTCGCACATGCGCCGGTGCTCCTGCGGCGCGATCCTGCCGACGCATGGCGCCGAGCATTTGCCGATCGACGCGAGCAGGCAGGGCCGTCCGGTCAGCTGCGCCTTGCGGAACACGGACGGCGTGCAGGTGCGCACCGGGAACGCGCGCAGCAGCCGATCGAGGCTCTTGCGCAGGTCCCACACCTTCGCGTAGGGGCCGAAGTAGCGGGTGTCGCGGCGCTTGCGGCTGCGCGTGATCCACACGCGCGGGTATTCCTCCCCGGCCGAGATCGCCAGATATGGGTAGGTCTTGTCGTCGCGGAACACGACGTTGAAGCGCGGGTCGAACTCCTTGATCCACGTGTATTCGAGCGTGAGCGCCTCGATCTCGGTGCCGACGACGGTCCATTCGAGCGAGCGTGCCGTGAGCACCATCGTCTGCGTGCGCGGGTGGAGCTGCGCCAGCGGCTGGAAATAGTTGGTCAGCCGGTTGCGCAGGTTCTTCGCCTTGCCCACGTAGATGACGCGCCCCTCGCCGTCGCGCCATTTGTAGACGCCCGGCTGCGCGGGGATGTCCGAGGTCTTCGGGCGGAACAGGTCACGGCTGTCGCCGAGCAGCGGCGCGCCGTTCGCGTTGACGCCCGGGCCCGCAGCCGCCGCGGCCGCCGCGTCCGTTGCGCCGGACGCGGCCAGGTCGCGCGCGATCGCATGCCAGGTGCCCGGCGCATGCCGTTCGAATACGCTCATCTCCCCTGCCTTTCCACGATGACGTTCACGGGATGACCTTCACGATGACCTTCGATTAGCGTCCATGCTTTCGGTGGACGTCCATGATGACGCCGCTGCTCGGCTAGCTGACGCCGGCAAACGGCGTCAGCTAGCCGAGCAGCGGTTCGAGGAACTTGCCGGTCCACGATTCGTCGCACTCGACGATGTGCTCCGGTGTGCCCTCGGCGACGATCGTGCCGCCGCCTTCGCCGCCCTCGGGGCCGAGGTCGATGATCCAGTCGCTCGACTTGACGACGTCGAGGTTGTGTTCGATGACGATGACGGTGTTGCCCTTGTCGACGAGCCCCTGCAGCACAACGAGGAGCTTGTTGACGTCCTCGAAGTGCAGGCCGGTCGTCGGCTCGTCGAGGATGTAGACGGTCTTGCCAGTGCTCCGGCGCTGCAGCTCGGTGGCGAGCTTGACGCGCTGCGACTCGCCGCCCGACAGCGTCGTGGCGGGCTGGCCGAGGCGGATGTAGCCCAGTCCGACCTGCACGAGCGTGTCAAGGTAGCGCGAGATCGCCGGGTAGGCCTTGAAGAACTCGGCGGCCTCGCTGATCGGCATGTCGAGCACGTCGGCGACCGACTTGCCGTTGTACTTGACCTCGAGCGTCTCGCGGTTGTAGCGCTTGCCGTGGCATTCCTCGCAGTCGACGTAGACGTCCGGCAGGAAGTTCATCTCGATCTTGAGCGTGCCGTCGCCGTGGCACGCCTCGCAGCGGCCGCCCTTGACGTTGAACGAGAAGCGTCCCGGTCCGTAGCCGCGCACCTGTGCCTCGGGCGTCTTCGCGAACAGCGCGCGGATCTTGTCCCACACGCCGGTGTAGGTGGCCGGGTTGGAGCGCGGCGTGCGCCCGATCGGGTTCTGGTCGACGTGGATGACCTTGTCGCACTGGTCGACGCCTTCGACGCGCGTGTGCTTGCCGGGCACGATCCTCGCGCCGTTGAGCCGGTCGGCGAGCACCGGATACAGGATCTGGTTGACGAGCGTCGACTTGCCCGATCCGGACACGCCGGTCACACAGGTCATGACGCCGAGCGGGAAGTCGACGGTGATGTCCTTGAGGTTGTTCTCGCGGGCGTCGACGACGCGCAGCCTGCGCGACTTCTTCGGCTTGCGCCGCTTGGCGGGCACCTCGATCCTGCGCCGCCCGGCGATATAGTCGCCGGTGATCGAGCGCTTCGCGTCGACGAGATGGTCGGCGGGTCCCGAGTAGACGACCTCGCCGCCGTGTTCGCCGGCGCCCGGGCCGATGTCGACGAGCCAGTCGGCCGAACGGATCGTGTCCTCGTCGTGTTCGACGACGATGAGCGTGTTGCCCAGGTCGCGCAGATGGTGCAGCGTGTCGATCAGGCGGGCGTTGTCACGCTGGTGCAGGCCGATCGACGGCTCGTCGAGCACGTACATGACGCCGACGAGGCCCGAGCCGATCTGCGTGGCGAGGCGGATGCGCTGCGCCTCGCCGCCCGACAGCGTCTTCGCGGCGCGCGAGAGCGTCAGGTAGTTGAGGCCGACGTCATTGAGGAAGCCGAGGCGCGCGCGGATCTCCTTGACGACCTCGCCGGCGATGTGCGCAGCGGGGCCCGTCAGGTCGAGCTCGTTGATCCATGCGAGGCTGCGTTCGGCCGGCATGTCGCACACGTCGGCGATCGAGCGGCCGTCGACGGTCACGGCGAGGACCTCGGGCTTGAGGCGCTTGCCGTGGCAGGCGGCGCACGGCACCTCGCGCATGTACGACTCGTAGTACTGTTTGCGCTGCTCGGAGTCGGTCTCCTCGTGGCGGCGCATCAGCGAACGCACGACGCCTTCGAAGCCGGTCGAGTATTCGCGCATGCGCCCCCAGCGGTTGCGGTACGAGACGGTGACCTTGAAGTCTTTGCCGTACATGATCGCCTGGCGCGTCTCCTCGGGCAGGTCCTTCCACGGCGTGTCCAGGTCGAAGCCGAGTTCGGAGCCGAGACCTTCGAGCACATGGCGATAGTAGTCGCCGGTGGACTTCGTCATCATCCACGGCTCGATCGCGCCCTCGTTGAGCGTCTTGTCCGGGTCGGGCACGACGAGTTCGGGGTCGATCGCGAGGCTGAAGCCCAGGCCCGTGCATTCGGGGCAGGCGCCGTAGGGCGCGTTGAAGGAGAAGGTGCGCGGCTCGATCTCGTCGAGTTCGAGCGTGTGGCCGTTGGGGCAGGCCATGTGCTCGGAGAAGGGGACGCGCCGGTCGGAGGCGTCGGCGTCGCGGTCGACGAAGTCGGCGACCATGATCCCCTTCGCCAGGCGCAGCGCCGTCTCGACGGAGTCGGTGAGGCGCTGGCGGATGCCGTCGCGCACGACGAGACGGTCGACGACGACCTCGATCGTGTGCTTCTTCTGCTTGGCTAGGCTGATCTCATCGGACAGCTGGCGCATCTGCCCGTCGACGAGCGCGCGGGCGTAGCCGTCGCCGCGCAGCAGTTCGAGCAGGTCCTCGAACTCGCCCTTGCGGCCGCGCACGACCGGCGCGAGGATCTGGAAGCGCGTGCCCTCGGGGTTGGCGAGCAGACGGTCGACCATCTGCTGCGGCGTCTGCGCGCTCACCTCGGCCCCGCACACCGGGCAGTGCGGGACGCCGGTGCGCGCGAAGAGCAGACGCAGGTAGTCGTAGATCTCGGTGATCGTGCCGACCGTCGAACGCGGGTTGCGGTTCGTCGTCTTCTGGTCGATCGAGACGGCCGGGCTCAGGCCCTCGATGAAGTCGACGTCGGGCTTGTCCATCTGGCCGAGGAACTGGCGCGCGTAGGCGGACAGCGATTCGACGTAGCGGCGCTGTCCCTCGGCAAACAGCGTGTCGAAGGCCATCGACGACTTGCCCGATCCGGACAGGCCGGTGAAGACGACCATGCGGTTGCGCGGGAATTCGAGGTCCGCATTCTTGAGGTTGTGCTCACGCGCGCCCTGGATGACGATCTTGAGGTCGTTCGGCAGATGGCCGATGTCCGCGATGAGCGAACCGTGCTCCTCGCGCAGCGGCGCCTTCGCCAACTCGCGGCTCAGGAAGGTGTCGCTCGACATGACGCGTTCGAGGACCGCGCGCGACGCGTGTGCTTCATGTTCTGCTGCCAATGGATACCGCCTTTCGATTCCGTGTGGCCGTCCGTGCGCCCCGTCCCGCGGACGCGCGGGCAACATGGGCGGCACAGGCAACACAAGGATAGCGCATCGCGGCGGAAAAATCGAACACCTGTTCGAAATCTCCGCATCGGGGTCCGACGGCGCGCCGCACGCGGCGCATATTCGCCCGCACGGCGAAAATCGGCGCCGCGACGCACGGCGGCGCACTCACTTCGCCTACGCTGGTAGTCATCGATCATCGATCATCCAGGCATCCGCGCAGGCGGCCGCGCGCCACCGCGCCGACCGCGGCGCGATGCGCAGGGAACGAAACGTAAGGAGAGCGAACATGGCAGACAACGGCAATACGCACGACGGCGCGCCGCACGCGGTGGACAAGGCCGCACCTCCGCGCAAGGCGGGGCGCGGCAAGGACGCGCAGGCCGGCACGAGGGCGCGCGAACGCGACGTCGAAATGATCGTCGCATGGGCCTCCTTCGCCGCGCTCATTGTCGTCATGGCGCTCGCGCAGGGCGGCGTCCTTGTGCACGTGGACATGAACGACGCTCGCCAGCGCGTGCACTCGTGGTTCTCGGCGCCGCGCTACGTGCAGCTCATCTGGATCCCCGTCTACCTGCTGCTCGCCGTGTGGCTCGTGCGTGTCGGCAACGGACGCCGGCACGCAAAACGGCTCGGCCGCGCGCGCTTCACGATGCTCGGCGCGCTGTTCACGGCCGCCTGCCTCGTCGGCGTCGGCTGGGTGTTCGCGTGGGCCTTCAAGAACTACCCCGCCTCGGTCACGCTCATCGTCGTGCAGACGGCGCTCGTATGGGTGCTGTGGTTCCTCTCCCGGCGCGACGACGCGAGCGTGTGGGGATGGGCGCCGTTCTCGCTGTGGGGGTCGTGGCTCGTCGTCGAGACGCTCGTCGACATTGCGCGCGCCGTCACCTACTACGTCTCGAAGGACGGCGCGATGAGCGGCACGGCCCAGTCCGTCGCCACGATCGTGCTCGCGCTCGCGCTGCTCGCCGCCGCTTGCCTCGCGCGCTTCCGCTTCGACGACTGGGTCTTCGGCCTCGTTTCGCTGTGGTCGGTCGTCGGCATCGCGATCCATCTGATGGACGTCTCGAAGTTTACGGCCGTCGTCATCATCGCGCTCGCCGCCGTGACGGCCGTGTTCATGTACGTGCCGTGGAAGCGCGTCTCCGGCAGGCTCGGCACGATCGAGCCGCGCAGGCAGGAGCCGACGAAGGCGCAGCGCGAGGCGATGCGTTCGCTGGACGCGCCGCACGTCGAGGACCTGCGCGCCGACGACGATGCCGACACCGTGGACGCGCATGCCGACGATGCCGCACACACCGCCGCGAACAAGGACGACGGACGGTGAGCGCGAAGGGCGCCGACGGCCGCTGGACGCGCGTCGAACACGGCTTCCCGCCGCTGTTCGACGCGCGTTCGCGCATCCTCTTCCTCGGCACGATGGCCAGTCCGAAGTCGCGTGAGGCCGGGTTCTTCTACATGCATCCGCGCAACCGTTTCTGGCCGATCATGGACGCGTTGTTCGCCGACCCGTCCGATCCGTCGGACAGGGTGGGCACGAGCGTGGAGTCGCGCCGCGCGTTCGCGCTCAGGCACCGTTTCGCGCTGTGGGACACCGTCGAATCGTGCGAGATCCTCGGGGCGTCCGACGCGTCAATCCGCGACGTCGTGCCGAGCGACCTGACACCGATCGTGCGCGGATCGCAGATCCGGCACATCTACCCGTGCGGTGCGAAGGCCGCGGGCCTGTACGAACGCTACTGCCGGCCGATGCTGCTCGCCGACGGCATCGACCTGCCGGCCACGGCACTGCCGAGCACGTCGCCGGCCTACGCGGCGAAGACGCTCGACGACCTGATCGCCGTCTACCGCGAACGCGTGGACATGTCCGACTTCGACTAAACGCCGGACCGGACGGCGCGCGGCGCGTTCATGGCCGCGTTTATGATGGTGCGCGCGGTTCATGATGGTGCGCGCGGTTCATGATGGTGCGCGCGGTTCATGTGCATGCGGCGCGCCGACGGACATCGGACGAACAATCAGACGAACACGAACATCTAGGGACTTCTACGGTCGGGAGACGGTGAATCAATGGCAATCGAAGTACAGGGACTGGAGATTCAGATCGGCGCGCGCACGCTGCTGCATCCGACGAGCTTCCACGTCGCCAAGGGCGACAAAATCGGCCTCGTGGGACGCAACGGCGCCGGCAAGACGACGCTGACGCGCACGATCACCGGCGAACTGCTGCCAACGGCCGGCACCGTGCGCGTGTCCGGCAAGCTCGGCTATCTGCCGCAGGACACGCACGCCGACGACCCGGAGCAGTCGGCGCTCGACCGCATGATGAGCGCGCGCGACATCGCGACGATCATCCGGCGCATCCGCAAGGCCGAGAAGGAGATGACCGACCCGGACCCGGACGTGATGACGAAGGCGATGAACCGCTACGACAAGGCGATGCAGGACTTCGAGAAGGCCGGCGGCTACGCAGCGCAATCCGAGGCGCAGGCGATGGCGGCGAGTCTGGGGCTGCCGCAGGACGTCATGGAACGTCCTCTCGGCACGCTCTCGGGCGGCCAGCGCCGCCGCATCGAGCTGGCGCGCATCCTGTTCTCCGACGCGGACACGCTCATCCTCGACGAGCCGACGAACCATCTGGACGCCGATTCGATCGAATGGCTGCGCGGCTTCCTCAAGAAGTACGAGGGCGGCTTCCTCGTCATCTCCCACTCGGTCGAACTGCTCGACGAGGTCGTCAACAAGGTGTGGCATCTCGACGCACAGCTCGCGCAGATCGACATGTATTCGCTCGGATACAAGGCGTACCTGCACCAACGCGCCGTCGACGAGGAACGCCGCCGCCGCGAACGCGAGGTCGCCGAGAAGAAGGCGGAGCGGCTCATGCAGCAGGGCATCCGCCTGCACGCCAAGGCGACGAAGGCCGTGGCCGCGCAGAACATGATGCGCCGCGCCGAACGCCTGCTCAGCGAGACGAGCGGCGAGCAGAAGAAGGAGAAGGTCGCCGACATCCGCTTCCCCGATCCGGCGCCGTGCGGACGCACGCCGATCATGGCGAAGGACATCTCGAAGTCCTTCGGCGACAACATCGTGTTCGCCGGCGTCGACCTCGCGATCGACAAGGGCTCGCGCGTCGTCATCCTCGGCTACAACGGCGCCGGCAAGACGACGACGCTGCGTCTGCTTGCCCATCTCGACGAGCCGGACACCGGCGTCGTCGAATACGGCCACGGCGCGAAGATTGGCTATTTCGCCCAGGAGCACGACACGCTCGAACTGGACATGACGGTCCTCGAAAACCTGCAGCATGTGGCCCCGGAGCTCACCGACACGCAGGCGCGTTCGATTCTCGGCTCGTTCCTGTTCTCCGGCGACGACGCGTTCAAGCCGGCGCGCGTGCTCTCCGGCGGCGAGAAGACGAGGCTCGCGCTCGCCACGCTCGTCACGTCGCGCGCGAACGTGCTGCTGCTCGACGAGCCGACGAACAACCTCGACCCCGCCTCGCGCGCCGAGATCCTCAAGGCGATCTCCAAGTACGAGGGCGCGATCGTGCTCGTCACCCACGACGAGGGCGCCGTCGAGGCGCTGCGTCCCGAACGCGTGCTGCTCATGCCCGACGGCGACGAGGACCTGTGGAACGACTCCTACCTCGAGCTCGTCGCCGAGGAGTGACGCTGCGCTCCGCGCCTCTCTCCTCGCAGAGCCCAACCAATTCCCTCGCATAATCACATAATCAAAGGGCCGCGCCTTGTGGAACATCCGGGATCGGGATTCCCGATCCGTGTTCCGCAAGACGCGGCCCTTTGTGTCGTGTCGGTTGTTGCAGTCAGTCGATGTCGACCGGCTCGTCAGGCGTGCCGGCCTGCGAGGCGCGCATGATGTCCGGTTCGACGTAGATCTCCCAGTTGTACCACGGCATCGACTCGCGCACCGACCGTTCGATCTTGTTGACGGTGTCCACGTCGTAGTCGCGGTCGAGTTTGGAGGTCTGCACCTTGAGGCACAGCAGGATGTTGTCCTCGGACATGTGCACGGACTGCATGTTGATGAGATCCTCGACGCCTTCGGTGCCTTCGACGGCCTTGATGATGCGTTCCTGCGTCAGCGGGCTGACCGATTCGCCGATGAGCAGCGAGCCCGCCTTGTAGGCGAGCAGCAGCGAGCCGACGATGAGGACGACGCCGACGCACATGCCGCCGAGCGCGTCATAGAGCTCGTCGCCGGTGGCGATCGCCAGGCCAATGCCGAGGAACGCGAAGGCGAGGCCGATGAGCGCGAGCGTGTCCTCCATGATGACCGAGGCAAGGTCAGCGGATTTCGTCACGCGCCAGAATCTGTAGATGCCCATGTGCGGCATGCCGGTATGTCGCATGCGTTCGTTCGATTCCTTGATCGACTGGTGCAGGCCGTAGCCTTCGAGACATGCGGAGATGATGACGACGACGAGCGCGACGACGAGTTCGCCGCGGTTGGCGGCGCGGATGGCGGGGTCCTCGAGCACGGCGCCGACCTTCTTGAGCGCCTCGCTCGTCGAGAAGAAGCCACCCACGAAGAACAGCAGCGTGGCGACGACGAAGGACGCGAGGTATTTGACGCGGTACCAGCCGAAGGGGTGTTGCGCGTTCTTGCGCCGTCTTCTGGCGACGCGGTCGCCGGCCATCAGCACGATCTCGTTCGAACAGTCGGCGATCGAATGCACCGATTCCGACAGCATCGACGACGAGCGTGTGAAGAGGAACGCGCCGAGCTTGGCGATGGCGACGCCGATGTTCGCGGCGAGGGCGGCCTTGACGGCCGCGCCCTCGTGCTTGCGTTCCTGCTGCGCGCTGACGCCCACGCCCGTCGCCGGCGTGGCGGTGTGCTTATCGGCGTCGTCCTTCACGGCGATGTCCTTCTCCTCGTTGTCCTTCATGTCCTCGTCCTTTTCTCGTTCTCGTCGTTGCTGACGTCGTCGTTGGCGTTGGCGTGCGTCACGCCTCGCCGTTGCCCGCGGTCATGTCTGCGTAGAGGCCGGTCTCGCGTTCGCCGAGCGCGGCGCGGATGCAGGCGATCGCGTTGAGCGCGCGCGGGTAGCCGATGTACGGCAGGCACTGCGAGACGACGGCGATGAGGAAATGCTCGTCGTTGCCCAGCCGCAGGTTGGCCTGGATGTGCGCGCGTTCCTGCGCCTCGCAGCCTCCCTGGCCGATGAGCAGGCAGAACGTGACCATTTCGCGTTGCGCCAACGTCAGGCCGCCGCGCGTGTAGTAGCCGCCGAAGCAGTCCTTGGTGAGCCATGCGTTGATGTGACGCGTGTCCTCGGGTCCTTTGCGCGGGAAGTCCTTCATCATGTCCCCGAACAGCCGCATCTCGATTTGCTCGCCTGCGTCCATGCGTCCGTCGGCGGCGACGGTGTTCTGCGCGGGCAGCGGCATCGCGACGTTCTCGGCGTTGAGGAAGTCGTTGACCTTCCTCAGGTAGGGCAGCGCATGGGCGAATCCGGCGTAGGGCGTCGCCTGGTAGATGACCTCCTTGAGCTGCAGAGACGTGACGCCGGTGCGATAGGCGACCGGCAGCATCATCTCGAAGGCGTCCATGCCCTGCGCGCCGATGATCGCGGCGATGACCGCGAGGCACCGGTCGGCCTCCCCCAGTTTCGGGTCGTTCGCCTCGCGCTCGTGCACAACCTCGTCGTAGGCGAATCGGGAGAACATCTCGATGTACTCCGGGTCGGTCTGGGCCAGGGTACGGTCGTCGTTCCAGAAATGGTTCATTTTCTTGTGCAGTTCCTCGAACACTGCATGCCTCCTGTCCGGCTGTCGGGGCGGATCCCGCCTCCATGGCCGCGCGACGTGCGGGCGCATGGACGAAACGGGCTTACGACGTCCGTATAATACGACAGACCATCGCATCATGCCCATGTCGAAACGCGCATGTCATGCGGTTTTCGCCATGGGCATGATGATGGTACATGGCGGGGCCGTCGGGCCCCGCGTCGGTTCACTTGGTCTGCAGCTTGTTGCTCGTCGCGTCGAAGTCGCTCACCGGCGTCGCCACAATTGTCGGGTCGTCGTAGGTGGCCATGTAGTAGGTCTTCGTCTTCGCCGAATAGCCGCTCGTGAACATCGTCTTCTCGAACTGGCCGTCGGCCATCGCGCTCATGCCTTCGATCATCGCGGCGCTCGACAGCGTCTTGAACAGGCGCGTGACGTTGTCCTTCTCGCCCTGCTTGTCCGGATAGTGCGCGTTCGCGTAGGCGATGCGCACGAAGCGGGACATCGAGTTCGGGTCGCCCGGCAGGCCATGTGCGCTCAGTCCCGCGCCCCACGGCTTGAGTTCGGCGCCTGCCCACTTGACGGGCTTGACCATCGTCGGCGTGCAGTTGATGTAGTTGATGAGGTTGGCGCGGTGCACCGGGAACTCTGGCTGGTTCGTCATGACGTCGATGTCGTTGTCATAGACGTGCATGCCGCTGGCGGTGTATTCGACGACGATGCTGCGCGTCGCGTCGCCGATGATCCAGTGCAGCATCGCGACCGGGTACTGGTCGTTGATCTGCTTGGCGACGATCGTCACGTTCTTGAGCGCCTCGGCGACCTCGTCGACGCTCGTGAAGCTGCGCGCCACCCACAGCGGGAACTCGTAGGCGGCGACGTTCGTCGTGAAGTTGACGCTGTCCTCGGCGTACTGCGCGTAGCCGGGGAAGTTGAGTCCGGCGACGGCCAGGCCGGCGTCGTTCGCGCAGTCGAAGTAGAGCGGCGTGTCGTCGACGACGATGCCGACGCCGATGACGGCGTGGTTGCGGTCCTCGGCGTTGAACGCCGGCTGGTAGGCGTAGTCGGCCGGCGTGTACACGATCTTCTCGCCGTAGCCGCACTCCCAATCGAGGTTGCGGCCGAAGTAGAGGTTGCCTTCGGCGTCGACGAAGCGAACTGCACTGCACATGATGATGTTCCTTTCCATATCGCGGTCGGTCACGCCGCCCGTGTTCGGTCGCGCACGCCGCCCGGCGGGCGGGGCGTGCGCCGTTGCCGCCATTGTAGGGAGCGTGACGGCGCCGGCGCGCTGGTTATCGTTGTCAGAGGAAGCGGTGCCACGGCGCGTTCCGGCGTTCGGCCGGCGGCGCACACGGCGCGCGGTACTAGAGTGGATGGCGTATGTGTTGTCCCTTCCCGGCCATGCGCTCGCACGTCGCGGGAAGGCGGGGAAAGGACCGATGATGAACGATCACGGCACGAGCGGCGCCGGCATGGCAAGCGCACAGGACATCGAACCCGAGGATGGGCCACGCACCGACGTGCTGCGCTCATGCGCCTACGACGTGGCGACGGTGCGCTCACTCGAACGCCCGTTGCTCGACGACGGCGTGTCGCTCATGCGCATGGCCGCCGCGGCCGCGGCGCACCGCGTGCTCGACGTCATCGACGAACAAGGATGGGAGGCGGACACGCTGCGCGTATGCGTGCTCGCCGGCGCCGGGGACAACGGCGGCGACGGCCTGTACTGCGGCGCGATGCTCGCCGACGAGGGACTCAACGTGACGGCGATCGCCGTAGGCCGATCGCTGCACGACGAGGCGTACGCCGCATTCCGCAAAGCCGGCGGCCACGTCTTCACGCTCGACCCGAACGCGAGCATCCCCGGAGCCCCCGTCGGATTCTCCTCCGGCGAGGCCGGCGCACGCCTCGAACAGGCCGTGCGCTTCACCTCGCGTGCGCACATCATCATCGACGCGATGACCGGCATCGGCGTCAACGGCGCGCTGCACGGCATTCCCGCGGCCATCGCCGAGGTCGTCGGCACGCACGGCGCGCCCCCGCGCCCCGCACTACCCGACGACGAGCTCGACATCGAATTCCCCTTTGTGCTTGCCATCGACACGCCATCCGGCGTCGGCGTCGGGGACGGCACACTGCCCGGCGCGTACATTCCCGCCGACGTGACGATGATGTTCGGCGCGCTCAAGCCATGTGCGATGCTGCCGCCCGCCTGCTACGCGTGCGGCCGCGTCACGCTCGTCGACTTCGGCTTTGACGTCGACGCCGCCGACCCGGACGTCGAGATTGTCGACCGCGCCTTCGCGCAGTCCGCGATCCGCATCCCGCGCCTTGATGACGCCAAATACGAACGCGGCGTGGCCGGACTGATCACCGGCTCCGACGCCTATCCGGGCGCCGCCGTCCTGTCCGCATGCGCCGCCGCGCGTTCGAATATCGGCATGGTGCGCTATCTGGGGCCTGACCGCGCACAGGACCTCGTGCTGCATGCGCTTCCCGAAGCCGTCATCGGCAAAGGCCATGTGCAGTCCTGGGTCGTCGGCTGCGGCATCCCCGACGGCGTGCACGGCGACGACAAGGACCTGCAGCGGACCCGCGCGAAAGCCCTTCTCGCCCACTACTCGCTCGACGGCGACGAGGACGGGCGCCGCGCCGCGCTTGCGATGCCGCCGATCGTCGTCGACGCCGGCGCGCTCGACCTGCTGCCCGCGCATGTGCCCGCGCATGTCGTCGTCACGCCGCACGCCGGCGAGATGGCGGCGCTGCTCACGCGCCTCGGCGAGGCGCGTGACCCCGCCGACGTGTCCGCCCGACCGCTGGCCGCCGCGCGCCGCGCCTGCGAACTGACCGGTGCGACCGTGCTGCTCAAGGGCGCGATGACCGTCATCGTCGGCGCCGACGATGACGGCGCGACACGTACGCTCGTATGCGGACGTGCCCCCGCGTTCCTCTCCACCGCCGGCGCTGGAGACGTACTCGCCGGCATCACCGGCGCGATGCTCGCCCAGCAGGCCGACGAGGTCGTCGCGGATCCCTCGCTCGCCGCCGAGATCGTCGCCGGCGCCGCCTACGTGCACGGACTCGCCGCCGCGCTCGCCTCGCACAGCGACCAGCGCGCTTGGGACGAACCTGCGTTGTTCTCCGATGGCGACGAGGACACGCACGCCTCGCAATCGGTCGGCCATCCAATCGTCGCGATGGACGTCGTCAACGCGCTGCCCGCCGCCTTCGACATGCTCAACGCGACCGCGCGCTACGAGTGAGCGAATAATCAGCTGCGGAATGAAAACGCATGCGCACGTGTACGGTGGGATATGCGTCCAGCCAACGAGCGTCCGCCATGAATGCGCGACGCCGTACAGAAAGGAACCATCATGACACTGCTGCAGCACGACGTCATCGACTTCACCCTCCAGGCCTACCAGAACGACGCCATCCGACAAGTGGGCAAATCCGACCTGCTCGGCCACTGGTCGCTGCTCTTCTTCTACCCCGCCGATTTCTCCTTCGTCTGTCCGACCGAACTCGAGGACCTCGCCGACCACTACGACGCGTTCAAGCAGGCCGGCTGCGAGATCTACTCCGTCTCGTGCGACACCCAATGGACGCACAAGGCATGGCATGATGCGAACGAGAAGATCGGCAAGATTGCCTTCCCGATGCTCGCCGACCCGACCGGCGCGCTCGCACGCGACCTCGACACCTACAACGAGCACACCGGGCTGGCCGAACGCGGCGACTTCATCATCGACCCCGAAGGACGCGTCGTCGCCTATGAGGTGATCTCGTCGAACGTCGGCCGCGACGCCGCTGAGATCCTGCGCCGCGTCAAGGCCTCCCAATTCGTCTACGAGCACACCGATCAGGTGTGCCCGGCCACATGGGAACCCGGCGACAAGACGATCAAGCCGAGCCTCGACCTCGTCGGGGAGCTGTGATGAGCACCCCCGAACAGGACTTCTACGACGCCGTCGTCATCGGAGGCGGCCCGGCCGGGCTCACGGCGGCGATGTACCTCGCACGAGCGCGCTACCGCACGATCGTCATCGAAAAGGACGACTTCGGCGGCCAGATCACGATCACCGACGAAGTCGTCAACTACCCTGGCGTCCTGACGACCAACGGCCGCGCGCTCGCGACGACGATGCGCCGGCAGGCGCAGGACTTCGGCGCCGAACTGCGCACGGCCGACGTGACCGGCATCGACGTGCTCGACGACGGCGTCAAACTCGTGCACACGACGCGCGGCGACGTGCGCGCGTTCGCCGTCGTGCTCGCGATGGGCGCCGCCCCCAGACGCATCGGTTTCGCCGGCGAACGCGAATACGCCGGACGTGGCGTCGCCACCTGCGCGACCTGCGACGGCGAGTTCTTCACCGGCCGCGACGTCCTCGTCGTCGGCGGTGGCTTCGCGGCGGCCGAGGAATCGGTGTTCCTGACCCGCTACGCGCGCAAGGTCACCGTGCTCGTGCGCGAGGACGACTTCACCTGCGACGCGCAGGTCGCCGACCGCGCGAAGCACGATCCGAAGATCGACGTCCTCTACCACACCGAACTCGAAGGCGTCGAAGCCGGCGAACACGGCCTCGTCGAAGCCACGCTGCGCGATGCGCACACCGGTGACAGGCGCCACTGGCAGCCCGAAGACGACGGCACCTTCGGCGTCTTCGTCTTCGCCGGCTATGTGCCGCAAACCTCGATCGTCGACGGCTTCGTACGCCTCGACGACGACGGCTACGTGATCTGCAATCCGATGACGCTCGAAACGTCGGTGCCCGGCGTCTACGCCGCCGGCGACCTGCGCGCCAAGGATCTGCGGCAGGTCGTCACGGCGACGGCCGACGGCGCGATCGCCGCCGTGCACGCCGAACAGTACGCGGCGGACGCATCCAGGCGCACCGGCGTCGTGCCCGAACGCCCATCTGTCTCCGTCCACGAACGCAGGGAACGCGAGGCGGGTGCAAACATCCCGGAGCAGACGACGATCGCGCCCGCCTCGAACGCCGTCGACGACACGCCCGCCCCGCAGGTCGGCTCGTTCTTCGACGACGACGTGCGCACGCAGCTGCGCGTCATCTTCGCACGCATGCAACGGAACGTCACACTGCAGCTGCAACTTGACGACACGCCGCTGAGCGTCGAACTCAAAGCCTTCATCGAGGAACTTGTGCACCTTAGCGGCGGCAAGCTCGCCATGCTGTCCGACCACGTCGAACGTGTCGACGAACACGGCCGTGGCATCTTCAACGCGACGCTGCCGCTGCCCTTCGCCGCACCCGTCGTAAGCCTGCTCGTGCGCAACGACACCGGCGAACTCGTACCCACCGGCATCGCATTCCACGGCGTGCCCGGCGGCCATGAATTCAACGCCTTTGCGCTCGCGTTGTACAACGCGGCCGGCCCCGGCCAGCCGCTGCCCGACGACGAACGGGAACGCATCGAGGCGATCCACGATCCGGTCGACGTGATGCTGCTCGTCTCGCTGACGTGCACGATGTGTCCGGAGACGGTGCGCGCCGCGCAACGCATCGCATCGCTCAACCCGAACGTACGCGCCGAGGCCTACGACATCGCGCACTACCCCGAACTCAAGGAACGCTACGGCGTCATGAGCGTGCCGTGCATCGTCGTCACGCGCGGCGACCGGACGCGCACGGATTTCGGCAGGAAGGGCGTCACGCAGATGCTCGACCTCATCGACCATGTGTGACGAGCGCGACTGATTCAATACAGCAGCATGCGAAAGGAGGGTCCCGGCGACAGGGCCCTCCTTTCGCATATGCGCACGCTGTTCCGCCATATGTACGGGCGCACGACGACTTCGACGCCCGTGCAGTACACTGACGATGTCGTAAGTCCCCCTATCAGTCTTCACCAAGCGAGGTTCCCGATGGCCGATGCCCGTCCGATCACCGATGTCGTCTTCGATTTCTGCGGCGTGCTCGTCGACTGGCAGTGCCATTGCGCGCTCGACGGCCATGTGGACGCCGCGCTCGTCGAACGCATCTGCGCCGACGACGACCCCTACGGCTTCTTCCACTACGAGGACCTGATGGACGGCGGCATGCGGCTCGACGACGTGCTGCCGATCGTCGAAAGGGAGCACGGCGCGGACATCGCCGCGATCTACCGCTACTACATCGAGCATTACGGCGACGCGCTGCCGGACACGGTCGCCGGCATGGAGCGGCTGCTGCGCGACCTCAAGGCCGCAGGCGTGCACGTGTGGGGCCTGACGAACTGGGCCGAGGAGACCTTCCACTTCGCGTTCGAACGCTTCCCGCAGCTCGGGGAGCTGCTCGAGGGCACTGTCGTCTCCGGCGTCGAAAAGCTGCGTAAACCCGAGGCGCCGATCTACCGGCTCGCCGAGGAACGCTTCTCGCTCGACCCGTCGACGACCGTGTTCATCGACGACACGGCGAAGAACGTCGCCGGCGCCGAGGCGCTCGGCTGGCACGGCGTCCGCTTCACCGACGCGGACGGCACGCGCGACGCGCTGCGCGGGCTCGGCGCGGCCATCTGAACATCAGGACACTAGGACACAGGCAGGATAAGGAAAGGCGGCTCATGGCCACGTTGCTGCAGCTCAAGTACATCGTCAAAATCGTCGAATGCGGCTCGATGAACGAAGCCTCGCACATGCTGTACATCTCGCAGCCGGCGCTGAGCTCGTCGGTCAAGGAACTCGAGAACGAGCTCGGCATCGAAATCTTCACCCGCTCGTCGCAGGGCATCGCATTGACCGTCGACGGCGCCGAGTTCCTCACCTACGCGCGTCAGGTGCTCGACCAGGTCTCGCTCATGGAGGAACGCTACAAGAACGCGAAACCGCGCAAGCAGCTGTGCTCGGTGTCGACGCAGCACTACATGTTCGCCGTCGAGGCCTTTGTCAAGATGATCGAATCGATCCGCTCGGACGAGTACGAGTTCACGATCCGTGAGACGCGCACGCGCGACATCATCAACCAGGTCGCGAACATGCGCTCGGACATCGGCATCCTGTACCTGTCCGACTTCAACAAGCAGGTCATCGGCAAGCTGCTGCGCGAGAAGCACCTCGAATTCCATCCGCTGTTCCGCGCGCCGCTGCACGTGTTCATCGCGCGCACGAATCCGCTCGCGATGAAGAAGAAGGTCACGATGGAGGATCTCAAGCCTTTCCCGTTCATCCAGTACGAGCAGGGCGAGGAAGGCAGCTTCTACTTCGCCGAGGAAGCGGTGTGGCCGGAGTACTCCCCCAAGCAGATCAACGTGACCGACCGCGCCACGATCCTCAACTTCATCATCGGACTCAACGGGTACACGGTGTGCACCGGCATCGACAACGGCGACCTCAACAACGAGAAGATCGTCACCGTGCCGCTCGACACCGACGTGACGATGCTCGTCGGCTGGATCTCGCATGAACGCGCAAAGATCACGAAACCGGCGCAGGTGTATCTGGAGAAGCTCAAGGCCGTGCTCGCCGGGCATGGCTACGACGTCATCGAGCAGTAGGGAGATGGCCGTATCTGCGATTTTGGGGTGGAACAGGTGCGATATCCCCCGGCGTGTCACCGTTCAGCAGCCCGACACGCCGGCGGTTATGCCCGTCTTCCCCACCCCGAAATCGCAGATACACTCCGCGGGCCCATCAAGCATGTGCGGGACGCGAATCCAGACATATTGCCCCTCCTCCACGTCTTCTTTCGCTCGCTCTTCGCTCTTCTTTTTCCTTTTCCTCCCTTTCCCCTCTTCTTCCACTCGCTCTCTTTTCCCTCTTTCCTTCATTCTTCCTCTTTCCTTTCCTCTCCCTCCGCTTGCGTGGCTCTTCTCTTGGCACACATAACTCAGGATTTTGGCCGCACAATTGGGTTATGCGCGGTCTGTGCGCTGACTGCGCTCGACCACCGGCGCATTCCGAACATAAGCGCACGTGTCACGTTCGAATCCATGACGCAACAGCGCAGCAATTGACAATTGCCCATAGCTGCACCATTCGCGTGCTGATTTCGTCGAAGAGCCCTGCGCATAACTCAAGATTCCAGCAGGAATATCGAGCTATGCATGGCGGCTGCGGTGCTGACAGCCATTGAGAGGACCCTCTTCCCTAAGTGCTTTTGTTACCGTCGGATTGGCGCTTGGGTCGATGGTATGGGAAGAGATGCTTACTAACCGTAAGTACCTGTATATTCGTATGATATAATGAGAACATGCAGGACATCGACATCTTCTCCAAGGACTGCCCCACGCGCTTCAACCTGTCGGTCATCAGCGGCAAATGGGGACTACTCATCATCCTGGCGCTGGCGGACCGTTCGCTGCGCTTCAGCGAACTGGTGCGTACGATCGGCGGCATCAGCGAACGCATGGCGTCGCAGACGCTCAAGTATCTCGAGCGTTGCGGCGTCGTGCGCCGTCGCGTCGTGCAGCATGCGAAGCCGCCGCAGGTGTATTACGAGCTCACGTCGTTGGGCAGGCAGTTCGTCGCTCCCCTCTCCCAGCTCGTCGAGATCGCCAACCGCAACGTGGACGCGCTGATCTACCACCACGACTGATTGCAAGGTGGGCACCCACCGCTGCGAGCGCCATCAGCGACACAATCACCTTGTAGAGGGTCGCATAGGCGAATCCTTATGAATATCGTCGGCACGGTTCCCCGTCTCCGTACAATCCTTCTGCCCATGATAGGTGAAGGTCTCGCGGTGCCACATGGGCTTTTCCATAACGTGCATGGCATCGCTGATGATTCGGCTGATCGTGCCTCATGGCGGTCGGTGGTCTCATGCATCGGAAATCCGGCGCGTCCGCAGGCGGTCCCGGTTAGACTCCCGCATCAAGCCATCGAGAAGGAGAGCCGCATGGACGCACCGGACCGTTTATCTGAATCCTCTAAGCCGGGACGCATCAGTGAGCTGATGTCCGCGTTCGAGGATGAGCCGCTTGCCGACGTCATCGACCGTTTGATCTGGAATGGCCGCCGCTTGGACGCCACTGCGTTCGAGCGGTATGCGGCGCGCGAGATGGAGGCGGCTGATGCCCCGCGGCTGCGCCGCATCAGCGCGCAGTATCCTCTTCGCGGTATGCGTCTGGACAACGGATCCGCATGGATCGCCGTGCCTGATGGGATGCCTGCCGAGGACCGCATGGTCGTGCATGCCGTGGAGGCCGCGCTCACGCGTCTGTTCGCCGCGGATGCCGTGGCGTGCTCGCTGGATGATGGGCAGGGTCTCCTCACCACGCTCACCGATGCCGATCTCGGTGAGATGGACCCACTGATCCTCGGCGGTTGGCGCGAGCGTATGCGGTTCGCGCGCCGTCAGGCGGATCTCGACGTCAACCGCTATGGGCAGTGCGGGGACGATGGCGACTGGGGTGCGATGCTCAGGTGCTGTGCGATCAGCGAGTCGACCGTGCTTCCGCTGCACTATGAGTATCGCTGCGACTTCGACCGTGCGTCCGGTACGATGGGCATCGTGTTCCAGGCGCCCGAGGCTGGCCAGTTCAGTCGGTATGTCTACGACGGGTGTGGCGGATGGAGTCTGCTTTCCGATGAGCGGCGCGCGGCATGGGCGTCCGCGTACACGCTGCTGCTTGCGGGCGTTGTGGCGCAGATCGGTTTCAGCGCGCATGCCGCTACGCGTACGGTGTGGGTCACCGCATACGCGGATTCGGTGCAGCGGATGGATCGGCCCGTCGTGAGCTTTACCGTGGACCGTGCGAGTTTCGACGCGCGCATTGCGCCGCAGTATGCGGCCGGGCTGGATGATGCGGTTGTGGATGGCGACGCGGCGGCGGCCTTGCGTGTCCTGCTTGCCGCGGGTGCATGCAGCGTGCGACTTGATGCGCTCACCGGCGAGCTGGACGTGATACAGCCGCTGCCGCTGCCGCAGCCGCTGCTCGACGGACGCATCCCGCTGTGGAGGGACAACCGTGCGCTGCCGACGAATCTGCAACGTCGGCTGCATGCGCTCAACGTACGCTCATTGGACACCGAACATGATGACGGGGTCGTCACCTATGGGCAGATTGCACGGATTGAACAGGAGAACCGGGACCGCCCGCTCATCATGGAGGCCGAGCTTGAATCGGCGATCGCACGGATCGAATCGACGATGCCCGACGATGGCAAACAGCCGCTGTTCTGTGAGCATGCGCACGAACGTGCGGCGGTCGGCATGCTGTTCGCCCCGCCGTCCACGATCTACAGGCGCGTGCCGAAGTCGCTGTATTACGCGCATCTGGCGCTCGCGAACCTCTACATGAAGGAGGGAAGCGTACAAGCGGCGCTCAGGCATGCGCACGCGCTTGTGGAACTGGCTCCGCTCACCGCGGCGTCGTATTCCACGCTGGCGCTCGTGGTCTGGAGGACGACCCACGACGCCGATGCGGCGATTCATGCGTTCCGCACGGGGCTCGCGCATGCCGTCACCTTGCGCGACCGCAGTCTGCTGTATCTGCATCTGGGCTATCTGCTCGCCGATGTCGGCAGGAGCGCACTCGCGCTCGCCTGCGTGCAATGCGCGCTCGACGGCGACCTGCCCTATGACGAGATCGACGACGCCATCGAGGTGTTCCTGCGACTGCGTGCGCGGCTCGGGCGCGAGCAGCCGTTCGACGACGACGAGAGGGCGCAGCTGCTCGGCGCGCAGGAGCTGGACATCGACGAAACGTCCAAAGCCTGGATGTTCGCCCGAGGTGCCGCCGAGGAGCTCGCCGACTGTGGTTTCAAGTATGCGGCCGGCGTGTCCATGATCGCGGACAACGATCTGATGCGCGCATTGAGCGCCAGCCTCCGGTACGGCATGCTCAAACCTGCGACGGTGGATCAGGCCGCACGCGGTCGGCGAGCGCAATCCTGAAGACGGGCGCGGACGCCCTTCGGCATGGGCCGGCCGCGGCGCACATCACGGCCGGCCCATGCTCATTGGTTTCTGCCCGCAGGCATGCCTTGGGCTCCCTGATACGCGTTGCGCAGCCGGATAAGGTCGCCGCTGTCGAACACTGTCACGTCGGATGCGTCCATGGTGGACGCATCGTCGGTATGCGCGTCCGCATCGTCCGGCCACGCGCGCCCAGAGCGGAATTCCTTGAGCATATGCCCGTCGGCGCCGGCGAAGACGAACCCTTCGATATGCTCGCCGCGGTAGGTGTAGTCGTCGCGGATGATGTCGACGACGAAGGCACGCGCCGCATCCTCGTCCCCGAATACCGTCACGCGCTCTTTGACCGGCACGCCAAGGCTTTCTGCGAGCGTCGCGAGTTCGTCGTAGTCGCATAGTTCCCGGAATTCGAAGTTGTTGCGTACCGCGTCGAGCAGGTAGGCGGTCGTCTTGGGGTATTCGATGATGTGCTCGTCGTGTGTTTTGTCGCATACTTCGAACAGCGGTGTGGCGTTGTGTTCGCGGCAGTATGCCTTGAGTTTGCCCTGTGTGGTGACGATGATGCCGTCGTCGCGCGCGCCGACGACGTCCGGCGGCCCATATGCGCCGCGCATGCGGACCATCGGCGCATCCGTGTCCGCGTCGTACGCGCGATGCGGCTACACTACTGAAGCAACGTCGGGCGAGGACGCCCGGTCCGTATCCGACCAAAGGAGGGCATCATGTTCGGAGCGATCATCGGCGACATCGTCGGCTCGAAATACGAGTGGAACCCGATCAAAACGAAGGATTTCCCGCTGTTCTCCGACGGCTGCCGTTTCACCGACGACACGGTGATGACCTGCGCCGTGGCCGAGGGCATCATGAACGGCGGGGGCGCCGACGATTTCATCGACGCGATGAAAAAGTACGGCCGCATGTACCCGCATGCCGGCTACGGCGGCCGCTTCCGCCGCTGGCTCGCCTCGGACAGCTGCGAGCCGATCGGCAGCTTCGGCAACGGCGCGGCGATGCGCGTCTCCCCTTGCGGCTGGATGATGGACTGCGGATTCACGGCGCGCACCGGCTTCATGCCGATCGTCGGCCGTCAGCTGGCCGAACGGTCGATCGCCGTGACGCACGACCATCCCGAAGGCGTCAAAGGCGGCATGGCCGTCGCCGACGCGGTCTTCCTCGCCCGCTACTGGTTCGGCGGCTGCCACGGCGAGTTCGAACAAAGCATCGCCGACGACCCGGCCGAATGCAGGCAGCGCATCCGCGACTACATCAACCACGAGTACGGCTACAACATGAGCCTGTCCGTCGACCGCATCCGTCCCGGCTACCGTTTCGACGTGACCTGCCAGGGTTCGGTGCCCGAGGCGATCTGCTGCTTCCTCGACTCCGACGGCTTCGAGGACGCGATCCGCAACGCCGTGTCGCTCGGCGGCGACAGCGACACGCAGGCCGCGATGGCCGCGAGCATCGCACAGGCCGCCTACGGCATCCCCGACGACATCGCCGAGCAGGCGCTCTCCTACCTGCCCGGCCCGCTGCGCGACGTGCTCGAACGCTGGGACGACTTCTACCGCGAGCGCGACGTCCCTCCCCTCTTCTTCGAGCATCGTCCGTTCGCCGCGTAGCATACGCGTCGTCCGCGCCACCGATTGGGCGCGGACGACGTACCGTGTGATTGTTCGAGTGGTTATTCCTGCTCGGCCTGCGGTTTCTTGTCGTCTTCGACCCAGATCGGGTGGGGGCCGCCGTGGCAGGCTCGTCCGAGGGCGGCGCCGGCCCTTGCGGCGGCCGTCTTGTTCACGGTGTCGTGTTTCGTGGCCTCCTGCACGTATTCCTGCTGTTCCTTGATTTCTTCATCGGTGAGTTCCTTCATGCGGTTGCGCATGTCGTCTCCTTTGCTTGGCTCCATGACCGCTGTTGCGACTGTCGCCGTGACGTCCGCCGTGCTGCGGCGCCCGTCCGTCGTCGTGATACCCAGCGTATGCGCGCGCCGATCCACCCTGCAATATATTGCACATGCGATTTTCACGTGTCGATGCGCGTGATCTCGCACAGCGCCTTGTTGCGGTAGGTCAGGTCGCCGCGCATGTCGAAGCCGAGACGCTGCCAGAACATGTTGGCCGACTCGTTTCGGGCGAAGACGACGAGGGCGACCTTGACGATGCCTTCGTTCGCGAGCGCGTGCAGCGTCGCGTTGACGAGTCGGGTGCCGATGCCCCGGTGTTGGCGTTCGGGGCTGACGGCGGTGTGGTAGATGTAGCCGCGGCGCCCGTCATGGCCGGCGAGGATGGCGCCGTCGATATGCCCGTCGGCGTCCTCGTGCACGAAGCTCGTGGTGGGGTTGCGTGCAAGGTATCGGCTGATGCCTTGGCGTGAGTCGTCGATCGTGTTGAGTCCCATGCCGGCGTTCGACGTCCAGCATGCGACGACGGCGTCGTAGTCGTCGGGGGTCATGATGCGGATCATGCGGGTTCCTTTGTGGGCTCTATTTCCTCTTCAGTTTAAGGACCAGCTTTACAATGCCGATTACTGCTGCCGACAGCAATGGTAATCCGACTTTCACACCGGCTTCCGCCCGACCTACCGCTTGATCGATGCATGCGTCGCAGCGGTCCTGCTTGTTCTTGCTTGGGATTGGCTCTCCGCATTCCGCACAGTTTCTTTGCTCATGAGTGGTCATGATTCCTCCTTGTCGGTTTGTTCTTGGTCTGCTGCGGTCGTCTTGTCCCTCACATGGAGGCTCGGCGGATCGTCACCGTCTGTCGTGTCATCTTGGCCTCCTCCGATGTCTCGTCGTTCCGCGTCGGACGATAGGGTTCAAGCAGATTCCTCGGTATGTCTTCGCCTGCCGTCAGCGCACTGAACTGCAGGATGCGTTGGGCGGCGTCATCAATCTCATCGACGACGTCGGGGCGTTTCTGTGCTCTTGGCAGCCGTGAGTCGATCCTGAGGATCGTGTCACGGTCGTCGAGCCGCTCCGTCTCGATGAAGTCCGCGCATTCCTTCAGCGCACATCGTGCGGCGTCCATGTCGCCGAGCGCCACATGGCCTGCGGTTTCCACACGGACGCAGTTGAGGATGCCCGCCAGGTCGTCGTATGCCATGAGCGACTCGGTGATTCTTTGCTCTTCCTTCCACTTCCTATTTCTGAAGATGCGACCATCTTTGAGATCCTGAACGAGCACCTGCCATAGGCTTCGGTCAGCGCTGTCTTCGATGAGTCGCAGACGATCATGGAGGTGGCGCATGAGGGCGTGCTTGGCCTCGATGCCCGCTCCGATCGCCAGCATGATCTCTTGTTCGCGCCTGCGTCCGTCCGCGATCTTCAATGCCTGGTTGAGCCGATCCCATGCGGCATCCGCCTTGGCGAGCCGGTCCTGCTGCATTTCGCCGCGAATCTGTACAATCTGTTCGTGGATGTCCTCCATCTGTCCTTCGATCATCGCGAGCGCGGCCTGCGTTTCCAGATGCTGCAAGTTCATGAGCAATTGGGGTTCTGTCGTGACCTCCTTAAGCCGTATTTGGTGACGGATACGTCCTCTTTCGCCTTTCAATTGCGCCATGGGCTGGCCCGTCTTGCTGTCTATCATGAAGGTGAGCTGCCCGTTGTCGATCAGCTTCTTGAGGGAGTCTGGGATGTCCGCGACCATTTGCGTATCATGGTGAGTCATATCACACACGGCTTCGGCGAATGCCGGCATCGTGGTCCGCACCCGCTCCCAGCTGAACGATTTCCAGATCCTCCTGTTGGTTTTGGGATCGACGTCCACGCGTGCCATGCCCATCTTCTTGCCGACCGGATCCCAGCGTTCGATTTCGATCTGCAGCTGCGGCACAGGTTCGTAGGTTTCCTGCTCCCCGATGGGACGTGTCGGATCGTCCGCGACATGTCCGCATTCGGGGCATGTGCGCGCCGTGGCGGCGATGTGCGTGCCGCATTCGGGGCATTGGATCATGGGCATGGCGCGTTCCTTCCCTGACGTCGTCGTCGACTGGTTTCCCTCATGACCGTCCGCGAGCGCATGCGTTTTGCCTCGACGGTCCGTCGATGCTGGGAACAGTATACCGATGATCGACGGCTGCCTTCCCGAAGAAGCCGCGTTGTGGATTGAAACAAAGTCGCCCGCATCTCATTTCACCTGATAGACTTACGCTCGTGTCAAGCGTATGACGCGAGGAGGGTTTCATGCTTAAAGAGTTGGACTTTGAATCGGAGATGATTCATTATCTGGAGACCATCGGCAATACGAAGCAGTGGGAGTATCGTCCCGACATCAAGACCACGGAGCAGATGTGGCGAAATTTCCGTGAGATCCTGGAGCGTAACAATCAGGAGGCGTTGCAGGGGCGTCCGCTTACCGACGGCGAGTTCGCCCAGGTGCAACGCGAGATCTGCGATCTGAAGACCCCTTACGATGCCGGTCGCTTCCTGTATGGATTCAATGGTCGTTCCACCGTGACGGTGATGCGTGACGAGGCTCAGGATTCCGAATCGCAGCCGATGATTCTGACGGTCTTCAAGCAGGATGAGGTGGGTGCGGGAGACACGACCTATCAGATCGTCAACCAGATTCATCGTGAGCATGTGCAGGCCAACATGCAGGACCGTCGTTTTGATACGACGCTGCTGATCAACGGTCTGCCGATCATCCACATCGAGGAGAAGGCGGACAGGCATGACGCCTATGAGGGGCTGAACCAGATCCGCCAGTACATCGGTGAAGGTCTGTTCGGAGACATCTACTCGACCACGCAGATCCTGATCGGCATGACGCCGCATGATTCAAGGTACATGGCGAACACCGACGCGAAGAGCTTTAACACTGATTTTGCGTTCCATTGGCAGAAGGAGGACGACAATCAGACAGTGTGGGAGTGGCGCGACTTCTGCGACAGGATGCTTTCCATTCCGATGGCGCATTACATGGCGACGCAGTACGTGATTCTCGACGGCGCACGGAACCACAAGCATCTGATGGTCATGCGCCCATATCAGGTCTATGCCACCCGCCGTGTCATCGAACGGCTGCGCTCGCATGTATTCGGCGTCGACCCACTCGAGGTGGGCTACGTGTGGCATACCACTGGTTCAGGCAAGACCGTGAGCAGTTTCAAGACCGCATGGCTCGCCTCACGCCTTCCCAACGTGAACAAGGTGGTGTTCCTGGTGGACCGTCGCGCGTTGACCTCGCAGACCTACGACAACTACGCCGCGTACGATCCCGACACCGACGAGGACAACAACGGCGGCGTCATCTCGGATACGCGCAACACCGGCGATCTGAGAAGACGCCTGAAAAGCTCGCGCACCGAGAACAACATCATCGTCACCTCCATCCAAAAGATGGGACGTCTGGCCAAGTCGATGCCTGACGTCGTCGACAACCAGAACGTGGTGTTCATCGTCGACGAGGCGCACCGCTCCACAAACGGGGAACTGCTGCCACTGATCAAACAGAAGTTCCCGCGTTCGGCATGGGTGGGATACACCGGAACCCCCGCATTCGACAAGGACCTGACCCATAAGGCCTTCGGCGACCTCATCCACGCCTACACGATCCGCGAAGCGATCGCCGACAGGAACGTGCTCGGATTCCAAGTGGACTTCGAACACACGTTGAACGAGGATGAGATCAAGGAGAAGCTGCTCCCCGACCTGTTGCGCCTCAAGAACCCGTCGCTCACCGATCCGGAAATCGAGATGCGCATCGCCAGCATGACCGGCGAGGAAGTGGATTCGCTGGTGGACAGCGGTATCTACGACTGCAACGAACAGCATGTACGAGCAGTGGTGGCAGACGTCGTATCGCATTGGAACAGCCGATCGGTGAACGGCAAATACAGCGCCATCTTCACCACTCACGTCGGAGCGGGCAAGCCTTCGGCCCCGATGGCGCTCATGTATTTCGCCGAGTTCCAGCGCGCCAACGAGCAGCTGATGCAACAAGGACGGGAACCGCTCAACGTCGCGTTGACGTTCTCGCTGGACACCAGCAACTCCGACATGCAATTCGACAAGAACTCCGGACTGAAGGAAGCGATCCGCATCTACAACGCGGCCTTCGGCACACAGTTCGGCACCGACACCGTCGAGGAGTACTTCAACGACGTGGCCGACAGGCTTTCCGGAAAGGCCGAAGGCCCCAAACTGGACGTGGGCATCGTCATCGACCAGCTGTTGACCGGATTCGACTCGAAGATTGTCAACACGCTGTACGTGGATCGAGTGCTTTCCGGAGCGAGCCTGATCCAGGCGTATTCGCGCACCAACCGCGTATACGACATGCAGACCAAACCCTTCGGACACATCGTCAACTACCGTTGGCCGCTCATGTCGAAACGTCTCATGGACGCGGCCCTCAAAGTGTATGCGAATCCGGATTCCGCACTCGTCCAAGGCTCGCTCGGCGAAGACGAAAAGGAAGGGGGACTGGAAGGCGTCCTTGCCACACCATTCAAGAAACGAGTGGAGCAGACCTGCAAAATCGTCGACGCGTTGCGCGATCTCACCGACGACTTCACACAGATCCCACCCAGCGAGGCGCAGCAAAAGCAAGCTGCGGAACTGCTGCACGACTACAACAACGAAGTCGCGGCGCTGAAGCAGTACACGGACTACGATCCGTCCCACCCGGAGCAGTTGCTCAGCCAGCTGCACCTCAACGACGACAATCACGAATGGCTGCTCACCTCGCTACGCTACGGGCTGCAGCGAATCATAGTGGATTACGTGGATTCTCCCATAGACACCTCCAATCTGAACTTCGAAGCCGAGCACGTGACCGACGTCAAAGTTAACTACGACTACATCGAGGAACTGCTGGCCAAGCTCCTCAATCAGGTGCACGACCGGGAACCGGAGGCCGACAAGACCTTGGAGAACCTGCAGCATGCGATCGATCGACTGCCGGACAGGCATCAGGCCGAACAGATCCGGCGAACGGCGCAGGACGCCATGGAAGGCCGACTGGACGAGTACCCTTACCCCGTCGAACCATCCGACATCACAGGCATCGTGCGCACCCATATGGAGAACTCGCGGCGGCATGCGGTATTGCGTTTCCGTGAGGACTGGGGACTGGTCGACATCGTCACCGCCACGCAGCTCATCAACACGATGCTCGACCGGCACGTCATCGGCAAGAACGATCTCGACACGGACGAATCACTGTCCACGTTGCTTACCGCCGCCGTCAAGGACAGGTTCTACCAGACCGACGCCAAGAAATCGGATGTGCGAGCACTCTCCCCCATCCACTACAAGCGTGAGCTGCGCAAGGCCCTGCAGGAATTCGCGGATCAGGTCATCGCCGACTACAGCTGACCCATACCAATCCATCGATCGCAACAACATCAGGAGGAAACAACCCATGACATCGACGTCCACGCAGAACGATGCACACGAACTGACATCCCAGCTCTGGGCGATGGCGAATGACCTTCGCGGGAAAATGGACGCAAGCGAATACCGCGACTACATCCTCGGCTTCATCTTCTACCGGTATCTGTCCAAACGTCAGGAACGGAATCTGGCGGACTCCGGCCTGCTTGACTTCACCGACACCGAGACCAGTTCGAATCCGCAGGACGTCAACAACGCGTATGCGCGCCAAGTGGCACGGGACGGCATCGAGGACTGGCGCGCGGATCTCGCTTCGGATCAGGGATACGCCATCGACCCCGAATACACGTGGACGACGATCGTCAACAAAGTCCGCAAGCAGGAGATTCGCCCCGAGGACTATCCGAACATGTTCGCCCAATTCAAAGCCAACGCGCTGCTGAACACGAACGCGACGGAGGATTTCCAGGACGTGTTTGACGACATCAACCTCGCCAACTCCAGTCTGGGCAGCTCCACCTCGGCACGCACCAAAGCGTTGTCCCAACTGGTCGAACGCATCGACGACATCGACTTCCACGACGAATCCGGACATGACATCCTCGGCGATGTGTACGAGTACCTCATCGCTGAATTCGCCGGCAACAGCGGCAAGAAGGCCGGCGAATTCTATACTCCGCACGAAGTGTCCCGCGTTCTGGCGAAACTCGTCACCTACGCCTCCCCCGACTCCAGCAAGGAAGCGAGGGAAGTCATCGAGTATGCAAGCCGCCCATTCATGGTCTACGATCCGACGATGGGCTCCGGTTCCCTGCTACTCACCGTCCAACATGAGCTCAAGTCGGAACCCAATGAACCCGAATCCGCCCGCGTGCGTTTCTTCGGCCAGGAGATCAACCGTACGACCTACAACCTCGCGCGTATGAACCTGATGATGCATGACGTGAAGTACCAGTACATGGATCTGCGTTGCGCCGACACGTTGGAATCAGACTGGCCCAACGGCATGGACGAAAACGGCATCGATCATCCTGAATTCTTCGACGCCGTCGTGGCCAACCCGCCCTATTCACTCAAATGGGACAACGCCGAATCCAAGCTGAAGGATCCCCGCTTCAAGGACTACGGCAAGCTCGCGCCGAAATCGAAAGCCGACTACGCGTTCGTCGAACACGGCATCTACCACCTCAAACCGAGCGGCCGCATGGCGATCGTGCTACCCCACGGCGTGCTGTTCCGCGGAGCGGCCGAAGGAGTGATCCGCAAGGCCCTCATCGAGAAGAACTACCTCGACGCCGTCATCGGCTTGCCGTCGAACCTCTTCTACTCCACCGGCATCCCCACCGTCATCCTCGTCTTCCGTAAGGATCGCAAGACCAACGATGTCCTCTTCATCGATGCGTCCCAGCATTTCGAAAAAGACAAGAAGCAGAATCGTCTGCGTGAGGAAGACATCGATCTCATCTTCGAGACCTACAAGAACCGTCAGGACGTCGACAAGCTCGCCCACGTCGCCACCCTTGACGAGATCAAGGACAACGACTACAACCTCAACATTCCCCGATACGTCGACACATTCGAGGAAGAAGAGCCGATCGATCTGGACGACGTCAACCGTCAGCTCGCGGAAGTGGGCGAAGAAATCGCCCGACTGGAACATGAACTCGCAGCCATGCTCGACGAGCTCGTCCCAACGGATCAGACCGATGACGACAACCAGTGATTACACCACGGAGAGCAAAAGGACAGAACATCATGACCAAAAAACTACAGCCCAAACTTCGTTTCCGAGGATTCACTGACGCTTGGGAGCAGCGCAAGTTCTCGTCCATCTTTGGTTTTTTGAAGACAAATAGTTATTCACGGGCGAGTCTTCAGCCGTGCAGTACAGGCATTGTCGATATTCATTATGGTGATATTTTAGTAAATTATGATTGTTGTTTTTCAATTGACACTCACACATTGCCGACTTTGAAAGATCCATCGCTCGCAGATGTGTACAGAAATGATCTACTTATGGACGGCGATATAGTGATTGCGGACACTGCCGAAGACCAAACGGCAGGTAAATGTGTGGAACTATTTGACGTCGGGAATCGCAAGGTCCTCGCAGGTCTTCATACCATTGCTGTCCGCGGCAGAATTAAGTTTGGGACAGGATATCTAGGATACTATCTCAGTTCTCCCGCTTATCGCAAACAACTGCTCCCGCAAATGCAAGGCACTAAAGTCATATCCATTTCTAAAACAGCTTTGACGAACACCGTTATTGCGTCACCTTGTCTTGCTGAGCAAACAGCAATCGGCGCTCTCTTGAGGAAGCTTGATGTACTTATCGCTGCCGAGAAGCGTAAGCTGAACCTCTTGAGAACAAAGAAATCAGGACTCATGCAAGAAATATTTAGTCAAAAAGTACGTTTTAAGGGCTATCAAAAAGAATGGAAGAGATATAGGATGAAAGATATCTCTTACATTGAAAGAGGTGCATCCCCTAGGCCTATTAGTAAGTACACTACCACTGATAAAAGTGGCTTAAATTGGGTAAAGATTGGCGACGCGCCCTCATTGGGAAATGTTATCACGAGTACTTCTGAAAGAATCAAACCTAAAGGCTTGCCTAAAACAAGGAGTGTGCATCCGGGAGATTTAATACTTTCCAACTCAATGTCATTTGGTCGCCCATACATTATGGGTATTGATGGATGTATACATGACGGTTGGTTATTGATAAGAACGAACCGCTCTAAGGTCAATCCGTCATTCTTGTGTCAAGCCTTGGGTTCGCAATTTATGATTTCACAGTATCGGCGACTTGCTGCTGGAAGTGCTGTAAATAATCTCAATAAAAGTATTGTCGGTAACGCTGTTATCATGATTCCCTCACTCAAGGAACAAAATGCTATAGAAAAGTTACTAAGTTGTTATGATAAGCTCATCGCTGCCGAAAATCAGAAAGTTAACATATTAGTAGATCAGAAGAAAGCACTTCTTGAGCGAATGCTTGCATAGTGACCCGGCGAGGGGCTCTCTACGTAGCAGAAAGCCCCCCACAGCGGCTACAGTGTGCTCAGGAACTGCATGATCTTGTCGGTGTCCTTGGCCTCCAGCTCTTTGATGACATGCAGGTATGTCGTTTGCGTCGTCACCATGTTGGAGTGCCCAAGTCGTTTGGCGACCGAAGCCACGGAGACTCCTGCATAGAGCAGCAATGACGCGTGCGTATGGCGCAAGCCGTGAACGGTGATAACAGGAATGCCGCATTCCTTGCAGACAGCCTTCAGCCTGTCATTCACGGTGGCGTTGAACACGCGCTTGCCCTCGATAACGAATATCGGCTTATCCGAATCACGGCCGGCACATAGCTGCTTGAGATGCATACTGAGTGACCAATCCATGCGGACTTTCCTCCGAGAGGAGCGATTCTTAGTCGGCGCAAAGCCGCCTTCCGGATTCTTGTAGTTCCAGGTCTTCCCTACATTGATCTGTTGTGTTTGGAAATCAATGTCGTCAGGAGTCAGTCCAAGCGCTTCTCCGAACCGCAAGCCGGTCTTGGCGACCAGAAGAAGTAGGTAATCAGTAAGATGATCGTCATCAAGCTGCAGGGCCGCAAGCATCGCGCGGAGCTCAGACTGATTGAGATACTTCGGACGCTTCGCGCGGGGCTGTTTGCCTTTGACAACCGCCTTACGCGTTGGATCCCTACGCAGCACTCCCTCATCCACGGCATCCACAATGGCGGCCTTGACCTGATGGTGGAAATCCATGACTGTCTGCCGCTCATGCGTCTTAGCGAAGTCGTTGAGAATGCGTTGGTATTCCAGACGACTCAGTTCACCCAAAGTCACTTCCGGGGCGAGCACCTCAAGATGGCGCAACGTCATGAGGTACTTGTTCAAGGTGATGGGCGTCACGGCATCTCGCTTGTACGTATCGACCCATTCGGCAAAGTAACGAGTCAGAAGTTGTTTCCGGTACATATGTTCCTTTCTGCCATGCAACCACTGCATGGCAGAAAGGAACATATGCATTCAGATGAACATCTGCTGCAGAAGAGCTTTCTTCTTGAGCTCCAGCAGATCGACCTTTTGACTCTCGGCATCGATGAGGTTGTCCAATTGGTTAAAAAGCTTGCTGATTTTTATCTGCTCATCTCTGTCTCCGGGGAGGCCAATGCTCCATTCGGTAAATATTGGTTTTCTGAGAGATGGCACGGTCCCTTGTGAGTTCATGGCTAAGGCATGTTTACGAAAACACGCCTCCATGAGATACAAGATGAATCGTGTATCCACTGATGAATTCACTTTGATGCGGTACACCCGTTGATGCAGCGCATATTTCCCGTTCATGTAATGGTAAATCTGACCTATACGTCCATCACCGGGAATCAAAATTGCTTCCTCGTCATAGTCGTAATAATCAAGGAAAAGTTTCTGATCCGATCTAATGAAGAAAGGAAAGCGACCATCAAGATGGCCATCTTGAGTATTGTGACTTCCGGTTCCTATCTCAGCGATCTCACCGAGCTTGCACTGCTCCCAAGGATCAGTATAGCCTTTGAATCTCATCTTCCGGTCGAAGATCTGGCTCAGGAGCGCCGACTTCTTGTCTCTCAGGAGGATCAGCTTACGCTTCTCGGCAGCGATAAGCGTATCGATGACTTGAAAGAGTTTTCCTATGCGACGTTGTTCAGACAGAGAAGGAACTTGAACCGGTATCTTGGCGAGTTGCTTTCCGGATACTTCCAAAAAAGTTGAACCTGCCGCATTTCGTATAGCCTGCCTCTTAATTCGATCACATAAGCTATAAAGGAAAAGTACGTCCGTTTGATCAGAGGCCACAAGCGATTGGAAGCCTTGGTTAGTACAAGCATCGGTTGTCAGGATCGCCACAAGTCCTATGCTGGCTCGGCTTGTGAACAGTATGGTTCGATATGCTGGGAGAAGATTTGCGGAAGAATGCTGCAGCCCTTCCTCCGTTATTTTTCTTTTGCTGTCAGTCGCATATGTGCTTGAACCAATTTCAGCGGGCGTAAACCAGTTGATACTTCCATTCCAATATGCCGGATTGTTTGTATCAGGCGTTCCACCGCCAACTACCTCTGCGATCTCACCGAGCTTGCGCTGCTCCCAAGCGTAACAGATGAATCAGGAGTATGTCATCAGTTCCTTCGACCGTTTGGCGAGCCGTCCGCGAGCGCGTGCGCCCGCTACTCCAGTTTCCGCCTTCATCAGCGCGAGTTGAGCACGATGTCGAAGAACAGCAGCAGCCGGGCGCTGCCATGAGCGCATGCATGAAGATGAAACCGTGGAAAGCGTGACATCACTCATGCGCTGGACTGTTCAACGACATCTTGTTCGCCAAGCGCCCAGACGACCGCGCCTTTAGTATCCGTCGTCACTTTTGCAGGCGACATCCAGCAGCCTTCTCCCCTGTTTCCTGCCCGACCGAACGTTCACGTTCGGTTACAATCCTCCGCAGCATTCTGACTGTCGATCCGGGCCATGAGAACACACCCGGCGCGGCTATCAACCACGCGAGCAGCGCATCATGCCATAGCAGGTAGCACGTAATCGCCACTATGGGCAGGATGATGGATACAAACGCAGTGGTCCAACCCCACAGATGAGCACGTTTCGATGTCAGGCGAAGCATTGGCTTTTCACGCTTCCGATGCCGGTGAGCTCGGCAGCGAGAGCTGCGGCCGCGCCACCAAGCGCTTTGAGCTTCTCATAATTGAAGGAGGCTCCAGCCATGATCTTGATGGCGGAGCGTACACCGCCAAGCGCCTTGATGAGCTTCTTGATTTTCAGGATCTTTGCCGCTGGGAATGCTGTGGTCGCGATTACGCCCGCCACTGCGGCAGCACAGCCCCAAAAACCGGCCCGCCCTTCCTGAGGATGGGCTTCCTTCCAAGCCTGCAAGGCTACATCGCCTTGTTCCAGTACTATATCTGGGATGCTCTCGTAATGATCAAGCAGTCTCCGTAACGCTTCCGTGTTCAACGCTTGCGGATAAGCCATTCCTTCAACTTGCCCATGGGAAGGCATGTCCGTCTGAATATCAGACGCGAGCGCCACGTCACTCATTCCGCATGACATCATGACAGCGGCCAGAACACCGGCCATGCCTTTGAATACGACTCCTCTGCGCTTTTCGGCACCATGCATCGCAAAGCTCCTCTCAACCGACGAGATTGTCATTCACCATGATGACGGCCTCAAGGCATCCTCCGTCGTCATCAGCATGATTGGTCACGCCAAGCGCATGGTGAGGCGTCCTTTGCGACCGTTGACATGTCAGGATGCCAAACGTAGGTCTGGCGCAGATCACCGCCTTCTGCGTCCGGCCGCGCATTTAGATGATGCGGCGCGTCAAGTCCTGCACGTTCATCTACCGCAAGGATGATGGCATGCTGACCGAGCAGATGACGCAGGAGCACGACTGACGCCGCAGCCTCTCGCCTTGCGAAAACGCCGTCATGGTGTGCATCGTAAGACGAAAGGCAGCCGTGTTCACCACATCGGATGCGCGTACCGCAGCGCGGGCAGTCAGCTTCTTACTTCGAAATTTCCCTCACAAAACCAGGAAGGAACCACAGGTTCGAACCACGATGCAGCGATAGCAGCGAGCCGGTTTTCATCACATCATCCCAAGAGTTCTTCCAGCTCACCTCGGCGGTACCGGCCTCATTACGGTGCAATGCATAGAGGCGGGTGAGGACGTCCTTGAATCTGTCCGGCTCCTGCACGAACGTGGCCGCCAGTCTGGCGGCGGTCTGGTTCTTGCGACCGGTGCTCACCGTGCCGCTCAGGTCGGCGAAGGCATGTTCGAGGTTTCTGGAAACATAGAACAGCCGATATGGAACATTCACGATCTCGGTCACGCCACGCAAGGCGTTCACGTTTCTGCGCTTGAGCGCGCACAACTGCAGACGCTGTGATCTGTCATGAACGGTGATGTCATGCTCACCGTAAACGATGCGCTCGCAGTTCCGATCTTCTATGATGCGACCGGACGGGATGAAGGCGCCATCCAGATCAATGAGCTGCACGACGCAAGCCACATCGGCCTTCGTGTAGTCGGCCCTCGCGATGCGCTCCTGCACCGTCTTACGCACCATTGTCGGCGCGTTGTCCCGCGGATTGAGCCCATTGACCCATGCATCGTCCGGGTACAACGACACCGTGGTCACATCACAGCGCAACGGTTCACCCTGCGTCCGATGAGGCATATCCAATGTCGGAAACAGCGCATTGAAGGAAGGAGTGAGCAACGTGGCGTCGCTCTCCCCCTCCACCAGCAGCAGCACGATTCTGCGGCGGCTCATAGCATCCTCTCCAGATCATTGGTCGGAACGTGCTCCAATGACCGCAGCCCGTGCTCCACGTCCTGCTCGGTGCGTTCGTCCACGCCGCCGGCCAACGTGAATCCGACGCCGAGCATCTGCGGTGACGTGCACTTGTAGAGATCGGCGACCTTGCCGCCGCTCTGGAGCGCCTGAATGTACTGGCGACGCGGATTGTTCGTGCGACCCACCGTCATGTACGGAATGAAACGGTGATTCGGATCGAGCGTGGACAGCACGATGGTCTTCTGGGGAAAATCCATACGTTCCATCGGCCGTAGATTGTGCGCGGTGAAGATCAGCTGTCCCTGCGCGTTGCGGGAGAACTCATGCAGCATCTCGCCGAGCAGGTATTCGAACACACCTCCGTCAAGCTCATCTATCGTCACGAGCACGTCGGGATCGTTATAGGCGCGAATCAGATAGGCCAGCATGCCCACGATGCGCGTCACGCCTTCCGATTCGTGCATGAGCGGCACCTCGACCCCATCGCGGACGCTCATCAGCACCACCTCGTTGGCGGACGAACCATCAGGAAGAATGGTGGTTCCCATATTCCTGACCTTGAGCGTCATGCCGTGGACCAGATAGGGCATGATCTGGTTGAAGTCGTCAAGGCTATGATTCAGGTCCGCCAGCTCGGCATCGGTCAGATTATTGACGCCGTCCATGGAAAACACCAGTTCACGCGGACGCCCCGTCTCGCTCGGGACGGAAATCGGCAGGAGACTGTAGCTGACGATCGAGTTGTGCTGGGTCGACAGCAGGAACATGCGTGTACGCGCCCAGAATCGCAGCTCCTTCATGACGGCGAATGCCGACGGATAGTGCGCGAGCCAACGCTGAACGTCCTTCGCCAGCGGCTTCATGCCGCCTTCCGCGGCCGTTCGCAGGTAATCAAGGAACGTATCCGAAAACAGGAACGAACGGCGCTCGAGCGACGCACGCTGTTCCCCAAGCGCCACCGCCACCTTGTCATCGACCGCAGCGACGATACTCTGCCATCTGGTGATCGGTGACAAATCGAGACGATTGCGCTCATCAACGGTATACCGCACAAACGGACGCCCGAGTCGACGTTCGGAATCGCCGATGCACACCGATTCCTGCGCAATACGAAGAACGCCGTCAGTCCACTGGTAGACGACCGTGTACTTGAGATATCGCGCGCCGCCATCAACGGACACGCGGAACATCGCGGACAGTTCGGCCTCACTCTCGCCTATGGACACGAGTTCGGCCGCATCCTCGGGCAGCGGTTCGCCGCTGATGGTCGGGCGAAGCAGACGGATGGCGTCAAGCACGGACGTCTTGCCGCTGCCGTTGGCACCATAGATGCCGGTGATGCTGCCGCCGGATGGCAACGTTTCGAACGTGATCTCACCGTTGCCGATGTTCCTGATGTTGCGCAATGTAAGAGCCAGCAATCGAGCCATGAACGCTGTCCTCATTTCTTAGTTTCTTTGCGAATCACGATAAAAAAACGCGATTCATCAGTTACTGTATCCCAAATGAGCTATCTACGCAACATCGTGGTGTCGCCGTCCGCGAGCGCATGCGGATTCGATGCCAGTGGACTCGGTGGCGAGAGAGACAGCTACGCCGGTACGCATCCCTGGGGCACAACGCATGATGCCCCTCCGAGGAGGGGCATCAGCGAAAAATCGTCAATACATCACCGCATATTGACTACATCATCAGTATAGCGGCAGGGTCCGCCGGATTCATTTCCGGACGGGGAGCCGCGGTTTTGGCACCGTTGAGCACTTTCACGCCCCGTACCGCGTCAGGTACTCCTCGGCGGCTTTCGCGATCTCGTCGGAAACGTACGGAGCACCTTCGTCGTCGGGCAGTTCGCGGCCGGCGGCGAAGATCTCCTTGACGTTCGCGATCGCGAACACCGGGAAGCCGAACTCCCTCTGCACGTCCTGCACGGCGGACAGATCGCTGTCCTTCGTCTTCTCCATGCGGTCGACGGAGAGCACGAGTCCGACGATGTTGACGTCGGCCTGCTCCTTGAGTTTGGGGACGACCTCGCGCACGGCGGTGCCGGCGGTCATCACGTCGTCGACGAGCAGCACGTTCATGCCGTCGTCGAGCGGCTTGCCGACCATCGTGCCGCCGTCGCCGTGGTCCTTCCTCTCCTTGCGGTCGAAGGTGTAGCCGACGGTGACGCCGTAGTTGAGCTCGAGCGCGATCGAGGTGGCGACGGCGAGCGGGATTCCCTTGTACGCCGGGCCGAAGATCGTGTCGATGCGGGCGGGCAGCTGCTCGTCGTCGATCTCGGTCTGGATCTTCTCGGCGTAGAACGCGCCGAGCGTCGCGATCTTCCTGCCGTCGTCGAAGGCGCCGGCGTTGATGAAGTACGGCGAGCGCCGTCCGGACTTCAACGTGAAGTCGCCGAATTTCAGGGCGTTCGATTCGAGCAGGAACTTGGTGAATCGGTGGTCGAGGGAGTCGAACATCGTGTCTCCTTCCGGAATTGGTGGTCTGTGGTGTCGTCGGGAGGCGTCTTCAGCGCCAGGTGTCGCCCTTGGCGAGCTTTTCGGTCAGTTCGGGCCTGGAGTCGAGGAGCTCCTCGAGCTCGAGGGCGACGCGGATCGGCGCGGTCGGGTCGTACAGCGCGGCGCCGCCGACCTCGACGGCGTTGGCGCCGGCGTAGAGGTATTCGAGGGCCTTCTCGCCCGAGTCGATGCCGCCGATGCCGATGATCGGGATGTCGGGCAGCGCGGCGCGCACGCGCCACACGCAGGCCAGGCCCACCGGGAAGACGGCGGGTCCGGACACGCCGCCGGTGCGGTTGGCGATGATCGGCTCGCCGGTCCTGATGTCGATGCGCATGCCGACGAGCGTGTTGATCATGCTCAGGCAGTCGGCGCCGCCCTCGACGGCGGCGCGCGCGATCGCGGCGATGTCGGTGACGTTCGGCGTGAGCTTGACGATCATCGGCTTGTCGGTCATCGGGCGCAGCCGGTCCATGAGCTTGGCCAAAGCGACCGGGTCGGTGCCGACGGACATGCCGCCGTGCGTCACGTTCGGGCAGCTGACGTTGATCTCGAGCATGTCTGCGTCCGAGTCGGCGAGCTTTTCGACGACCTGCGCGTAGTCGTCGTCGCAGTGGCCGGCGACGTTCGCGATGACGGTGGCGCCGAGGTCCTTGAGATACGGCAGGTCGTGCGCGAGGTAATGGTCGACGCCGGGGTTCTGCAGGCCGACGGCGTTGACGGTGGCGGCCGGGCTTTCGGCGGTGCGCACGCCCGGGTTGCCGAGCCATTCGACCGGCGAGACGCCCTTCGTGGTGACCGAGCCCATCTGGGACACGTCGTAGAACCGTCCGCACGCGTACGCGTTGAAGGTGCCGGAGGCGGTGCCGACCGGGTTCTTCCACGGCACGCCGGCGACGACGGTGCCGTGGCGCCATTCGTGCGGCGCGTAGACGCTCGTCGGGGTTTCGTTGAGTTCCTGTTCGATGTTCACGTTGTCCTCGCTCACTTGTTGTCCCATCCCAGCTGGTGCGCGGTGAAGACCGGGCCGGCCTCGCACACCTTCTCGCGGCCGTCGCGCGTGTCGATCGTGCAGGCGACGCAGGTGCCGTAGCCGCAGCCCATGCGCTGCTCCATGCTCAGCTGCGCGTCGACGCCGCGCTTGGACGCCCATTCGGCGACCGCCTTCATCATCGGCGTCGGACCGCACGACAGGATGATCAGCTCACGGCCGCTCTCCTGCAGACCCGGCCACAGGCGTTCGAGCAGCGTGAGCACGTTGCCTTCCGACTCGTCGATGCTGTGCACCTCGTCGGCGTATTTGGCCGCGTACACGTCGGCGAAATGCGCGTCGCGGTAGCCGAGCACGGCGATCGCGCGGCAGTCGTCGCGTCCGGCGAGCGCCTGCGCAGCCTCGAGCAGCGGCGGGATGCCCAGTCCCCCGCCGACGAGCAGGTAGTCGGCGTTCGCGCGGATGTCGAACGGCTTGCCCAGCGGCCCGAGCACATCCACCCGGTCGCCGCCCTTGAGATGGGCGAACTCGTCGGTGCCGTAGCCGACGACGGCGAAGATCAGGCTCACGTCGTCGCCATCGACCTCGCTGACGCCGAAGGGTCGCGGCATCAGATGCTGCGGGTTGGCCGAATACAGGTTGACGAACTGCGCGGGCTTGACGTTCTCGGCGATGAACTCGTCGCGGAACGTCAGCCGAATGACGCCGGGCGTCAGTTCACGCACGTCGACGACGTCGACGGTGCGTCTCGTCGGCATGCGGCCGTTCGATACGGCATCCTCCACCGTGTGGGAAAACGCTGTGGTTGGCATGGGTTCCTGTCCCTCTTTCTTGTCTGCTGGTCTCTTCTCTGGATCGTTCTCTTGATTGCTCTTCCTGCGGGGCACGGGACGCGCCGGGCGCGTTCAGGCGAGCGCGACGCGCAACTGGTCGCGCATGTCCTCGGCGGCGCGCCGCGCGTTGGCGGCGACGAGTTCGAGCGCGGTCTCGGGTTCGAGGCCCGCGTCGTAGCGCGCGTCGTCGCGCCATGCGCCGATGATGCCGCGCGACGAGTTGACGATCGCGCCGGAGCCGTCATGGTCGAACATGCCGGCGACCGAGGCCGCGGTGCCGCCCTGGGCGCCGTAGCCGGGCACGAGGAAGAAGGTGTGCGGCATGCGTTCGCGCAGCGCGGCGCCCTCCTCGGGGTGCGTGGCGCCGACGACGGCACCGGTGCGCGAATAGCCGAAGCGGCCGATCGTGCCGGCGCCCCATTGCTCGACGAGGTCGGCGACGTGTTCGTAGACGCGGCCGCCGCCGGCCAGTTGGAGCTCCTGGATCTGCGCGGAGGACGGGTTCGACGTGCGCACGAGGACGAACAGGTCGCGGTCGGACTCCCCGGCGGCCTCGACGAACGGTTCGATGCCGTCGGAGCCGAGGTAGGGGTTGACGGTGAGCGCGTCCTCGTGCCACACGTCGGCGCCGTCGAAGCCGGTCAGGTGCTTCGCGTAGGCGGCGGCCGTCGAGCCGATGTCGCCGCGTTTGACGTCGCCGATCACGTACAGGCCCTGCTGGCGCGCGTACTGGCAGGTCATCGTGTAGCAGTCGATGCCGGCCGGGCCGAGCGCCTCGTACATCGCGATCTGCGGTTTGACGGCGGGCACGATGTCGGCGACCGCGTCGATGATCGCGCGGTTGAACTCGAAGTACGCGGCCGCGGCGCCGGTTGCGGCGAGGTTGTCGTCGTCCTCCTCGACGTATTCGTCGGCTTCGATGCGGTAGGCGTCCATGACCTGGGCGGGCACGAGCGCCGGCGTGGGGTCGAGGCCGACGACGCTCGGGTTCTGTTTGTCTTCGATGGCTTCGATGAGGCGGTCCATCATGCTCCTTGGGGTTGTGGGTGTGGGGGGCGTTTTCTGCTTCGCGCGGCGGTGCGCCCGCGCGGACCGGACGAGCGGGCGGGGTCGCGCATGCCCGGCGTCGCGTTTGCGCGTCAGGCGAGCGCGTCGAGGCTGCCGGAGGCCAGGCGCGAGCCGATGATCGTCGCGTACGGCCTGCCGGTGACCTCCCAGCCGTCGAACGGCGTGTTGCGCGCCTTCGACCGGAACTCGTCGGCCCGGATCGTCCATGCGTCGTCGAGGCCGAGGATGACGAGGTCGTTGCGCTCGGGGTGTTCGCTCGCGTCCAGGTCGAGCGTGCGTTTCACCGCGCATTTCGCGCCCGTGTTGAGCAGCGCGGCGATGTCGGTCGAATGCCTGCCCATAAGCGAGGCCGGGTTCACGGCCATGAGTTCGATGAGGCGTTCGTCGCTGATCCAGCCGCCGTCGACGAGGACCGTGTGGCATACGGCGAACGCGCATTCGAGGCCGATGATGCCGTTGGGCGCCTCGAGGAAGCCGAGCGCCTTCTCGTCGGCGGTGTGCGGGGCGTGGTCGGTGGCGATCATGTCGACGGTGCCGTCGGCGATCGCGGCGATCGTGGCCTGCCGGTCCTTCTCGCTGCGAAGCGGCGGGTTCATCTTCGCGCGCGTGCCGTACTTGAGCAGCGCCTCATCGCTCAAGGCCAGATAGTGCGGCGCCGTCTCGCAGGTGATTGGCAGCCCTTCGGCCTTGGCGCGCCGGATCGCCTCGAAGCTGATCGCCGTGCTCACATGCTGGAAGTGCACGTGCACGCCGGTGGAACGCACCAGATCGATGTCGCGCTGCACGATCGCCAGCTCGGTGTCCTCGGGGATGCCGGGCACACCGAGCTTCTCGGAGACCGGCCCCTCGTTGACGGCGCCGACGTCGTGGTGCTCGCAGTGCTCGATCAGGTACAGCCCCGTCTCCTTGACGTTGGCGAACACGTCGCGCAGCACCGGCGTCGGCACGGCCGAGCCGTCGTCGCTCATCGCCGTGACCGGATGCGCGATCTGCGCCGCGTCCTTCTCGTCGTCGTTGCCGGGCATGTACCACGCCCAGTCCTTCGGCTCGGTCGGCTCCTTGCCCTCGCGGCCCTTCGTCGCGCACACGCACAGCTCGTAGCGCACCGGCAGCGTCACGTCGTGGATGCGCTCGTAGTGCTGCAGGTAGTCGATGACGTTGTCGCAGCCGGCCTTGAGGATCTCGTCGGCGCCCGGCTCCCCCGCCGTGACGATCTGGCCGTCCATCGCCGGCACCGTGTTCGGCATGATGAGCACGTTCGTGTAGCCGCCCGCGGCCGCCGCTGCGCAGCCGGTGACCATCGTCTCCTTGTGCGTCTGGCCCGGATCGCGGAAGTGCACGTGCGGGTCCTCGAGGCCCGGCGCCACCGTCAGCCGGGAGGCGTCGACGGCCACGTCGCGTCCTTCGTCAGGCACGATCAGGTCGATGCGTTCGCCGGTGTCCCACACGCGGATGTCCCTGAAGGTGATCGCCATCAGAACTCGGCCTCCTCGTCGCAGTAGCGGCAGCGGTACACGTCGCCGTCGGCGCGGTCGAGGTAGAAGACCTGGTCGACGCCCGGCTCGGTCGTCGTCACGCAGCGCGGGTTGACGCAGGTGATGACGTTGACGACGCGTTCGGGCAGCGTCGGCGTCTTCTTGTCGACGATGCGGCCGCCGCGGATGATGTCGACGGTCGCCGAACGCGCCACGAGGCCGAGCACGTCGAGGTCGATCGCCGTGTCCGCGTCCTCGATCTTGATGATGTCCTTCGTGCCGTAGCGGCGCGAATCGGTGTTCATGATGAGCGCGAGCTTCGTCGCGGACGGGTTGATGCGCAGGTATTCGAGCACCTTGAGCGCCGTGCCGGCCGGCACGTGGTCGATGATGATGCCGTCCTGGATGCTGGTGACCTCCATCAGGCCATGACCTCCTTGTTCTCGTACGCGTCGAAGCCGGGCAGTTCGTCGCCGAGCACCGAGCTTTCCAACGCCATGCGCATGAGCATGCCGTTCCTGACCTGTTCGAAGTAGGCGGCGCGCGGGTCGTCGTCCACCTCCTTGGCGATCTCGTTGACGCGCGGCAGCGGATGCAGCACCGCCATGTCCGGCTTCGCCTTCGCGAGCTTCGCCTCGTCGAGGATGTACGTGTCGCGCAGGCGCAGGTAGTCGTCCTCGTTGAAGAAGCGTTCCTTCTGCACGCGCGTCATGTACAGCGCGTCGAGGTCGCCGATGACCTCGCTCAGGTCGCTGACCTCGACGTACGAGCAGCTGTCGGTCGCGTTGATGCGGTTGAGCACGTACTGCGGGGTGCGCAGCTCCTTCGGGGAGATGAGCACGAAGCGCACGTCGCCGAAGCGGCACAGCGTCTCGATGAGCGAATGCACGGTGCGTCCGAAGGTCAGGTCGCCGCACAGGCCGATCGTCAGATGGTTGACGCGGCCGAACCGCGAGCGCAGCGTCGCGAGGTCGGCGAGCGTCTGCGTGGGGTGCATGTGGCCGCCGTCGCCGGCGTTGATGACGGGCACACAGGCGGCGTCGGCGGCGACGAGCGCGGCGCCTTCCTTGGGGTGGCGGATCGCGACGACGTCGACGTAGTTGGAGACGGTCTTGAGCGTGTCGGCGATCGATTCGCCCTTGGTGACGGAGGCGAGCTGGGCGCCGGCGAAGCCGATGACTTTGCCGCCCAGACGCAGCATCGCCGTTTCGAAGCTCAGGCGCGTGCGTGTACTCGGCTCATAAAACAAAGTGGCCAGCACCCTGCCGTCGCAGGTGTGCGCCACTTGGGTGCGGTGCGCGTCGATGTAGCGCGCCTTGTCGAGCAGTTCGCGGATCTGGGCGATGGACAGATCGTCCAATGTGATGACGCTTCTCCCGACCATCGAAGTGGCGGGTGCGGTGTGTGCTTCGCTAGCCAATGACTCACCTTTCTGACCGAATGTGAAGGTGGTCACCGAAGTGACCTATCCAACTATAACCGCACCCGCCTATTGGCGCGACGCGCGTCGGTCGCGAGCGCGCCGCCCGACGTCTCCTGCGTCACTGTTCGACGCCGTAGAACAGCCGTTCGCACACCTCGCGGCTGCGGCGCATCTGGGCGAGGATGTCGTTTTCGAAGCGCTGGCCGTGGTTGGCGTCGTAGCCGAGGTAGACGGCGATGCCGCCGAGCGAGTACATGTCGGCCGGCAGGACGTCGGCCTGCGCGGCGCGTCCGCTCCACAGGTAGTTGCCGTTGCGCGCGTCGGTGCACATCTGCCACGCCTCGCCGAGGATGCGCGCGTCCTCCTCGTTGAGGTGGCCGTCGGCGACGAGCGCGTCGAGCGCCTCGGTCGTCGAGTTGACGCGCAGCGCCTTGTCGTCGTGCGCGTGCCGCAGCTGCAGCAGCTGCACGGTCCATTCGACGTCGCTCAGGCCTCCCTTGCCGAGTTTGAGGTGGCGTTCACGGCGCACGCCGCGCGGCAGGCGTTCGGCCTCCATGCGCGCCTTGAGGCGGCGGATCTCGCCGATCTCCTCGTCGGTGAGGTCGCGGTCCGGATAGCGCAGCGGGTCGGCGATGTTCGTCAGGAAATCGTCGGCGAGCGTCATGTCGCCGGCGGCGGCGCGGGCGCGCAGCAGCGCCTGGCGTTCCCATGTGCTCGACCAGGAGCGGTAGTACTCCTCGCATGAGGCGTAGGAGCGCACGAGCGGGCCGTTCTTGCCTTCGGGGCGCAGGTCCATGTCGAGTTCGATCTTCGGTTCGAGGCTGACGGGGCCCTGCATGAGCATGCGCAGCCGCTCCTGCACCTTGCGCGCGAAGCGGTTAGCGGTCGCGTCGTCGGCGCCGGCGGCGGGACGGTAGATGACGATGACGTCGGCGTCGGAGCTGAAGTTGACCTCGCGGCCGCCGTAGCGGCCCATCGCGATGATCGCGATCGCGGCGGGCGCCTGCGCGGCGCCGTCCTCGCGCATCTGGGCGGCGACGGACCAGCGCAGCGCGGCGTCGAGGATCGCGTCGTACACGTCGGTCATGCCCGTGAGCATCTCGGGCGCCTCGATGACGCCGCTCATCCATCCCAGGCCGATGCGCTCGATCTCGTGGCGGCGCAGCGCGCGCAGCGCCGTGGCCGCCTCGCGTTCCGAATGCGAATGGCGGTCGATGATCGCCGCGCACTGCGTGTCGAGGCTCGCGCGCGGACGCGCGTGCAGCTTCGCGTCGTCGCCGAGCCACGTGATCGATTCGAGTGACTTGTTGAGCGCGTCACCCAGATAGCGGGAGTTGGACAGCACGTGGCACAGGCGCCTCGCCGCGGACGGCGAGTCGCGCAGGAAGCCGAGGTATTCGTGTTCGCCGCCGAAGCGTTCCTCGAGGGTGCGCCAGTACAGCAGGCCCATGTCCGGGTTCTGCCCCTCGCCCAGCCAGCGCAGCACGGCGGGCAGCAGGATGCGGTTGATCTTCGCGGCGCGCGTGACGCCATCGGTCAGCGCGCGCACATGGCGCAGCGCGGCGGCCGGGTCGGCGAATCCGATCGCCTCGTAGCGTTCGAGCGTCGCCTGCTCGCTCAGTTCGACCGTCTCGTCGGGGCTCGTCGCCGAGATTGGCAGCATCGGCCGGTAGTAGATGTCGTTGTGCAGGCGGCGCACCTCGCGGCGCGTCTCGTCGTACTGGTCGACGAGCTGTTCGGGCAGCATGTGGAAGACGCGCGCCAGACGGTGCATCTCGGGGCTTTGGTTGAGTTCGTCGGGGTCGATCGCGCGTTTGCGTTCGAGGCCGCCGACGTTGCCGGGCCCGAGGTCGGGAAACAGGTGGGTGCGTTTGAGCATCCACATCTGCTGGCGGTGTTCAAGGACGCGTTCGAAACGGTAGTCCCAGCGCAGCGCCTTCGCCTGCGGGCGTGAGACGTAGCCGCCGTCGGAAAGCGCCTGAAGCGTGTCGAGCGTGGGACGCACGCGCAGCGACGGGTCGGTGCGGCCGTGCACGAGCTGCAGCATCTGCACGGTGAACTCGACGTCGCGCAGGCCGCCGCGGCCGAGCTTGATCTCGCGGTCCTTGAGCGGCGCGGCGATGAGATCCTCGACGCGTTCGCGCATGCGCTGGCAGTCGTTGACGAAGTTGTCGCGTCGGGCGGCCGACCAGACGAACCCCGCTGCCATCGCCTCGTAGTCGGCGCCGAGCACGGCGTCGCCGGCGACGGCGCGCGCCTTGAGCAGCGCCTGGAACTCCCAGTTCTGCGCCCACTGCTCGTAGTAGGCGCGATGCGCCTCGAGACGGCGCACGAGCGGGCCGTCCTTGCCTTCAGGACGCAGCGCCCCGTCGATCTGCCACAGCGGCTGTTCGGCCACGCCGGCCACGACGGACTGGCACACGCGCTGCAGCGTCGTCGCGATCTTCGTGCCGATGCGCGTGAGCGTCGTGTTGTCGGTCGCCTCGTCGGCAGGTTCGACGACGTAGATGAGGTCGACGTCGGAGACGTAGTTGAGTTCGCGAGCGCCGAGCTTGCCCATGCCGATGACGGCGAAGCGCACATGCTCGGAGCCGGCCACCTCGCGTCTGGCGATCGCGAGCGCCCCCTCGAGCGCCGCGTCGGCCAGGTCGGACAGTTCGGCGCTGATCTTCGGCTGGATCTCGATCGGGTCGCCGGCGGTCACGTCCTGCGCCATGATCGCGGCGAGCTGTTCGCGGTAGTCGGCGCGCAATGCGCCTGCCGCCTCGGCGAGCTCCTTGCCTGCAGTCGGGGTCGTGCCCTCAGGGTCGGCGCCGACGGCGTCGAGGATGCGCGCGCGGCGGGACTCGCGCGTGACGATCGCCGTGTCGCGCGGCGGCGTGACGGCGGCGCGCACGAGGTCGGGGCGGAAGCGCATGAGCGTGCCCATTGCGTTCGAGGCGCCGAGCACGCCGATCAGCCGCGTCATCTGCGCCTCGTCGGCGACGATCGACGACAGCGGTTCGCCGCGCTCGTCGAGCGCGCGGCGGATGTCGACGAGGTTCGCGAGCGCCGTGTCCGGGTCGTCGCATTCGGCGAGCTGGCCGAGCAGCACGGCGACGGCGCGCCCGTCGTCGGGGCCGGCCAGGTCGCTAAGCAGCTGCTTCGCCCGGCTGATGTGCTGCAGTCCGGCGTGGATGACGTCGCGTGTGGGGATGTTCGTCGGTGTGCCTTGTTCCATGGGTCCAATCTACCCGCGCTGGATGACGCTTCGGGCGCGCGAGGGTTCAGGCGAAGAACGCCTTCGTGTTCGCCCAGATGCGCCGGGCGGCGCACGGCCGGTTCATCGTATACAGGTGGATGCCGTCGACGCCGCGGGCGACGAGGTCGCGGATCTGCTCGGACGCGTAGACGACGCCCGCCTCCTTGAGGGATGCGGGGTCCTGTCCCCACATCTCGAGCATGACGGCGAGCCGTTCGGGGATCCTCGAGGCGCACAGGTCGGCCATGTGGCGCACCGAGCCCGCGTTGACGACGGGCATGATGCCCGCTTCGATTGGCACGTCGATGCCGGCGGCGCGCGCCTTGTCGCGGAAGCGCAGGAAGTCCTCGTCGTCGTAGAACAGCTGGGAGATCAGGTGGGTGACGCCGGCGTCGACCTTGCGTTTGAGGTTGTCGATGTCCTCGTCGAGGCTCGCCGCCTGCGGATGCTTCTCCGGATAGCAGGCGCCGTAGATTGGCAGGTCGGGGCGGCGCTCGCGGATGAACGCGGCAAGGTCGGATGCGTGGTGGAACACGTTGGCGGGTTCGCGTTCGGGGTTGCGGTCACCGCGCAGTGCGAGGACGCCGGCGACCTTCGCCTGGTCGAACAGGTCGAGCGCCTCCTCGGCGCCGGCCTCGTCGAGATACTGGGCGGTCAGGTGGGCGACGGCGGGGATGCCGTATTCGGCGCGCACGGTGTTCGCGATGCGCGCGGTGGCGGTGCGGTCGACCGATTTGCCGGTGCCGTAGGTCACCGAGATGAAGGCGGGTTCGAGGCCCTGCAGGCCGTCGAGCGTGTCGTAGATCGTGCCGACCGGCGCGGTGCGTTTGGGAGGGAAGATCTCCAGCGAGAAGATGGGCATGATGGGTCGTCCTCGGTACGGGAGGGAAAAAGGGAAACAGGCAAAAAAGAAGAAAAAGAAGGATGTGGCGGGACGGGGAGGATGCGGCGCCCGCGCGTGGCGGACGCCGCATGCCGTCGCCGACGGCTCCCCTGTGCCGCTACGGTGTCACCGCGATGTCACCGGCGGCCATGTGATGTCACAGGCGCGAGCGCACGGCGCGGGCGGCCGCGACCATGTGCTCGAGGCTCGGCCACGTCTCGGCCTCGCCGCGGGTCTTGAGGCCGCAGTCGGGGTTGATCCACACCTTGTCGACGTCCATCTTCGCGAGGATCTCGCCGATGCGTTCCTCGATCTCGGCCTCGCTGGGCACACGCGGCGAATGGATGTCGTAGACGCCGGGGCCGGCCTCGGTCTCGAAGTCGGCCTCCGCGATCGCGTCGAGGACGACGAGGTCGCCGCGCGACGCCTCGAAGGAGATGACGTCGGCGTCCATCGCGTCGATGTCGCGGATGATGTCGTTGAACTCCGAGTAGCACATGTGCGTGTGGATCTGCGTGGTCGGCTTGACGCCCGAATGCACGAGGCGGAACGCGGGGATCGCCCAGTCGAGGTACTTCGCATGCCAGTCGGAGCGGCGCAGCGGCAGCTTCTCGCGCAGCGCGGCCTCGTCGATCTGGATGATGCGGATGCCGGCGGCCTCGAGGTCGAGGACCTCGTCGCGGATCGCGAGCGCGAGCTGGCGCGTCTGCTCCTCGGCGGAGATGTCCTCGCGCGGCCATGACCAGTTGAGGATCGTGACCGGTCCGGTGAGCATGCCCTTCATCGGCTTGTCGGTCCTCGACTGCGCGTAGCGGCTCCATTCGACGGTGATCGGTTCGGCGCGCGAGACGTCGGACCATACGATCGGCGGCTTGACGCAGCGCGTGCCGTAGGACTGCACCCACGCGTTCTTCGTGAACAGGAAGCCGTTGAGACGCTGGCCGAAGTATTCGACCATGTCGTTGCGTTCGAATTCGCCGTGCACGAGCACGTCGAGGCCGATCTGCTCCTGCCTGCGGATCGCGTCGTCGATGTGCGCGCGGATGAACGCGTCGTATTCGTCGCGGCTGATCTCGCCCTTACGCAGCTTCGCGCGTTCGGCGCGGATCTCCTTGGTCTGCGGGAACGAGCCGATCGTCGTCGTCGGCAGCGCGGGCAGGCCGAGCGCCTCGCGCTGCAGGCGCTGGCGTTCGGCGCGCGCCGGGCTGCGCGTGAAATCGTCGTCGGCGAGCGCGGCGAGGCGGGCCGCGACGGTCTCATCGCGCGCCACGCGGCTGCCGTCGAACAGCAGCTGGTTGGCGGCGAGCACATCGGACGACTGCTTCGCGTCATCGTCGAGGTCGACGAGGTCGGCGATCTCGCGCACCTCGTTGAGCTTCTCGACGGCGAACGCGAAATACCTGAGGACGTCGCCGCCGAGAGCCTCCTCACCCTTCGTGCTGAACGGCACATGCAGCAGCGAGCAGGCGGACGACACGGCGACGCGGTCGGTGACCTGACGCAGCGCGTCGACCAGGCCGATGCTCGTCGCATAGTCGTTGCGCCAGATGTTGCGTCCGGAGACGACGCCGGCGAACAGCGTCGTGCGTTCGCCCACGCCGTGCGCGCCGACGGCGGCGAGGTTCGCGTCGCGGCCCTCGACCAGATCGAGGCCGACGCCGTCGAACTCGAAGAGCTTGACGGTCTCGTAGATGTCGGCGATGTCGCCGAAGTAGGTGTTGAGCAGCACCTTGACGCGCTCGCCGCGGGCGGGGAGGATGCGCGAGTAGAGCGACTTGAACAGACGCACGTCCGCGTCGTCCTTATCGAGGACGAGACACGGCTCGTCGAGCTGCACCCATGCGGCGCCGAGGTCGGCGAAACGGCGCACGATCTGCGCGTAGACGCCGGCGACGGCATCGATGAGGCCCTCGTCGACCTTCAGTTCGCGCGCCTGGGAGTCGCGCGAGAGCTTGAGGAACGTGTACGGGCCGATAAGCACCGGCTTCGTCTGGTAGCCCAGCGCCTTCGCCTCAAGGTACTCGTCGAAGGGCTTCGTGCCGTTGAGCCCGACCTCGGTCGCCTCGTCGAACTCGGGCACGAGGTAATGGTAGTTCGTCGTGAACCACTTCTTCATCGGCAGCGCGGTCACGTCGCCACGCTCGCCCTGATAGCCGCGCGCCATCGCGAACAGCGTCTGCTCGGGGTCGGCGAAAGACAGGCGGCGGTAGCGCGCCGGGATCACGTTGAGCAGGATCGCCGTATCGAGCATCTGGTCGTAGAGGCTGAAATCGTTGCTCGGGATCAGATCGATGCCGGCGGCGGCCTCGAGCCGCCAATGCTCGGCGCGCAGCTCGCGGCCGACATGGCGCACGTCGTCGAGCGACGCGGCGCCCTTCCAGTACGCTTCGATGATCTTCTTGAGTTCGCGGTTCCGGCCGATGCGCGGGAAACCGGAGATGGACGTGGGAACGCTCATGGCTGCCTCCAAAAAATCGGGCTTGCTTGCTGCAACGTGCATCACGCTAGCAGACCCGGACGGGCGGCCACGCCCCCGTCTTGCGAAAATCCAGCGAAACGGCATACCGGTTATTGAGACGACGTCATAACCGCAGCTTATATCCCCGCCGCGGCAGCCCGGTCAGTCGAAATCCTTCGGCGCGAGCACGCAGATCAGATCGGCCTCGTGCGTGCCCCACTTGCGAAACGGCTCATCGGAGCCGAACACGGCCACGCAGGCCGTAGACATGCCCAAGGTGAGCAGGTCGGCGGCGTCCGGGTCGGAACCGGGGCCGGCAAGCCACTGGCAGGCCATCGACACGGTCGGCTCATGGCCGAGGACGAGCAGCGTGCGCCGCTTGTCCTTGCACGAGGCGAGCGCGTCGAATACCGACTGCATGCCGTCCTCATACAGCGACTTCGTATAGTCGACCTTCGGGCCGTCGCCGAACACCTTGAGCATGCGCGCGCAGGTCTGGCGGGCGCGCACCGCGCTCGAGCAGTCGATCTGGTCGGGCGTCAGGCCCATCGACTTGAGGCCCTTGGCCATGCGCTTGGCCTGCTTGAGCCCCTTGTCGAGCAGTTCGCGCTCGAAGTCGCCCTGCGCGTTCGACGGTTCGGTCTTCGCATGCCGCATGACGAGCAGCACGTGTTCGTAGTCCTTCGCCTTCTTCGCGGCCTTCCTGACGTTCATGCACGCTCTTTCATCCATCGGTGCCCCCGCGGGGGCTTGGGTCTATTGGCAGTATATCCCGCGCCCGGCGCGCCGCACGGCCATTCGCCTTCGGCGTCGCCGCCGTTGCTGCGCCTTCCGTTTGCTATTCGCGCTGTTCGCGCCCTTCGCGCTGTTCGGCGTCGCCGGTCTCGCCGATGACGCGCAGCTGCGCGTCGAGGTCGCGCAGCACCTTGCGCAGCTTGCGGTCGGAGATGTCGCGCAGCTCGAGCTCCTCGAAGGCCGCCTCGCGCTGCTCGGGAGTGAGCGAATCAATGTCGGTCGTCGTGTCCTTCGCGGCGCGCTCGCGGCGGCGCAGCGCCTCGAAGCCGTCGGCCATCGCGCGCGAGACGACGAGGAAACCGGTGTGTCCGATCATCTGGTGGTCGGGGCGCACGGCCAGGCCCTGCGCCTTCCAGTTGCGTTCGAGCGTCTCCTGGATCTGCGGCTCGCTCCAGCGTCCCGACTGGCGCAGCGCCTCGGCGAGGCGGCCCATCTGCGTCGTCGTCGTCACATAGCAGGTGAGCACGCCGCCGGGCGCGATGACGCGCTCGGCCTGCTCGAGCCGGTTCCACGGGTCGAGCATGTCGAGCATGACGCGGTCGAACCATCCGGCCGGCAGCGTGGCGGCGACCGAGTCGAAGTCGCCGGTCAGCAGCGTCCAGTTGTCCGGATGCTCCCCGTAGTACAGGTCGACGTTCGCCCGTGCGACGCGCGCGAACTCGGGACGCAGCTCGATCGTCGTCAGTTCACCCTCGGCACCGCACGCCTCGAGCAGATGCAGGCTCATCGCGCCCGAACCGGCGCCCGACTCGAGCACACGGTGGCCGCGGCGGATGTCGCCCAGTTCGATGACCTGCGCCGTGTCCTTCGGATACATGATCTGCGCGCCGCGCGGCATCGAGAGCACATAGTCGGCGAGGCGCGGACGCATGACGGCGTACTGCCAGCCGCCGATCGCGCGCGTGCCCTTCCACGGCTTGTTCGCGTCGCGTTCGGGATGCTCGGCGTTGACCTGCGCCTCGCGTTTGGCGGTCACGCTCGTCACGACGACGCCCTCGCTGCGCCCGATGACGTCGTCGTGCAGGATCAGGCCGTGCGCCGTCTGCGTCGAACCTCCCGCGACGAGCTGATCGGTGATCTTGTTCGACTTCCTGTCGGTGAACTGGACCTTCTCCCCCGCTACAAAGGGACCACGGCGCATACGGCGACTCCTTCACTCATATTCATCGGCGCGGCGATCTATGTTCGACCGCCGCACCGTCCCGCACGTTTCCAATGCCTTAGCGTACACGAGGACAGCGTACACGAGGACGTGGCGCAGCGATCTTGGCGCATGCGGGGCGCCTCAGGATATGCCGCCGCGCATCATCATTTGCTCATCATCCGCGCAGACGCGCGCTCCAGCGTCCCCCGTCGCGGCGCACCGCCAGATCGAGGCCGAACACGGCCGAGAGCCGTTCATCAGTCAGCCCCTCGGCGATGGGGCCGGCGTAGACGATTGTGCCGGGTGCCGGACCATCCCCGTCGGTGCCGCCCATGCGTCCCATGACGGCCACATGGTCGAATCCCGTAGGGATCTCCTCGAGCCGGTGCGTGACGAGGACGACGGCGCGCGGGTCGTCACGACCGATCGCGCCGAGCGCGCGCAGCGTGATCTCGCGGCCGCCCAGATCGAGTCCGGTCGTCGGCTCGTCGAGGATGAGCAGTTCGGAGCGCGCCATCAGCGAACGGCAGACCATGACGCGCGTGCGTTCGCCCTCGGACAGCTTCGCCATCGAGCCGCCGACGAGGTATTCAATGCCGAAGTCGCGCATCAGCGAGCGCGCCCGCGCGATCTCGTCAGGCGTGTAGGTGTCGCGCCAACGGCCGGTGACGGCCCTGAGCGCGGTGACGACGGCGTCGAGTGGGTCCTCGAGATCGGGCAGCGCGCGCAGCAGCTCCGCCGAGCTCAGTCCGATCAGATGGCGGTAGGAGAACACGTCGACCTTGCCGAGGCGGCGGCCGAGGATGTCGACGGTGCCGCACGTGGGGTGCGCGCGCGTCGCCATCATCCGCACGAGCGTCGACTTGCCGATGCCGTTGGGGCCGAATAGCACCCATTTCTCGCCGCGGCCGACCGTCAGGTCGACGTCGGAGAGGATCGTGCGCCCCGAACGGCGGAACCCGACGCCGCGCAACGCGACGGCGGCCGCGTCCCCGTAGCGCCCTTCGTCCGATCCGTCCCGCCTCGTCTCGCCCCGCGTGTCCATGTCCGCCTCCCTTGCGTGTGTCTGATTGTATGTATATGCGTGCCCTGTGCATGACTTGTGCATGCCCTGAAGCATGCACGTGGCTCGATATGCCACGGGACTGCGACGTGCGCGACGTCGCTCCTGCCTGCTCCACGCTAGCGCATCACAGGCGGCCGGCGCACGGCGTTTCCGGCATCCGGGAACGCGAGGCCGGGCAGCATACCACCCGTGCGCCGTCGCGCGCGCCCGGTTCTCCGTCGACGGCGCAAACTTCCCCTCAACGCGTATTTCGCGCCCGCGCGTCCGTTTTGCACTACCGTTGGTGGCATGAGCGAAACAAACATGGTACGCCTGACCAAAGGCGATGTGGCACCGAACTTCGAACTTGAATCCGACGAGTACAAGCATTACGCGCTCGCCGACTTCAAGCACCAGAACGTCGTGCTGTACTTCTACCCCAAGGCCGGATCCTCGGTGTGCACGCGCGAGGCGAAGGACTTCCAGGACAACCTCGAGCGCTTCGCGAAGGAGGGATACACCGTCATCGGCGTCTCCCCCGACGACGTGAAGGTGCTCCAGGAGTTCCGCGAGCACAACGATCTGGGCTTCGTGCTGCTGTCCGACCCCGAGTACACCGTGCACAGGCTGTACGGCGCCGCGAAGGAGCACTTCAAGGACGGCGAGAAGACCTACGAGACGATCCGTTCGACCTTCGTGCTCGACGGTGAGGACCGCATCGTCTTCGCCGGCTACGACGTGGACGTCAACGGTCAGGTCGACGAGCTGCTCGAGCAGATCGAGAAGATCAAGTAACATCTCCCCGAAACATCGGAAGGCGGGCGGATCGCGCGAGGCGGTCCGTCCGCCTTCCGGCGTTTCAGGACACTGAAATCAGACGGCGGTACCGTTCTGATCGAGGTTCGGGTTGTTCTTCGGGTCGCCGGCCGTGAAGAACAGGCTCAGCACGCCCGCGGCGAAGCAGGCGGAGACGGTGATGATCGACCACAACGGATGCTGCGGCAGCCACATGACGACGAAGAACATGATCGCCGAGACGACGATGACGACCCAGCTGACCACACGGAACCACTGGCGCACCGAATGCGGCGCGCGGATGACCTGCGGCGGATCGAAGTCGTTGGGGTCGGTGGCCATCGCGACCTCCTCGGCATGTTCGAGCTCGCTGCTCGTCGGCTTCCACGGGCCGGTCTTGCCTTCCTTGAGACGGCGGGACTTCTCCTGCAGCTGGTACTCGTCGATCATGCCCGAACGTGCGCGGCCCTTCGTCGCGTCGTACTGCTCCGGCACGCCACGCTTCTTCTGCGCGCGGCGCTCCGCACGGTTTGCCATGGTTGCTCCTTTCGCCAAGCGTTTCGCGCACGCCGTTGGCGGCGCGCGCACCGTCCTCTACTGTACTGCAATCCACAGCATCGGGCCGACGTCGTTGCGCCCAGCGTCGCAACGACGCCCACGCGCGCCCGCGCACGGTGTACAAGGCGGCGCATATGAACGCCGCAGGGGACGGGCTGCGTCATATGAACGACGCAGCCCGTCCCCTGCGATGCGTGGTGTTCGCTACCTTATCGGCGCCATCGACGATGGATCAGACGCGCGGCAGCGACATCGGACGCTGCGAGGCGACGATCGGCGCCGGCAGTTCGGTCGGCTCGCCGGTGAGGTAGGCGTCGACGGCGGCCGCGCACGAGCGACCCTCGGCGATCGCCCAGACGACGAGGCTCTGGCCGCGTCCGGCGTCGCCGCACGAGAACACGCCCTCCTGCGAGGTGTGGAAGGCGTCATCGCGCGCCACGTTGCCGCGCGCGTCGAGGTCGCACGGCAGCTGCTCGCTCAGCGTCGACGTGTCCGGATGCAGGAAGCCGACCGAGATGAGCACGAGGTCGGCCGGGATGACGCGTTCGGTGCCCGGCTGGCGGGTGAACGGACCGTCCTCACCCGGCGCGACGGTCACGACCTTCAGTCCGGTGACGTGGCCCTGCTCGTCGGCGACGAAGCCCTCGGTGCGCGCCGCATGCTCGTAGGTGATCTTCGTGCCGTCCTCCTCGCCGACGAAGCCGACCGAGTCCGTGTTGTACACGTACTCGCCGCCCTCCTCCATCGACGACGTCTTCTGGTAGAGGCGCGCGAAGGTCGGCCACGGTTGGTTGTCGGGACGCGACGACGGCTCCTGCGGCATGATCTGCAGCACCGTGACGTCCTTCGCGCCCTGACGGATCGACGTGCCCAGGCAGTCGGAGCCGGTGTCTCCGCCGCCGATGATGACGACGTGCTTGTCCTTGGCCGTGATGCCGTGCACCGGCTCCTTGCCGTAGACGCGGCGCGTCGCGTCCGGCAGGAAGTCCATCGCGAAGTGGATGCCGTCCATCTCGCGACCCGGGATGTTCATGTCGCGCGGCACCGTCGAGCCGATCGCGACGACGACCGCGTCGTAGCGCGAACGCAGGTCGTCCCACGTGATGTCGCGGCCAATCTCGGTGTTCGTGCGGAAGCGCGTGCCCTCGGCCTTCATCTGCTCGACGCGGCGGTCGAGGATGCGCTTGTCGAGCTTGAAGTTCGGGATGCCGTAGCGCATCAGGCCGCCGACCTCGTCGTCGCGTTCGTAGACGACGACGGTGTGGCCGGCGCGCGTCAACTGCTGCGCGCAGGCGAGGCCCGCCGGCCCCGAGCCGACGACGGCGACAGTCTGCGAGCTCAGTCGCGCCGGCGGCAGAGGCTTGACGTACTCGAGCTCCCAGGCCTGGTCGATGATCGTCACCTCGTCGTTCTTGATCATCGTCGGCGGCTGGTGGATGCCGAGCACGCACGCCGATTCACACAGCGCCGGGCAGATGCGGCCGGTGACCTCCGGGAAGTTGTTCGTCATCGACAGGCGGTTGTAGGCCTCCTCCCACTTGCCCTGACGCACGAGGTCGTTCCATTCGGGGATGAGGTTGCCCAGCGGGCATCCGGACATGCAGAACGGCGTGCCGCAGTCCATGCAGCGGGCCGCCTGTTCACGCGTCCAGTCCTGCAGGCCGTCCTCGGCGTGCACGTCGAACCAGTCCTTGATGCGCTCCTCGACGGGGCGTTCGGCCAGCTCCCTGCGGGTGCGGACCTTGAGGAATCCACGTGGGTCTGCCATGTCAGCGCGCTCCTTCCATAACCTGCTCGTACGTCTGCTCCCAGACGCCGGGCTCATTGAAATCGATGTCCTCGGCCTTGGCCCGCTCCATTGCGCGGGTCATCGCGACGAACTGCTTGGGCACCATGTGCGTGAAGCGTGTGCGCGCCTGGTCCCAGTCGTCGAGCAGGCCCTGCGCGAAGCGCGAGCCGGTGCGTTCGACGTGCCGTGCGACGAGGTCGTGCACATGCGCGGCGGTCTCGTCGTCGAGCGGTTCGAACAGCAGCGCGCCGGACGCCGAGGCCGGGTTGACCTTGTCCATGTCCAGGTCAAGGACGTAGACATGGCCGCCGGAGAAGCCGGCGCCGAGGTTGCGGCCGGTGGGGCCGAGGATGACGACCTCGCCGCCGGTCATGTACTCGCAGCCGTGGTCGCCGACGCCTTCGACGACGAAGCTTGCGCCGCCGTTGCGCACGCCGAAGCGTTCGCCCGCGCGGCCGGCGACGAACATCGTGCCGGAGGTCGCGCCGAAGCCCAGGACGTTGCCGGCGATGACGTTGTCGTGCGGGTCGTAGGTGACGTCCTTCGGTGCCGAGATCGCGATGCTGCCGCCCGACAGGCCCTTGCCGGCGTAGTCGTTGACCTCGCCGACGATGCGCAGCGTCTCGCCGCGCGGGATGAACGCGCCGATCGACTGGCCGCCGGTGCCTTCGAGCTCGAGTTCGATCGTGTCGTCCGGCAGACCCTCCTCGCCGTATCGGCGCGTGATCTCGTAGCCCAGCATCGTGCCGAGCGTGCGGTTGACGTTGCGGATGTCCTTGCGGATGCTCACGTGCTCGCCGCGCTCGAGCGCCGGCTCGGCCAGCGCGATGAGCTCGTTGTCGAGCGCCTTGTCGAGCTCGTGGTTCTGCTCGATCGTCTTGTGCAGGATCGTGCCGGGGACCGGGCCGGGCTGCATGAGCACATTGCCCAGGTCGATGCCCTCGGACTTCCAGCGCCTGATCGCCTCGTCCTGATCGAGGCACTCGACGTGGCCGACGGCCTCCTCGAGCGTGCGGAAGCCGAGCTCGGCGAGCAGCTCGCGCACCTCCTCGGCGATGAACATCATGAAGTTGATGACGTGCTCGGGCTTGCCGGTGTAGCGTGCGCGCAGCTCCGGGTCCTGGGTCGCGATGCCCTGCGGGCACGTGTTCTTCTGGCAGGCGCGCATCATGACGCAGCCCTCGACCATGAGCGCGGTCGTCGCGAAGCCGAACTCCTCGGCGCCCAGCAGCGCGGCCACGACGACGTCGCGTCCGGTCTTGAGCTCGCCGTCGCACTGGACGGTGATGCGCGAGCGCAGGCCGTTGAGCACGAGCGTCTGCTGCGTTTCGGACAGGCCGATCTCCCACGGCGTGCCGGCGTGGCGAATCGCGTTGAGCGGGGCCGCGCCGGTGCCGCCGTCGTAGCCGGAGATGAGCACGACGTCGGCGTGGCACTTGGCGACGCCGGCCGCGATCGTGCCGACGCCAAACTCGGAGACGAGCTTGACGTGGATGCGCGCCTTCGGGTTGGACATCTTCGCGTCGTTGATCAGCTGCTTGAGATCCTCGATCGAGTAGATGTCGTGGTGCGGCGGCGGCGAGATGAGCTCGACGCCCGGCGTCGCGTGGCGCACCTTGGCGATCCACGGCGGCACCTTGGCGCCCGGCAGGTGTCCGCCCTCGCCCGGCTTGGCGCCCTGGGCGAGCTTGATCTGCAGATCGGTGGCGTGCACGAGGTAGTCGCTCGTCACGCCGAAGCGCGCCGAGGCGATCTGCTTGATCTTGCTGCACAGCAGCGGGTCGTTGAGGCGTTCGACCGCCTCGCCGCCCTCGCCGGAGTTCGAACGCGCGCCGATCGAGTTCATCGCGATCGCGAGCGTCTCATGTGCCTCCTTCGAGATTGAGCCGTAGCTCATCGCGCCGGTCGAGAAGCGCTTGACGATCTCGCTCGCCGGTTCCACCTCGTCGAGCGGCACCGGCTTGCGCGCATGGTTGAACTTCATCAGGCCGCGCAGCGTCATGATGCGGTTCGACGTGTCGTTGATGTGCGCCGAGTAGCGTTTGAACATCGCGTAGTCGCCGCGCTGCGTCGACTGCTGCAGCAGGAAGATGGCCTCGGGGTCGTTGAGGTGCTCCTCGCCGGTGCGGCGCCACTTGTATTCGCCGCCGGTGCGCAGCGTGCGGTGCGGCGTGGCCGTCCACTGATTCGGGTAGGCGACGCGGTGGCGGATCGCCACCTCCTCGGCGAGGTCGTCGAGGCCGCAGCCGCCGATGCGCGAGACGGTGCCGGTGAAGTAGGCGTCGATGACCTCCTGGTTGAGGCCGACCGCCTCGAACAGCTGGGCGCCGCGGTAGCTCATGATCGTCGAGACGCCCATCTTGCTCATGATCTTGAGCACGCCGGTCGACAGCGCGTTCCTCAGGTTCGTCACGGCCGTGGCGGCGTCGACCTCGAGGAAGCCGGTGCGCGCGAGCTCCTCGACCGATTCGAAGGCGAGGTACGGGTTGACGCAGGCGGCGCCGTAGGCGATGAGCAGCGCGACATGGTGGATCTCGCGCACGTCGCCGGCCTCGACGACCATCGAGATCTGCGTGCGCGTCTTGCGGCGCAGCAGATGGTGCTGCACGGCCGAGGTGAGCAGCAGCGACGGGATCGGGGCCATCATGTGGTTCGAGTCGCGGTCGGACAGGATCAGGAAGTTGCTGCCGTCCTCGATCGCCTGGTCGACCTCGTCGAAGATCTCGTCGAGGCGGTTCCTGAGTGCCTCGCCGCCGCCGGTGACCTGGTACAGGCCCTTGATGACGACCGGCTTGTAGTAGTCGTCGAGCTGGCGGGCGCGGTCGACGTTCTTGAGCTGCGCCATCTCGTCGGAGTCGATGACGGGCTGCTCGATGAGGATCTTCTTCGCGTGCGTCGCGCAGTCCTCGAGCAGGTTCGGCTCCGGGCCGATCGCCGATTCGATCGACGTGACGATCTTCTCGCGCTCCCAGTCGAGCGGCGGGTTCGTGACCTGGGCGAACTTCTGCGTGAAGTAGTCGAAAAGCATGCGGCTGCGTCCCGACAGCACCGACAGCGGGATGTCGTTGCCCATCGAGCCGAGCGGCTCCTTGCCGGTGTCCGCCATCGGCTTGAGCACCATCTTGAGCTCCTCCTGCGTGTAGCCGAAGGCGCGCTGGCGGCGGTGCACCGACTGGTCGGAGTAGTTCACATGCTCGCGTTGCGGCAGCTGGGCCATGTTCACGGTGTTGCCCTCGACCCATGCGCGGTATGGATGCTGGGCGGCGAGCTCGTGCTTGATCTCGTCGTCCTCGACAATGCGGCCGGCGGCCGTGTCGACGAGGAACATCCTGCCCGGTTCGAGGCGGCCTTTGCGCACGATGCGCGCGTCGTCGACCTGCGGCAGCACGCCCGCCTCGGAGGCGAGCACGACGTAGCCGTCGTCGGTGACCTGCCAGCGGCCGGGGCGGAAGCCGTTGCGGTCGAGCAGCGCGCCGACCTGGACGCCGTCGGTGAACACGAGGTCGGCCGGACCGTCCCACGGCTCGATGAGCGCATTGTTGTACTCGTAGAAGGCGCGCACGTCGGGGTCGAGCTCCTTGTTCTTCTCCCACGCCGGCGGCACCATCATCAGGATCGCGTGCGGCAGCGAGCGGCCCGCGAGGTTGAGCAGCTCGAGGACCTCGTCGAAGGTGCCCGAATCCGAGTATCCGGGGGTCAGGATCGGCAGCAGATCCTCCATGTCGCCCAGCAGCGGGGACTTGAGGCGTCCCTGACGCGCCGAGAACCAGTTGCGGTTGCCCTGGATCGTGTTGATCTCGCCGTTGTGGGCGATCAGGCGGAAGGGCTGCGCGAGCGGCCACGACGGGAACGTGTTCGTCGAGAAGCGCGAATGGACGATCGCGATCGTCGTCTTCATGCGCTCGTCGGACAGGTCCGGGAAGAACGGCTTGAGCTGCATCGTCGTGAGCATGCCCTTGTAGGTGAGCGTGCGCGCCGACAGTGACGCGAAGTAGATGCCGACCTCATGTTCGGCGCGCTTGCGCACATGGTAGACGCGCCGGTCGAGCTCGATGCCGGCGAGCTTGCGCTCCGGATCGGCGAGCACGAGCGTCTTGAACGACGGCATGCTCGCGAGCGCCTGCAGTCCCAGTCCGTTGGGGTCGGTCGGCACGACGCGCCAGGCGAGGACCTCGAGGCCCTCCTCGGCGGCGATCTTCGCGATCGCCTGCTCCTGACGGCCGCAGGTGGCGATGTCGCGGTCGAGGAACGCGATGCCGGCCGCGTAGTGTCCGGCCTCGGGCAGTTCGGCGTCGATCGTCGCGCGCATGAACTCGTCGGGCATCGCCATGAGGATGCCGGCGCCGTCGCCGGTGTTCTCCTCGGCGCCGACGGCGCCGCGGTGGTTGAGGTTGACGAGCACTTCGATGGCGTCGTCGACGATCTTGCGTTCGGGCCTGCCGTTGAGGGTGGTGACCATGCCGACGCCGCAGGCGTCATGTTCGCTGCCGGGGTCGTACATGCCTTCCGGACGACGGATCGTCAAATCAAGCGGGGTTCCAAACGTCACCGCAATCACCTCTCTAGTCACAGGGGACGCCCATCCCCTATCGCACAGTTGTCAGCCCAGATTACCGTCGACCACGGGCGGGACGTCGCGCGCGACCGCATCGCGGAGCGTGCGCGCCCATCCATCGGGACCGTGCGCGCCGGGGCATGGCGGCACGGCCGGGCAATCGGCCTTTTGCATTCTATTGGGCGCAATATTTCGGAAGTATGACGAGCGCGGCGGGCGCGGCGGAAAAAGTCACATAGTGAGACGGCGTGGCTACAGCAGCGCGTCGAAGAGCCGTTCGATGACGGCGTCGTTGAGCAGGCGTCCGCGCCGCGTCGCCACGATGCGCCCGTCGTCCGCGGCCCTCACGAGTCCTTCGTGCAGCAGCTCGTCGACGACGGCGGCGGCGTCGCGTCCGCTGATGCGTTCGATTTCGGACAGGTCGAGCCCCTCGCGCAGGCGCATGCCGAGCATGACGCGCTCCTCGACGTCCTCGGCGGCGTCGATCCGCTCGCTGCCGCTCCACGGCAGCTCGCCCGCGCGGATGCGCTGCGCCCATGCGAGCGGATGGAGCACGTCCCATGCGCGCAGCGAGCGCGCGGCGTCCTCGCCGTCGCCATCGACGCTGTCGGCGGCCAGCGTGTAGTGGCTGTGCGCGCCGGGGCCGACGCCGGCCCAGTCGACGTTCCTCCAATAGCCGAGGTTGTGGCGGCTCTCGTGACCGGGACGGGCCCAGTTGGAGATCTCGTACCATTCGAGGCCCGCGGCCGTGCACATGTCGTCGATGATCTCGTATTTGGCGGCCTCGTCGTCATCGTCCGGCGCGGGCAGTTCGCCGGCGGCGATGCGCCGGCCCATCTTTGTGCGCGGCTCGACGGTGAGCGCGTAGGCGGACAGGTGGTCGACACCGAGCGCGAGCGCGGTCTCGACGCTCATGCGCCAGTCGTCGAGGCTTTCGCCGGGCGCGCCGTAGATGAGGTCGACGCTCGCCTCGAGCCCGGCCTCGCGCGCCGCGCGCACGCCGTCGACGACGTTGCGCGGCGTGTGCGTGCGGTCGAGCGTGCGCAGCACGTGCGGCACCGCCGACTGCATGCCGAAGGAGATGCGCGTGAAGCCGCCGGCGGCGAGCGCGCCGATCGCGGCGGCGCCGACGGTGTCCGGGTTCGCCTCGGTCGTGATCTCGGCGCCGTCCTCGATCCCCCACAGCCCGGCGATCGCGTCGAGGACGGCGATCAGGTCGCGCGGTGGCAGGACGGTCGGCGTGCCACCGCCGAAGAAGACGCTCGAGGCGGCCGGCTCGTCGATGCCGTGCTCGAGCTGCCAGCGGCGCAGCAGGCGCAGCTCGGCGATCACCGTCGACGCGTAGTCGCCGCGCGAGGCGCCCAGCCCCATGTCGGGTGCCGTGTAGGTGTTGAAATCGCAGTAGCCGCAGCGACGCAGACAAAACGGCACATGCACGTAGATCTCGTAGGTCATGCGCCCGTCTAGCCTTCGGTCTTCTGGGCGGCGCGGATCTTGTCCTTCGTGTCGCGGTCGTTGCCGGTCTCGCCGGTCGCCAGCGCGGCGACGAAGGCCTCCTGCGGCACCTCGACGTGGCCGAGCATCTTCATGCGCTTCTTGCCGGCCTTCTGCTTCTCGAGCAGCTTGCGCTTGCGGGTGATGTCGCCGCCGTAGCACTTGGCGAGCACGTCCTTGCGCAGCGCGCGGATCGTCTCGCGCGCGATGATGCGCGAGCCGATCGCGGCCTGGATCGGGATCTCGAACTGCTGGCGCGGGATGAGCTCGCGCAGCTTCTTCGTCATCATCACGCCATAGCTGTACGCCTTGTCGCGGTGCACGATCGCTGAGAACGCGTCCACCTTCTCACCCTGGATGAGGATGTCGACCTTGACGAGGTCGGCCGCCTGCTCGCCGTCTTCGTGGTAGTCGAGCGACGCGTAGCCCTTCGTGCGGCTTTTGAGCTGGTCGAAGAAGTCGAAGACGATCTCGGCGAGCGGGATGCGGTAGTGCATCTCGACGCGGTCGGCGGAGATGTACTCCATCGTGCCCATGACACCGCGGTGGTCCTGGCACAGCTCCATGACGGCGCCGATGAACTCCTTGGGCGTGATGATGTCGGCGGCCACGACCGGCTCGACGATCTTCTTGATCTTGCCTTCGGGGAACTCGCTCGGATTGGTGACGCGGTGCACGGTGCCGTCCTCGCTCGTCACCTCGTACGGCACGTTCGGCGCCGTCGAGATCAGGTCGAGGCCGAATTCGCGGCTGAGGCGCTCGGAGACGATCTCCATGTGCAGCAGGCCGAGGAACCCGCAGCGGAAGCCGAAGCCGAGCGCGACCGAGGTCTCCGGCTCGTAGACGAGCGCGGCGTCGTTGAGCTTGAGCTTGTCGAGCGCCTCGCGCAGCTCCGGGAACTGCGCGTTGTCGATCGGGAACAGGCCCGCGTACACCATCGGCTGCGGGTCGCGGTAGCCGGGCAGCGCCTCGGCCGCCGGATGCGCGGCCGACGTGATCGTGTCGCCGACCTTCGACTGGCTCACGTCCTTCGCGCCGGTGATGACGTAGCCGACCTCGCCGGCGCCGAGCGCGCGCGTCGGCATCATGTCCGGGCTGATGACGCCGATCTCGATCGGGTCGTAGGTCGTGCCCACCCCCATCATGTGCAGCTTCTCGCGCGAGCGCAGCTCACCGTCGACCATGCGGATGTAGGTGACGATGCCTCGGTAGGAGTCGTAGACGGAGTCGAAGATGAGCGCGCGGGCGTCGCCGTCCGGGTTCCCCGAGGGTGCCGGCACGTCGACGACGATGCGGTCGAGCAGTTCGGCGACGCCTTCGCCGGTCTTGCCGGACACGCGTAGCACGTCGGACGGGTCGCAGCCGATGAGGCCGGCGATCTCCTCGGCGTGCTTGTCCGGTTCGGCGCTCGGCAGGTCGATCTTGTTGAGCACCGGGATGATCGTCAGGTCGTGGTCGATCGCCATGTACAGGTTGGACAGCGTCTGCGCCTCGATGCCCTGCGTGGCGTCGACGAGCAGCACGGCGCCCTCGCATGCGGCGAGCGCGCGGGAGACCTCGTAGGTGAAGTCGACGTGGCCCGGGGTGTCGATCATGCCGAGCGTGTACTCCTGGCCGTCGTAGATCCACGGCACGCGCACGGCCTGCGACTTGATCGTGATGCCGCGTTCCTGCTCAATGTCCATGCGGTCGAGGAACCGGTCGCGCATCTCGCGCTCGGGGACGATGCCGCTGAGCTGAAGGATGCGGTCGGCGACCGTCGACTTGCCGTGGTCGATGTGCGCGATGATGCAGAAATTGCGGATCGCCGACTGATCGGTGAAACCGGGCTGATTGTGATGCTGGCTCAAGCCGCCCTCCTGTTGTACGATATTCGCGACCATTCTAGCGGCAACGCACGGCAAACGCCCCCACGCGCCGCCCGCGACTTTATCCGCGGTGCATGGTATGCTTCATATCCGTATGTCCTTATAGAAACCGTTGTTTGGAGAATACACAGTGGCAAACATCAAGTCGCAGAAGAAGCGCGTCCTCACCAACGAGAAGGCGCACAAGCGCAACGTCGCGGTCAAGTCCGCGATCAAGACCGCGATCCGTCACACGCGCGAGGCCATCGCCTCCGGTGACAAGGCCGCCGCCGAGGCCGCCTTCCAGATCGCCGGCCGCAAGCTCGATCAGGCGGCCAGCAAGGGCGTCATCCACAAGAACCAGGCCGCGAACCGCAAGTCCGGTCTGGCGCTGCGGATCAACGCGATGTGATCCGATTCACGCTTGACGAAGGGGCCCGGATGGGGTGATCCATCCGGGCCCCTTCGTCAAGTTCACAAGGTTGTTCCGGTTCCCAAGGTCGTTCCAATGTCGCGGACGTATGCCGTGCCGTCAGGCCCCATGTGACGCGTTGTGCGACGCGTCATGCGACGGCACGTCCGTTTCCGCCGAGGCCGTTTGCGCCGCATCAGCTCCCGTCGAGCCGGCGCCGCCCTCCCCGGCAGGTCGTGTGCCGTGCGTGTCCGGGGATTCCACCGATGCGGTGCGATGGTGGATGCGCCGTTCGAGCAGCACGCGCGGCAGATGCGCCTTCGCGCGCGGCACGGCCGTCGGCAGCTGCCAGTTGAAGCGCACCGATCCCAGACGCAGCAGCACGACGATGACGACGATCGCCACGTCGAGCGCCATCGCGACGCGTTCGCAGATCATGCCGCGCGCCCGCCAGCGCCACACCGGCACCGTCAGCGCGCTGCCGATGAGGGCGGGCACGATGTACCAGTGGCGGTCGCGGATGACCATCGGCACCTCGTTGAGCAGGATGTCGCGGATCATGCCGCCGCCCATCGCCGTGAACGTGCCGAGGAACACGGCAGTCATGCCGCTCGTGTTGTACAGCAGGCCCTTGCTCGCGCCGTTGACGGCGAACAGGCCGAGCGCGAGCGCGTCGATCGTCAGCATCGACCATTTGAGCCGGTCGACCTCCGGATGGATGATCGCGACCGTGCATCCGGCGAGCAGCGCCGTGAGCACCGAGACGCGGTCGGAGATGCCCACGGGAGGCACGGCGCCGAGCAGCACGTCGCGGATGATGCCGCCGCCGAGCGCCGTGAGCCATGCGGTGATGATGATCGCGAGGACGTCGTAGCCCTTGCGGATCGCGGCGAGGCCTCCGGCCATGCCGCAGCAGAAGATGGCGAGGTATTCGACGCCGCGGAAGAACGGCGTGCTCTGCAGCACGACCTCCATCGCCTCCCCTTTCCGTACACGTCGGCCGCGTCGAGCCGCGGCCTTCCCCATTGTACGGCCGCGTGCCTCCCCTCATCCGCGTGTGCGCGGACGGCTACGCGTTCGGCGCAGCGGCGCATATCGAGCATGTATGCGAAACGGGGCGCCCATCGCGATGATGGCCGCCCCGTCACTACGATTCAACGGGGGCGCTCAGCACACCTTCCACATCCAGTTGTGCGGATCGGCGATCTCGCCGAGCTGGATGCCGAGCAGTTGGTTGCGGATCGCCATCGTCAGTTCGCCCGGCTGGCCGTCGCCGACGGTGACGTCGAACTTCTCGGACTTGAAGCGGCCGATCGGCGTGACGATCGCGGCGGTGCCGCAGGCGAAGACCTCGGTGACCTCGCCGGAGCGAATCTCGTCGAGCAGCTGGTCGAGCACGATCATCGTCTCGACGACGTCATGGCCGTCGTCCTCGAGCAGCTGGATGATCGAGCGGCGCGTGACGCCCGGCAGGATGTTGCCGGTCAGGCTCGGCGTCTCGACGTGGCCGTCCTTGTGGACGACCATCATGTTCATGCCACCGAGCTCCTCGAGATAGGTCTTCGTGGCCGCGTCGACGAAGCACACCTGCTCGCAGCCTTCGGCGATGCCACGGTATTCGCCGAGCAGCGAGGCAGCGTAGTTGCCGCCGCACTTGGCGAAGCCGGTGCCGCCGGGGCCGGTGCGGAACCACTTGTCCTCGACCCAGATGCTCACCGGCTTGACGCCACCGGCGAAGTACGGGCCGGACGGCGAGGCGATGACGCAGTACTCGACCTCTTCCGGGGCGCGCACGCCGAGGAAGGCCTCGGAGGCGAAGATGAACGGGCGCAGGTAAAGCGTGTACTCACGGCGCGCCGGGACCCACTTGGCGTCCTTCTCGACGAGCGCGGCGCACGAGCCGAGGAAGTCCTCGATCGAGACCTCCGGCAGGTACAGGCGCTTGGCCGAGTTCTGCAGACGCTCGGCGTTCGCGTCCGGACGGAACAGCCAAGTGGAGCCGTCGGCGTGGCGGTACGCCTTGAGGCCTTCGAAGACCTCCTGCGCGTAATGCAGCACCGAGGCGCCCGGGTCGAGCTTGAGCGGCGCATACGGCTCGATGCGGCGGTCGGACCAGCCTTCGCCCTTCGTCCACGTCATGTGGGCCATGCTGTCCGAGAAGACCTGTCCGAAGGCCGGCTTGTCGATGAGCTCCTCGCGCTTGGCGTCCGAGGCCGGATCGGGGTTCGGCAGGACGGTGAACCGTTCGGCGAGGGAATCGATGTACGCGGGATCGTGATGGGATTCATTGGTCATGTTGATGCTTCTTTGGGGGGTGTCGTTGAAAATCGAAATCGTAGTGGTTGTCCTTGAGCGCTTTTGGCGCCGACATGCTTCACTTTTGCACAACCCCATGTCCAATGCGTTTCGCGCGTTCACATTCTGGCCTTCCACGCGCCGGATACGGCGATGCCCGCCCCGGGCTTGCGGGACGGGCATCGCGACGGTTTCCACGGCGACGACGCGCCGGGAGGGAGGGATCAGGCGGCCGGGTTCGACTCGTCGATGGCCGGGACGTTCTCCTCCTGCTCCTCGGTGACCTCGGTCAGCGGGGCATCCTGCGGCACCTCGACGGTGACGACGGACTCGTCGAGGTCCTCCATGTCGAGCTCGACGCCCTCGGGCAGCGCGAGATCCTTGAGGAAGACCTTGTCGCCGTCGGCAAGGCCGTCGACGGTCACGATGATGCGCTCCGGCAGGTTGCTGACGTCGGCGCGAACCTTGAGCTCCTGGATGTCGACGAACGCGACGGCGGCGCCCTTCGGCGTGCCCTCGACGAAGACCGGCACCTCGACATCGATCTTCTCGCCGGCCTTGACCTCGTAGAAGTCGATGTGCTCGACGATGCGCTTGACCGGGTTGCGCTGGACGTCCTTGACGACCGCAAGCTTGCTGTCCTCGCCGTACTTGACGGTGATCAGGGCGTTCGTGTGGCGCAGCGCGAGCGTCGTCTCCTTCATCGGGAGCTTGACGTAGACCGGCTGGTCGCCGCCGGCGTAGATCGTCGCCGGGATCTGGTGCGCGGCGCGCATGCGGCGCGACGGGCCCTTGCCGAACTCGGTGCGCAGTTCGCCTTCGAGGACGATGGTGGTGTTTGCCATGATGATTCTCCTTTATGCTCCGTCTTCGGCGCATCAACGAGCCGAAGACGCACGCGCAGGAGTGTCTCCGTGCCGAGTCGATAACGGAAGGCGCGCACGCCTTCCCTCGCCAAAGCAACGTTTCAAGGTTAGGAGCGGCCGTGGACAACGCGTGCCGTGTTCCCCTTGCGCGTGGCCCGTGCACGCGCCGGTCCGGGCCGTACGCCGGCATGTACAATGTGCAGCAGCCGATCGGACACGTCGCATATCGTCCGAGGAATCGAGGAACCGCCGGTCATGTCATCGTCATCGCCGTCATTGTCACCATCATCGTCGCAGCCGCATCCGTCTTCGCAGCCGTCGTCATTGTCATCGTCGACGCCGTCGCGCACCGCCCGCATCGCCGCCGGCGTCGCGGCGGGCGGGGCGCTCGTCGCCGCCACGGCCGTGGCCGGCGCCGGCGTCGCACTGCTGCGCGTCGCGCTCGACGCCGACTGCCCGCATTCGATCTTCGTGCGACGCAGCGGCAACCATTTCGACGACCACGGCGCGACGAACATCCCCGTTCCCGAACAGACGCAACGCTGGTTCGAGATGACGCGCCAGAGCGTCGTCATCCGCAGCTACGACCGGCTGCGGCTGCACAGCTGGCGCTTCGACCCGGACACGGCGCGACCGCTGCCCCACTGCTACGCGGTCTGCGTGCACGGCTACACCGGCGGTCCCGAGGAGATGGCGCCGTGGGCGCAGCACTACGCGGCGATGGGATTCACCGTCCTCACGCCTGCCCTGCGCGCGCACGAACGCAGCGAGGGACGCTATGTGACGATGGGCGCGCTCGAACGCAGGGACCTCAAGCAGTGGGTCAACCTCATCATCTCGCGTGACCCGCAGGCGCGCATTCTGTTGCACGGCAACTCGATGGGCGGCGCAAGCGTGCTGCTTGCCGGCGCCGACCCGTGCCACGCGCCGAACGTCAAGGCCATCGTCGCCGACAGCGCCTTCGTCTGCGCCTCGACGCAGCTGACGGGCAGCATGGCTGACGCGCTGCATGTGCCGCGCGCGCTCGCGCGCCTGTCGGTCGGCGTCGCGAACCTGCTGCTCGGTCGCGTGGCCGACGCCTCGCTCGCCGACGCGGATGTGCTCGACGCCGTGCGGCGTCTGACGCTGCCGACGCTGTTCATTCAGGGCGGCGCCGACACGATCGTTGACCCGTCGAGCGCGCGCCGGCTCTATGAGGCGTGCGCGAGCAACGACTGCGAGCTGCTCGTCGTGCCCGACGCCGGCCACGTCGCCTCGCTCGCGGCCGACCCCGCGCTCTACTGGTCGACGGTCGACGCGTTCCTGCGGCGCATCCCCGCCTTCGCCGACGCCGCCGACGGCACCACCAAAACCACCGTCAAGACCGCCGTCAACACCAACACCGCCGCCTGACGCCGCGGACGGCATCGTCGCACACAGCGGCATCATCCTGCACATAACGACACATAACAAGGAGGCCGGCCCCCGTGGGGGCCGGCCTCCTTCGCCATACGTACCGATGTCGTTCGGTCTATCAGGCGAGCAGCTCCTTGACGGCTGCGATGACGGCCTGCAGGCTCGCCTTCGCGTCGCCGAAGAGCATCTGCGTGTTGTCCTCGAAGTACAGCTCGTTCTCGATGCCGGCGTAGCCCTTGCCGCGGCCGCGCTTCATGACGACGACGTTCTGCGACTTGTCAACGTCGAGGATCGGCATGCCGGAGACCGGCGTGCCCGGCTTGCGGGCGGCCGGGTTCGTCACGTCGTTCGCGCCGACGACGAGCGAGACGTTCGCGCTCGGGAACTGCGGGTTGATGTCGTCGAGGTCGACGAGCTCCTCGTAGGGCACGTTGGCCTCGGCGAGCAGCACGTTCATGTGGCCGGGCATACGGCCCGCGACCGGGTGGATCGCGTACTCGACCTCGACGCCGTGCTCCTTGAGCAGCTCGCCGAGGTCGGCGAGCTCGCGCTGCGCCTGCGCCTGCGCCAGACCGAAGCCGGGCACGAAGATGACCTTGTCCGCGTAGACGAGCTGGACGGCCAGATCGTCGGCGGAGGTCTCCTTCATCGTGCCCTCCGGACCCTCGGCGGCGCCGCCCGCGGCGTTCGCGCCGCCGAAGCCGCCGGCGAGGACGGACATGAGCGGACGGTTCATCGCCTTGGACATGAGCACCGACAGCGTCACACCCGCCGCGCCGACGAGCGCGCCGGCCACGATGAGCGCGACGTTGTCGATCGCCAGACCGGACATCGCGACGGCGGTGCCGGTGCAGGCGTTGAGCACGGAGATGACGACCGGCATGTCGGCGCCGCCGATCGGGATGACGAATACGAGGCCGTAGCACAGCGCGAACACCGTCGTCAGGATCGACCACAGCACGCGGTGCTCGGGCTGCACGCACAGCATGACGAAGGCGGCGACGGTGAGCACGATGAACAGGATGTTCCACGCGCTCTTGCCGGGCAGGCTCAGCTTCTTGACCCACTTGATGCCCTGCAGCTTGCCGGCGGCGACGAGCGAGCCGGTGAAGGTGACCGAGCCGATCATGACGCCGAGGCCGGCGGTGATGAGCACGACGAGGCTCGGGCTGCCCTCGCCGGCGAGGATGTCATTGAGCGCGACGAGCGCGGCCGCGCCGCCGCCGACGGTGTTGAACACCGAGACGAGCTGCGGCATGTCGGTCATCTTGACCTTCTTCGCCGAGATGACGCCGGCGACGGCGCCGATGACGATGCCTGCGACGAGCAGGATGAGCGCGATCTTCGAGAAGCCACCGTCGATGAACAGCTTGACGAAGGCCATCACGACGGCGATGACCATGCCGACCGCGGACACGAAGTTGCCCTTGCGCGCCGTTTTCGGCGAGTTCATGTAGTGCAGGCCCATCACGAAGAGCACGGCGGCGAGCACGTAGACGCACCAGGCGACGATGTCGACGGTGGATGCGGGAATCCAGTTGTCGTAGATCACTTGTTGTCCCCCTTCTTCGCGTCGGACTTGTCGGACTTGAACATCTCGAGCATACGGTCGGTGACCACGTAGCCGCCGACGACGTTCATCGTGCCGAGCACGGCCGCCAGGAAGATGAAGACGTAGGACAGCGTGCTCGTGGCGTGCGCAGCGACGATGACGACGCCGACGATGACGATGCCGTGGATCGAGTTGGCGCCGGACATCAGCGGCGTGTGCAGCGTCGCCGGCACCTTGCCGATGACCTCGATGCCGATGAGCAGCGCGAGGACGAACAGCGTGAGCGCGATCACAAGATTAGGCATGATGACCTGCATGTCATTCTCCCTTCGTTTCGGTCGACGGCTTGTTGCCGGCGACGACCATGGCCTGGTCGATCTCGTCGGACGGGTCGACGACGAGCGCGCCGCCCTTGATGAAGTGCACGAGGATGTCGGCGACGTTGCGGCTCAGCAGGTTCGACGCGGTCGTGCTGACCTCGCTCGCCAGATACGGCGCGCCGATGATCGTCACACCGCCGTCGGTGGTGTGCGTGCCGACCGTAGAGCCCTCGACGTTACCGCCGAGTTCGCTCGCTGCGCAGTCGACGACGACGGCGCCGCGGTGCAGGCCGTCGACGCCGCGCGCGGTCAGCAGGACCGGAGGCTTGCGTCCCGGGACCTTCGCGGTCGTGATGATGATGTCGAAGCCGGCGGCCTTCTCGTCGACGGCGGCCTGCTGCTGCGCCTGTTCCTCGGCGGTCAGCGCGCGCGCATAGCCGCCCTCGCCCTGGCCCTTCGAGAAGTCGAGGCCGAGCTCGAGGAACTTCGCGCCGAGCGATTCGACCTCGCCACGCGAGGCGGGACGCACGTCGTAGGCGGTGACGACGGCGCCGAGGCGCTTGGCGGTGCCGATCGCCTGCAGGCCGGCGATGCCGGCGCCGAGGATGAGGACCTTCGCCGGGCGGATCGTGCCGGCCGCCGTCGTCATCATTGGCAGGAAGGAGCCATAGGCGTTCGCCGCGACGAGGGCGGCCTTGTAACCCATGACGGAGTTCTGCGAGGTCATCTCGTCCATCGACTGCGCGGCGCTCAGCTGGCGCGGCAGTCGTTCGATCGCGACGGCGGTGACGCCGCGCCTGTCGAGCGCCTCGATGTAGTCGGCGTCGGTGAACGATCCGAGCATGCCGATGACCCACGTGCCCGGCTTGATGCGGGCGATCATCCGGTCATCGGGACGCTCGACGAAGCCGAGGGCGTCCGCGTTCTCGAGGATCTCGGCGGCGTCGACGACCTGCGCGCCGGCCTTCGTGTAGTCCTCGTCCGTGTAGTCGGAAGCCTCGCCGGCCCCTGATTCGATCAGGCATGCGACGCCTGACTTGCGCAACCGCGTGACGATGTCCGGCGTCAGCGCGACGCGGGACTCGTGCTCCGATGTCTCGTTGAAGACACCGAAGGTCACGGTTCCTTCTGGTTGTTCGGCCATGTGAACCCTTTCTATGCATCCCGCCCGTCGCGGGATGGTGAACATACAGCGTTACAGTGTAGCCAATCCCCGTGCCCCTGTTCCCATCCGTCCATCTTTCGGCCGGTCATGGCTTTTTCGCCCTGCGCGCACTCGGTCGCGTCGGCGTCGCCCACGCGTATGCGCAGCCGGTCGCGCGTGCCCGCGTGGCTACGCAAGCGTAGGGTGACGTGTCCCCCCGAAACGGCTACACTGCAAGGGAATAGTGTATTTTGCGGGTAAGGAGCAAATCCATGTCCATCTTCAAGTCCGTCAAGGACCGCGCGTCCGATCTCACGCAGCGGGCGCTGCACCTGGGAGGCGACTTCTCGCACCCGATCAGCGACGACGGCGACACGCCCGACTACGTCGACCCGGAAAGCCAGCCGCAGCACCACGACTACGAGAATCTCCCGCACGTCGACTTCTGGGGTCCCGACCGCCCGACGACGACCTTCATCGACGCCGACTCCGGCTTCATCACGGCGAGCACCGAGGGCAACGGCCCGCTGCCGGACAACTTCAACGTCTACCGCATCTACGAGGACCGCGCCGCACGCATGGGCGACGAGCCGCTCTACACCTTCAAGCGCGACGGCGAATGGATGTCGAAGACGGCGAACGAGACGCTCGCCGACATCCGCGCGGTCGCCAAGGGCCTGATCCACATGGGCTTCAAGAAGGGCAACGGCTGCGCGTTCATGTGCCACACGTCCTACGAGTGGGACGTCTTTGACGCCGCCGTGCTCGCCGTCGGCGGCGTGCTCGCGACCGTCTACGACACCGACTCCGCCGAGCAGATCCGCAACATCGTCGACAACTCCGACGCCACGCTCCTCGTCGTCGAGACGAAGGACATGCTCAAGAAGACGGAACTCGCCAAGCGCGACTGCCCGACGCTCAAGAACGTCATGTGCCTCGAGAACGGTGCAATCGACGAGCTCAAGGCCTACGGCAAGCAGGTGAGCGACCGTCAGCTCGACGAGCGCATCGCCACGGTCGGGCTGCACGACCTGTGCTCGATCGTCTACACCTCCGGCTCCACGTCGGCGCCCAAGGGCGTCGAGATGACGCATGCGCACTACTGCGCGACGGCCACGAACCTGCCCGACTACATGCCCGAGCTGCTGCACAACAAGAAGCACCGCGTGCTGCTGTTCCTGCCGCAGGCGCATTCCTTCGCGCGCGCGATCAACTACATCTGCGTGGCGAGCAACATCCACATCTACATCGCCAACGGCATCAAGACGCTCACCGGCGACCTCAAGGTCGCCCGCCCGCACATCATGATTGTCGTGCCGCGCGTGCTCGAGAAGGTCTACAACGCGGCCTCGCAGAAGGCGGGCAACGGCCCCAAGGGCCGCGTCTTCGCCGCCTCGGTCGTCGCCGCGCAGAAGTACATGCAGGAGCTGAGCGAACGCGGCCGGGCGAGCCGTTTCGCCACGATGCGCCGCAACGCCTTCGACCCGCTCGTCTACGCGCAGATCCGCGACGTGCTCGGCGGCTGCGCGAAGTGGATCGTCACCGGCGGCGCGCCGCTCGACCCCGAGCTCATGGCCTTCTTCCGCGGCGCCGGCGTGCCCGTCTACGAGGGTTATGGCCTGACCGAGACGACGGCGCCGTGCGCGTTCAACCCGATCGGCGTGCCCTACCATCAGGGCTCGGTCGGCATCCCGTTCCCCGGCTTCGAGTTGCGCATCGGCGACGGCAGCGAGATCCAGGTCAAGGGCACCGCCGTCTTCCCGCGCTACCACAAGAACGAGGAGCAGACCGAGGTCTCCTTCACCGACGACGGCTGGTATGCGACCGGCGACCTTGGCCGCCTCGACGACGACGGCTTCCTGTACATCATCGGCCGCAAGAAGGACCTCATCATCACGGCTGGCGGCAAGAACGTCTCCCCCGGCCCGATGGAGGAGGTCATCCAGCGCTGCCCGATCGTCTCGCAGGTGCTCGTGCTCGGAGACAAGCGCCCGTTCATCTCGGCGCTTGTCACGCTCGACCCCGAGTCGCTGCGCGCGTGGCTGTCGTCGAAGGGCCTCGACGCGGACATGACGATGCAGGACGCGGCCGCCAACCCGGCCGTGCGTGCCGAGGTGCAGAAGTGGGTCGACCAGGCCAACGAGGGCGTCTCGCGCGCCGAGTCGGTGCGCAAGTTCATCATCCTGCCAGAGGAGTTCTCACAGGAGAACGGTCTGATGACCGCATCGATGAAGGTCATCCGTCCCAAGGTCATCAAGCGCTACACCGATCTACTCAACACGCAGATGTACACGAAGCGCAACCCCGCCGAGAAGATGCAGTGACGCCGCACTGACGACGAACGACGAAAAGGACCCCCGGGAATCACTTCCCGGGGGTCCTTTTCGTCGTTCGTCTCCTTGCGTCCTTCGTCTTCGCCGGCGGCACCGCGCGGCCGGCGTGTGCGGCCGGCATGTTCGGATATCCGGATTCAGAATCCGAGGCGGTCGAGCTTCTTGGGATCCGACTGCCAGTTCTTCGCGACCTTGACGTGCATGTCGAGGACCGCCTTGCCGCCGACGATCCTGTTGACGGCGGTGCGCAACCGCTTCTTGACGCGCACGAGATGCTCGGCCTTGTGACCGATGATGATCGGCTTCTGCGAATCGCGTTCGACGTAGATCGAGACGAGCACGCGCGTCTTGCCGGCATAGCCTTCGCCGGTCTCGTTGTCCTGCGGCGGCTCGATCGCGTCGACGACGACGGCGAGCGAATGCGGCAGCTCGTCGTGCAGCTCCTCGAGGAACGCGCCGCGGATGAGCTCGGCGATCTCGTCCTGCGGGCTCTCCTCGGTGATCTGCTCGGCCGGATACATTTGCGGGCCTTCGGGCAGATGCTCAACGAGCACCTTCGTGACCTCGGCGAGGTTGTCGTCCTTGAGGGCGCTGACCGGCACGATGTCACTGAAGTCGGCGAAGCCGTCGATCTCGATGAGCTTATCGATGAGCTGCGCGCGGTCGAGCTCGTCGATCTTCGTGACGATCGCGATCAGCGGCACCTTCCAGACGAATTTGCCGGTGTCCGACTTCGTCGCGAACTGCGAGCGCAGACGGCTGAGGATGCGCCGGTCGCCGGGGCCGATCTCCTGGTCCGCCGGCAGCAGGAACGCGATCTCGTCGCTGTCGGCGAGCGATTCGTCGACGACGTCGTTGAGCCGCTGGCCGAGCAATGTGCGCGGACGGTGGATGCCCGGCGTGTCGACGAGCACCATCTGCGCGCCGTCGAGTGTGAGCACGCCGCGGATCGCCTTGCGCGTCGTCTCGGGCCGGGACGAGGCGATCGCGATGCGGGTGCCGATGAGCGCGTTGATCAGCGTCGATTTGCCGACGTTCGGCCGTCCGACGACGGCCACGAATCCGGAGCGGTACGGCTTGTCCTGCGCCGTGTCGTCGTGCGTTGCGTGCTGCTGCTCAGTCATCGTCGTGCCCCTGTTCCTTGCCATCCTGCGATGCGTCATCGCCTTGTTGCTGAGTCGTATTGCCAGTGTCGTCGCCGCCCTCGACGGAAGCCGGTTCGACGACGATCGTCGAGACCTTCTTGCGTCGGCCGGCCGAGTCGACGGCCGTCAGGCGCAGCCCGTGCGTCGTCGCGCTCGCGCCGACGATCGGCACGCGCCCGAGCAGTTTGGTGAGCAGGCCGTAGACGGTGTCGACATCGTCCTCGTCGAGGTCGATCTCGAAGATCTCCTCGAGTTCGGTGATCGGCGTGCGCGCCGGCATGCTCCACGTGCGATCGCCGATCTTCTTGGGTTCGGCGTGCTGCGTGCGATCGTGCTCGTCGTCGAGTTCGCCGACGATCTGCTCGATCGCGTCCTCGATCGTGACCATGCCGGCGATGCCGCCGTATTCGTCGACGACGACGGCCACATGGTTGCGCGTGCGCTGCATCTCGTGGAAGAGGTCGTCGACCGGCTTCGACTCGGGCACGTACATCGGCTTGCGCATGATCGATTCGACGTCGCGTGCTCCCGCCGCCGGATTGAAGGCCGTCGCACGCACGGCGTCCTTGAGGTAGGCCATGCCGAGCAGGTCGTCGATGTCGGCGCCGATGACCGGCACGCGCGAGAAGCCGGAACGCGAGCACAGGCACAAGAAGTCCTGCAGCGTGCCGTCGCGCTCGATTGTGATCATGTCGGTGCGCGGCACCATGATCTCGCGCGTGAGCGTGTCGGAGAGCATGAGCACGTTGCGCAGCATGTCGGAGACCTCGGGGTCGAAGCGGTTGCTTTCGATGAGGCGGTCAAGCGCGGCCTTGCCCTGCTCGTGGTGGATCTTCTCGAGCTCCTCGTCGTCGTAGATCGCGTCGGAGCTGCGTTCGCCCTGCGCGTCACCGCGGCGGCTGCGGATGAACGGCGTGAGCCTGACGCAGGCGGCGGCGAGCGGCGAGTGCGCGATGAGGACGGACAGCGGCTTCGAGCTGCCGACGGTGCGCGGCCGCATGAGTACGGTGACGCAGGCGATGACGAGCGCGACGACGAGGCCTGCGACGAGCTGCACCCACATCGCATAGCCGAGCGTCGCGGCGATGCATGCGACGAGCACGCCGGTGAGCACGTTGCCGCAGATGCGGAAGAACGCGCACGAGTTCGAAGCGGCGTAGCGGTACATGACGATGCGCTGCGCCGCCTGCAGGCGCTTGATCTTCTTGTGGCGTATGAAGTCGGACAGTTCGCCGTCCGACTGCACCTCGATCATCAGGTTGTTGAGATTGGCGCGCGTGACGCGCGAGATCGCGCTTTCGAGCGCGGCGAGCATCATCGAGAGCCATGCGAGCAGCGCGGCCGCCACGCACAGCGCGACGATGAGCACGATCGTGAGTTCTTCGGACATCGGTCGATCCTTCTGAAAATGCCGCGGTCTCAGTGGCCGAGCTGGCGGTCGGTGCCGTGGCGGCGCTCGTAGATCGCGAGCGCGTCCGGCGCGTCGTCCGGCACGAGCGCGATCCACGACGTGTCCGGCCTGAGCGCGAAGAACGTGAGCAGCAGCTGGCGCTGCAGCCCGAACATCTGGCGTTCCTGCTCGGGCGTGGCGTGGTCGTAGCCAAGCAGGTGCAGGATGCCGTGGATCGTCAGCAGCAGCATCTCCTCCATCGTGCTGTGTCCGGCTGAGGCGGCCTGCTGGGCGGCGACCCATGGGCAGATGACGATGTCACCGAGGCAGCCTTCGCTCGGAGCGCCGTCGTCGCCGGGGCGCAGCTCGTCCATCGGGAAGCTCATGACGTCGGTCGGCCCCTGCAGGTTCATCCAGCGTTCGTGCAGTTCGGCGATCGGCTCGGGATCGACGAACAGAATCGCCAGATCCGACTGCGTGCTCACACGCATCTGGTCCATGACCCATACGCCGAGGTCGGCGAAGACCTTCGGGTCGATGATCCAGTCGGTTTCGTTGTTCACTTCAACGCTCATCGCGCGTCCTTCCTTGTGCCGTCGCGGTCCGTTCCCTTCGCCGCATGCGCCTCGTCGTAGCGTTCGTAGGCGGCGACGATCCTGCCGACGAGCTCGTGACGCACGACGTCGCCGGCGCCCAGATGCGCGAATGCGATGCCGTTGATGCCCTTGAGGACGCGTTCGATCGAGACGAGCCCCGAGCGCGGAGCCGCCAGGTCGACTTGGGTGATGTCGCCGGTGACGACCATCGTCGTGTTGAAGCCGAGCCTCGTGAGGAACATCTTCATCTGCTGCGCCGTCGTGTTCTGCGCCTCGTCGAGAATGACGAAGGCGTCGTTGAGCGTGCGGCCGCGCATGTAGGCGAGCGGCGCGACCTCGATCGCGCCCTCCTCGATGAGCCGGTGCATGCGTTCGGGGCCGAGCATGTCGGACAATGCGTCGTAGAGCGGACGCAGATAGGGGTCGACCTTCTCGTTGAGCGTGCCGGGAAGGAAACCGAGGTTCTCGCCGGCCTCGACGGCCGGGCGCGTCAGGATGATGCGGCGCACGCGGCCGTCCTCGAAGGCGCTCACGGCCTTCGCGACGGCGAGGTAGGTCTTGCCGGTGCCCGCCGGGCCGATGCCGAAGGTGATCGTGTTCGCCTCGATGTCGTTGACGTAGGCGACCTGTCCGGCCGTCTTCGGACGCACCGGCACGCCGTTGGCCCAGGCGATCGTCCCGGGCATGCTGGGCTTGCGGTATTCGGCGCGCGTCTCACGCGCCGCGGCGCGCCTGTTTGCGCGGATCCGGCGGATCTCGTCGGTCTGCGCGCCGTGTCCGGGCGCCTCGTCGCGCACGTCGTTGGACAGCACGCGCTGGTCGAGCATGCGCCGCAGCGTCGGCGCGTCCATCGGATGCCCGTAGGCGGCGTCGATAATCAGGTGGAGCAGGTCCTCGGCCTCGGCGGCCTGGGATTCCCCCGCCTTCGACGTCGAGCGGATCGTCACCCGGTCGCCCCGGATGTGGATCGTGATCTCGTCGAAGGCGCGCTCGAGTTCACGGATGACCTCGTCGCAGGGTCCGAAGACGCGCACCGGGTCGAGCTGTTCCGGCACGATCACCGTTCGTGTTGTAGTCGCCACCACACCTCTCTCTGACGGCGCTTCCTGCGCGCCGGTCGTTCAAAAACAAACATTTCCGACGGCGCGCGGCATGCGCGTCCGTCGTCAACAACACTGATTCCGCTCCCTGACGCGGCAGCCGCATGCATGCAACGCGCGGAGCGCCGGCGGCCTACTCGTCGAGCGGCTCGCCGGTGAGCACGTGCGCGTGCACATGGAAGACGGTCTGCCCGGCGCTTTCGCCGGTGTTGAAGATCAGACGGTACGAGCCGTCGTACTCCTGATCGGCGATGCGCTGCGCCACCTCGACGATGTGCGCGAGCAGCTGCGCATCGGCGCGCGCAAGCTCGTCGACGTTGCGGTAGTGTTCGCGCGGCACAACGAGCACGTGCACCTTCGCCTTGGGATTGATGTCGCGGAACGCGTAGACGCTCGCGTCCTCGTACACCTTCTCGCTGGGGATGTCGCAGTTCACGATCTTGCAGAACAGGCAGTCCGGGTCGGTCATCGTCTTCCTCTCGTCGATACGGGATACACGTCCGCCGTTGGCGGCGGGCGCATCCCATCGTATTGCTGCACCGGGATAAACAGCGCGGCCGCGCCTCCTATTCCGCGCCGCCGTCAGCTGAAGCGTCCCAGCTCGCGCGACAGCAGGCTGAGCGCGACCGGACCCGCCGTCGAGGCGCGCAGGATGTTGCGCCCGAGCACGCAGACCTCGGCGCCGGCGTCCTTGAGCGCGTCGACCTCGGCGCCGGAGATGCCGCCCTCGGGACCCACGACGACGTAGATGCTGCGCGCCGCGCCGTCGCCGAGGCTGCGCTCCAGCACGCCGCGCACGCGCGCCTCCACCTCGTCCCATCCCAGCGTGGCGTCCTGATGGAGCACGACGACGAGGCTGCCGCGCACGCATGCACGCCTGCACAACGCGATGAGCTGCTTGCCGCTCAGGCAGTCGTGCAGGTCGGGCATCATGGCGCGGCGCGACTGCTCGGTGGCCGCGGCGAGCGTGGCGCGCCATTTGCGGTCGGTGCGCCCGTCCTTCCATCGTGCGATCGCGCGTTCCGACTGCCACGGGTAGACGTCGTCGACGCCGATCTGCGTGCTCACGTCGATGGCCTGCTCGTCGTGCCCGTTCTTGGCGAGGGCCTGAACGAGCGCGAGCCGGACGAGCGGCGGCTCCTCCTTGACGAATGACTCCACGCATACGTCACCGGAGCGCTCGTCGACGACGGTCGCGTTGATGCGCAGCCCATGGCCGTCGGAGATCTGCAGTTCATCGCCCGCGGCAAGGCGCATCGAACCGAACGCATGCCTGCGCACGCCCTCCGGGAGCGTCATGATCCAGCCGATGCGGCCGGACTCGATCTGCTCGGACGCCATCGGGGCGTCGTCGTGGCCGGAATCTACGAGAAACAAAGGGATTGTCATAGCCCCTAGGCTACTCGAACGATGCGCGACACGCCGAAGTTGCGCACGTCGCGCATCTACCCTATAGTATTCAACTGTTGCCGCTGAGAACACAGCACAGTGATCAGCACAGCGACCCGGGTCCGGGTGGCGGAATGGTAGACGCGCTAGCTTGAGGTGCTAGTGCCTATTTATACAGGCGTGCGGGTTCAAGTCCCGCTCCGGACACGACCAAGACCGGTGGTTCTCTTCGAGAATCGCCGGTCTTTTCGTTTATCCATACATCCATCATCGGCCCCGCTCCCCCGCGGACGCGGCGGCCAGCCGGGAGGTCCAGCTTGCGGTTCATCCATCTTGACTCCGTCGACGATCCACGCGTCGATGCGTACACGAATCTGACGGAGCTGCAGCTACGCAACCGTCTCGAACCTGCCAAAGGCGTCTTCATCGCCGAATCGCCAAAGGTCATCACGCGGGCGCTCGCCGCCGGCCGCGAACCGCTGTCGCTGCTCGTCGAGGAGCCGTGGATCGACGGCATGGCGGACACCTTCGCGACGATCGACGCGCGGTGGGGCGAGGATGTGCCCGTCTACGTCGCCTCCCCCGAACAGCTCAGGAGGCTCACCGGCTACCGGCTGCACCGCGGCGCGCTCGCGGCGATGCGCCGCTGGCCTCTGCCGAGTGTCGAGGATGTATGCGCCGGCGCGACGCGCGTCGCCGTCCTCGAGAACATCGTCGACCACACAAACGTCGGCGCAATCATGCGTTCGGCCGCGGCGCTCGATGTCGACGCCGTCCTCGTGACGCCGTCGTGTGCCGACCCGCTGTACCGGCGCGCCGTGCGCGTCTCGATGGGCACCGTCTTCCAGGTGCCGTGGACGCGCATCGGCGGCGGCGATGTGCACTTCTGGCCGTGGAAGGGCCTCGCGCAGCTGCATGATCTGGGCTTCACGACGGCGGCGATGGCGCTGAGCGACGATTCGATCTCGCTCGACGACCTCGTCGAACGCCTGCGGCCCGACGCCGCCGCCGACACGCGCATCGACCGCCTCGCGCTGATCTTCGGCACCGAAGGCGACGGCCTATCGAAGCATACGATCGCCAACGCCGACCTCACCGTCAAGATCCCGATGAGCCATGACGTCGATTCGCTCAACGTGGCCGCATCGAGCGCCGTCGCCTTCTACGCGACGCGCGATGCGCGCCGTGCATAGCGTGAGATGGGTGGGACGGCGTCGCTGAGGAGCGTCCGTCCGCCCCCAATGCGGCGGCGTCAGTACCGCGGCATCGCGTCGAGGTTGAAGCCGAGCGCGGCGAGCTGTTCGCGGCCCTCGGGCGTGATCTTGTCGACGGTCCAGCGCGGCGTCCACGTCCAGTCGATGCGGAACTCCTCGACGAGGCCGGCGAGCGTGCTCGCGCATTCGTCCTCGATGAGGTCGGTCAGCGGGCACGCCGGCGTCGTCAGCGTCATCGTGATGATCGCGCGGCCGAGTTCGTCGATCTCGATGCCGTAGACGAGGCCGAGGTCGATGACGTCGATGCCGAGCTCCGGGTCGATGACCTGATGGAGCGCCTCCATGACGTCCTGCGCCGTTGCGCGTCCGATCTCGTCGACGCCCTTGAGCGTGATGCCGTCGTCGGTACCGCAACGGCAGCCTGCGCCGTCATGGCCGCCGCAGCAGCCGCCCTCCCCGTGCGCCGCGTCCGTGCGTGTCTCGTCGGCGTTCCGATTCACGTCCTTCGCCAGCGACGGGTTGGCGATGATCGCCTGCGCCTGCGCCTCGTCTCCGACGACGCCGCTGACCGCGTCGAGGATCGTCGCCTGCGGTCCGGGCACCAGATTGTCGCTCATCATCTTGTCCTTCCTAACAAACACCTACAAAGTCAAGCATCTGCAAACGGTTGCAAAACCGTCCATGTCGTCCCGTGCGACCGCCCGCTCAGGACGCCTTGCGCTGCGCGGCGAGCGCCTTGGCAACCGAGTCCTTGAGGCCTTCCCAGCCGAGCAGCGCGCATTTGATGCGCATCGGATACTTCGAGACGCCCTGGAACACGGTCGCGTCGCCGAGCTCGTCCATCGCCTCCTCGTCGTCGAGCCCCGCGCCGCGCGAGGACATCAGCGCATGGAACTCGTCAAACAGGTGCATCGCCTCGTCGACGGTGCGTCCGCGCACGAGGTCGACCATGATCGACAGGCTCGCCTGCGAGATCGAACATCCCTGCCCGTCCCAGACGATGTCCTCGATGCGGTGCGGCTCGTCGCGACCCACCTCCACGTGGACGGTGACCTCGTCGCCGCACGTCGGGTTGAACTGGTGCGAACGCGCCGTCGAGCACGCCTCGTGCCTCGCCGTGACCGTCGCCTCGCCGTCGGTCGCCGCCGCGTCCGTCTGCGGAAGCGCGCCCTTGCCGTGCGGGTGACGAGAGGCATCGAGGATGACCTCCTGATACATCTGTTCGAGTTCGTCGGTGCCGTTGTCGGCCATCGTGCCTTCCTTTCCGTGCGGCCCGTCAATCCGTCCGCCCTATCGGGCCAACAGTTCGCGGGCCGCATTATTCCTTTTCCGGCCTTCCTACCGCTGCGTTCAGCGCAGGAAGAACGGCCTGACGCCCTTGACCGCCTCGATGAGCGCGCGTGCCTCGTCGGGGGTGTTGTAGACACCCGCCGACGCGCGGTTCGACGCGAAGACGCCGAAATGCCGGTGGATCGGTTGCGCGCAGTGGTGGCCGACGCGGATCGCGATGCCGGAGGCGTCGAGGTACTGCCCCACGTCGTGCGGGTGCACGCCGTCGACCTCGAAGGCGACGGTGCCGATGCGATCCTTGTTCGTCTCGGGTCCCAGGATGCGCACGCCGTCGACCTGCCCGAGCTTGAGCAGTTCGTCGGTGATCAGCCGTTCGTGCGCGGCGATGTTCTCCATGCCGACGTCCATCATCCATTGGGCGGCCACTCCGGCGGCGACGACCTGCGCGACCGGCTGCGTGCCGGCCTCGAAGCGCGCCGGGGGCGCCATATACAGCGCCGGACGGTCCATGTAGGCGAGCTCGACCATCGAGCCGCCGAAGCGCGCCGGCGGCAGCGCCTCGAGCAGTTCGCGCCTGCCGTACAGGAAGCCGACGCCGGTCGGCCCGTACATCTTGTGCGCACTGAACGCGGCGAAGTCGACGTCGAGCGCGTGGAAGTCGACGGGGATGTGCGGCACCGACTGGCAGGCGTCGAGGACGAAGAGCGCGCCGACCTCGTGCGCGCGGCGCACGATCGGCGCGATGTCGGTGATCGCGCCGGTGACGTTGCCGATGTGCGTGACCGCGACGATGCGTGTGCGTTCGCCGATCGTCTCGGGCGCGAGGTCGGCCATGACACGGCCGTCCTCGTCGACCTCGAGCCATTTGAGCGTCGCGCCGGTGCGCGCGGCGAGCTCCTGGAACGGCAGCAGCACCGAATGGTGCTCGGCGCGCGAGACGACGATCTCGTCACCGGGCTTGAGGACGAAGCGTTCCGCCTCGGTGCCACCGCGGCCGAGCGAGGCGTTGCCGATCGCCGTGGCGAGCATGTTGAGCGCGTCGGTCGCGCCCATCGTCACGACGAGCTCCTCGCCTCCCTCTTCGCTCGAGGCGCCGACAAGACGCGCGACCTGAACGCGCGCCTGCTCGAAGGCGACGGTCGAGCGTGCCGCGAGCGTGTGCGCGCCGCGATGCACGCCGGCGTTGATCGTCTCGTAGAACCGCGATTCGGCGTCGATGACGCTCTGCGGCTTCTGCGCCGTCGCGCCGCTGTCGAGGTAGACGAGCGGATGCCCGTTGATCCGCTGGTTGAGGATCGGGAACTGCGCGCGTATCGTCTCGATGTCCTTCATCCGCGTTCCGCTCCCCCGCTCAGGCGAGCGCCGACTCGGAGTCGGAGCCTTCGGGCAGGTACTCGTCGTAGCCGCGCTCCTCGAGTTCGTCGGCGAGCTCGGGGCCGCCGGTCTTGACGAAGTGGCCGTCGGCGAAGACGTGGACGATGTCAGGCTTGATGTACTTGAGGATGCGCGTGTAGTGCGTCACCATCAGGATGCCGAAGTCGTCGGCCGCCTTGGCGCGGTTGACTCCTTCGGAGACGATACGCAGCGCGTCGACGTCGAGGCCCGAGTCGGTCTCGTCGAGGATCGCGAACTTCGGCTTGAGCAGTTCGAGCTGGAGCACCTCGGCGCGCTTCTTCTCACCGCCGGAGAAGCCTTCGTTGACCGAACGCGTCGCGAACTTCGGATCCATCTTCAGGCGCTTCATCGCCTCGGTGAGCTCCTTCGTCCACGTGCGGATCGCCGGCGCCTTGCCGTCGATCTCGGTCTTCGCGGTGCGCAGGAAGTTCGTCATCGACACGCCCGGCACCTCGACCGGGTACTGCATCGCAAGGAACAGGCCGGCCTTGGCTCGCTCGTCGGGGGTCATCGTCAGGATGTCCTCGCCGTCGAGCAGCACCTGCCCGGAGTCGACCTCGTACTTGGGGTGGCCGGCGAGCGTGTACGCGAGCGTCGACTTGCCCGAGCCGTTGGGTCCCATGATCGCGTGCGTCTCGCCGGAGTTGACGGTCAGGTTGACGCCGCGCAGGATCTGCTTGCGGCCCTCCTTCGTCTCGACCGATGCGTACAGGTCCTTGATTTCGAGCGTGGACATTACTTCTCCTCCAATGCGTGTTGCGTGTCTTCGTCTTCACCGCGCGCCAGACGGCGGTCGATCGCGTCCATCAGATGGGCCGCGAGTTCGTCGATGCCGATCTCCTCGACGAGTTCGCCGAAGAAGCCGCGCACGACAAGCTTGCGCGCCTGACGTTCCGGGATGCCGCGCGAGCGCAGGTAGAACAGCTCCTCGTCATCGAAGCGGCCCACGGAGCTCGCGTGGCCGGCGCCGATGATGTTGCCGTTCTCGATCTCGAGGTTCGGCTCGGAGTCGGCGATCGCGCCCGGCGTGAGCACGAGGTTGCGGTTGAGCTCGTAGGAGTCGGTACCCGGCGCCGTCGGTTCGATGAGCGCGTTGCCGACCCATGTCGAATGCGCGCCCTTGCCGCTGAGCGCGCCCTTGTAGACGACGCGCGAACGGCATTCGGGATGGTTGTGCACGACCATCGTGCGATGCTCGATGTGTTCGCCGGGGTCGACGAAGTAGATGCCGAGCATGTTGAGGTCACCGTGTTCGCCGCCGAACTCCTGGTCCATGCGGATGCGCACGAAGGCGCCGCCGAGCGTGACGACCGAGTGGCGCAGCGACGATTCGGCGCCCAGCCGGATGCGGTGGTTCGCCACATGCTTCGAGTCGGCGGACCACTCCTGGATGAAGGTCGTGCCGATGTGCGCGTCGCGTCCGGTGACGATCTCGACGCCTTCGGCCAGCCGCGCGTCGCCGTCGTGTTCAACGACGACGTCGCCGTGCACCTGGTCGCGCGCGACGATGACGAGGTGCAGCGCGTCGGGGTCGAGCCCCTCGCCGTGCACCTGCACGAGCACCGGATGCGCCGGCTCGCGCTTGAGTTCGACGACCCATGCCCTCCTCGCGCTGTTCCATTCGACGGCCGCGGCGCGGTCGGACGGCTTGCCGACGGTGCCGCACGGCGCCTCGCCGATCGCGACCTCGCGCACGTCCACGTCGTCGTCGTCCAGCGGCGAGCCGTCGATGTAACCCACCGAGATGCGCGTGGCGCCGCTCGGCTCGAAGGGTTCGAAGAACTCGGGGATGCGTTCGACCGGAGTGAAGCGCCAGTCGTCCTGCTTGCGCGTCGGCGTGGCGAAGTCGGCCACGTCGAAGGAGCGCGGGCTCGTGTCGGCGCTCGACGGCATCGCCGCCGGCACCGCGTACGGATCATCGGGATCCGCGACCGGGATGTTGATTTCCGCGTTGTCTGCCATCGGTCAGCCCACCGATCCTTCCATCTGCAGTTCGACGAGTCTGTTGAGTTCGAGCGCGTATTCCATCGGCAGCTCGCGGCTGATCGGCTCGACGAAGCCGCGCACGATCATCGCCATCGCCTCCTTCTCCTCGATGCCGCGGCTCATCAGATAGAAGAGCTGGTCCTCGGAGACCTTCGAGACGGTCGCCTCGTGCGCCATCGAGACGTCGTCCTCGCGCACGTCCACATGCGGGTACGTGTCGGAGCGCGAGAAGTCGTCGACGAGCAGTGCGTCGCACACGACGTTCGAGCTGGCGCCCTCGGCGCCGTCGACGATCTTCACCAGTCCGCGGTAGGCGGAGCGTCCGCCGCCGCGCGAGATCGACTTCGCGACGATCGTCGAGCTCGTGTGCGGCGCCAGATGGATCATCTTCGCGCCGGTGTCCTGATACTGCCCGGCGCCGGCGAAGCCGAGCGACATCGTCGAGGCGTTCGCGTACGGCTCGGCGAGGATGCACGCCGGGTACTTCATCGTCGCCTTCGAGCCGATGTTGCCGTCGACCCATTCCATCGTCGCGCCCTCGCGCACGTAGGCGCGCTGCGTGACGAGGTTGTAGACGTTGTTCGACCAGTTCTGCACCGTCGTGTAGCGCACGCGCGCGTTCTTCTCGACGATGATCTCGACGATGGCCGCGTGCAGCGAGTCGGTCGAGTAGATCGGCGCCGTGCAGCCCTCGACGTAGTGCACGTAGGAGCCTTCGTCGGCGATGATGAGCGTGCGCTCGAACTGGCCCATGTTCGGCGTGTTGATGCGGAAGTAGGCCTGCAGCGGGATGTCGACGTGCACGCCCTTGGGCACGTAGACGAACGAGCCTCCGGACCATGCGGCCGTGTTGAGCGCGCCGAACTTGTTGTCCTCCGGCGGCACGACGGTGCCGAAGTACTTCCTGACCAGATCGGGGTATTCACGCACCGCGGTGTCGGTGTCCACGAAGATGACGCCCTGCTTGGCCAGATCCTCCTGAATAGAGTTGTAGATGACCTCGGACTCGTACTGCGCGGCGACGCCGGAGACGAGACGGCTCTTCTCGGCCTCGGGGATGCCGAGACGGTCGTAGGTCTCGCGAATGTCGTCGGGCAGGTCCTCCCAGCGGGCCGCCTGCTTGCCGACGGGCTTGACGTAGTATTTGAAATCCTGCGCGTGGAAGCCGGACAGGTCGACGCCCCACTTGGGCATCGGCTGTTCGACGAACGCCCGGTAGCCGCGCAGGCGCATGTCGAGCATCCATTCGGGTTCGTGCTTGTCGGCCGAGATCTCGCGCACGACGTGCTCGTCGATGCCCTTCCTCGCCGCCTCGCCGGCCGCGTCGGAATCGTGCCAGCCGTACGAGTATTCGCCGAACTGACCGATGATCTCGTCATCCTGTCTTATCTTGTCCTCGTTGACGCGGCCGCGATCAGCCAGATACTGATTCATCTCCACGTCGGACGCTGCGTTGGGCATCTGATCGTCTGCCACAGGTCGCCGCCTCTCGTTCTTCTTGGTTGTTCCGCATTACATGGTAACGGACAGTGTATGGACACGCCAGAGCGTTTCGCGGCCGCCGCATGCCGCATCCGCCGCGCACCGCGACGTCCACGAAAACGGCGGCAGGCCGGAACCCTGTGGGGTCCCGGCCTGCGATGCGCGTGGGGCCGCGAAGAGCAGCCTACTGTTGGACGTGCACGGTGACGCCGTGGTCGGCGCCCTGCACGGCGAAGTCGTAGAACCATTCGGCGGCGTCCCAGCCGATGCCCACGCAGCCGTGCGACGTATTCGCGCCCATCGCGGCGATCTGCGCGTCGGTGTACGGCGTCTCGGTGGCGATGCGGTGAATCGCGCAGCCGGTCTTCGAGAAGTAGTTGACGAAGCCGACGTCGGGCGCGTCCCACGTCTCCTTCGTGCCGTCAGCGAGCGTGAGCGTGCCGCTCATGTGCTGCGACGGGTACTTGAGCCAGACCTCGAAGTCGCCCAGCGGCGTGCATAGGTCGCCGCTCGGCTGGCATGCGCCAGTGGCGTAGTCGTTGCCCTGACCGGCGGACATGTTGAAGGCCTTGATCTGCTTGCCGTTCTCGTAGGCGTAGACCTTATGGTCGCTCAGGTCGACGACGACGTGGCGCTTCGTCTTCTTGACGACCATCGGATCGACCTCGCCATCCACCGTCACGTCGCCGTCGCCGGCGGCGAAGGCCTTGGCGGCCTGCTCGCCGATCCGCGCGTCGGCACCGTCCTTGATGCGCACGCCGTCATGGCCTTCCTTGAGGACGACGACGTCCTCGTCGTTGTTGTTGACGATGACCTCGCGGTCCTCCTTGGTCGTCGAGTAGTGCGGCTTGATGTCCTCGTCGTAGTGGCTCTGCAGCTTGTTCGCGTCGAAGACGACGACGCCGGCGCGCGTCTCGCCGTCCTTGAGCGTCGATTCCTCGTTCGGCTCGATGCGCGAGGCGTCGAGGATCGCCTCCGGCGAGAAGGTCGCGACCTTCTCGCCCGCGATCGCGACGCCGGCCTTGGCGTCGATGAGCCGGTTGAGCGCGTCCCTGGCCTGATCGGCCGTCGCGTCGGGCACGTTCGGCTCAATCGTGTCCATCGTCAGCGTCACCGTTTTCGCGCCGTGCGAGCCGAGCGACTCGATCGCGGCGACGGCCTCGTCGGCGACGGCCTTCGCGTCGGCGCCGGAGCCGTTCGCGCCGGCGACGGTCTCGACGTGCGTGCCGTCCTCGGTGAGCTTGAGTGTGGCATCGACCGGCTTCGCGCTGTTCGTGCCGAGCTTGGCGTCGAGCACGGTCGGATCGGTCTCGGGCGTGATCGTCGGGGCGACGTCGCGGCGCTCCCACGGCAGGTAGCGCGTCCAGAAGGTGCCGTCGCGCTTGGCGTCGACGGCCTGCTTCGCGATCGCGTCCGCGTCGACGTCGATGCCGAGGTCGGCCGCGTCAATCGTCGCCTGCGTGCCCTCATAGGTGACGGGCACCTGCACGGCGGCGACCTGGTCATCGATCATGCGCGCGATCTGCTGCTCGTTCTTGCCGGCGACGGAGTGCCCCCACAGCGTCGTGCCCGGCAGCGCGCGGTTCTGGAAATAGGCGTAGGTCCCGCCGCACGCAGCCGCGGCGAGCACGGCGACGCCGAGCACGACCCACGGCCATACGCGGCGGCGCTTGCCCGTCTCGGGATCCTGCTGAGCGATCGCCAGTTCGTCGACCTGCGGCGCCGGCGGCACTGCGGGATTCGCGCGGAAGCCGTCCCCATCCGCGCCCATGCCATGGTTTCCATTGGGAAAAGACATAGAGTTCCTTGTACGAAAAATACGATGATTCGCTTCGATAATAGGGGAAGGTCGTGAACATGGCGAGCTTCACGGCCGAATGATGACAAAACATCCACGTTTGGCGTATATCCGCCCGGCGCATCCACTGCCGACCGGCCGGTCCCCGCAGAAGATCGCATGCGGGAACCGGCCGGCAGAGTGCATGAAGTGCGCGGAGTAGGCGGAATGCGCGGCGCGCTCGGGATGCGCGGGCGCGCCGGCATGCTCAGCGCTGCGCCTGATGGTCGAGCGCGGCCTTGACGAGGCCCGCGAACAGCGGATGCGGCTTCGTCGGGCGCGACTTGAACTCGGGGTGGGCCTGCGTCGAGACGTAGAACGGGTGCACGTCCTGCGGCAGCTCGACGAATTCGGTCAGCTCGCCGTCCGGGCTCTGGCCGGAGATGACGAGGCCGCCCTCGCGCAGCCGGTCCTTGTACGCGACGTTGACCTCGTAACGGTGGCGGTGGCGTTCGGTGACGTGGGTCGTGCCGTACAGGCGGGCGACGAGCGAATCCTCGAGCAGCTCCGCCGGGTACGAACCCAGACGCATCGTGTGGCCCATGTCGCCGTTGCCGGCGACGATGTCCTTCTGCTCCTCCATCGTCGCGATGACCGGGTTCGGGCAGTCCGGATCGAATTCGGTCGAGCCGGCGTCCTCGATGCCGAGCACGTCGCGCGCGTATTCGATGACCATCGACTGCAGGCCGAGGCACAGGCCGAGCACCGGCAGCTTGTGTTCGCGCGCGTAGCGCAGCGCGCCGATCTTGCCGTCGATGCCGCGGATGCCGAAGCCGCCGGGGATGACGATGCCGTCCATCTGGTCGAGCGCCGCGGCGGCGCCCTCCTCGGTCTCGCAGCGGTCGGCCGCGACCCACTTGACGTTGACCTTCGCCCAGTTGGCGAAGCCGCCGGCCTTGATGGCCTCGGTCACCGACAGGTAGGCGTCCGGCAAGTCGATGTACTTGCCGACGATCGCGATGCTGACCTCGTGCTTGGGATGGTGCACGCGCTCGAGCAGGTCCTCCCACTCGTCCCAGTCGACGTCGTGGAACGGCAGGCCGAGCTCGCGCACGACGTAAGTGTCGAGGCCCTCGTCGAAGAGCACCTTCGGCACGTCGTAGATGCTCGCGGCGTCCACGCAGTTGACGACGCCCTCGGGGTCGACGTCGCACATCAGCGAGATCTTGTCCTTGATGCCCTGGTTGAGCGGACGGTCGCTGCGCAGCACGAGCGCGTCCGGCGCGATGCCGAGTTGGCGCAGCATCATGACCGAATGCTGCGTCGGCTTCGTCTTAAGTTCATGGGCAGCAGCGATGTACGGCACGAGCGAGACGTGGATGAACATGCAGTTCTCCGGCCCCAGTTCGCGGCGCACCTCGCGCGCGGCCTCGAGGAAGGGCTGCGATTCGATGTCGCCGACGGTGCCGCCGATCTCGGTGATGATGACGTCGACGTCGTCCGACGCCTGCGCGCGCATGCGCGACTTGATCTCGTTGGTGATGTGCGGGATGACCTGCACGCACTGGCCGAGGTATTCGCCGGCTCGTTCCTTGCGCAGCACCTCCTGATAGATCTGGCCGGTCGTCACGTTCGCCTTCTGCGAGAGGAAGACGTCGAGGAAACGCTCGTAGTGGCCGATGTCAAGATCGGTCTCGGCGCCGTCCTCGGTCACGTAGACCTCGCCGTGCTGGAACGGGTTCATCGTGCCCGGATCGACGTTGATGTACGGATCGAGCTTCTGCTGGAGGACGCGGATGCCGCGACTGCGCAGCAGGCGTCCGAGGGAGGATGCGGTCAGTCCCTTGCCGAGGGAGGACACGACGCCTCCGGTGACGAAGATGTGCTTGGTGACGTGTTCCTGAGCATTGCCATGTTGTCTTCTTGCCATGGGTCTTCATGGTATCGCCGCGTCGTGACATGCACAAGAAGGCGTTTCCGCTTCATCTCGCCTCGATGATCAGCTCGCTCGCCACGCCGTTGAGCTCGACGACGTTGGGCGAATCCTCGTCCACATGCACGCCCGCGCCCACGATCGTGCGCGTGCGCAGCCCGCGTGTGCGCACGGCGAGCGGACGGTCCTTCGGCACCGTGATTCGCGAGGTCGCGGACAGCTGGTTGACGTCGACGCGGCCGTCGAGCGACAGGCATGCGATGTCCATGTCGAGGTTGCAGTTCACCTCGACGTGCGCGTGCACGTCGTCGAGCGTGAGCCGCTGCGTGCGCACGTCGAGTTCGACGCCGGCGCAGTCGAGGCCGTGCACCTCCACCTCGTACGCCTTCGCCGCGCATTCCATCGTCGTGACGTAGCGCAGCGGCACCGACAGCACGACGGAGACGTCGTCCTTGGCGAGCGTCTCGCTGATGCCCGGGCCGCGGTTGACGACGACGTCGAGGCGTTTCGGGCGGTCGTCAATCGAGACCTTGAAATGCCGCGCGAGCGTCGCAACAGTATTCGACACGACGCGCACGCGCAGCTGTTCGCCGTCGTAGCCGCGGACCGTGCACGCGTAGAGCGACCCGCAGTCGATGTCGAAATGCTTGGCCTGCCCGATGTCGTAGTTCGTGACGCTTTCGTAGCGGTATTCGCCGGCGCCGCCGGCCTGGTCGATCGCGATGCCGAGCAGCGCGTCGACGCTGACGGCGAACACGTCGGCGAGCGCGACGAGGTTCTCGAGTTCGGGGCGGCCGGTGCCGCTCTCCCATTTGGAGATCGCCTGCCTGGAGACGCCGACGCGGTTCGCGAGCTGCTCCTGCGAGAATCCCGACTGCCTGCGCAGGTCCTTGAGTTTTGTCGTGAAATCCATGGATGTCTTATTCCTTTTCTTGCATTTTCTTGCATTGCCGTGGTGTTGGAGTGCATTGACGACATATATTGTTTTGTCTCGGCATGGGCGCGGCCGACGTCGCTCACCGGGTGATGAGCGCATAGAGCAACGTGGATTTGCCGGCGCCCGACGGTCCCATGATTGCCGTGACGTCGCCGCGGCGCATGTCCAGATCGAGGCCGTCGAGCACCTTCTGGTCGCCGCCGGCGCCGGCGAAGGTCTGCGTCAGGCCCCGGGCGCTGATGATCGTCGATCCGGGCATGCGCCCCTCGGCTTCGGCGCGCCGCGGCTGCGCAGTGCGCTGCTGTGTCATCGTGGTTTCCCATCTGCTTGGCGGGAATGCCCTGATGGCGTTCCCGTATCGACGGCTCCACGCTAGAGGGGCGATGCACGGCCGTTCCAGCAACGGACACCGGCACATGCGCCCGCGGACGCAACGATGCGTAGCATCGGCGTCATTGCAACGTTTGCAACGCCTCGTTCATCATTGCGACGTCTCGTTCACCACTGCGACGCTCTGCTCACCACTGCGGGGTCGACGGGTCGACGGCGCGCGACGCGGCCGGGTGCGTCCCTTTCGTCGCTCCCGCGTACAGCGCGACGGCCGAGGTCGGCGCAAGCGTCACCTGCACCTTGCCCTTGCGCACCTTCACGGTCTTCGAGCAGTCCTCGACGGCGTAGACGTCGCAGTACTCGCCGTCGGGCATCGTCGTGGCGAACTCGTGCGTGACCTCCTTTGCGCCGTTGTTGAACGCGACGAAGCCCTTGTCGCCGCGCGAGAACGCGAGCAGCGACGAGTCCGGCTCCTGCAGATCCTCGACCTTCGTGCCGTGCACGTAGTTGTGGAACGCGATCATGCCGCGCGTCGGCGTCCAGCGCTGCTGGCAGTTCCAGTCGCCGCCGGCGGCCGCACACGCCTCGTCGAAGTCGACGGCCGGCACCGACGTGTCGGTCGCGCCGGGAGCCCCGGCGTCGCGGTCGGCGAAACGGTAGTCGGAGAGCAGCCGCGGCGTGCCGTAGTCATAGGCGAGCAGGAACGCGTTCGCGAGCGCGTAGAGCGCGCCGTCCTTGTAGGTGATCGCCTGACCGGGGTTGCGCGCCGTGTCCCAGTTCGTCACGAAGACGTTCGCGTCCTTCGAGGCGATCGCGAACTTGTTGCGGCCGGTGTCGCCGAGGCGTTCGCCGAGGTCGGCGAGCGCCGAGACGTCGCCGCGCAGCGCCGAGTTGAGGTTGGAGACGTAGGCGAACTGCGTGACGGAGCCGGTGTTGAGGTAGTTGCGCGGCTGGATTCCGGACGCCTCCGCGGCGTTGCCGATGACCTCCTGGATCCAGTAGATGTCGTCGGGATCCTTGCCGACCTTCTCGGCCATCTGGTCCTTGATGGCCTTCATGTCCTCGTTGTTGATGTGCTTGACGGCGTCCATGCGGAAGCCCTTGACGCCCATCTTGTAGAGCTTCTTGAGGTAGTCGGTCTGGATGTCGCGCACCTTGTCGCTGGACGTGTCGAAGTCCCACATGCCGCTCAGGCGCCCCTCCTGCACCTCCTGCTGGTCCATGTACCCGGAGATGCTCGCGCCGTGCTCCCAGTCGTGGAAGTCCTTCGCATCGACGCCCTGCGGGTACTGGTCGTGGCCGCCGGTGAAGGCCGGGTATGCGCCGGTCGTCGGATCGTACTTCGAGCCGGCCACGCCCTCCTTCCATCCGCCGTCGTGCGCGGCGCCGGTCGTCTGGTTGAGCACGACGTCGGCGATGATGCCGACGCCCGCGGCAGCGCACGTGTCGATCATGTCCTTGAATTCGGCTTCGGTGCCGAGTTTCGAATCGAGCTTGTAGCTCACCGGCTGGTAGCTCGTCCACCACTGCGTGCCCTGAATCGACTCCTGCGGCGGCGAGACCTCGACATAGGCGACGCCTTCCGGACCATAGGTGTTCGTGCATTCCTTCGCGATTGACGTCCACGGCTGCTGGAACGCGATGACCTCGACGTCGGTGCGTTTCGTCGTCGCCGCGCTGCCGGTGTCCTTTGCGCCGCACGCCGGTGCCGCCGCGACGACGAGCGCCGCGCATGCGCATGCCGCCGCCGTCCTGATCGATGCCCCGCGCCTGTTCCCGTATGCCATGTTGACCGCCTTTCCTCCCGCCGTCGACCTCGACGACGTCGCACCCACTCTAGCGCATGGCCGCGCGTGGCGCGTCACATCGCCGGCAGGCGGATGGATATCGATGGAAGGAGGGAAAAGATGATTGATGATCGATATAGAACATCGATACCAAAAAGAGGAGGAAACCCGCTGTGGGTTTCCTCCTCCCCTGTCATCCGCGCTTGTCATCCGCGCTGCGTCGTCATGCGCGCGTCATCGGCGTGCGGATGACGGCCGAATCAGTTACGCGTCGCGCGCTTTGAGGCGAGCAGCGTGACGCCGGCGAGCGCCAGAGCGGCGATCGCCGCAAGCGCCAGCGCGATCGACGAGCCGGTGCTCGCGATGTCCGCGGGGGTCGTCGTCGCGTCCGACGGCGTCTGTGCGCCGTCCGCCTCAGGCTTCACGGCAGGCGTGGCGTCCGGCTTGCCGGCGTCGCCGGGCTTGTCGGTGTCGCCGGGATCGTCGGTGTCGCCGGGATCGTTAGCGTCGCCGCCGTCGGCGCGTTCGAAGACGGCCTCCACGTAGACGGCTTCGCCCGGCATCGCGAAGGTACCGTCGGCGCCGACCTCGACGCCACCCTTCGTCACCTTCCAGCCGGCGAGTCGGTAGCCCTCGTCCGGCGTCGCGGTCAGCGTCACCGTCGTGCCGGGCGCGACATCCTGCATGCGGTCGGCGCTCGCGGTGCCGCCGATGCCGGCGGTGACGTGCACCGGGAACATCGTGTTCGCCACGCGCCACAGCTGGGTGCCGTAGAACGGGTTGGCGGTGCCGATGAGCATATGGTCATCGGTGTTCACGAAGATGCGCAGGCCGTGGTTGAAGGGGTCGCCGAAGCCGTCGTCGGCGACGGTCGTCACGTTGACGCCGCCGTCGGCCTGTTCGCTGATCTCGAAGAGGTTGAAGCCGCGCTTCGATTTGGCCAGATACGGCAGCGACTTGAAGAAGGCCTTGAGGTTGTTGACGCTGAGCAGCTTGACGAGCGTCTCGTAGATCTTCTTGAGGTTCTCAGGCATCTGCGGCGCGGCGGCGAGCAGCTGCTCGGTCTCCTCGTACATCTCGGCGAAGTCCTCAGAGGCCTTCTCGTCGAGCTGCGTGCCGAGCACGGTGAGCAGGTCGTTCGCCTGCAGCATGCGGGCGGCGGACTCCTCGTCGTTCAGGCTGCCGGGGACGATCGAGCCGTCGTTGATGCCGTCGACGAGCGCCTTGCGCTGCGCGTCGCTCAGCGTGACGTGCTGCGCCTCCTCGTCGGCGTCGTCCATGTCGGCGAGCGTCGCGGCGTTCAGGCGCGCGTCGGCGGCCTTGACCGCCCAGTCGACGAGCGCGTCGGCGTCGTCGGAGCGCGGACGGTCGTCGTTCTGCGCAGTGTCGCCGTCCTCGGACGCAAGCGTCGCAGCGGACGCCGTGTCGCGGTTGAGGATGAGCTCGACGAAGGTGCGCAGGTAGTGGACGGTGTTGTTCCAGTCCTTCTCGCTCATGTTGAGGATGTCGCCGTTCGTGAACTGCGCGATCGGCTCGAGCAGCGTCGTCGTGTTCATCGTCGACAGGTACATCTTGCCCTCGTGCACGGTCGTCTGCCACGTGTACTGGTTCATGTGGTTGCCGTATCCAGAGCCCAGGCCCGTTGTGCCGCCGTCGGGGAAGGTCTCGTTCGGGTCGCCGACGAGCATTTCGACGTTTTCGTCGGCGTCCATGCGGTACAGGTTGATCGACTGTTCGAGGTTCGTCGCCTGTGTCACGAAGTTCATGCGCAGCGCGAAGCCCTGCAGCGCGCTCGAGACGTCGTTGTAGTCGCCGATGTACAGGTGGTCGTTGTAGATCTGCAGCGTGCACGCGCCGGCGCTCACGCGGCTCGCGTCGAGGCCGAAGGTGTACTTCGCGCCCTTCGACTTGTCACCGACGAGCGGACGCCACGTCCAGTCGGCCTTCTCGGTCGGGTCGCCGGAGTTCTCACCGACGTAGATCGCGAAGGAGCGCACGGTGCCGGTCTGCTCGTTGCGTGTGTCGACGCTGCCGGTGCACACGACGACGTACAGCTTGCCCTTGAATTCGAGCACCTGGTAGATGCCGCCGCCACCGTTGACGTCGGAGCGGTGGATCGCCGGGAGGTTGTCGAAGCTGGCCATGTCGGCGATGACCTTGTAGGAGCCGGGCTCCGAAGGCGTGTTTGACGCGACGAGGTAGGCCGCGCCCTTGCCGTCGGCGGTCGGCTTCAGGTCGCCGGCGATGAGCGTGTCCTTGAACGAGCCGATCGCACGCGTCGACGTGAACACGTTCTGCTTGACAAGTTCGCGGAAACCGGCGGCGTCGACGCTGTCGTAGACCTTCGTCAGCTTGTCGCCGTTGGCCGGGTCGACCTCGTAGATGCACGGGAAGCCGTTCTGCATCGCCATCGCCGTGCCGATCTCCTGGGCGGTCAGGTCCTTGTTGTTCGTGTCCATGACCATGCCCTCGAAGTACAGCTTGCCGTTCATCTTGAACGCGCTGCGGAAGGTCGGGATGACGCCCTTGCCGCCTTCGATGCCTTCGGACTGGGACATGAGGATCTGCGTCTCGCCGGTCTTCACGTTGAATTTGAACAGCGTGCCGCCGGCGCTCTTGCCGTCCGGCTCGCCGAGGTACATGTTGCCGGCGTAGAGCGTCTGGATGAGCGCGGTCGCCTCCTCGACGCTCATGCCCATGTTGGCCGACAGGCTGCCCTTGAGGATCGCCTGGACGCCGAGGCCGCCGTACATCGTGCCGATGTAGACCCAGTCGCCGACCGATTCGGCGGCGTAGCTGTAGGACTGGCCGCGGTCGCCCTGACCCTTGTCCTTGGCCGAGATCGCACCGTTGCCAACGTAGTCGACGACGCCGTCGGCCGTCTCGAGGCCGTTTTCGGGATGGCTGACCTTCTGGAAGGCCATGCCGTTGCCGGCCGTGTAGACGTTCGTGATGTGTCCATCGAGATCGGTCTCCTGCGCGCCGGCGGGGCCGACGAGCGCGCCGATGAGCACGGCGCATGCCGAGACCGCGCCAATGGCGGCGCGTAGTTTGGTGGTCATTGTTCTCCTCGAAGTTCGCTCGTTGGGGGAAAAGGACGGCGCGGGTGATTGCGCCTACGGCGAACAAGCATAGCATGCCGGGATGCATCCGCAGGCCCTATTCACGCAACGTTTGCTTCCTTGCCACGCAACGTGCCCTCGATGCCACGCGGCGTGTCCGGTGCATGGCCGTGCACGACGGGCGCATACGCGAAAGCGGGCAGACGGACCCGAAGGTCAGTCTGCCCGCTTTTGGTTGCCGTGACGCCGTTCAGGAGGACGACGTCATGTCAGCGTCCGACGCTCAGTGCGAGCGGCGCTCGCGGTTCACCACGAGCAGCACCGCGGCCGCGATGATTGCGACCACCGCGACGACGATGACGATGGCGACCGAGGAACCGGTCGAAGCCATGTCGCTCACCGTGCCGGCGGCGTTCGTGGAGCCCGTGTCCACATGGTCGTTCGCGCCCGGCTGTCCCGGCTTGCCCGTGTTGCCCGGATTGCCCGGCTGGTCCGGGTTGTCCGGGTTGTCCGGGTTGTCCGGCTCGACCGGGTCGACGAGCGCCGACTCGGGGCCGAGCACGAGCGCGCTGTTGGCCGGCACGACGACCGAGTCGCCGTCATGCACGGCGATCTTCGCGCCGGCGACCGACGCGTCGACGCCCTGCACGGCCTCGTCGGCCTGCGCCGCGGCCTCGGGGGCGTGGCGGTAGGTGCGGCCGTTCGAGACGAGCACGCCGTAGTCGCCGGAGGTGACTCCCGGCAGCGCGACCGCGTCGGCGTTGTTGTTGAGCGCGACGACGTAGGTGCCGCTGTCGTCGGAGATCTCGTAGGCCACGACGCCATCGGCGGACTTGAGGACCTTCGAGTTCCTGCCGATCGCGTCGTAGTCGCCGATGCGGAACGCGGCGGTCTTTTTGCGCAGCGCGATGAGGTCGGCCACATACTGGGCGTTGTCGCCGTAGGCGGCGTCGTTCATGCGGTCCCAGTCGAGCGCGTTCTTCGTGGCGGCGTTCTTGTAGCTGTTGCCATCGCCGTCCTTCGAACGCAGGAACTCCTGGCCCAGCTGGATCTCGGAGATGCCGTTGGCGAGGAAGATCGACGAGTTCGCGAGCTTCGAGGCGGCCACCTTCTGCGCGACCTGACCCTCGTCGAGTCCGTCGTCGGTCTTGGCGCCGAACATCGAGACATTGAGCTTGTCGTTGAGCGTCAGGTTGTCGTGGATTTCGACGTAGTTGACGATCTGGTTCGCGTTGTCGTACTTGACGTTGGCGTTGCCGTTCGTGCAGTACGCACCGTCGAACTCCTCGCCGTTGCGGCAGCCGAGCATGTTGTTGAGGATCAGCTGCTCGGTGTTCGCCTTGCCGGTCGCGAAGCCGGTGTCCTCGTCGGAGAACACGGAGCCCTTGAGCCCGTCGCGGATCGAGTCGTTGAAGAACGCGACCGTCGAGTTGTGGGTGTCGAGCTCGTAGGCGTTCGGCTGGATCGACATGAGGGACTTGTCCATCGTCGTATTCATGTCCCAGCCCTCGCCGACGATGACGATCGACGGGTCGATCGCGTCGAGCGCGGCGCGCACGGCCTTCATCGTGTCGAGGTCGTGCAGGCCCATGAGGTCGAAGCGGAAGCCGTCCATGTTGTATTCCTTCGCCCAGTAGGTGACGGAATCGACGATGTACTTGCGCATCATCGCACGTTCGGACGCCGTGTCGTTGCCGCAGCCGGAGTTGGAGACGAGCGAGCCGTTCTGGTAGCGGAAGTAGTATCCCGGCACCGTCAGGTTGAACGGGTTCGTGTTGACGTCGCCGACGTGGTTGTAGACGACGTCCATGATCACGCGAAGGCCGTTCTTATGCAGCCCGTTGACCATCTCCTTGGCTTCGACGATGCGCGCCTTCGGATCGGCGGCGTTCGACGAGTAGGAGCCTTCCGGAACGTTGTAGTTCTCCGGATCGTAGCCCCAGTTGTAGTTGTTGTCGTCGGTCGGCTTCGTCTCGTCGACGCTCAGGTAGTCGTACATCGGCTGGATCTGCACATGCGTGACGCCGAGTTCCTTGAGGTAGTCGACGCCGGTCGCCTTGCCCTCGGAGTTCTTCGTGCCGTTCTCGATCATGCCGAGGTACTTGCCGCGGTTGGCTTCCGAGACGCCGGAGTTGGCGTTGCTCGAGAAGTCGTGCACATGGGTCTCGGCGATGACCGCGTCCGTGTTCTTCGAGAACGGGGCCATGCGGTCGGAGCCTTCAACCGTCGTCTGCTCGTCAGACAGGACGACGGAGCGGCGGCCGTTGACGACCGATGCGCGCGCGTACGGATCCGGCGAGTCGTTCTTCGTGCCGTCGGCGAAGGAGACGCGGTAGACGTAGGCGGTGCCCGGCGCGACCGTCTCGGTCGCGGACCACACGCCCTTGGCGCCGCGCTTCATCGCGACCGTCTTGTCCTCGGGCGCGTCGGCGGTGTCGGAGGCCTTGAACGTGACGAGCTCGACCTTCGCCGCGGTCGGCGCCCACAACTTGAACGTGGAGCCGGCGTCGTTATAGGTCGCGCCGAGATCGTCGCCGTCGTAGGCGTATTCCTTGTCGAATGCGTCGGTGCGCACGACGGATCCGGCGACGGCGTCGGCGGAGCCGAAGCCTTCGATCGTCACCGTGTACTTCGCGGTCAGGTCGAGGTCGTCCTTGAGCGTGACCGTGACGACGGTGCCGTCGGTCTTCACGTCGGCGATCGCGAGCTTGTTGCCGTCGGCGTCGGTCACCTTGACGTCCGACGCCTTGACGTCGGCCGGCTTCGTGAGCTTCGCGTCGATCGCGTTGTTCTGCGCGATCTCGGCCGTGGAGATGCGGGCGCCGAGCGCCGGACGCGCCGTGTAGACGGTCGGGTCGTCCTGCATGAGCCACACTTCGGCCTTCGCGGTGCCGTCTGCGGAGAAGACGAGCGCGTCGGCGCTCATCTTGATGTCGCCGTCGGAGCCGTCCTTCTTCTTCCACTCGTCGACGCCGTAGCGGCGCAGCAGGCCGAAGTCGGAGTCACCGTTCGAAGCCTGGTAGGTGTAGTTGGAGAAGGAGGCCGTGGCCAGCTCGCCCCAGTCGTCATGGCTCGTGAACTTCGCGGCGAAGCCGTTGCTGTTCGAGTTCCACATCCACAGATCCCACTGCGGGACCTTCGTGTCGGCGTCGGCGGCGTCGAAGTACAGGCCGTCGTTGCGCATGTAGTGGACGGTCACGTCGACCTTGTCCGCCTTGCACTTGTAGTCGGCGGGAGCCTCGGTGAGCGTCGCGTTTGCGTCGCCGGTGCCGTCGACCCACACCTCGACGGTGCCGGTCTTGCTCACGGTGACGCTGCGGTCGCCGCCGAACTTGTTCCAGTCCTCGGTCGTGATGATGAAGCCGAGGTCCTCGAACTTGCCGTCGAAGGTGAGGTCCGCGACCTTGCCGTAGCAATCCTCGCCGGTGAACGGATGGTTCACGGCCGTCATGTCGGCACCGGCGGTGTCCTTGCCCCAGACGTAGACGCCGCGGTTCGCGGTGGCCTCATCGGCCGCCGGCTTGTAGTGCACGACGAGACGGGTCTGCGCGCCGATCGCCTCCGGGTTGCCCACGCTGAGCGCGCCGTTCTCGACGCCGACCTGCGTGATGCCCTTGGCGATCAGGTAGTTGGAGCCGTTGTTGCTGTCCCAGTCGCTACCGCCGTCGTTGAAGCAGATCTGGTGCTCCTCGCCCTTGGTGTCGATCGTCTTCTTGTAGTAGCCCTGCGCGTCCGGTCCTTCCATCTCCTCGCCGGGGGCGGCCGTCCAGTCGCTGCCGGCGCCGTGGTGCACGAAGACCTTGTCCCACTTCTTGGTCGGCTTGTACCAGACGGTCGTCGTCTGGTCGTCCGGCTTGACGGTGGTGTCCGGGATCACGACGTCCGGGGTGCTCGGATCGACGGCCACGTCGGAGGCCGGGTGCGTCGCCTTCGTGGCGCCGCCGTAGATCGCGACGGCCTGCATCGCCGGCACCGTCGTCTTGACCTTGCCGCCGGAGACGGTGACCGTCTTCGAGCAGTCCTGCACGGCGTAGACGTCGCAGTACTCGCCGTCGGGCATCGAGGTCGCGTATTCGGCCTCCTTGTCCTCGGTCGAGTTGTTGATCGCGACGAAGCCCTTGTCACCGCGCGAGAACGCGATGTTGTTGGCGCCGTCGTCCTGCCAATCGGAGACCGACGTGCCGTCGACGTAGTTGTGGAAGGCGATCATGCCGCGCGTCGTCGTCCAACGCTGCTGGCAGTTCCAGTCGCCGTCCTTCGTCGAGCACGCCTGGTCGAAGTCGACGTCCGGCACCGAGGTCTCGGTCGCGCCAGGGGCGCCGGCGGCGTTGTCGTCGTACTTGTAGTCGGAGAGCAGACGTGGCGTGCCGTAGTCATAGGCGAGCATGAATGCGTTCGCGAGCGCGTACATCGAATCGTTCTTGTACGTGATCGCACCGTCGTTGCGAGCGGTGTCCCAGTTCGTCACGAAGACGTTCGCGTCCTTGGACGCAATCGCGTTCGGATTCGACGACAGGTCGCCGATGCGCGCCGAGAGGTCCTTGAGTTCGGCGATCTTGCCCTTGAACTTCGCGTTGAGGTCCGACTTGTAGTCGAACTGCGTCACGGTGCCGGTCTCCAGGTAATTGCGCGGCTGGATGCCGGGCGCTTCGCTCGCATTGCCGATGACTTCCTGGATCCAGTAGATGTCGTTGGCGTTCTTGCCAACCTTCGTGGCCATCTGGTCCTTGATGGCCTTCATGTCCTCGTTGTTGATGTGCTTGACCGCGTCCATGCGGAAGCCCTGCACGCCCATCTTGTAGAGCTTGGCGAGGTAGTCGGACTGGATGTCCTGCACCTTGGCCGACGACGTGTCGAAGTCCCACATCGAGTTCAGGCGGCCTTCCTGCACCTCCTGCTGGTTCTTGTAATCGGAGACGCTTGCGCCGTTGTTGTAGTCATGGAAGTCGGCGGCGGTCACACCTTGCGGATATTGGCCGTTTTCGCCGGTGAAGCCCGGATAGTCGCCGGTCAAGCCGTTGTACTTTGTGCCCGCCACACCGGTCTGCTCGCCTGCAGCGACATCCAAACCGGTCGTCTGGTTGAGCACGACGTCGGCGATGATGCCGACGCCCGCCGCGTCGCAGGTCTCGATCATGTCCTGGAACTCGGCTTCGGTGCCGAGCTTCGAATCGAGCCTGTAGCTGACCGGCTGGTAGCTCGTCCACCACTGCGTGCCCTGGATCGATTCCTGCGGCGGCGAGACCTCGACGTATTTGACGCCCTGCGGCCCGTAGGTGTTCGTGCACTCCTTCGCGATCGACTTCCAGGTCTGCTGGAACGCGATGACCTGCACGTCGGTCGCCGCGGGAAGCGCCGTGCTTCCCGTGTCGGCAGGGGCGGCGTTGGCCGCCATCGGCACCGTGAGCAGCGCACCCGAGCAGGCCATGGCGAAGGCCACGCCCATCCCGGTCGTGCGGCGCATCGCAGTGCGGAACTGCTGATTCACCATATGTTGTCATTCCCTTTTTCTCTGACCGGCCAGGTCCGCCGGCGGCATCGCGATGCCGGCCGTCTCGCCCATCCGGTTTGCCAATGTATGCAGACCCGCTTGCATATCATGCAAGGATTTCCGGGGCATTCGCCAACGAATGGTGCATACGTTTGCAGCGAAATCATCCCTCATAATACCTCAGCTGTGAGCAAAAATCCACCGGAACGCGCGTGCGTGGACGATGCACGTCCCCCTTTTCCCTCCCCCACCACCTTGCTGGGGCCTCTTCAGCCATCGTCGCCCCATGCGGCAGCCAACCCGGAGTCACTTCGGAAACCGCCGATGGCATCCGTATCTGTGGGACGACGAAAAACGTCCGGGTCCCGCAATCCTCTTGGATTATTGCGGGACCCCGACGTCGTCCGCCGCGATATACGCGTACTTCAGGAAATGCACTCCGGCTTCGAACGCGCTCAGCCCTTCGTCAGTTCGGCGACGGCCTCGAGCGCGAGCTTGTAGCCGAGGAAGCCGAGGCCGGTGATCGTGCCGGTGGCCACCGGGCTGATCACCGAACGCTTGCGAAACTCGTCGCGCGCCGCCGGGTTCGAGATATGCACCTCGATGAGCGGCATGTCCGCGTCGAGCACCATGTGCGCCGCGTCGGCGAGCGCATACGAGTAATGCGTGAACGCCGCCGGGTTCATGACGACCGCCTTGAGCTGCTCGGCGGCCTCGTGCATCCACTGCACCATCTGCGCCTCGTCGTCGGTCTGCCGCACGTCCACGTCGAGTCCGAGCCCTTCGCCCCACTGCGTGCACAGCCTGCGCAGCTGCTCGAGGTCCTGCCTGCCGTACACGTCCGGCTGGCGCACCCCGAGGCGACCGAGGTTCGGCCCGTTGACGACGATCACCTTGACCGGCTCATTTTCGGCCATATCCACTCCATTCCTTGGAAAACGTTGTCAGCCCCATGATAGTGCGCGACGATGCCGGGCGTCGTGCGCGTTACGCCTGCTGGCGCACCCGTTCGAAGGCCTTGCGCACCGCCTGAGGGTCGGGGTCGTCGAGGTGGAATGGCCTGCCGATCTCCTCGAGGCCGACGAAGCGCAGCGTGTTGCCGCGCGCCTTCTTGTCGCGGTGCATGAGCGCGAGCACCTCGTCGAAATCTGCGCCGTTCCACGAGGTCGGCAGCCCCAGACGCTCGAGCAGGTCGTAGGTGTATTCGACGGTCGGCCGGTCGAGGTGCCCGGTCAGGTTGGACAGTTCGGCCGCGTAGACCATGCCCACAGCGACCGCGTTGCCGTGCCGCCAGCGGAAATGCTCAAGCTGTTCGATCGCATGGCCGAAGGTGTGCCCGTAGTTGAGGAACTCGCGCAGGCCGGCCTCCTTGAGGTCGGCGGACACATGGTGGGCCTTGACGCGCACCGTGCGTTCGATGAGCTCGGCGACGACCGGCTTGAGCGGCGAGTCGAGGAAGGTCTCGCCGTCGAAGGCGCGCAGTTCGTCGGCGTGGTCCTCGAGGATCGTGAGGATCTCGGGGTCGCGGATGAAGCCGGATTTGGCTACCTCGCCGAGTCCTTCAATGAAGATGTCGTTCGGCAGCGACGTGAGCGTGCGCAGATCGGCGAGCACGCCGGCAGGCGTGTAGAACGAGCCGACGAGGTTCTTGCCCTGCGGCGTGTTGACGCCGGTCTTGCCGCCGGTGGACGCGTCGACCATCGCGAGCAGCGACGTCGGGCAGTTCACGTAGCGCACGCCGCGCATCCACGTGGCCGCGACGAAGCCGGCGAGATCGGTGCAGGCGCCGCCGCCGAGACCGACGATCGCGTCGGAGCGCGTGAAGCCCTCGTTGCCGAGCCGCTGCCAGATGCCGTCGGCGACCTGGACGGTCTTGCCGGCCTCGGCATCCGGGATCATGATGTCACTCACCTGATAGCCGGCCTTGCGCAGGATCGCGCGCGCACGGTCGGAGTGCCGCTGCACCGACTGCGTGTGGATGAGCGCGACGCGCACCGGCCTCTCGCCGAGCACGTCGGGCAGATGGTTGAGCGCTCCCTCGCCGATTCTCACGTCGTAGGGTTCGATGCCCGCGCCGTCCACATGGACGATGCCTTCGTTCGTCATGTCGATCATCTTCCTTGCCGCTGCCTTGGGCGTCATGCCGTGCGTGCGCACGATTACGTTCGCCACCTTCCTGTAGATCGGGTCGCGCTTCTCGTAGAGCGCCATCCAGCGCGCGTCGGCGTCGCCGTCGAGCATCGGGCGTCCGCCTCCCCTGCGCGCGCGTTCCATCGCCTCCGCCGGATCGGCGAGCAGATAGATGACGCGTCCGCCGTGCGCGGCGTAGTCATGCAGCGCCTCGCGCACCGCCGGCGTCATCGGCGCGCCGCCGCCGAGCGCGTAGATGCCGTCGAAGGAGACGAGCGTATCAGCGACGACGCGCCGTTCGACGTCGCGGAACGCCGCCTCGCCGTGTCGGGCGAAGTACTTCGGGATCGACATGCCGATCTCGTCCTCAATCTGCTGGTCCGCGTCCTCGAAGCCGATGCCGAGCATCTGCGACATCTCCTTGCCCAGACGTGTCTTGCCGGCGCCCATCATGCCGACGATGACGGCGGCCGGGCGCCTGCGCGCGCCGGCGCCGTGTCTGCTGTGCCTTGCCATGGCCGTCCCTCCGCGCGCTCAGCGCATGTGCTCGGGCCAGGAGGCGAGGTACGACTCGATGTTGCGGCGCGTCTCGTCGACGCTGTCGCCGCCGAACTTCTCGAGCAAATACTTGGCGAGCGTGAGCCTGACCATCGCCTCGGCGACGACGGCCGCCGCCGGCACCGCCGTGCTGTCGGAACGCTGGTTGATCGCCTGCGCCGCCTCGCCGGTCGTCACGTCGACGGTGCGCAGCGCCTTGGGGATCGACGGGATCGGCTTCATCGCGGCGCGCACACGGATCGGCTGCCCGTTGGACATGCCGCCTTCGATGCCACCGGCGCGGTTCGTCAGCCGTTCGATGCGGCCGTCGGCGCCGGCGACCATCTCGTCGTGCGCCTGCGAGCCCGGGCGCATCGCCTCGAGGAAGCCGTCGCCGATCTCGACGCCCTTGATCGCCTGGATGCCCATGAGCGCCGAGGCGAGCGCCGCGTCGAGCCTGCGGTCGGATTCCACATAGGTGCCGACGCCGGCGGGCATGCCGTAGGCGATCACCTCGATGACGCCGCCGAGCGTGTCCGCGTTCGCCTTCGCCTCGTCGATGCGGGCGACCATGCGCGCCTCGGCCGTCTTGTCGAGTGTGCGCACCGGGGACGCATCGAGCATGTCGACGTCGTCGGGCGTCGGCAGCGGCATCGTCGTCGGATCGTCGACGCCGACACCACCGATCGAGACGACGTGGCTGACGGTGCGCACGCCGGCCACCTGTTCGAGCAACTGGCGCGCCACCTCACCGAGCGCGACGCGCGACGCCGTCTCGCGCGCGCTCGAGCGTTCGAGCACCGGACGGGCGTCGTCGAAGCCGTACTTGCGCATGCCGGTCAGGTCGGCGTGGCCCGGACGCGGACGGCTCAGCGGCGCGTTGCGGCCTTCGCGCGCGAGCTCGTGGTCGAGCGGGTCGGCGCTCATGACCTCGGTCCATTTCGGCCATTCGGTGTTGCCGATCTCGATCGCGATCGGCGAGCCGAGCGTGCTGCCGAAGCGCACGCCGGTGAGCATGCGCACCTGGTCCTGCTCGAACTTCATGCGCGCGCCGCGGCCGTAGCCGAGACGGCGCCGGGCGAGCGCCCCCCGGATGTCGTCCAACGCGATTTTCACTCCTGCGGGGACGCCCTCGATCATCGCGACGAGCGCCTCGCCGTGGGATTCACCGGCGGTCTGCCAACGCAACATGCCAACTCCTTTGGTCCGTGGGAAAACTGTGACTATCTTAACGGTATGCCGTACCTTTGCTGCCTTCCGGGACTGCTTTGTGGAATCGCGGCGTGCGTGACCGACCTCAGGCGGCGCACGGTCCCGCGGCGGCTGATCATGACCGGGATCGCGATCCAGCTGCTCGCATGCGTGCTACTGGCGTGGCTCGGCGCCGATCCGGCCGCGCCGCTGCGCGCGTGCGCCGGTCTTCTGTGCGGCGCGGGGATCCAGCTCGCGTTCGCCCTCGTGCGTCCTGGCTCGCTCGGCTTCGGCGACGTCACGGCGAGCGCGCTCGTCGGCTGCGCCGTCGGCGTGTTCGGCCCAGCCGCCTTCGTGCTGTGGTGGCTCGGGATGGCCGCGCTTGGCATGCCGTGGCTCGCGGCGTGGTCCCGGTATACGAAACGGCGCCCCGGCATCGATGTCAGGGCGCCATTCGTGCCGGTGATTGTCGCGGCGGGGCTGTTCGCCGTGCTTGCGACGCTCGTCTGAGGTTCGGACGCAAGCGTTCGGGCGCGGGCGCGCACCCGAACCGGTCAGTTCGCGTGCTCGTTGTTGGCCTTGTACTCCTGCACGTATTGCTCGAACTGGTCATAGTTGGACGTGAACTTCGTCTCGCCGGTCTTCAGGTCGGTCGTCACGAAGTACAGCCAGTCGCCGTCCTCGGGGTGCATCGCCGCCTGGATCGCGTCGTCGCCGGGGTTGGAGATCGGCGTCGGAGGCAGCCCCTTGTTCACGCGCGTGTTGAAGGGGTTCGAGCCGTCGTTGAGCTGCTCGTTCGTCAGCTCGGTGCCTTTGATCTTGAATCCGTAGGCGACCGTCGAGTCCATGCCGAGCGGCATGTCGTCCTTGAGCCTGTTCTCGATGACGCGGCTGACCTTGCCGTAGTACTCCTGCGAGTTGACCTCGGCCTCGACGATCGACGCGATGATCAGGATGCGTTCGCGCTGGTCGCCTTCGGGTACGCCGAGCTCGTTGAGCTTCTCGATCCTCGCCTGCACCATCTGCTGCAGGATCGAGGCAGGTGTCGGATTCTCGCCGATGTTGTACACGCCGGGTTCGAGCCAGCCCTCGAGCTCGCCCTTCGCACAGGCGGGCAGGATCTGGCCGGTCTTCGTGGCGTCGGACGCGTAGTCCTCGAATTCCTTGAGCTCGATGCCGGAGGATTCGGCGGCCGTCTTGAGCACGTCGTCGAGGCGTTCGCCCTGACGCACCTCGACGAAGCCCTTCGCGTTGCCCTCGTCGGAGAGGATCTTCGCGGCGGCCGACGCCTTCATGTGGCGTTTGAGCTCGTAGGTGCCCGGATACAGCGTGTAGGAGTTGCTTGCGACGACGGACGTGAACGCGTCGACCGATTTGATGACGTCCGCGCGCTGCAGGCCTTCGGCGATCTCGGCGACGCCCTGTCCGGACTCGACGGTGAAGGCGACGTCGCCCTCCCCCGGCCCTGGGTAGTCGTCGACGACCGCCGTGTCGGCGAGCGTGCTGCGACGCCACTGCTTGACCTTGCCGACGGCGAAGACGCCGACGCCGATGCACAGCGCGACGACGATGATCGATGCGATGACGACGATGAACCGCTTGCGGCGCTTGCGCTTGCGGTGCCGGCGCATATCGCGGCGCGAATGCGGCGGCTTCGGCGGCCGTGGCGTCTCGTCGCCCCCGGCGGCGGGATGGTCGGCTCCGGTGCCGTCATCCCATGCGTCGTCGCTGAAAAAATCGTGCAAATCCTCAGGCACTCTCACTCCTCTGAACCGTGCGCGTCGGCGCGACGTCCGTCCAACGCCGTCTGCAGGATCGTCACCGCCGCCTGCTGGTCCACGACGGCGCGGTGCCGACGGGTGCCCAGCTGCGCGGCGGACAGCAGACGATGCGCGTCGACCGTCGTCAGGCGTTCATCCACGAGCATAATATCAGGCATCCAGTCGATGCCGGACAGTTCGTCTTCCATTTCGGCCGCGAGCCGCCTGTCGAGCGACTTCGCCCACCGGCGCGCCTTCTTCGCGCTCGCACCCTCGGTGCCGTCCATCTGCAACGGCAGGCCGACGACGACGCGTTCGACGTGCTCGTCCTCGATGACGTTGAGGACGTCATCGAATGCCTGAAAATAGTCACCGTGCACGGTGACGTTGCCCGCAGGGTGCGCGAAGGTCAGCTCCGGGTCGGACAGCGCGAGTCCGACCCGGGCATTTCCTAGATCGATGCCTAACCAGACCATGTGGCGAAGGCTCAGCCCTTGCGCGCGTCCTTGATGAGCGCCGCAACGGCGTCGTCGACCTTCGACGCGTCAGAGCCGCCGCCCTGGGCGAAGTCCGGCTTGCCGCCGCCACCGCCGCCGAGGATCTTCGATGCGCCGCGCACGAGGTCGCCGGCCTTGATGCCTTCCTTGCGGGCCGCCTCGTTCGTCGCGACGGCGACCATCGGCTTATCGTCCTCGTTGACGCCGGCGAGCGCCACGACGACCGGGCGGTCGTCGCCCAGACGGTTGCGGATGTCCATGACGGTCTTGCGCAGCACGTCGAAGGAACCGAAGTGGCCGACGTTCTTCGCCGCCACGACTATCGGCGCATTGGAGCCCTTCGCATCCTCGACGATCTGCGGGACGGACGCGGCGAGCTGTGCCTCGTACATCGCCGCCAGACGGCGGTCGGAGTCCTTGAGCTTGGCGAGCAGCGTGTTGACGCGTTCGGCGAGCTCGTCGGGGCGCGCGTTGAGCGTGTCGGACAGCTGCGAGACGAGCGCGTGCTCGCGGGCGTTGAAGTCGTAGGCGCCCTGACCGACGAGCGCGTCGACGCGGCGCACGCCGGAGCCGACGGAGGCTTCGGACATGATGTTGACCAGGCCGATCTTGCCGGCGAAGTCGACGTGCGTGCCGCCGCACAGCTCACGGCTCCAGCCGTCGTCGCCGATTGTGACGACGCGCACGACATCGCCGTACTTCTCGCCGAACAGATGCATCGCGCCGAGCGCGATCGCATCGTCGAACTTCATCTCCTGCGTCGAAACGTGCAGGTTGTCGCGCACGCGGTCGTTGACGCGCGCCTCGACAGCGCTCATCAGCTCCTTTGTCGGCGCCTTCGGCCACTGGAAGTCGAAGCGCAGACGGTTCGGGGCGTCCTCGGAACCGCGCTGCGTCGCCTGCGGGCCAAGCTCCTCGCGCAGCGCCTTGTGCACGATGTGCGTCGCGGTGTGCGAACGGGCGATCGCGCCACGGCGTTCAATGTCGATCTCGGCGGTCACTTCGGCGCCGACAACAAGCGTGCCCTCGACAAGGCGGCACTGGTGCACAATGAGGTCCTTGATCGGCTTCTGCACGTCGTCGACCTCGAGCACGGCGCCGTCGTCGGAGACGATGTCGCCCTGGTCGGCGAGCTGTCCGCCGGCCTCGGCGTAGAACGGCGTGCGGTCGAGGATGACCTCGACGGTCGCCGGCGCGGAGACGGCCGGCACGGCGCCGACGCCCTCCATCATGATGCCGAGGACACGGCTGCGCGATGTCATGTCGGTGTAGCCGAGGAACTCGATCGGCGCCTCGAGCTTGTTCTTGAAGTCGTCGTATTCGCTCAGGTCCACGTTGTGGCGCTTCTTGAGCGCGTCCTGACGGGCGCGGGACTTCTGCTCGTTCATGAGCTCGCGGAACTTCTCCTCGTCCACCTTGACGCCCTGCTCGGCCGCCATCTCGAGTGTGAGTTCGATCGGGAAGCCGTAGGTGTCGTGCAGCGTGAACGCGGCGTCGCCGGAGACAACCGGCTGCGCGTCGTCCTTGCCGGCCTGCGCCTTCGCCTTGTTCACGGCCATGTCGAAGATCTCGATGCCGTTCGTCAGCGTGCGGCGGAACGCGTCCTCCTCGCCGTAGGCGGCCTCGGAGACGTCGTGGAAGGTGTTCGCGAGCTCCGGATAGTTCGGCTCCATCGCGGCCTCGGAGACCGGCAGCAGCTCGGGCATGACCGGCGTCGTGACACCGAGCACGCGCATCGCCTCGATCGTGCGGCGCAGCAGGCGGCGCAGCACGTAGCCGCGGCCGGCGTTGCTCGGACGCACGCCGTCGCTCATGATCATCAGGGCGGAGCGCACATGGTCGGCGACGACGCGCATCTTGACGTCAGCGTCCTTGTCCTCGCCGTACTTGATGCCCGAAAGCTTCTCGGCGGCCTCGATGACCGGGAAGACCTCGTCGGTCTCGTAGATGTTCTGCTTGCCCTGCAGCAGGTAGGCGAGACGTTCGAGGCCGGCGCCGGTGTCGATGTTCTTGTGCTTGAGCTCGCCGGCGATGTGCAGTTCGGTCTTCGACTTGACGTTGTCGACCATGTAGTTCTCGAAGACGAGGTCCCAGATCTCGATGTAGCGGTTCTCGTCGGCGATCGGGCCGCCCTCCTTGCCGTATTCGGGGCCGCGGTCTACGTAGATCTCGGAGCACGGGCCGCCGGGGCCGGGGCCGCCGGTCGTCCAGAAGTTGTCCTCCATGCCCAGGATCTGGATGTGCTCAGGGTCGACGCCCTCGTTCTTCCAGATCGCGCGCGCCTCGTCGTCGTCGGTGAAGGTGGTGAACCACAGCTTCTCGACGTCGAATCCGTAGCCGCCCTGCTCGACCGGGGTCGTCAGCAGCTCGTAGGCGTAGTGAATCGCCTCCTCCTTGAAGTAGTCGCCGAAGGAGAAGTTACCGAGCATCTGGAAGAAGGTGCCGTGGCGCGTCGTCTTGCCGACCTCGTCGATGTCGAGCGTGCGCACGCACTTCTGGTTGCTGGCCATGCGGTGGCTCGGCGGCGTCTGCTCGCCCATCAGGTACGGGATGAACGGCACCATGCCGGCGATCGTGAAGAGCGTCGTCGGGTTCGGCGAGATGAGCGAGGCGGATGGCACGATGAGGTGGTCCTGCTTCTTGAAGTAGTTGAGATATCGCTGGGCGATCTCCGCGGTGCGCATTGCTTGCGGCTCCTTACGTACTTGGATGTCCATGGATGGATGAAAGCGATGGATGATATGAAAAACTTGAAAGACTACAGACTACAACGAACGGCCGGCATCGGCAATGCCAACGCCAACGCGAGCGATGGGCCGCGCACGTGCGCATGTCCGTGTGCAAAACCCATGCGGGTGTCGTATGCAGCGTGCGGCCGGGCGTCCCTACGAAAGGCGGTCCATGTAGCGGCTGTTGAGCTCCGCCTCGCGGGCGCGGCGCACGTCGGTGAACTCGGTGATGAGTCCCTGCAGCGTGCGCATGCCGACGTGTTCCTGATCAGGTCCGAGCAGGAACTGACGCGCCTTGTCGGGGGTGTTGGCCTTCACGTAGGCGTTGGCCTTGCTGACGGCGATGACGCCGGCGATCATGCCGAGCGCGATCCACAGTAGACGTTTGCGCATGGGTCACTCCCCTTTGGTTGCGGTGGCGGTCTTGGCGTCCTGCGCCGGCTGCTGGCCCTTGTTCATGAACGAGCGCGCCGTGGTCCTCAACGCGTAGAAGGTCGAGGCGAGCTTGATGATCGGCTTGCCGAGGAAGGATCCGTACAGGTTCGTCAGCGCGCCGATGTTGTTGGCGGTGCTCGAGGCGGCCGACGAGATCTCGTTGACGTCGGCGAGCGACTTGTTGACCTGCTGCACCGTCGTCACGCCCTCGTCGAGCGCGGGCAGCGCGTGGTCGCCGGTCTCCTTGACGGTGTCGGCGAGCTGGTCGAACAGCTTGCCGAGGCGGATCAGCGGATAGATCAGGAATCCGGCAAGCACAGCGAAGGCTATCGCCGCGATCAGACCAGCAATTTCTCCAGCACCCATGTTCTCGTGCACCTCTTTCCTGTTACGACGTGCATGTCACGACGCGTTGTTCCTACCCGCATCAGGGTACCCAATCGCCCAGACGGGGTGATCAGCGCCGGTTGTAGGAGATGACGGCGAGCGCCGAGGCGAAGTCGGCGTCCGTGTCCAGATCGAATTCGCTGACCGATCCGTTCGCCGGCCGCTCGCTCAGGTCATAGCCCTCCGGCGCGAAGCGCTGCATGAGGCTCAGCAGCGTGTTGCCATGGGAGATCTGCAGGATGTGGTCGCCGTCTTCAAGGTGCGGGTTCGCGGCGATGAGCGCGTAGCCGCCGGCGATGCGCCGCCAGTATTCGTCGTCCGATTCGGCGTCGTGGAAGGGGTCGGCCTCCTTGAGGAAGTCGCGGGTCGCGGCGACGCCGTAGCGTTCGACGATCGCGTTGTAGGTGGGCGCCCCGTGCGGACCGCCGGCGGCGAGCCACGCCATGTCCATGTCCTGTCCCTCGTAGTAGCCGTAGCATTGTTCGCGGAAATGCATGTCGCTGATCAGCGTCGGACGCGTGTGCCCGTGGGCCGTGTTGACATCGAGGATGCGTTCGGCGGTGACCTGCGCGCGAGTCGTATCCGAGCAGTAGGCGGCGGCGAAGTCGACGTCGGCGAGCAGCTGACCGGCATGCGTCGCGTCGTCGAGCCCCGCGTCGGTCAGCGGCGAGTTCGACCATCCCTGCAGGCGGTTGTATCGGTTGAAGAGGGTCTGTCCGTGGCGGACGAGATGCAGATGAAGGATCATGGTTACCGATTATCGCACTTGGCTGCCATAATCGGCTCATGCGTGATTTTCTTATTCGCTGGGCGATCCTGACGATCGCCGCGGGCGTCATGGTCGTGCTGCTGCCCGGCATGCACGTCGTCGGACATCCCCCGATCCTCGGCGTCGCCGCGTTCTCGTTGTTCATGGCACTGCTCAACGCATCGATCAAGCCGGTCGTGCAGATGCTTGCACTGCCGTTCTCGATCCTGACCTTCGGGCTGCTCGCCCTCGTCATCAACTGGCTGTTCATGGAGCTCGCCTCGTGGCTCGCGATCAGCCTGTTCGACGTCGGCGTGACGATCGACGGCTTCCTGTGGGCGGTGCTCGGCTCGCTGATCATGTCGATCGTCAGCGGCATCGTCAGCGCCGCGTTCTCCTCCTGACGCCGTCCACTCCCCTGTTGCGACAACACGCAAGGCCCCGCGATCTGCATCGCGGGGCCTTGCGCTGTATGTCCTTATACTGTATCGATTTACAGTACGTGAATCCAGATCAGCGGGCGTAGAATTCGACCACGTACTGGATGTTGACCTGCACCGGGATCTCCTCCGCCTCGGGCTTGCGGGTCAGCGTCGCCTTGAGCTGGGCGAGGTTGACGTCCAGATAGCCGGGGACCGGCGGCAGCACGTCGCGGTGCGTGCCTTCGGCGGCGATCTGGAACGGGACCATCGTCTGGCTCTTCGGCTTGACCTGGATGGTCTGGCCCGGCTTGACGCGGTAGGACGGGCGGTCGACGATGTTGCCGTCGACGAGGATGTGGCGGTGCACCACGAACTGGCGGGCCTGCGCGGTCGTACGGGCGATGCCGGCACGCAGCACGAGGGCGTCGAGACGGGTCTCGAGATCGGTCAGCATCGCGTTGCCGGTCTGGCCCGCGGTGTGCGTGCCCTTCTCGTAGGCGGCGCGCAGCTGCTTCTCGGAGATGCCGTACTGGGCGCGCAGACGCTGCTTCTCGCGCAGACGGACCGCGTAATCGGATTCGGCGCGGCGACGGGTGCGGCCATGCTCACCAGGGGCATACGGACGCTTTTCGAAGATGCGCTGAGCCTTCGGGGTCAGTGCGATGCCGAGGGCGCGCGAGAGGCGCACCTGACGGCGGGAACGCTGAACGTTCGTCATTGGTTTGTATCCTTCTTTGTTCTGTCGTTGTCTGAACGGAACACGGCGTGGGTCCCACGCCATGCGAGCCAGCCTCTCCAGCGCTTCGCCGTGCAAGCACGAACGATCCCGTGCGGGACCGCCGATCCGCTGATGGGCCAAGGCTCCAGACGATGCCATCCCACTCGAGACGGCACCAATCGACGATTGTACACCTCAGCCATGGACGAACGACGCGCGCCGCCCCGCCGCGCCTCAGAGCTTCTCGATCGGCGCGACGCGCAGCATGAGCCGCTTGACGCCGGCGGAGCCGAAGTCGACGGTGATGATCGAGTTGCGGCCCTTGTCTTGCGTTTCAAGCACGGTGCCCAGACCGAAGCTGTCGTGCGACACCTTGTCGCCGACGCGGAAGTCGTTGATGTCGAGACGGTTGTCCTTATCGAGCGACGACGCCGGCTTCGGCGACGTCCTGCGCGTCGTCACCTTCCCCGAACGCGACGATGACGAATGGGAGGATGCCGCCGAACCGAAGCGCAACGAACGCGACGACGGCGACGAGCTCACGCCGTAGCTGAAGTGTGCGCCGCCCGACGTGGACGACGAGGACGACGAGGATCGCTCGCGCGCGGCCGAGCCGAAGCGCGGCGCGGCGTCATCGGAGGAACGCACGCGCGACGACGAGCCATACGAGGATGACGAGCCGTAGGAGGAACCATAGGACGATGAGCCGTAGGAGGAACGGCCATACGAGGACGAACCTCCATAGGACGAACCGCCATAGGACGGTTCGGTGAAATCGTCGTCCCAGCCGCCGAACTCGTCGAGACCCTCTTCCCAGTCGTCGCGGCCGCGCGAGCCGCCGGCGGCATGCCCCCAGCCGGAGCGCATGCGTTCGACGCCGGCCTCGCGGCGCTTCCAGTCGATGAGGCCGTCAGGAATCTCGTCGAGGAACTGGCTCGGCATCATCTCGCTCGCCCTGCCCCACTGCGCACGCACGGCGGCGCGCGTGAGATACAGGCGACGCTTGGCACGCGTGATGCCGACGTACGAGAGACGCCGTTCCTCGCTCAGCTCGCTCGTGTCCTCCATCGCGCGCGAGTGCGGGAACGTGCCCTGCTCCATGCCGGTAAGGAAGACGACCGGGTATTCGAGTCCCTTCGCCGTGTGCAGCGTCATCAGCGTGACCTTGCCGCTGTCCTCGGCCTCGTCGGGCAGCTGGTCGGAGTCGGCGACGAGCGCCGTCGTCTCAAGGAAGCCGGCGAGCGTGGCATCGGGCGTGTTCTGCTCGTATTCGGCGGCCACCGACTGCAGCTGCGACAGGTTCTCGACGCGTGACTGGTCCTGCGGGTCGGTCGACTTGCGCAGCTCCTCAAGCAGGCCGCTTTGCGCAAGCACCTCGGCGACGACCTGCGAGGGCTGCCGGTCGTGCTCGGCGGCGAAGGCGCGCAGCTGCGTCATCATCGCGGCGAAACGCCTGAGCGGGTTGAGCGTGCGCGTCGTCATCCCCTCGATCCGTTCGGCCTGTTCGACGCCCTGCCAGAAGGTCAGCCCACGCTCGTCCGCCCAAGCCGTGACCATCGATTCTGCGCGTGCGCCGAGGCCGCGTTTGGGCACGTTGAGGATGCGGCGCATGTTGATGCCGTCCGCCGGGTTGACGATCGCCTGCAGATACGCGAGCGCGTCCTTGACCTCACGGCGTTCGTAGAACTTCGTGCCGCCGATAAGCTGGTAGGGCACATGCGCCTGGATGAGCCCCTCCTCGAGCGAGCGCGACTGCGCGTTCGCCCGGTACATGATGGCGATGTCGGAGTAGCGCAGCCCCTCCTCCTGATGCAGCCGGCGGATCTCGTGGGCGATCCAGTGCGCCTCGAGCTGCGCGGTGTCGGCGGCATAGCCGGTGATCGGCGCGCCCTTACCGGCGGCCGTCCACAGTTTCTTCGGCTTGCGTCCCTCGTTGTGCGCAATGACGGCGTTCGCGGCGTCGAGGATCGTCTGCGTGGAGCGGTAGTTCTGCTCGAGCATGATTGTGCGCGCGTCCGGGAAGTCCTGTTCGAAGTCCTGGATGTTGCTGATGTCGGCGCCGCGGAACGCGTAGATCGACTGGTCGGAGTCGCCGACGACGGTGATCCACGCCGGTCCCTGACGGCCGACCCCGGGCGCGTCGGGCGCGGGACGCTCGCCGGAGTCGACGCCGGCGAGCTCGCGTACAAGCACGTACTGCGCGTGGTTCGTGTCCTGGTATTCGTCGACGAGGATGTAGCGGAACTTGCGATGGTAGTATTCGGCGACGTCCGGCTGCGTGCGCAGCAGTTCGACGGTGCGCGCGATGAGGTCGTCGAAGTCGACGGCGTTCGCGAGTGCGAGCCGGTGCTGGTATTCGGCGTAGACGATCGCGTAGATCTCCTCGACGTTGCCGACCCGTCCGATGCGGAAGCCGCGCGTGCCGGGACGGAAGTCGGGCGCGTACTGGGCGAGTGTTTCACGCACGCCGGTGAGGTTGTTCTTGTAGTCGGAGATGCGCGCGAGGATCTGGCGCGGCGTGTAGCGCTTGATGTCGATGTTGAAGTCGGTGGCGATGAGTTTGACGAGGCGTTCGCAGTCGGCGGTGTCGTAGATCGTGAACCCGGATTTCAGGCCGATCCGTTCTCCGTCGCGACGCAGGATGCGCACGCATGCGGAGTGGAACGTGGAGACCCACATGCGCTGCGCGACCGGACCGATGAGCGCCGACAGGCGTTCGCGCATCTCGGCGGCGGCCTTGTTCGTGAACGTGATCGCGAGAATCTGGCTCGGCCATGCGCCGAACTGGGTGAGGATCCATGCGATGCGGCGCGTCAGCACGCGCGTCTTGCCGGATCCGGCGCCCGCGCCGATGAGCAGCGCGGGACCCCGGAACTGCACGGCCTGTGCCTGCTGCTCGTTGAGGTCGCCGACGAGTTCCTGCGGCGAGCGGACGATGACTTCCGGATCGTTGTGCACTGTCGTGTCCTTTCGTTGCCTGCGTTCGCATGTGTTCGCCATGCCCGCCCCGGAGGCCGCGCGTCTGCGTCCCGGGCGACGCCCCTACGGATGGGTGGTTTCCGTTACGGTCGGCATCGGTCGTGCGCATCACACACGGCGCTTCACCCACTCGTTACGGGTGGCACTTGGCGAAAACCGGCTTTCATTTTTAGCACACGCTTTGGTCAGTCGCCGTGCCGGCGCCGCACGCCTCGGCAAGGACCACGCGCCTCCCGTAACAGCGCACTTCCCATACAAGGTGAGGGGACGCATACATAAGAGATTAGAGACATAGATATAGAAGATCGAACTACCCGTAAGCGTGCGCTACCCGTAAGCGTGCGCTACCCGTAGCGCAGGCGTCCTCGTCATTTGCACGGCGTAAGCTGAATCGCCATCACCAGCCGACGTTTGCGCCGCCGTGTCCGATCGGCGCGGCGCGCACGAACGTACTCACAGACACACCGGATGAAAGGGCGGACGTACAAATGAAGGAACTTGAGGAGCGCATCGCGCGAGAGGGAACGGTCAAGCCGGGCAACGTGCTCAAGGTGGACGCGTTCCTCAACCACCAGTGCGACGTCGCGCTGTTCAACGCGATGGGCGCCGCGTGGGCCAAGCATTTCGCCGGCAAGACGATCACGAAGATCCTGACGATCGAGGCGTCCGGCATCGGCATCGCCTGCATCGCCGCGCAGCATTTCGGCGACGTGCCGGTCGTGTTCGCGAAGAAGGCGCAGTCGATCAACCTCGACGGCGACCAGTACGTGACGCGTGTCTTCTCGTTCACGAAGCAGAAGGAGTTCCCAGTCATCGTCTCGAAGAAGTTCCTCAACGCGGGCGACCACATCCTCATCATCGACGACTTCCTCGCGAACGGGCAGGCGCTCGCCGGCCTCATCGAGCTGTGCGAGGACGCCGGCGCGACCGTCGAAGGCATCGGCATCGCGATCGAGAAGGGTTTTCAGGGCGGCGGCGACGGCCTGCGCGCCGAGGGCTACGACCTCGATTCGCTCGCGATCATCGACGCGATGGACGCCGAGACCGGTTCGGTCACCTTCCGCGCCTGACATCCGTTTTCACCCACGGCGAACACATAGGTGTCGTGCCGCCGCGCCTTCGCGCACACAGTCGCGCCGATCGTGCGGTTGTTTCCTTCCCGTAACGAGACGGCGCCTACTGTGATTGTCGTTCCATTCCGCACAGAGGCCGGCCCATGTCACGCATGGGCCGGCCGACGCATTTCCCGGAGGTCCCATGAATTCCCCTGTCGGCAAATCCGATGCTCCGAATGACCGTCTCGAATCCACCTTCGAGACCGACGAGCTCAAACGCGACGAGGCCACGGCCACGCCCGCCGAGGAACGGCGTGAGGCGAAGCGCTCCGGCGTCTCCTTCGAGACGCTCTCGAGCCTCGACGCGCCGGTCTCCTTCTGGAAGGGCATACCGTTCGGCCTGCAGCATGTGCTCGCGATGTTCGTCGCCAACCTCGCGCCGATCTTCCTCGTGGCCGCCGCAGGCAACATGTCCGCGGCCGACTCCGCGAAGATCATCCAGTCCGGCCTGCTCGTCGCCGGACTCGGCACGTGCCTGCAGCTCTACGGCGTGTGGCGTTTCGGCTCGCGCCTGCCGATGGTCACCGGCATCTCCTTCACCTATGTGGCCGCCGCCATCGCAATCGTCTCCCATCAGGGCTACGACGCCGTCGTCGGCGCCGTCATCGTCGGCGGCCTGCTCGAGGTTGCGCTCGGCCTGACCGCGAAATATTGGCAGCGTTTCGTCCCGCCAATCGTCTCGGCGATCGTCGTCACCGCGATTGGCTTCTCCCTGTTGTCGGTCGGCGCCGAAAGCTTCGGCGGCGGCGCCGGCGCGAAGGACTTCGGCAGCTGGCAGAACCTCACACTCGGTCTGATCTCGCTCGTCGCCTGCCTCGTGTTCCAGCTGTGCATGAAGGGCACCGCCAAGCAGCTGTCGGTGCTCTTCGGCCTGCTCATCGGCTATGTGGTGGCGATCTTCTTCGGCAAGGTCGACTTCTCTGGCTTCCAGCATCTTCAGGTAGTGAGCGTGCCTTCATTCATGCCGTTCAAGCCTGAGTTCGACTGGGGCGCGATCATTTCGATCGGCCTACTCTACGTCGTCTCCTCCGTGGAGGTGCTCGGCGACACGGCGGCGCTCACGAAGGTGGGTCTCGACCGCAAGCCCACGCAGCGCGAGACCTCCGGCGCGATCGCCGGCGACGGCCTGATCTCGTCGGTCTCCGGCGTCTTCGGATGCCTGCCGCTGACGTCCTTCGCGCAGAACATCGGCCTGGTCGCGATGACGAAGGTCGTCAACAGGAAGGTCATCCTCTCCGGCGGCGTGCTGCTCATCCTCGCGAGCTTCGTGCCGGCCATCTCCGAGGTCTTCAATTCGATGCCGCAGGCGGTGCTCGGCGGCTGCACGATCATGATGTTCGGCAACATCATCCTCTCGGGCTTCCAGATGATCTCCGACGCCGGCTACACGCAGCGCAACATCACGATCGCCGCGCTGTCGCTGACGATCGGCATCGGCTTCACGCAGGTCTCGAGCATCTTCGAGCACTTCCCTCCTCTGTTCCAGTCGATCTTCGCATCGAACTGCATCGCCGTCGCCTTCGTCGTCGCCGTCATCCTCAACCTCTGTCTGCCCGGCGAGGAACGGTTCCTCTCGACGCCGAAGCAACCGAAGTGAGACGCGCGCCCGCGCATTCCTCCCACGACGCCGTCCGCACCCGCTGCGGGCGGCGTCCTTTTGTTTGTTCGGCGATTTCGTCGTTCCGTCGATTGTCGTTGTTCCATTGATCTCCGTTGCTCCGACATTTCCTACGCTCCCCCGCAACTGATGCCACGTCCCTCACGCCTCGCCGGCGACGATATGCGCGCCGCGAATGACCGACCACACGATTTCGAATCGGTTCATCGGCGAACATGATTGTGCGCCCCGCGGCGCCCTCCTACAATGAGCCGCAGTCGACAACCCAACGGCCTTGCGCGACGCGCGGTCCATCAATGAACGAAAGACAGGACGATGCAGGAAATCCGCGAACAGAAACTCACCGGCGAACGTGCGCTGTTCGCCCAACACGACGCGCTCATCACCGACTGCGTGTTCGAGGACGGCGAATCCCCGCTCAAGGAATCACGCGACATCACCGTCAACCATAGCGTGTTCCGCTGGAAGTACCCGCTGTGGTACTCCGACAACGTCGACGTGCACGATACGCTCTTCGAGTTCGACGCACACGCCGCGTTCTGGTACAGCAAGCACATGCGCTTCACCGACTGCACGATCCAAGCACCCAAGGAGTTCCGCAGGAACGACGACGTCGTGCTCGACAACGTCGCATTCACGAACGCCGCGGAGACGCTCTGGCATTGCAGCAACGTCACGCTGCGGCACGTCGTCGCCAACGGTGACTACTTCGGCATGGACAGCGACCATCTGACCATCGGCGACTTCCAGCTCACCGGCAACTACTGTTTCGACGGCTGCCGCGACGTCAGGGTGGACAACGCCCGCCTGATGTGCAAGGACGCGTTCTGGAACTGCGAGAACGTCGTCGTGCGGAACTCGTTCATCGCCGGCGAATACCTGGCATGGAACACGAGGAACATCACCTTCGAGAACTGCACAATCCAGAGCCTGCAAGGCCTGTGCTACGTCGACGAGCTCACGCTGCGCAACTGCCGACTGATTGACACGACGCGCTCGTTCGAATACTGCACGGACGTCGACGCCGACGTGACGACGCGCATCGACGGCGTCGTCAACCCGGTCTCCGGCACGATCCGCGCGGCCGACTTCGGCGAGATCGTCCAAAACGACAAGAACATCGACACGAGCGCCGTCCACCTGCTCACGCGCGACGGCGACGAGCTCGGCGCGGCCGTCGGCAAGCGCGCCTGAGCGATGCCGGACGACGAACGACAAGCACACAGCGAAAGGATTGACGACGACATGAGCGCAGCACTTGAACATGTGAGCGGATTCGACGACGAGGTGAGCCGCGACGGCATCTTCTCGATGAAATGGGACGTCGCAAGCGGCGAACTGCCGATGTGGGTCGCGGACATGGACTTCCGCACAGCACCCGCCATCCGCGAGGCGCTCGCCAAACGCGTCGAGAACGGTACCTTCGGCTACACGGACGTCCCCGCCGAGTTCATGCGTGCGGTCGCACAATGGTGGGGGCGGCAGTACGGCATGGACGTCGACCCGGCGCACGTCACCTTTGTCTCGGGCGTCGTGCCGGCGATCTCGTCGCTCGTGCGCTCGCTGACGAACGTGGCGGAGAAGGTCGTCATCCAGCCGCCCGTCTACAACATCTTCACGAACTCGATCGTCAACAACGGCCGTCGCGTGCTGACCAATCCGCTGAAATACGAGCACGGCCGCTATGCAATCGATTTCGACGACCTCGAGGAGAAGCTCGCCGACCCGCTGGCGCGCCTGATGATCGTCTGCAACCCGCACAACCCGACCGGCAACGTCTGGAGTCGGGAGGATCTGGCGCACATCGGCGAACTGTGCGCGAAGCATGACGTGACCGTCGTCTCCGACGAGATCCACTGCGACGTCATCCGTCCTGGCATGACGCATACGCCGTTCGCGGCGGCGAGCGAGACGAACCGCCGCATCAGCGTGACCTGCTCCTCGCCGTCGAAGGCGTTCAACACGGCCGGCCTACATTCCGCGTATTTCTTCGCCGACGACGCGGGGCTCCGTGCACGCGCCGTGCGCGGCGTCAACACCGACGAGGTCGCCGAGCCGAACGATTTCGCGGTCCAGACGCTCATCGCCGCCTACACCGACGGCGCCGACTGGCTCCGTCGGCTCAACGCCGTCGTGCAGCGCAACAAGGATTACGCGGCAGAACAACTCGCCGCGCACGCCGCCGGCCTGACGCCGGCGCCGTCCGACGCCACCTACCTGCTGTGGATCGACTGCTCGCGGCTGCTCGACGAGGCCGGCGACACGACCGCCGAACGCTTCTGCGACTATCTGCGCGAACACACCGGGCTCGCGCTCTCATACGGCGGCATCTACGGCGTCAACGGCGAACGCTTCGTGCGCATGAACCTTGGCACGCGCGCCGACCTCGTCGTCGACGGCGTCGGTCGTCTGATCGCCGGCGCGCGCGACTACGTCGGACATCGGTGACGGAATCGACATCAGCAAAGCTCATCTCAGACTCATCATCAGCTAAGGAGACGCGATGCAATACACGACATTGGGCAACACGGACATCAAGGTGTCCAAGATCTGCGTGGGATGCATGAGTTTCGGCGAGCCGGGCTCGATGCATCAGTGGACGCTCGACCAGGACGGGACCGACGCTGTCGTGGCCGAAGCGCTCGACATGGGCCTCAACTTCTTCGACACGGCGAACGTCTACTCGAAGGGCACGAGCGAGGAGTACCTCGGCAATGCGCTGCGCAAATCCACGCAGCGCGACAAGGTCGTCATCGCCTCGAAGGTCTACTTCAACCCCGGACGCCTCTCCTCGAAGGCAATCCATCACGAGATCGACGGCACGCTCAAGCGACTCGACACCGATTATCTCGACCTGTACATCATCCATCGCTTCGATTACGACACGCCGATCGAGGAGACGATGGAAGCGCTCAATGATCTGATCGAGCAGGGCAAGGTGCGCGCGATCGGCGCGTCGGCGATGTACGGATACCAGTTCTTCGAGATGCAGATCGCCGCGCGCGACAACAACTGGGCACAGTTCCAGACGATGGAGGACCACTACAACCTGCTGTATCGCGAAGACGAGCGCGAGCTCATCCCGATCTGCAAGCAGATGAACGTCTCGCTGATGCCGTACTCGCCGCTCGCCGGCGGCCACCTGACGCGCCCCACATGGGACGCGGACACACTGCGCAGCGAGACCGACCCGGTGCTGCGCGGCAAATACGACAACGCCAAGAGTGACGACATGCGCATCATCGCGCGCGTCAATGAGCTCGCGCACAAGCACGGCGTCAAGATGTCACAGATCGCTCTCGCATGGCTGTGGGCGAAGAGCGTCGCCGCACCCATCGTCGGCGCCACGAAGGCCTCGCATCTCGCCGACGCCGCGGCCGCGCTCGACGTGGCGCTCACGCCGGAGGAGATCGCCTACCTCGAGGAACCGTACACGCCGCATCGCGTCGTCGGCGCAATCGACCACAATCCGCCGCAGGGCACCGTGCTGCTCGACGCGAAATAGGAACATGCTCCCTGCGCTCGTATGTGCAACGCTTACATAAGCCTGCTTCCATGAGCGCAGGGAGCATGTCAACTACAGGCTCCCGTAAAGGCTCTCAGGATGCGCCGGCTAGCCTCGTCGCTGCCATGCAGAAACTCCGGATGCCACTGCACCGCCTGAACGAACGTGCTAGCGGGAGCATAGACCGCTTCGACAAGCCCGTCCTCGCTGATCGCCATCGGCCGCAGTCCCTCACCAAGTTTACGGACCGCCTGATGATGGTAGCTGTTTACGGGTAGCACACCATCCTCCCCCAGCGTCGCGGCAAGCACATCATGCAACGGGCTGCCTTGCACCACCCGTACATCATGGACGGTGCGGTCGTATGACGGGCGTTGATGATGGTCGACATCGGAATCGAACTCGTGGGGAAGGTCCTGATACAACGTGCCGCCGAAGAACACGTTCATGATCTGCAATCCGCGGCATATGCCGAACACCGGCTTATCGGCGGCAAGCGCAAGCGCAAGCAGCCGCAATTCCATCTCGTCGCGCGCTTCGCTGAACTCCATGTCCGGATAACGCGGCTGTTGCCCGTAACGAATAGGGTGCACATCATGGCCGCCAGTCAGCAGGAGGCCATCGCACATCGAGAAGATCTGCTCGATCTCGTCGGCGTCGCGCGTCAACGCCGGCATGAACGGCAGCGCACCTGCTTGCCGTAACGCATCGAAATACCCGGGCAGCATCCAGTAACTGTCACGAGCGTCGTCAACGAGCGGCATCACCGCAATCACCGGTTTCATGGAACTCCTCCAAGGATTCGGATCGGCATATTCGAGTCCACACGCTACCCGTAAACGGCACATGCGCGATGACCGGACGATTACGAACCCATTTCAGACACGCAAGACGCAAGCCTACACGTACATCCCATACGTTGCGAGCATGGGACCTACCGCACCCGACTTCCAGTCGATGCGCTGATCCGGCTGTTCGACGTGGGTGTGCGCAACATCGATTCGGCAGTCGCCGACAGCGCTACACACATGCTGCCCGTTGGCGTGGGACCTATGGGTTTCCATAGCAGACCGCAGGCCCCGCGCCAACGGGCGGCATTCACCGCAGTAGCGAAGCTAGCGGATGCTCGGTTCCGTGTGCTTATGAGCATGTTTTTTGCGAAAACCGAGTGCCCCCAGTACAAAGAACACGAGCAAGAACCCGCACAGAACGAGCAGATCCACGCCAATCGCAAGGAACCCTTCGCCGCGCAGCATCACGCCGCGCAGGAACAGTCCGGAAGACAATGTGCAGAATCGTCTCGAACAAGCGATGCTCACGCGACTCATCACGCAGTCCGTCGACAAGATCACCGTGCGCGAGCTCACCGAGGACTGCCACTGCAACCGCAGCACGTTCTACTACTATTCCGACAACATCGACAAACTCGCCGATGCCGCGCTCGAACGGGCGCTTCCGTATGAACTACCGCTAGCATTGCTGTCGTTCCTCACCGCCGGCAACGCCCCGGACAACGCCAACAGGCAATTGGACGCGATAGTCAAAGAACGGGTGTCGATGAGAAGCGAGTACATCGACATGCTGTGCCGGCTGCTCAACGGACCGAATGCATCACTGGTGGAACGCGAGGTGAAGGCAGCGATGATGCAGATGCTGCCCGTCATCATCACACGTCTTTTCCCGGACAAGAAGGTGGATGAAGTCAGCGCACGCATCGTCTTCGAAAGCGCCACCGGTAGCATCCTGAGCATGATGGCCTATCGTGGAGCGAGCGACCTCAAGATACCCGTAGAACGAATCATCCTCACGATGGCGCCGGAACTGCCGCAGGCGTTCATCGCCTGTCTCAAGCGCGCCACCGCCGAACATGGGCAGCCGACCACGGACCGTCAATCACCATTACCCGAAGCAGACTAGTCGAAGTCGGGCTCGTACTTGCGGCGCGCCGCGCGCATCACAAACACCTCACAGATCGCGGCGATGATGTACACGGCTGCAATCGGCACCCAGAAATACACGGTGTGCAGCGTGGGCAGATAGTACAGCGCGAATGCCGCGAGAACGGCGAGGATCACCGCAAACGTCTTGATCGACGAGTAGATGCTCGAGAGCCGCTTCTCGCCGATGAGCCGCTCGCGCTCATCGGCATCCTGGTTGAGGCCGAGTTCATAGATGTTCACGTGTCTGAGTGCGCGGAAATTATAGGAGAAGAGATTGGTGCGCCCCGCCATGTCGAATCCATGGATGAGCAGCCACACGCCCACCGCCACACTGAGCATGGACAGTGCCTGCACGAGTGCACTCGGACAATTCACGGCGAACACCGCCAGCAATAGGTGCGCGATGGCGATCACCAACGCACCCGCGAGCGCGGACAGCCAGCCGCGCACACGGTAACGACGGCGTTGTGCGGGCGTGTAGAACTGCTCGATGCGGTGGAACGTCGCCACATAATCGTCATCCTGACGCTGCGTGTGTCTGAGAATGATGCATCCGACGATCACACCGAGTACTTCCACAATGAACGATTCCGGGTGCCGTTGATTCTCCGGCAGGTCCACGAGTTCCTTCGTCATGATGCCGATTGCACGGTCGAGCCCTTTGATGATCTCGTCGATGTCCGCGCTGTTGTGCTGCGGCAGCAGCATCAGGAAGTGACCGATTGCGAATCCGAGCAGGATCACGGCCACACCATTCGCCGTGCGTAGCGCATGCAGCCGCATGTGGTGGTCGTATCCGAAGACGCCACTGCCCTCGGCCAGTTTCTGCAGCCGCTGTTGTTTCGTGTCCGCCATGCCTGACTCTCCTCACTCCATGAATGTGTTTCATCCTAATGAGCCTCGGGTGCACTACCGGTTGATTTCTCTACGGCCTGAGCCGATTTGCAGGCAGCGCTCGATTGCCATCACCTTGCAGCCGGCCGAACAATCTGACCACTCACACGCCCAGAGCAACCGTTCACCTGTGTTGACCCAAAATCTGCCGAGCGCAACGTTAGGCTGAATACATACACACACTCAGACACTTATCGCACGAAGGAGCATGATGCGAGTCGAATTGACCATGCGACCCACCATCGCCAAGGAACAGGCGCGCATAGCGGCCAGGTCCGCATCGCCGGAACTTGACCATGCGGTCGCACTGCTTGCCTCGATCGGCGCCGATTCCACGATCATCGAGCAGGAGCAGGCACTGAAGAACGCGGTCATCGGCATGCAGGGAGGCAGTGCGATCATCGTGCAGGCCCCCGACGTGTACATCGCACGCACGGACAAGGGCACCGTACAGCTCGTGACCGCGAAAGGCACGCTCACCTCGCACAGTCGACTGTATGAACTCGAGCACACGCTTGGCAATGATTTCATCCGCATCAGCAAATCCGCGATTGTGAATCTGCATGCCATCGACCGCATAGAACCGGGCTTCGGCGGCGCGATGAGCGTGCGCATGCACGATGGCTCGGAGGAATGGATCTCACGCCGGTATCTGCGCGCGTTCAAACGGGCACTCGGCATGTAAGAGCCGTCCTCTCATCCCGCCACAGAGCTCCTCAGATATACCCTCACTCAACACAAAGGATAATCATGAACAACTCCAATCCATCCATCGGAAAGACGCTCGCCATATACACCGCAACGGGCATCGGCATCGCCTCATTCATCGGCTCGCTTTTTTCGGGTATCGTCGGCATGATCATGGGAGGAAGTACCGGTTCGATGCTGGTGAAGCAGTTCGTGGCCACACTCGTCATCGGCATCGCATTCGGCGCGCCCGCCATCATCTGGGTCAGCGACCGGCTCGCCACCTGGATCAAGCTCATCGTCGCCATCGTCCCCGGCACGATCATCTACACGTGCATCGCATGGTGGATCGGCTGGATTCCGCGCGAATACGGCGTCTGGGCCGTCATCTCGACGATTGTGATGATTCTCGTGGTGACGCTCATCATCTGCGCGATCTGCGGCGTCGTGTTCCGCAGCAATGTGCGCACGATGAACGATTATCTCAAGCGCCGTCAGCAGATCTCCCACTGATGACGAGTCGTACCGTCAATGATTCACACATCCTCCGTCATAGCTCAGCGTGCCGGTCTCCTGACACGCATAGGGCAGTCAACATTCGTGTCGTGGATTTCTTCTCTGATTACTCTCTTCAGTGGTATGATGTCACTCTTCCGCGCGGTTGCACAACCGCATCGAAATGACATCAGACTAGCGAGCCGGCATCCGCTACCACAACCATTGCTCAGTGACCGGTCGATTATCCTCGACGACCGGTCGCTGATTAGCGGTGACACCAATCATCGAGGAATCGTGGACGAACTTGCACTAGTAGACGCCGTATACGCCCGCTTGTGTTACCGATGGCGTTCAGCAAGCATGCGCGCTCGGATACCGAGCCTATGACAGCCATCGCATAATCCAAGAGATACGCGACTGGCCGGAAGCAGTACGCGGATTGCACAACATCGCGAACGGATTCTCCTCGCAGAACCACGGTTCGGGCAGGAGATCCGCAAGGCCGACGACGATAAATCGGACGGCAGCATGCGCACACGCGCCTTTCACTACGACATATGCACGAATCGCCGCATGCTTTCCCCTTTCGGATACATGCGACGCTGTAGCATGACGCCATGGATACACAGGACACCCACACCCGGCTGATCATCGTCGAAGGTCTGCCGGGCAGCGGAAAGAGCACGACTGCCGAGATGATCGCCGCCGATCTGCGGGCGCGCGGCAGGGATGTCGTCTGCGTCGACGAGGGAGCCACAAGCCATCCCGCAGACGTCGGCGACTACGACTTCCCCGATTTCGCGACGGAACGCGCCACGATACTCGATGCATGGCGCACGTTCGCCGCCCACGTCAGACCTGATACGGTCTACGTGTTCAATTGCATCCTGCTGCAGAACCCGATGTGCGAGACGATGATGCGCTTCGGCATGGACGAAGACGAATCACGACGCTATATCAGCGAGATCGCGGCGATCATCGAACCATTGCGTCCGACGGTCGTCTACATCGACGAGCCGGACGCGCGCGCCGCAATCGACGGCGTTCGCAACGAACGCGGCGATGGCTGGCTCAACGCCGTCATCGACTACCACACATCACAGGGGTATGGCGAAGCGCATGGACTGCGCGGATACGAGGGATACATCGCCTGCCTTGAAGAGCGGAGGAACCGGGAACTGCGCATCCTGCATTCGCTCGCGCTCGACAGCCGCGTCATCGCGCCATTGAGCGATGCCGAACAAATCGCGGCATTGCTGGATTCGGTGGGATGATCGGCTCACCGGGAAAAGAACCACGCTGCCCGGAAGTTGCGACGCCCTACAGCCACTGGATGAAGGCGGTCTTGTCGGTGCTGTTGTAACCGGCATGGCGATAGAAGTCGAGCGTCTCCGGGTCATGGGATCCGGTGAGCAGCATCATCTTGTAGCAGCCAGCCCTCCGCGCAAGCATACGCGCATGGTCGAGGCACGCGGTCGCATAGCCACGGCCGCGCGCGTCCGCCTGCGTCACTACATTCTCGACGAACGCATATGGCCTCACTCCGCGTGTCAGGTTCGGGATGACGACGCACACGCATGAGGAGACGATGCGCCCGTCCTCCTCGCAGACGATGAGATGGTGGTCGGGATCGGCGAGGATGCGCGCCCATGCATCCCACAATCGTTCGTCATGCTCCGGAACCGACCGCTCGTGCAGATCAAGATACAGTTCGAGCAACGCATCAAGATCCTCTTCGTTCGCTTCCCTGATCATCATCGGGTGCCCCCTCTCCTCGGCGGAAACCGTCTTACGGTGCGATACGATTATCAGGCAACACCCGAAGCCCGATCGCCGCCGTCTCATTTCCACGACGACATGTCTCACCAGAAAGCTCGGCCGTCGACGGCAGCCATCACTGCATGTGTGAAGGGCGCGCAGACAACGTCGGTCACGCACCCTTCACAATATCCGATCATCCAGCCGTGGATCTCCTCGTAACGGCATAACGGACGAAACAGCCGCCCGATACGAGCAGCAGGAATGTGATGGTGAGGGCATCCGAGATCTCGAACTCCGGCTCACCAAGCATATGCGACAGGATGAGGTTGATGGCAATTTCAAGCAACGCCGCCAGTGCGCAGAAGACGCCCCACGCAATCAGCCGACGACGCCCGCCATATGTCCGCAAGACGAAGGCCGCCGCCCACAGGAGCACGAACGCGGGAATCGACACCGCGGCACCGATCGACAGCACGCGCCCGACATGCAGCAGACGGCTGAGCACGAACAGATACGGAATCGTGAACGCCGTCAACGCGCCCAGAGCGACGTACAGGCCACTGCCTCGCATGAGCATCGCCGGCACGATGACCATCCACGCGTAGAGGATGGAGCTGACGGGGATCAGCGACCATGTGAGCGTCCCCGATGTCGACAGATCGCAGATCAGGCAGGTCAGCATGCCCACGAGCATCAGCGCGGAAAGCGCGATCGCCGTGACGCGGTTCCAGTGCACGGCGCGCTCGCCCTTGCGTCGCAGCGCGAGCAGGTTCTCGTCCGCCTTGCGTCCCGCGTCCTCGTTCGTCAGCTCCTCACCGCTGAGCAGTTCGTTCACCGTGATGCCCAATATGGCGCACAGCGGCAACATGATGGACGCGTCGGGCAAGCTCTTGCCCGTCTCCCATTTTGAGACCGCGCGGTCGGTGATGTTCAATTTGCGCGCCAACTGCAGCTGGGTCAGGTTCTTCGCCTTGCGGCGCTCGGCGATGAACGCGCCGATCGTTGTCTGATTCATCGTCTTCGCTCCTTTCGCCATTCACGCTACAGGCATCCGGACCACAAGACGGCGCCGACATCCATTTTTCACACACACCGTTGGTTGAATCGGCCGACTCAACCAACGGTTGAGCCGGCATGAGGCCGTCGGAAAGTCAAACAGAACGAGCAGGCCGGGACTTACCAACGTCATCGCCGGCAGCATATACGCGAGTGTCCGGAAGCCGACGTTCCTTCGGGGAAAACCGATGAGCTGAATCGAAATCCACAGGATGATTGACGACTGTACGAACGACAGCACACCGAACACGGCCGCGACCGATCAGCCCCATCGCGCATCACCCATATTGCGCGCGCACATCGGCGAGCGCCGCCTCGAATTCGTCGCGTGAGCGCAACGTGCACACACGCACGCCACGCCGGGCCGCATCATCGAGCATATGGACGAGCTGTGGCCGGCAGTCGCGCGGAAAATCGATGATGTATCACCTGAACTCTCCGTCGAACTCGCGCTCCACCCACGGCAGTTCCTCGCGCCGCACACCGATGCGCGCCTCGACGCCGGCGAGGCACGTCTCGGTTCGGCACATCGAGGAAATAGACGGTGTCGCAGCGTTCGAGGCGCCATTCCAGCGTCCTCATATAGTTGCCGTCGATGATCCATGCGTCCCCTTCGAGGATCCCCCGCAGACGTGCGTCGAATTCGTCGGTCGTGACCGTCGTCATGTCCGGTTTGTGCCACAGCAGGTCCAGATGATGCAACGGCAATCCGGTCACGTCCCGCAGCCTGCGCGAGAACGTGCTTTTGCCGGTGCCGGGGCACCCGACGACAAGGACGCGTCGCATCCGGCGCGCCCAGCACACGGACGGTGACGTCCCGCTCGCAGGCCCGGACGAATCGTGGGTCATGGCTCCTCCGTCCCGAAGTCCGCATCGAGGTCGACGTCATAGACGTCGTCGACGAGCAGGACATCGACGCCGTGCGCGCGGGCCTGCGCGAGCGTGCGCGCGTTGTCGTCGATGATGTGCTCCATCGTGCACGACGAGCCGTCGATGCGCCGCTCGATAACGTTCGCGTAGCGCAGGACGTCGTCGAAATGCGCGCGGATGTAGCGTTCGCTCAGCACGATGCAACGGTAGCGTATGTGCGCAAGGTAGCGCGGTTCGAAATCGCGCGCCCAGTCGAACGGGATGTAGCAGCCTTCGACGATGAGATGCTGCCCGTTCTCGATGGCGGTCTTGACCATCTCGCGCACGATCGGCCACAGGTAATCGGTGAGCACGTCGTCGTCCTCGGGCGTCAGCGGCGTACGACCGGCGCGGATCAGCCCCATCTTCAGATGATCGATCGACAGGTACGGGTAGCCGTGGCGTTCGAGCAACCGCTGCGCGAGCGCCGTCTTGCCGGCATGCGAGGCACCGGCGATCAGGATGATCATCAAGGCCACCTTTCACAGGTCACGGGAGGGGACGCAAGGACGATGACGGGCGGCGTCCGCCGAATCGAAAATTCGACGGACGCCGCCCGTAAGGAAGGACGTCACGGAAGGACGACCGCGCGATCGGCGGCGTCACTCCCACTCGATCGTCGCCGGCGGCTTCGACGTGCAGTCGAGCACAACGCGGTTGATCTGGCGGCATTCGTTCGTGATGCGCGTCGAGATCGTCGCGAGCACGTCGTACGGCACGCGCGACCAGTCGGCCGTCATCGCGTCCTCCGAGCTGACCGGACGCAGCACGATCGGCGAGCCGTAGGTGCGTTCGTCGCCCTGGACGCCCACCGAGTGCACGTCGGCGAGCAGCACGACCGGGCACTGCCAGATGTCGCGGTCGAGGCCGGCCTTCGACAGCTCCTCGCGGGCGATCGCGTCGGCGTCGCGCAGCAGGTCGAGGCGTTCCTTCGTGATCTCGCCGATGATGCGGATGCCCAGTCCCGGACCCGGGAACGGCTGACGCCAGACGATCTCGTCGGGCAAGCCAAGCTCGGTGCCGATGGCGCGCACCTCGTCCTTGAACAGCGAGCGCAGCGGCTCGATAAGTTCGAACTTGATGTCCTTGGGCAGGCCGCCGACGTTGTGGTGGGACTTGATGTTCGACGCGCCGTCGCCGCCGCCGGACTCGACGACGTCCGGATACAGCGTGCCCTGCACGAGGAACTTGACCTCCTTGCCCTGCGCGCCGGCCTCCTCGATCACCTGACGCTGCGCCTTCTCGAAGGTGCGGATGAACTTCTCGCCGATGATCTTGCGCTTCGTCTCGGGGTCGGAGACACCCTTGAGCGCGTCGAGGAAGTCCTCGGAGGCGTCGACGGCGATGAGCTTGATGCCGGTGGCGGCGACGAAGTCGTGCTTGACCTGCTCGGCCTCGCCCTTGCGCAGCAGGCCGTGGTCGACGAAGACGCAGGTGAGCTGGTCGCCGATCGCACGGTGCACGAGGGCTGCGGCCACGGCGGAGTCGACGCCGCCGGACAGGCCGCAGATGACCTGCGCGTCGCCGACCTTCTCGCGGATCGCCTCGACCTGCTCGTCGATGATGTTCTTCGCGTTCCAATCGGCGGGGATGCCGGCGCACTCGTGCAGGAAGTTCTCGATGAGGTCCTGGCCGAGCGGCGTGTGGCGGACCTCGGGGTGCCACTGCACGCCGTAGAGCTTTCGCGATTCATCCTCCATCGCGGCCACCGGCGCGCCCTCGGTGTGCGCGAGGACCTCGAAGCCCTCGGGCGCCTTGTTCACGGCGACGCCGTGGCTCATCCACGTCGTCTGCAGCGACGGCGAGCCGTCGAGGATGCCGGTCGGCTCGTCGATGACGGCCTCGGTCTTGCCGTACTCACCGAGCGCGGCCTTGTCCACGTCGCCGCCGAGCTCGTGGGCCATCACCTGGAAGCCATAGCAGATACCGAGCACCGGCACGCCGGCGCCGAAGACCTTCGGATCGATCGTCGGGGCGCCCGGCTCGTAAACGGACGCGGGACCGCCGGACAGGATGATCGCCGAGGGGTTCTTGGCGAGCATCTCGTCGACGGGCATCGAATGCGGGACCAGTTCGGAATACACATTGGCCTCACGTACGCGGCGCGCGATGAGCTGCGCGTACTGGGCTCCGAAATCAACGACGAGGACAGGACCGGTTGCCATACAACTCCCTTTGACGGACGGATTGCACTCTTACGGGCATTACAACACAGATATTGTGCTGCCGCAAGGAGACATTGGCCATATCCGCGGCCCCGCGGGCGCATGCGCCGGCACGGGCGGCGCTGAAGCGTTCAAGTGCGCCCCGCACAAGGGTCGGGACGCATTGGAAGGACTATATGCAACACGCCGCGATCCGTACACGGAATCGAACGGCGACGGAAGTCGGAATCATACAGAAACCCCGTGATTCCAATGGTTTTCAGCATTGTTCACTCGTCGGCCGAATTCACATTTCAACAGCAGATTCTTCCAAAATGCATAAGAAATCAAACATTTCCGCACACACCTAACCAAAAGAACGCAAAACGTCAGCGAGTCCGCGTAACATGTTCCTCGACCGGACACGGGGTTCCTTCCTCACGGAGGGACATGCGGATCCCGTGTCCCCACCGAAAAAATCAATCGCACACTATGTGCAGGAGTACAGGAGCACACATGACTAATCCTGTTATTGGCACCCCTTGGCAGAAGCTGGATCGCCCGGTTTCGGAAGAAGCCATCGAAGGCATGGACAAGTACTGGCGCGTCGCCAACTACATGTCCATCGGCCAGATTTATCTTCGCAGCAACCCGCTGATGAAGGAGCCGTTCACCCGCGACGACGTCAAGCACCGTCTCGTCGGCCACTGGGGCACCACCCCGGGCCTGAACTTCCTTCTGGCCCACATCAACCGCCTCATCGCCGACCACCAGCAGAACACCGTGTTCATCATGGGTCCTGGCCACGGCGGCCCGGCCGGTACGGCGCAGTCCTACATCGATGGCACCTACACCGAGTACTACCCGAACATCACCAAGGATGAGGCTGGCCTGCAGAAGTTCTTCCGCCAGTTCTCCTACCCGGGCGGCATCCCGTCCCACTTCGCTCCGGAGACCCCGGGCTCGATCCACGAAGGCGGCGAGCTCGGCTACGCGCTCTCCCACGCCTACGGCGCGATCATGAACAACCCGAGCCTGTTCGTCCCGTGCATCATCGGCGACGGTGAAGCCGAGACCGGCCCGCTGGCCACCGGCTGGCAGTCCAACAAGCTCGTCAACCCGCGCACCGACGGCATCGTCCTTCCGATTCTGCACCTCAACGGCTACAAGATCGCGAACCCGACGATCCTCGCCCGCATCTCCGACGAAGAGCTGCACGACTTCTTCCGCGGCATGGGCTACCACCCGTACGAGTTCGTCGCCGGCTTCGACAACGAGGATCACATGTCGATCCACCGTCGCTTCGCCGAGCTCTTCGAGACGATCTTCGACGAGATCTGCGACATCAAGGCCGCGGCCCAGACGGACGACATGACCCGCCCGTTCTACCCGATGCTCATCTTCCGCACCCCGAAGGGCTGGACCTGCCCGAAGTTCATCGACGGCAAGAAGACCGAAGGCTCCTGGCGTGCGCACCAGGTTCCGCTGGCCTCCGCCCGCGACACCGAGGAGCACTTCGAGGTCCTCAAGGGCTGGATGGAGTCCTACAAGCCGGAGGAGCTCTTCAACGCCGACGGCTCGATCAAGGACGACGTCACCGAGTTCATGCCGAAGGGCGAGCTGCGCATCGGCGCCAACCCGAACGCCAACGGCGGCCGCATCCGTCAGGAGCTGAACCTGCCGGAGCTCGATCAGTACGAGATCAAGGGCGTCAAGGAATACGGCCATGGCTGGGGCCAGGTCGAGGCTCCGCGCTCGCTGGGCGCCTACAGCCGTGACATCATCAAGAACAACCCGGATTCGTTCCGTATCTTCGGACCGGACGAGACCGCTTCCAACCGTCTGAACGCGACCTACGAGGTCACGAAGAAGCAGTGGGACAACGGCTACCTGTCCGCTCTCGTCGACGAGAACATGGCCGTCACCGGCCAGGTCGTCGAGCAGCTGTCCGAGCATCAGTGCGAGGGCTGGCTCGAGGGCTACATCCTCACCGGCCGCCACGGCATGTGGAGCACCTATGAGTCCTTCGCCCACGTGATCGACTCGATGCTCAACCAGCATGCGAAGTGGCTCGAGGCCACCGTCCGTGAGATCCCGTGGCGCAAGCCGATCTCGTCGGTCAACCTGCTGATCTCGTCGCACGTGTGGCGTCAGGATCACAACGGCTTCTCGCATCAGGACCCGGGTGTCACCTCCGTCCTGATCAACAAGACGTTCAACAACGACCACGTGACGAACATCTACTTCGCGACCGACGCCAACATGCTGCTCGCGATCGCCGAGAAGTGCTTCAAGTCGACCAACAAGATCAACGCGATCTTCTCCGGCAAGCAGCCGGCTCCGACGTGGATCACCCTCGACGAGGCTCGCGCCGAGCTCGAGGCCGGCGCCGCCGAGTGGAAGTGGGCTTCGAACGCCAAGAGCAACGACGAGGTCCAGGTCGTCCTCGCCGCCGCCGGCGACGTCCCGACGCAGGAGATCATGGCCGCTTCCGACGCCCTGAACAAGGAAGGCATCAAGTTCAAGGTCGTCAACGTCGTTGACCTCCTCAAGCTGCAGTCCCCGGAGAACAATGACGAAGCCATGTCCAACGAGGACTTCGCCGAGCTCTTCACCGCCGACAAGCCGGTCCTGTTCGCGTACCACTCCTATGCCCAGGACGTCCGCGGCCTCATCTACGACCGCCCGAACCACGACAACTTCCACGTCGTCGGCTACAAGGAGCAGGGCTCCACGACCACGCCGTTCGACATGGTCCGCGTCAACGACATGGATCGCTACGCGCTCGAAGCTCAGGCTCTCGAACTGATCGACGCCGACAAGTACGCCGACAAGATCAAGGAGCTCAACGAGTTCCGCAAGAAGGCGTTCCAGTTCGCGGTCGACAACGGCTACGACATCCCGGAGTTCACCGACTGGGTGTATCCGGACGTCAAGGTCGACGAGACGCAGATGCTCTCCGCCACCGCGGCCACCGCGGGCGACAACGAGTGAGTCCCATTCAGGACTGACATCGTCTAGTCGATAGGAACGGGGATTCGGACAGTGTCCGGATCCCCGTTCTTCGTATCATCAAACTGTTATCTAGCTCACATTTGCGTCCGGTGTGCGTGCCGGACGACCTGCGCGCATCGCCGCTGGGTAGAATGGTCGCTTGTGAACAACGCCGTTACCCTGCCCTCCGGCGCTACGCCGATCCGGGGCATCCCCGCACTTGCAAACCGCAGAAGGAGCGAACAGTGAGTCTCAAGAACGTCAGCATCCTCAGCCCGAATCCCGGCAACGGACGCAACGCCGTCGCGCTCGGAGTCGTCAACGCACTCTCCAGGCATCTGCGCACCAGCATCTTCCGTCCCGCCGTCTCCCCTGACGAGACCTTCACCGACACGCTGCTCAAGTACACGTCATCGGGCCAGACGCGTGCGCAGGCCATCGGCGTCACGCTGCAGACGGCGCGGCTGCGCAAGAAGGAGGCACGCGAGCAGATCGTCGCCAACTTCATCGACACGAACGCCGTGCTCAGGTCGCAGGCGCGCGTCATCGTCGGCTCCGACAAGACCAAGGTCGGCGACCCCGAACGCTTCTTGTTCAACGCGGACGTCTCCGCGGATCTGCAGTCGCCGGTCCTGCTCACCGTGTGCACGATCGGGCGTGCGCCCGACGAGGTGCTCGAGACGATCGAATCATGCTCCGAGGTCGTGACGAACGCGGGCACCAAGGTCATCGGCGTGTTCGTCACCGGCTGCAAGGACGATCAGGCGTCGACGCTCAAGGAGTACTTCAAGGACTACGACGTGCGCGTGTGGACGCTGCCGTTCATCGACCTGTCCGATCTGTCACACGCCGACGAGGCGATCGCGCTGTTCGACGAGCACGTCCCCGAACACGAACTGATGGAGACGCTCGACTCCCCCTTCGTGCCGCCGACGACGCCGTACGCGTTCCAGTATGATCTGCTCGCGCGCGCGAAGGCGGACCGCAAGACGATCGTGCTGCCGGAAGGTTCCGACGACCGCATCATCCAGGCCGCCGACTATCTGCTGCAGTCCGACATCTGCGACCTCATCATCATCGGCGAGCAGAACGACATCCTCGAGCGCGGACGCACCCTCGGACTGCGTTCCCTCGACAAGGCGCGCTTCCAGTCAATGGAGGACGAGCAGCTGCTCGCCGTCATGGTCGACCGTCTGTGCGAGCTGCGCGCGAAGAAGGGCATGACGCCCGACGTGGCACGCAAGACGCTGCGCGACCCGAACTACTTCGGCACGATGCTCGTCGTGCTCGGACAGGCCGACGGCCTCGTCTCCGGCGCGATCAGCTCGACGGCGAACACGGTGCGACCGGCGCTGCAGCTCATCAAGACGAAGCCCGGCATCAAGTCGGTCTCCGGCGCGTTCCTCATGTGTCTCAAGGACCACGTCTCGGTCTTCGCCGACTGCGCGATCAACCTCGACCCGGACCCCGAGCAGCTCGCGGACATCGCGCTGCAGTCGGCGCAGACGGCGAAGGCCTTCTCCGTCGAGCCGCGTGTCGGCATGCTCTCCTATTCGACGCTCGGCTCGGGCAAGGGACCGGATGTCGATCTGGTCGACGCAGCGACGAGCATCGTGAGGCAGAAGGCGCCGGATCTCGAACTCGTCGGCCCGATCCAGTTCGACGCGGCATGGTCGCCCGAAGTGGCCTCCGTCAAGGCCGCCGGCAACCCGGTGGCCGGACGCGTCACCGTCTTCGTGTTCCCCGATCTCGATTCGGGCAACATCTGCTACAAGGCGGTGCAGCGCACGGCGAACGCCGTCGCGATCGGACCGATTCTGCAGGGCCTGAACAAGCCGGTGAACGACCTGTCGCGCGGCGCGCTCGTCCAGGACATCATCAATACGATCGCGCTGACCGCGATTGAAGCCCAGCAGAACGACTGAGCACGGCGCACCTCACGGTTGGCCGGGCGCTCCCCAATCGGGAGCGCCCGGCCAACATCGTTCTGCGAGGACGTATCGGGCGACGCAGGTAACGGGCGCGTGTCCATATTCGGTCATGTCGTTCGACTGTTTGTAGCATTCGCTGAGTAATCTGTCTTGAGGAAAGTCGCAACCGCGGCGAACGTAATAACCCAATGGAGGATGCCACAATGGCGAAAACCGTCCTTGTTATCAACTCGGGCTCCAGCTCGATCAAGTACCAGCTCGTCGACCTCGAGACCGGCGAGGGAATCGCATCGGGTCTCGTCGAGAAGATCGGTGAGCCGATCGACGGTCATTACAAGTACGAATACAATGGCGAGAAGCATGAGCTCGAAGAGCGTATCGAGAACCATGAGCAGGGCCTCAAGCGCGTGCTCGGCTTCTTCGAGGAGTACGGCCCGAAACTCGACGAGGCGGGCATCATCGCCGTCGGCCACCGCGTCGTCCAGGGCGGCAACACCTTCCCGGATCCGGCGCTCGTGACCCCGGCCACGACGGAGAAGGTCGAGGAACTCGCCGTGCTCGCCCCGCTGCACAACGGACCGGAGGCGAAGGGCGCGCGCGTCATGCGTCAGCTGATGCCGGAAGTGCCGCAGGTCTACGTCTTCGATTCCTCCTTCTTCCAGCAGTTGCCGAAGGCCTCCAGCACCTACGCGCTCAACAAGGAAGTCGCCGACAAGTACAAGATCCGCCGCTACGGCGCGCACGGCACCTCCCACTGGTTCGTCTCCTCGCGCATCCCGGAGTTCCTCGGCATCGACGCGCAGGCCGCAAAGAGCCTCAAGCAGATCGTCCTGCACATCGGCAACGGCGCGTCCGCATCCGCCGAGCTCGGTGGCCGTCCGATCGAGACATCGATGGGCCTGACCCCGCTCGAGGGCCTCGTCATGGGTTCGCGCACCGGCGACATCGATCCCGCCGCCGTCTTCCACCTGATGCGCAACGCGCAGATGGACGTTGACGAGCTCGACGACCTCTTCAACAAGAAGTCCGGCATGATGGGCATGACCGGCTTCGGCGACATGCGTGAAGTGCATCGTCTCGTCGCCGAGGGCAACGAGGACGCGAAGCTCGCGCTCGACGTCTACGTCCACCGTATCGTCAGCTACATCGGTGCCTACACTGCGCAGCTCGGCGGCCTTGATGTGCTCACCTTCACCGCCGGCGTCGGCGAGAACGACGAAATCGTGCGCCGCATGGTATGCGAGAAGCTCGCGCCGTTCGGCGTCAAGCTCGACATGGAGAAGAACGACACGCGTTCCAAGGAACCGCGCATCATCTCCACGCCGGATTCCTCGGTGATCGTCGTTGTCTACCCGACGAACGAGGAACTCGCGATCGCGCAGCGTGCGCAGGCGATCGTCGAGAAGGGCGAGGACACGTACGGCAACAAGATCGCCGACTGAGCGTATCCGTCATCGCGCAGTGCGACACCGGTCGTGACGACCACATGTCGCACATGACACACGCATGACAGGGAGGGACGACGAATAAGTCGTCCCTCCTTTTTTCGTTGCTGCGCCGGCCTCGTCTTACGGGCAACACCTCGCCTTACGGGCGGCGCTGTCTTTCGTACAGGCAGCACTCCTATGGGCAGCATCTTTCTTACAGGCAGTACTTCATCCTTACGGGGGCGCCTTTCTTACGGGCGGCATCTTGCTTACGGGTAGCGCTCGCTGCAGGCAGCTTCCGCTTGATCCGTTACGGGCGACCGCGTCGGCGAAACGATTCCGTCATGAGTGTCACGGGATGCAGCCACGCAGACGTGACTGCCCGTAAGAGTGACTACCCGTAAGAATCGCCGCCCATAGACGCAACTGCCCGTAAGAGCGATCGCTTACGGGAACGACTACCCGTAGATATGGCTACCCGTAAGAACGACTACCCGTAAGCATATGAAGGCGGGCGCCGTCCGGGGTGGAGGCGCCCACGAAAGAGGGGTCGGCGTAGTTGCCGTTTGTGGAGTGCGGTGGTTGGGTCACTGATGCTGGGCGAGCATCGACGTCCACATGCCGGTGAAATCGGGGATCGTCTTGCGCGTCGTCTGCACGTCCTTGATTTCGATGCCGGGGATGCGCAGTCCGAGCATCGCCGCGAAAGTGGCCATACGATGGTCGGCGTAGGTCTCCATGACCGCGCCGTGCAGTTCGTCGTCGGCGACCGGTTCGATGGCGATGCCGTTGTCGAGTTCCTCGGCGTGCGCGCCGACACGTTCGATCTCGGTGACGAGCGCCTTGAGACGATTCGTCTCATGGCCACGCAGATGTCCGATGCCGACGAGTTCGGACGGCCCGTCCGCGAGCGTCGCGATGGCGGCGATGCTCGGCGCGATCTCGCCCGCCGCGGACAGATCGAGTTCGCCGAGTCCGCGGATCGCGCCGTCACCGCTCACACACAGCAGACCGGAGAAGTCGTCGTTGAACATTTCACAATCGTTGATTTCGCTGAACGGCTCGCCGTCGAGCATGATCGTCGCTCCGAACTTGTGCAGCATCGACGGCAGCAGACCTCCCGGCTGCGTCGTGTGCGCCGGCCAGTTCGGCACACGCACGTCGCCGCCCGCGATGAGCGCGGCGCCCAGGAACGGCGCGGCGTTCGACAGGTCGGGTTCGACGGTCACGGTGCGCGGCAAATCGAGGATACGCGGCTGCACAAGCCAACGTCCCCGTTCCGGCATCGTCACATCGCCGCCGGCCGCGTTGATGTCCTCCATCGTCATGCGGATGTGCGGCAGGCTCGGCAACGTACGGCCGGTGTGGCGCAGCAGCACGCCTCCGGGAATTCGGGAAGCCGCGAGCAGCAGGCCGGAGACGAACTGCGAGGACGACGATGAATCGACGCGAATCTTGATCGGCTTGCCGTCAGAGGAACCGAGTTTCGTCGGCGGCGTCACCGTGAACGGGAGGCATCCTTCCTCGCCGTGGTATTCGACATGTGCGCCGAGCTGCTTGAGGCCGAACAGCAGCGGCTCCATCGGCCGCGCATACGCCTGCTCGTCGCCGTCGAAACGCACGGGGCCGTCGGCGAACAGCACGAGCGGCGGCACAAAGCGCATCACCGTTCCAGCGAGGCCGCAGAAGACATCCGCGCCACCCCTGAACACGCCGTTCGGCGGCGGCGTCACCGTGACCGTCGTCGGGTCGTCGGCGTCCTCCTGACAGGTCACGCCGAGCGCACGCAACGCATTCATCATCAGGTCGGTGTCGCGCGAGCGCAGCAGACCGCGGATGCGCACGGGGTCGACGCTCAACGCGGCGAGAATGAGATAACGGTTGGAAAGCGATTTGCTGCCCGGAATCGTGACGGTCGCATCCAATGGTGCGGTCGCGAGCGGCGCGGGCCACGGATCGGCCACGACGGCCGTAGGGTTCGGTTCATTCATGCCTCCCATCGTAACGGAGGCGGCTGAACTCGGTGCACGCTGGCCCGCATGCCGAAGAGGGTGCGCGATGGCCACGGAAACGCACACACGACCATCCCTGGCCGGTGCCGTCGCCCACGGCGATCCGATAACGAAAAAGCCGCCCGGAGGCGGCTTGTTGGCTCCTGCGACTGGGCTTGAACCAGTGACCGTCCGATTAACAGTCGGATGCTCTGCCAACTGAGCTACGCAGGAATACTGCTTCGTCGAATCTCTTCAACGCAACAGAAAGACAATATACGCGCCGCACACACGATATGCAAATCGGCGTGTCGCCAGCAGAGCATCCGACCGATTCCCGGCGCCGCCCTCCCCCGCGCGCCGACGTCCACACACATCAATGAATCAACGAAAGAACACCGATTTCAGAGGACACGCCGGAGCAAGAAAAAAGAAGTCAGCCCAAGGCCGGCGGATAAGCCGCGGATCCCGCGCCCCCGAAACCAGTTGACGCGAACCACCCATGCGTCCGTCGAAATCCGTCACGATGCCGGCCTTGAACTGACAATGTCCACTGTACGCGCTTTGTCCGCGAGGGGCACATGTTTGCTCATTTGCATACAAATCCCCCATACTTGCTTCACGATTCGACCATATTCGTCCCCGAAATCCCTGTAATTCCGGCGATTCCGACAATCCCAGCCGCCCGCGCACGAACGCGCAGCACACGCCCTGCGAAACGAGAAAGCCGCCCAAAGGCGGCTTGTTGGCTCCTGCGACTGGGCTTGAACCAGTGACCGTCCGATTAACAGTCGGATGCTCTGCCAACTGAGCTACGCAGGAATACTGCTTCGTCGAATCTCTTCAACGCAACAGAAAGATAATATACGCGTCACACACACGATATGCAAATCGGCGTGTCGTCATCACGGCATCACGATTTGTTCGAGCGGCATCGCCGAATCGATCGGGAAATCCGTCGACGACGGCGTGATGCCCGCCTGCACGAGGTTCGAGCCGAGCATCGCCACCATAGCCCCGTTGTCGGTGCACAGCGCGATGCGTGGCAGTCGCACGTCGACGCCGTGCTCCTCGCCGGCCGTGAGCAGCGCCTGCCGCAGCTGCGAGTTCGCCGAGAACCCGCCGCCGACGATGAGCGTGTCCGCATCGTACTGCGCGCAGCCGCGCATCGCCTTCTTCGCGAGCACGTCGGCGACCGATGCCGCAAGCGACGCGCACACGTCGTCCACCGGAATCGGCTCGCCCGCCGCCTTGCGTTCCTCGATCCAACGTGCGACGGCCGTCTTGACGCCCGAGAAGCTGAAATCATACGGGTGCTGCTTGCCGGCGCGCCCCTGTGTGAGTCCCTGCGGCACATGGATCGCATGCGAGTCGCCGCGCTGCGCGTGTCTGTCGATGTGCGGTCCTCCCGGATATGGGAAGCCGAGCAGACGCGCCACCTTGTCGAAGCATTCGCCGGCGGCGTCGTCGAGCGTCGTGCCGACGACGTCCACATGGCGCGCGATGTCCTCGACGTGCAGCAGCGACGTGTGGCCGCCCGAGACGATGAGCGCCATCGTGTTCGCCGGCAGCGCGCCGAACTGCAGCTGCGTCACGGCGACGTGGCCGATCACGTGGTTGACGCCGTAGACCGGCTTGCCGGCGGCCCATCCGAGCGCCTTCGCGCCGGAGACGCCGACGGCGAGGCAGCCGGCGAGCCCAGGACCTGCCGACACGGCGATCGCGTCGACGTCCGAGACCTCCAGCCCGGCGTCCGCGAGCGCCTTCGAGACGACCGGCACGAAGGCCTGCGCGTGCGCGCGCGACGCGATCTCGGGGATGACGCCGCCGTAGCGTGCATGTTCGTCCATCGACGACGCGACGACGTTCGAGCGCAGCGTGCCACCCTGCACGATCGCCGCCGCCGTCTCGTCGCACGTCGATTCGATGCCGAGGACGATCGGGCCGCCCGTCGGCTGCGCCGTTTCCGTCCGCTCCGTCGTTTTCGTCATCTCCGCCGTCTGTGCCTGTTCCATGCTTCCACCTTGTCTGTCGTGCTTGTTCTGTCGTGCGTTGCCTCGTGCCCGCCGTCAGCGCGCGGCGAATCCCACGACACGCGGCCTGAGCTCGAGGCTCATTGTGTACGCATCCACGCCTTCGGGCTGATAGTACCGTTTGCGCAGCCCCATCCGTTCGAATCCGACGTCCTGATACAGCGTGAGCGCGGCGGTGTTGTCGACGCGCACTTCAAGCAGCATGCGTTCGGCGCCCGCCGCCTTCGCGTCCGCGATCATCCGTTTGAGCAGCGCGCGTCCGATGCCCTCGCGTTGATGGTCGCGCGCGACGCCGATCGTCATGATCTGCGCGTCGTAGCCGTCGTACCAGTAGCCGGCGTAGCCGCGTATGTGCGGCGCTGCGTCGGCTGCGCTGTCCGCATCATCCACGTCCGCATCGGCTGCGTCATCCGCATCGTCGATGTCGAGGTAGTACGAGCGCGCGGGGGCGTCGAGCTCCTGCGCGATGGCGCGTTCGCTCCATGCGCCGGTGCCGAAGAGGTCGCGTTCGAGCGCGCCCATCGCCTTGACGAGCGTCGCGCGGTCGAGTGCATCGGCGGTCACGATCATGCCTGCGCCGTCCCCTCGTCCGTCTTGTGCGCGGGATCGTGGCTGAGCACATGCTTGAGCGGATTCGGCACGCTGACGTCCGGGCGACGCAGATACAGCGGTTCGACGGCGCCCGCACTCTCGTCTGCCGGCGCGTGCGACTGGGCGACCTGCGCGAACAGCCTGAGCCCTTCGGCGCCCATGTCGAGCACGGCGAGGTCGCTGACCGTCTCCACATGTCCGAGGTCTGCCCATGCGGACGCGTACTTGCACGCGCCGTGTCCGATGACGTCGATGACGACGTCGACGCCGGGGTGGGCGACGCGGTAGTCGTCGACGGCCGCGCGCACGCGTTGCGCGATATGGTCGGGCGCGTCGATGTCCATGTCGATGAGCGTCGTCGGATCGCCGTCGTCGGCGTCGAGGTCGGCGTACAGGCCGAAGTAGAGCTGCTTGCGGCGCGCGTCGTTGACGCTGAGCGTGAGCGCGACGAGCGGCGCATCGTCGTCGACGACGCTCACGGCAGCGTAGTCGAAACGGTCGGCGAAGCGCGCGTCGTGGCGGTGCACGGCATGCATGAGCACGGCGTTCGGCGTCAGATCGTCCTGTCCGAGCAACGTCGCGCCCGTCGCGTAGGCGATCGCCTTCGCCGTGACGATGCCGGCGCGCAGCCCGGTGAACGGCGCCGGCCCGACGCCGACGACGATGCGTTCCACTTCGTGCGGCGCGACGCCCGCCTGACTGCAGGCGTCGGCGATGTCATTGCGCAGCCGCTCCACATGGGTGCGCGAATCGTGTTCGACGACCGGGGCGTGTCCGACGATTCCCACGGTCGATCCGAACGATGTGTCGATGACTAAAGTGTGCATGTTCCGTCTTTTCGTTGCAGTGCGTTGTCGTGTTGCAGTGCCTCGTCCTCCGCGGATGGGCGCGGCTCGAAAGCGTCAAGGAAGCCGGCCCAGCGCGCACCGACGCCGGTGAGCGTCGCGTAGCGCACGCCGTCGCTCGTCAGTTCGGCACCGTCCGTCAGCTGCCCGACGGGTCGTTCGAGCACGACGTCGAGCCGTTCGTCGGCAAGCGCCGCGGCCATCTGTTCGCCCCATTCCATCAGGACGACGGCGTGTTCGTCGACGTCTTCGAGCTCCTCGTCCAGTCCGAGCGATTCGAGCTCGTCGAGGAGCCGGTCGACGCTGTCCTGTCCGGGCGCGTAGTCGACGCCGCCCAGACGGTAGGCGTCGACATGGATGAGGTGCGCGGTCCGTCCGTCCGCGAAGACACCGTCGAGTTCGCGCGCAATCGTGAATGTCGGCGATACGATCGGTTCGTCGATGCCGAGGCCGGCACCGAATCCCTGGGCGAAGGTCGTCTTACCGGCCCCCAGGGGGCCCGACAGCAGAATGACCTCGCCGCCGCGCATGCGTTCGGCCACGGCGGCGCCGAGCGCACGCATGTCTTCGGCGTGCGGCAGCGCGAATCGTTTCGATTCCATGTCCTTCGACCTTCCGATGTTGGCGATGTCGTCCCCGACCATGTTACTCAACGCCTTTGTTCGCGATGAGCTCTACGCAGCGCTCGATCGCCCAGGCGACGTCGCCGCCCGTCGTCTTGCACTGCTCGTCCGCCCAAGCGAGCCGACGCACGCATCGTCCGAGCGCCTGCGACGACCAGCCCGCGAGCTGCCGCTGCGTCTTGCGGATGAGCCATGGCGGCATCTTCGCCTCGGCGGCGGTGATCGAGCCGGCACGCACGGCGGAGGCCTTCGCCAACGAGCGCAGCTTCATCGCGAGCGCGCCGACGAGCGCGATCGGGTCGACGCCCTGGGCGAGCGCCGAGCGCAGCATGACGACGGCCTGCGCGCCGTCGCAGGCGAGTGCGGCGTCGGCGACGTTGAAACCGGTGACCTGCGGGTTGGCGATCATGTAGCGGTTGACCTGGTCGAGCGTGATCGGGTCCTCGTCGAAGTCGGTGCACAGCTGGCCGATCATCGCGCACAGCTCGCCGAAGCCGTGTTCGCCGAAGACGGCGGCGAGCTGTTCAGCGGCCTGCGGTTCGACGCGCCGGCCGCGACGTTCGAATTCGCCGATCGCGAAGTTGCGTACGCCGCCCTTCTCCTTGAGCGCCTTGAGATCGTCGACCTGCTGCACGGCCGCGCCGGCGCGCCGCAGCTCGTCGACGAGACGTTTGCCTTTGGGGCCGCCGGCGTGGCGCATGACAACGCCCGAGGCGTTCGGGTCGCCGGAGGATTCGCGCACGTAGGCGACGAGGGCCTTGCCGAGCGATTCGTCGGCGTCCTCGAGATGGGTGAGCAGCACGCCGGCGCGATCGCTCAGCAGCGACGGGCTGACCGCCTCGTCGAAGTCGTAGCCTTCGATGGCGCGCGCGTCGAGTTCGACGAAGTCGGCATCGCGGTGGTTGTCGAGCCATCGGCGCACGTCGGCGCGCGCCTCGCGTTCGTTGAGGAACTCGATGCCGCCGAAGACGATGACGCAGTTCGCGTCGTTGTTCACTCCCATAGTCCCAATGTGTGCGCATCGTTGGACAATCACGGCGCCTCCCCGCTCCGCGCGTATATGCCCCAGCGCCGCCGCCGTGCGCGTCGCCGACGGCCGGCTCTGCGATGCCCGTTTCGTCGTCGTCCGGCCTCGCGCCGGCCATCTCGTCGCCGATCTGCGTGACGTACGCCGTGCCGTGCGACGCCGGCATGCGCGGGACCACGCGGCCGCCAGCGCAGACACGTGAGCATCGCCCATGTGCGCTCCCACCACAGACGCATCCGGACGAAGGGCGCGGGCGACGCGCCGATGCGCCGTCCGGACACGGCCGTGCACTGTTTGGACATGTCGTCACGCAGACGCGCCATCGCACGCAGCAGGACGACGATGAGCACCACGAGCGTCTCGGCGCCGGCAAGCCGCAGCGCACCCGCCGTATCCGACGGCCACGCGAGCTGCGCGGACCCGTCGTCCGCACCGAAGACGTCGGCGGCGATCTCGACGCTTTTCGTGCCGAGCGACGCGCACCAGGCGAGCGCGAATCCGAGCGTCGGCATGCACCAGGAGACGGTGTACGCACCCAGTCCGCACACCGTCGCCATGTCCATCCACGGCGCGACGAGCAGGTTCGCCGGCACCGCCCACAGCGCGATCTGCGGCTGCATGAGCAGCTGCAGCGGCGACGTGAGCAGCTGCGCGCCGATCGTCGTGGCGAGCGCGTCCGCCATGCGCCGCGGAAGCCATTGACGCAGCACGGCGGCGAGCGGCCCCGAGACGAGGGCGATGCCGAGCACCGCCGCGCAGGACAACGCGAAGCCGAAATCGGCGGCGCGAGCGGGTTTGATGACAATCGCGACGATCGCCGTCCACAGCAGCAGCGGCGTCGTCTGTTCACGCCTCCCGAGCAGCACGTAGCCGAGCGCGAACAGATGCATGACGACCGCCCGCATGATCGATTCGCTCGGCACGAGGACGGCGGTGAGCGCCACGACGGCGGCGGCACGGGCAGCGGCGACCGCCCAGCGCGGCGCGAGCGTCCACGAGCACAGCGCCGTCGCCGCCGAGGCGAGCAACGCATAGTGACCGCCGGAGACGGCCATGAGATGGATGATGCCCGCACGCCGGCATCCCTCCTCAAGTCGGCTCGCGTAGACCTCGTCGACGGGCTCACCCTCACCCAGCGCGTCCTGACCGAGCACGCCGAGCGTCAATCCCGGCACGAGGACGCGTCCCTGATCCGAAAGCCCGTCGGCGACGGCGAAGAAGCGCCGCTGCATCGTATGCACGGCGCGTCGCCACGGCGCCGGCGCACGCAGCACGACGGCCGTATCGGCGTCCGCGGCGGCCACCGTCAGCTGCAGCGTCCGCTCATCCCACGGCGCGCGCGCGAGCGTGCCGGACAGTCGGTATTCGCCGCCCTGCACGACGCGCATGCACAACGCGTCAGGCAGCAGCACCCGCACGTCGACGTCCGACGGCATGCGCACGCCACCCGTCTGCACAGCGCCTATCTGCACAGCGCGCGTGGAGGCATGCACCGTGCAGGCGGCCGCGCGCGACGCCGAACGTAGCGCAGGGGCGCGCGTGCGGATATCGACGGTCGCCCGCGCGGAACCCGTACGCGACATGCGGATCGCCGGATCGGCCATGTCGTGCGTCGTCGCGACGGCCGTGGCGAACGCGCCCGTCAGCGCCGCCGCCATGCACACCAGCAACCATGAGGCGCAGCGCAGCGCGGGCGGCGCATGCCCGGCGCGCGCATGGCGCAGCCACGCGTGCACGCCGTGCACCGACGCGAACATGACGGCGCTCGCGCCCAGACACAGCACGACGGCGAGACCGCGCATGCCGCCCGCGCCCTCCTGCAGCGAGCCCGTACCCTCCTGCGGCAGCACGGCGCGCGTCGCGAGCGCCGCCGCCCACAGGCACAGCGCGGCGGGCAGCATGCGCAGGTCGCGTCGCCCCGATTCGCCGTCGGCCCAATGTGTCATGAGGCCGCGCACGCCGTCGGACGCGCGGAGACGTCGCGACGTACGCGTCCGCTGCGCTGTACGCGTATGCTGTGCTGCATGCGTCCGCCGTACCGTGCTCGTCATCGCACCGTCACCTGCCCGCGGATCTTCTCGAGTGTCTTCGGGCCGATGCCGTCGATGTTGAGCAGTTCGTCGACCGCACCGAGCCGTCCCACGCTCATGCGATAGGCGATGATGTTCGCCGCCGTCACCGGACCGATGCCCTTGACCGTTTCGAGCTGCTCCTGCGTCGCCGTATTGAGATCGACGAGCTGCGGCGTCGGCTCGGGCGTCGCCTGCTGCTGCGTCGGCGACTGCGTTTGCTCAGGTGACGGCGTCTGCTGCGGCGACTGCGTCTGTTGAGATGACTGTGATGATTCAGACGGTTGTGTTGATTCAGACGACTGCGCCTGTTCGGACGTCTGCGTGCTCGGCGTGCTCGTGCAGGACGGGGCGTCGGATCGCGTCGCGGCGCGTGGCGACGTCACGACGGGCGTAGGTTCGCCCGATGTGGATGCTAGATTAATCGACTGACGTACGAGCAGCGTGAGGCTCGTCGCAAGCATCACGACGAGGATCGCCATGACGACGAGCGCATGCACCGGCTCGATGCTCAGCCGCGGGCGTGTGCGCGACGGCGACGCACGCTCCTCATCGTCGGCGCGCACGCCGGCGAGTCCGGACAGCAGCTCCCGCGCGCCGTCATTCCCGATGCCAGCATCTCGCACGCCACCTCCTCTTGCGCCAACGTCCCTCGCACCGCCGTTCTGTACACCACTGTCCTGCATACCGTTGTCGATCGCACCGCCATTTCTTGCACAGCGGTGCATGGCGTAGTCGTCCGCGGCGGGGTCGTCCGGCAGGTAGTCGTCCGGTATGTAAGCGTCCGGTACGCAGTCATCCGGTACGTAGTCGTCCGCCGCGTCGATGACCGTGTCCGCACGGCTGGATGGGACGGCGGGGCGCGGCGGCAACGGCACATCAAGTCCTGCCGCGGGCCTCATGCGCATCGTGCGCCCCGTGCGCATCGCGCCGCCTCCTCGCGTCGGGATGGCCGGCCGGACTTCATCATCGTCGTGGATCATGGACCCCACTATCGCGTCACGGGCACGGACGTGTCCACATGGACGGAAGCATGTGTACGGACGCTCCCCTTGTCCACATTCCACCAAGAGCCAAGAACGGCGTCATCGCAACGAAAAAGGAGGGCGCCCCGTGTGGGGACGCCCTCCTTGCGGCGTGTCGCGATCAGTTGCCGGGAACGACCGACACGATCTTCGGCGCCTTGACGATGACCTTGCGCGGAGGCACACCGCCGAGACGGTCGGCGACCGCCTCGAGCGCCATCTTCTCGAGTTCGTCGGGGTCGATGTCCGGGCTCACCTCGAGCTTGGCGCGTACCTTGCCCTTGATCTGCACGACGGCCGTGACCATGTCCTGTCCCACGTAGCGTTCGTCCGCCTGCGGCCATGGATGGTGCGCGAGCGAATGGTCGTGGCCGAGCCTGCTCCACAGCTCCTCGGCGATGTGCGGGGCGATCGGCGAGACCATGAGGATGAGCGGCTCGATCGCCGCGCGCGGCACACGCTCGAGGCCGGTCAGGTGGTTGTTGAGCACGATGAGCTTCGCGATGGCCGTGTTCGGACGCATCGCCTCCATCTCGACCGTCACGTCGGCAATCGTGTTGTTGAGCAGCTTGAGCGTCTTGTCATCCGGCGTCTCGTCGACGACGGTCGTCTCGCCGGTCGTCTCGTCGACGACGTTGCGCCACAGGCGCTGCAGGAAGCGCATACCGCCGACGACGTTGCGCGTGTTCCACGGACGGGACTCGTCGAGTGGGCCCATGCTCATCTCGTACAGGCGGAAGGTGTCCGCGCCGTAGTTGTCGTACATGTCGTCCGGCGTCACGATGTTCTTGAGGCTCTTGCCCATCTTGCCGAACTCGCGGTTGACGTGCTGGCCGTGCCACGTGAAGGTCGGCTCGCCGGACGCGTCCGCTGGGCCCTCCTCGACCTCGTCGGCCGGGACGTATTCGCCGCGGTCGTCGGTGTAGGCCCAGGCCTGGATCATGCCCTGGTTGAACAGCTTGTGGAACGGCTCGCTGGAGTCCACATAGCCCAGATCGAAGAGGATCTTGTGCCAGAAGCGCGAATAGAGCAGATGGAGCACGGCATGCTCGACGCCGCCGATGTACAGGTCGACGCCGCCGGACGTGCCGGCCGTCGGATTGTGATCCGGGCCCATCCAGTAGTCGTATTCGTCGCGTTCGACCATGTGCTCAGTGTCGTGCGGGTCGAGGTAGCGCATGTAGTACCAGCACGAGCCGGCCCAGTTCGGCATCGTGTTCGTCTCGCGGTGGTAGCGCTTGGGGCCGTCGCCCAGATCGAGCGTGACGTCCACCCACTCCGCGTTGCGGCTCAACGGCGCCTCCGGGTTGGACTGCGCGTCCTCCGGGTCGAAGGTCTTCGGGCTGTAGTCGGGCACCTCGGGCAGATCGATCGGCAGCATCGAATCGGGCACGAGATGGGGCACGCCCTCGTCGTCGTAGACGATCGGGAACGGCTCGCCCCAGTAGCGCTGACGGCTGAAGAGCCAGTCGCGCAGACGGTAGCTGACGGCGCCCTTGCCGACCTGCGCCTGCTCGAGCCACGCCGTGACGGCGGCGATCGCGTCGTCGACGCGCATGCCGTTGATGTCGAGCGCGTCGCCGCGCGCCCACGTGGCGTCGACCGACGAGTTGACGACGACGCCATCATGGGAGACGAACGGTGCCTTGCCTTCGTAGTTTGCGAGCGAGTCGCCGCTGTTGGGTAGCGGTTCGACGGTGTAGATGACCGGCAGGCCGTACTTGGTCGCGAAGTCGTAGTCGCGCTGGTCGCCGCCCGGCACGGCCATGATCGCGCCGGTGCCGTAGTCCATCAGCACATAGTCGGCCGTGAACACCGGCAGTTCGGCGCCGGTGATCGGGTTGATCGCGTACAGGCCGGTGAACAGGCCGGTTTTCTCCCCCGCGTCGTTGACGCGGTCGGCCGCGGTCTTCGCCTCGGCCACCATGCGGTAGGCGGCCATCGCCTCGAGCGGCGTCGCATAGCCGCCGGTCCACTGCTCGGGCACGCCGTCGGGCCACTGCTCGGGCACGTGCCCCAGCAGCGGATGCTCGGGCGAGACGACGCAGAAGGTCGCGCCGAACAATGTGTCCGGACGCGTCGTGTAAATCTCCATGTCCTCGAGCGTCTCGCCGGTGCGCACCTTGAAGTGCACGGACGCGCCGTGCGACTCGCCGATCCAGTTGCGCTGCATGAGCTTGACCTTCTCGGGCCAGTCGATCGTGTCGAGATCCTCGATGAGGCGGTGACCGTAGGCGGTGATGCGCATCGACCATTGGCGCAGCTCGCGCTGGAACACCGGGTAGTTGCCGCGCTCGGAGCGTCCCTCGGCGGTCACCTCCTCGTTCGCCAGCACGGTGCCCAGACCCGGACACCAGTTGACCGGCGACTTCGAGATGTAGGCGAGACGGTAGCCGTTGAGCACGTCGGCCTGCTCGGCCTCGCTCAGCTCGTCCCATGCACGGCCCTCATGGCCGTCGATCGCGCGCTCGCCGGAGCGGAACTGCTCGACGAGTTCGCCGATCGGGCGCGCGCAGCCCATCGAACCGCTCGGGTTGCGCTTGTCCGGGTCGTACCATGCGTCGAAGATGCGCGAGAAGATCCACTGCGTCCAGCGCACATAGCCGGGTTCGATCGTCGCGAAGGAGCGGCGGTCATCGAAGCTCAGGCCCATGCGGTGCAGCTGACGGCGCATGTTCGCGATGTTCTGCTCGGTCGTCACGCGCGGATGCTGACCGGTCTTCACGGCGAACTGCTCGGCCGGCAGGCCGAAAGCGTCGTAGCCCATCGCATGCAGCACGTTCTCGCCCTTCATACGATGGTAGCGGCTCACCACGTCGGAGGCGAGGTAGCCGAGCGGATGGCCCACATGCAGGCCCTTGCCGGACGGGTAGGGGAACATGTCCATCGCGAAGAACGGCCGGCGGCCGTCCGCGTGGCGTCCTTCGCCGTCGGTCAGCTCGCCTTCGACGTTCGCCGCCCAGAACGTGCCATGCTCGTCCCAGATCTTCTGCCATTTGCCTTCGATGGTCTGCGCCATCGCGGCGTTGTACCGGAATGCGGACTGATCCGCATCATGCGCCTGCGCCTGCGCGCTCGGTTCGATCTCACTCATAGGGCACGATTATCGTTTTTCAGCTGGACAGTGCCCCGCCGGCCGTCCGCAGTACGAACGCGCGGTTCAGCTCTCGTCGCGCGAGGCGACGATCGTGGGCGGATTGAGCGCGAAGTCGGTGCCGATGCCGAGCGCGCGCTCCGCGTCGTCGGTGATCCTGTCCCATGTGCCGTCGTCGATCATGTCCTGCAGCACCATGTTAATCTGTGCGACGAACTCGTCGCGGTCACCGCCGGTCGCGACGGCGTAGCCGCGGCGGCCAAAGGGCGCGTCGACGAGGTCCGCGTAGGCGGCGCCCGCCTCGGAGCGCAGCCCGGCAAGCACCGGCCTGGAGCCGGCCACGGCGTCGCTTTCGCCGGCGAGCAGCGCGGAGACGCACTTGTTGAAATCGGATTCCTCGCGCCAGCGCACGCCGTCGACGCGGCGTTCCAGCTGTCCGCGCACGTCGTCATCCTCGACGACGCACACAGTGCGGCCGCGCATGTCGTCGGCGCCGCGGATCGTCTTCCTCTCGTCGGCGCGCACGAGCAGCCCGTCGTCGGCGATCAGGTACGGTCCCGAATAGCGCACGTCGCCGCCGCGCGAGGCGAGCTCCTTCGTGAACGCGCGCGCGTCCTTGCCGCCCTCGTAGGCATACGACGTCATCGCGAAGTCGATCGTGCCGTCAGCGAGCATCGCGTCGCGCCGCGCCATCGTCATCGGATGGAAGACGATCTGGCGGTTGCTGTAGCCGATCTTCTCGGCGACGTATTTGGCCACGTCGACGCTCAGGCCGCTGTAGCCCTCCTCGTGGTACCAGCTGACGCCGGGCTCGTCGACGGCGACGCCGATGTTGATCATCGGCCCATCGGCCTGCCCGGGCACGGACACCTGCACCGACGTGCCGCATGCGGCAAGCGGCGATACGGCCGCCACGGCGCACAACATCGCGATGATCCTCGTTCCTCCACGGCTACGCATGCGACCTCATTTGAACAGACGGGAACGGGTGAGGAACCACATCACGAGCAGGGCGAGCAGCATCGCGAGGACGATGATGATCAGGAATCCCCAGCGCGAGCCGGTGAAGGGCATGCCGAGCATGCCGTTCTGGAAGTTCATGCCGTACATCGAGAAGATGAGCGTCGGGATCGACAGCGTGATCGAGATGATCGTGAAGATGCGCATCACGTTGCTCAGGTTGTTGGAGACGACCGACGAGAACGCGTCGGTCATGTTCGCGAGGACGCCGCTGTAGATGTTCGCCATCTCGATCGCCTGCTTGTTCTCGGTGATGACGTCGTCGAGCAGGTCCTCGTCCTCCGGGTACTGCTTGATGCGCGAAAGCGTCGTGAGCTTCTCCATGACGATCTCGTTTGATTTGAGCGACGTGTTGAAATAGACGAGCGTCTTGCTCAGCTCGAGCAGCATCAGGATCTCGCGGTTCTGCATCGAATGGCGCAGACGCAGCTCGAGCTTGTCGGTCTCGCCGTCGATGATGCGCAGATAGCGCAGGTACATCGTCGCGTTGCGGTAGAGGATCTGCAGGATGAAGCGCGAGCGCATGAAGGTGTTGAATCCGCGGATCGTGCCCTCCATGAATGGGTGGAGCACCGGCGTGTCCTGCATGCACACGGTGACGATGAGCGTGCGCGTGACGATGATCGACAACGGGATCGTCTCGTACCAGTTGCGTCCGGAGCGCTCCCCGACCGTCGGGATGTCGACGATGATCATCGTGTAGTCGTCCTCGACGTCGACGCGCGAGCGTTCCTCGTCGTCGAGCGGCGCGCGCAGGTCGGCGAGGTCGATGCCGGTCTCCTGGGCGACGGTGGTGAGTTCGACGTCGGTGGGGTCGCACAGCGCGAGCCATGAGCCGTTCTCCGGCTTGTCTATCTGTTCGACCTGTCCGTGAACGGTGCTGAACATGCGCAGCATGAGATCACCCGCCTCTCATTTCCATTCGCCGGGCCGCGCGGGGACGCGGCCAGTGTTGCGTAGACGTCGACGGTGCAGTGGACGCCGACAGTGTGTGAACGTCGGCAGTGCACACGCCGACGGTGCAGCCATCGACAGTACGACCATCGACATGCAAGCATGAACAGCTTAGCCGCACCTATGAGACACGCCGTCCGGGGCGGCCCCGGGCGGCGTGGCGTGGATTGGTTTGTTGATCGGTGAGGGGATGCGTTCAGCCGGCGATTGGCTTCCACATCGGCATGTCGGGGCTGCGCAGCTCCTGGGGGCCGTTCTCCCAGTCGACGAATTCGGCGATCTGCGGTCCCCTGTTGAACTCGACCAGCAGCCAGCGGTCGCCGTCAGCGCCGCGTTCGAGGGCCATGCGCGACCAGAAGGCGTTGCGCATGCCGTCGAGGCCGTTGGCCTCGTCAACATCCATGCCCAGCAGCGTCGCGATCGTCGCGACGATCCACGAGCCGTGGGAGACGACCATCAGCGTTTCCTCGCCCGGCTCATCCCGCGCCTCGCGCACATAGGAGCGGATCGCCTCGGCGCCGCGCTCGCCGACCTCGCGTCGGCTTTCGACGCCGTGGGCGAGTTCGCCGCCCTCGTGGCGCTTCCATGAACGGAAGTCCTCGGGCCAGCGCTCGAGGATCTCGGCGCGCGTCATGCCCTCCCATTCGCCGAAGGCGCGTTCGCGCAGCCGCGGATCGAGCCGCACGTCGAGGCCGAGGATGTCGGCGAAGGCGTGCGCCGTCTGCTGGGCGCGGAACAGGTCGGAGCTGACGACGCGCATCGTGCGTGCCGCGGCGGGCGCCTTGCGGTACTCCTCGATATCGGCGGCACGCACGGCGCTCACGGGCGGCGTCGGCAGCAGGTCGGGATGGGCGGCGATGTTGCTCACCTTCGCCCAGTAGTAGCGCTGCGCGAGCGCGAGGCCGCTGTGGTCCACCTGCCATTGTCCGATGATGTCGAGGGGGACGTCGATCTGTCCCTGCAGGCGCCGTTCGAGATTCATCGAGGTGCGCCCGTGGCGCAGCATGACGATGTCGGTAATCATCTTTCCTTCTGACTCCTTACTTCGGGGATGGCAGCGGTGCGGCGGGCGGCTCAGTCCTTCTCGATCGTCTTGCCGGCGTGCGCGCCGGCGGACAGGTCCTCGATCATGTTGATCGTCATGACCGGCACGCATGCCGGGACCTTCGTGCCGCGTTCCTCGGCGAGCTTGACCTGCTCGTCGTAGATCGCGTCGTCGGTGTGCAAAACGACCTCGCCGCGGAAGCGGTATCCCTTCTTCTGCTCGAAGTTGACGAACGCGATGACGAGCGGGCTGCCGTTCTCGAGGTTGCGGTAGGTCTGGCCGGCGGTGCGCTCGTGGTAGGCGAGGTGCTCGTCGTCGAGCACGAACATGCTCATCTTCGGGCCGAGGTCCGGGATGCCGTCGGGGCTGACGGTGGCGACCCACGCGAGGTTGTCCTTGATGAAGTCCTTCATTGCTTCGGTAAGCTGTGCCATAGGGGGCTCCTTTCTGTACGCTCCCCACACTACGCGGCCGCGGCCCGCCACACGCCCCGTTGCGCTGTGAAGTGAGCCGGAGGCATGTCGTCTTTCCCACATGTGACCTCGCTCACGTCGGCGTCCCACGCCTCAAAAACTTGCGCCGATAACGAAAAACCCGGCCTAAGCCGGGTGAAAATCTGTCGTGGAGCTAAGGGGATTCGAACCCCTGACCCTCTCCATGCCATGGAGATGCGCTACCAGCTGCGCCATAGCCCCGAATTGGGGGAATCTGTTGCCAGATACCTTCGTGGAGCTAAGGGGATTCGAACCCCTGACCCTCTCCATGCCATGGAGATGCGCTACCAGCTGCGCCATAGCCCCGTCGGCTTTTCAGCCAACTCGAGATAGTCTACATCATGGATTCACGATATGCAAAAGCCCGGCGTGTCGCGTTGTGCGGCATGCCGGGCTCCGCTGTCGTCATGGGTCACTGGGCCTGATGTCCGGCGTCGTCCTTCTGCCGTCCGTCGTCCTGCTGGCCCGTGCCGTCCTGCCCCGAGTCGGTCGATGCGCCGGACTGCGATCCGTCGGCGGCGTCCGTCCCCTGGCTCGCCGACGGCGACGCGCTCGGCTCGACGATCTGCGAACCCGAGCCCGAGTCGTCCTTCGTGCCGGACTCGTCGTCCTGCCGGCTGTGCCCGTCCGTCGACTGCGTGGGGGAGGAACCCGGCGACGACGTCGCATCCGTCGACGGCGTGATGACGGTCGCCGACGGCGACGGCGAGAGATCGCCGCCCTCCTCGCTCGTCATGCTCGGGCTGACGATGTCATGGACGACCGAATCGGTGCCCCTGCCGCCGGTGAGTGCGAGGATGACGCCGGCGGTCACCGCGACGGCGATCAGGCCGGAGACGACGGCGACGACGATCGCCACGCGCTTGTCGTGACGGGTGAGCTGCGGCCTGCCGTGCGACGCCACGGCGGACGCATCCGACGTGACGACGCGACCCTTGCGGCTGCCGCCCTTGCGCGACGAGCCGTGCTTGCGCGTGTCGTCGGCGGCGTCATCGGCGTCGCCCTCTCCCTTCTCGCCGAGCTGCTGCGCGGCGGCATCCTGCAGTTTCTTGCTCGACGCGTCGATGACGTTCTGATAGATCTGCGAAGCCGATGTCGACACGATCGAGGCGACGGCGACGCCGATCACCGAACCCGCGATGCCGATCTTCGACGACAGCAGGAACGACGTGACCGCCGCGAGCGCGCCCGCGAGCAGCTGGGAGAACGATAGTCCTTTGAGAAAATTCTTCACGATCGATTCATCCGGTCATGGCGCGTCCGGCGCCCAGGACGGGCGTCGGACGCGGCGGTGGGCAAAACTGCCATAAGCATAGACCAGTTCACTGTCCGTCAGCCGCATGCCGTGTCGGGTTCTCCCACAGCTCAGTGTCGGCGAGCGCGGGCCCGTGGTTGTAGTCGACGAGGATCCAGCGGTCCGGGTCGTCAAGTCCGGCGTTGACCAGACGCGCCCAATGCGCGTTGCGCATCGACGTGACGGAGACGAAGTCCGGCAGTGCCGATCCGATGCCGAAGAGCACCTGCAGGGTGTTCTCGATGAGCGCGCCGTGGGAGAAGACGAACAGGTCGGTGCTCGCTCCCGCCCGGTGAGACCAGTCGCGCAGCGCCTCGACGCCGCGGGTGCCGGCATGCTCGTGGGATTCGGCATGGTGGCGCATCTCGCCGCCCAGACCGCGGCACCACAGCGCGAAGTCCTTCGGCCACTGCGCGTCGAGCTCCTCGCCGGACATGCCCTCCCAGTCGCCGAAGCTGCGTTCGCGCAGCCGCGGATCGGTGTGGACCTCGAGGCCGAGCGGGTCGGCGAACAGATGCGCGGTGCGGCTCGCGCGCCGCAAATCGGAGGCGACGACGAGCTGGCGCGCGCCCGGATCACGTTCGACGTAGAGCCTGCGCAGCGCGTCGCCGGTCTGGCGCGCCTGCCACAGCCCGACATCGTCGAGCGGGATGTCGATGCTTCCCTGGACGCGGCCGGCAAGATTGTACGAGGTGCGCCCATGCCGCACGAGCGTGATCGAACGCACCGTCTCGATCGCCGTCATTGTCGCGTCTCCGTCAGGCGGCGTCGTCGGCCGGCGCTTCGGGCAGTTCGAGGTCGATGCGCGGGCAGTCGCGCCACAGCCGCTCGAGATGGTAGAAGTCGCGTGCCTCCTCATGCATGACATGGACGATGAAGTCGCCGTAGTCGAGCAGGATCCACTGCGCTTCCTGGATGCCTTCGCGGCCCTTGGGCTGCAGCTTGCCGCCCTTCGTGTACAGGTCCTTCTCGATCTCCTCGGCGATCGCAAGCACCTGACGCTCGTTCGTCGCGGACGCCAGCAGCATGCAGTCGGTGATGCCGATCAGGTCGCTCACGTCGTAGGCGACGATGTCCGACGCCTTCATGCGGTCGGTCGCGGCCGCCGCGATCCTCACCGATTCGATGGATGATTCAAGTGCCGTCATATCAACGCTCCCAAGCTGGTTTCCAATGCTGCACGATGTGCTGCGTGTTCTCCGAATAGACCATCGCGTCATCCGGCACGTCATGGCGGATGACTGATCCGGCGCCGCTCGTGACGTGGTCGCCGACCTCGACCGGCGCGACGAAGAGGTTGCCGGCGCCAATGTGCACGTCCGAGCCGATCGTCGTGTGGTTCTTGTGCACGCCGTCGTAGTTCGCCGTGATCGTGCCGCCGCCGATGTTCGTGCGCTCGCCGAGGTCGGCGTCGCCCACGTAGCTCAGATGCGGCACCTTCGTGCCGTCGCCGATGTGCGCCTTCTTCATCTCGACGAAGGCGCCCGCCTTCGACCCCTTGCCCAAGTCGTTGCCGGCGCGCAGATACGTCCACGGGCCGATCGTCGCGTCGCGGCCGATGTGCGACTCCTGCACGCGCGAACGTTCGACGTGCGCGCCGGCGTCGACGGTCGCGTCGATGAGCGTCGTGTAGGGGCCGACGACGGCGTCCTCGGCGACGACGGTGCGCCCCTGCAGGAAGCAGCCGGGCAGGATCGTCGCGTCCGCGCCAATCGTCACGTCGTCCTCGATCCACGTCGTCGACGGATCGAGGATCGTCACGCCCTCACGCATCCAACGTTCGCACACGCGCATGTTGTGCGCGCGGGCGAGCGCGGCGAGCTGCACGCGGTCGTTGACGCCCTCGACGCTCAACGGGTCGGGCGCGGCGAAGGCGCCGACCTTGCCGCTCGCCTTGGCCGCCTTGAGCGCGTCAGTCAGATAGAACTCGCCCTGCGCGTTGTCCGCGTCGAGGTCGGCGATCGCGTCGGCGAGCACATGCGCGTCGAAGACGTACACCGACGTGTTCACCTCGCGCACCGCCAGCTCGCTGCTGTTCGCGTCCTTCTGCTCGACGATCTTGAGGACGTCGCCGTCGGGATCGCGGATGATGCGGCCGTAACCGGTCGGGTCGTCGAGCACCGTCGTGAGCACCGTCGCGTCGTCGCCGCTCGCCGCATGGTAGTCAAGCAGCGCGCGCAGCGTCTCCGTGTCGAGCAACGGCATGTCCGAGGCCGTGATGAGCACGTCGCCATCGAGGCCACCGTCGGGCGACAGGCGGCGCATCGCGCACTGCACGGCGCGGCCGGTGCCGGGGATGTCGTCCTGTTCGACGATCGTCACGTCGGGGTCGTAGCCGCGCGCCGCCTCGGCGACGCGTTCGCCCTGATGACGCACGACGACGGCGAGCGTCTCGGACCCGAGCGCCTCGACGGAGGACATGACGCGTTCGAGGAAGGTCTTTCCCGCGAAGGTGTGCAGCACCTTCGGCTTCGACGAACGCATGCGCGTGCCCTCGCCGGCTGCCAGCACGATTGCGGCGATTACCGTCATCTGTTCTCCTTTGGTGGATTGGGCCGATGGCCCGTCATGATCCCTGATGCGAAAGGCGTCCGCATCCAAACGTCGAAAGCCGGATGCGGACGCCGCTGGCTCCCCCACCTGGACTCGAACCAAGACAAAGGGTTCCAAAGACCCGTGTGCTGCCATTACACCATGGGGGAACGGCGGGTCGCGCCCGCCAAGTATCCATTATGCCATAGGGCCGGACCACAGGTCCTCCCCCGCCCGATCAGGCGAAGAGGAAGCCCTGCCCGTGATGCTCGGGATAGGTCTCGAAGAGCTCGGCGACCGAGCCGTCCTCGAACACGGCCTTGATCGCGCTCGCCAGCAGCGGAGCAATCGACAGCACCGTCAGGCCGTCCCAGCGCTTCTCCTCGGGGATCGGCACCGTGTCGGTGAGCACGACCTCGCGTGCCCCGCAGCTCTTGAGCCGTTCGACGGCCGGCCCGGAGAGCACGCCGTGCGTCGCCACGACGGTCACCGACTTCGCGCCGGCCTCCTGCAGCACCTTGCACGCGCCGGCGATTGTGCCGGCCGTGTCGATCAGGTCGTCGACGAGCACGCAGTCCTTGCCCTTGACGTCGCCGACGACGCGGTTGGCGACGGCCTGGTTCGGCCGCGTGATGTCGCGCGTCTTGTGCACGAAGGCGAGCGGGCCGCCGCCGAGGCGCTGCGCCCACTGCTCGGCGACGCGGATGCGGCCGGCGTCCGGGGAGACGACGGTCACGTTGTCGAGCTGGTTGGAGAAGCGGTCGCGGATGTAGTCGACGAGCACCGGCATCGCGATGAGATGGTCGACCGGGCCGTCGAAGAAGCCCTGCGACTGCGCGGCATGCAGGTCGACGCTCATGATGCGGTCGGCACCGGCCGTCTTGAGCAGGTCGAAGACCAGACGGCATGAGATCGGCTCACGGCCGCGGTGCTTCTTGTCCTGACGCGAATAGCCGAGCAGCGGGCTGACGGCGGTGATCGAACGCGCCGACGCGCGCTTGAGGGCGTCGATCATGATGAGCTGCTCCATGATCGCCTGATTGACCGGGCTGCTGTGGCTCTGCAGCACGAAGACATCGGCGCCGCGCACGGACTCGGTGTATCGCACGTACATCTCGCCGTTCGCGAAATCGTAGGCGGTCGTCTCGAGCACGTCGATGCCGAGCTGGTCGGCGACGTCCCGGGCGAGCTTGGGATGCGCCCTTCCGGTGACGAGTATCAGGTTCTTGTCTGGTTTGCCTTCGAGGATTGCGCTCACCGTATCTCCAAACGTCAGTTGGTTCGTAACCGTGTCCTCAGTGTAGTGCCGACAGCTGACGTGCGCCGGCGCGCGCGTTCAGTCGCGCGTGCGGTACAGGCCGTGCTTGCCGATGTACTGGACGACGCCGTCGGGCACGAGATACCACACTGGCTCGCCGTGCGTCGCGCGCTCGCGCACATCGGTCGACGAGATCGCCAGCGCCGGGATCTCGAGCATGTCGACGCGTCCGGCCGGCAGCGTGACCGCCGACGAATAGCCGGGGCGCGTGACGGCGACGAAATGCGCGATGCGGAACATCTGCTCGACATCCTTCCATCGCATGATCTCGGCGACGGCGTCCGCGCCGGTGATGAAGAACAGCTCGGCGTCCGGGTACAGCGCGCGCAGATCGCGCAACGTGTCGATCGTGTAGGTGACGCCGGGACGGTCGATGTCGACGCGCGAAACGGTGAACTTCGGGTTCGACGCGGTCGCGATGACGGTCATCAGATAGCGGTCCTCGGCGTTCGTCACATGCTTGTCGAGCTTGAACACCGGCCGTCCGGTCGGCACGAAGACGACCTCGTCGAGGTCGTACACCCACGAGACCTCGGAGGCGGCGACGAGGTGGCCGTTGTGGATCGGGTCGAAGGTGCCGCCCATGATGCCGATGCGCGGGCGCGCATGCCAGTTGCCGCGCGGCGAGCGGCGCCCGGGCGGCGAGACGAGATGCGCCGTCGCCGCGTCGGTCACGGACAGCTCGGCCATGCGACGCGGCGCGCCAGTGGCCGCGTCGGCCACGGCATCGGCGTCGGCGGGGACGTCGTTCGTCATGTCGGCATACGTCATGTCAGTGCTTCTCCTGGGCGTCCGCCGCGGCGCTGTCCGCGGCGACGCGGTCGATCTCCTGCTGCAGCGTCAGTTCCTGCGCGCGGTCGTCGGCGGCCTCGCCGTCCGGATCGATCTTACCCATGTCCTCGTTCCACTCGTCCTGCACGACACGCCGGATCTCGGCGAAGGTCGGCAGCAGGAAGGACGGCTGGAACGCGCGGCGCACATGGGCGACGCGCTCGGTGATGCGGATGAGTGTGTCGGTCATGCCGTCGATGTCGTTGTCGCGTTCCATCGAGCGGAAACGGTCGATGTAGTCCTCCATGAGCACGATCTGCTCGACGACGTCGCGGTAGCGTTCGTCGTCGACCTCCACGACGTCGTCGGCGTCCGTCTCCGGCCAGCCGATGAGCACCGCGTCGGCGTACTCGAGCGACGCGCGCTGCCCCGCCGAGGCGATGCCATCCTCGATCTGCACGAGGAACACGTAGCGCACGAGGCTGAGCCGTTCGGAGGCGACCTTGAGCAGGTTGCGCCGGTCGGCGAGGTCGACGCCCCACGGGTTCGCGAGCACGTGGGCGTCGTCGAAGGTGACGGTCGGCATGCCGTCGCGCACGCCGCAGGTCACGTCGGCGCCGCCGGTGGCCGCGCGCGCGGCGGCGTGCGCGTCAACGTCGTTCATATTGGCGTCGTTCACGTCGACGTCGTTCACGTCGTCGCTCATGCCCTCACCTGACCCGTGCCGTAGCCGATCCACTTCGTCGTCGTCATCTCCTGCAGACCCATCGGGCCGCGCGCGTGCATCTTCTGCGTGGAGATGCCCAGTTCGGCGCCGAAGCCGAACACACCGCCGTCGGTGAAGCGCGTGGAGGCGTTGACCATGACGACCGCCGAGTCGATGTCCTTCGTGAACCGTTCGATCGCGCCGTAGTCCTCGGCGAGGATCGCCTCGGTGTGATGCGTCGAATAGCGGTTGATGTGCGCGATCGCCTCATCCATCGAATCGACGACGCGCACGCCGATCTCAAGGGCGAGGTACTCGGTGCCCCAGTCGGCCTCGTCGGCCTCGAACAGCTTGATGTCGCGGATGTTCGCATCGCCGATGATCCGGTAGGCGACCTCGTCGGCGTGCATGACGACGTCCTCCTGCGCGAGCGCGCGCGCCACGGCCGGCAGGAACTCGTCGGCGACGTCGCGGTGGACGATGAGCTTCTCGGCGGCGTTGCACACGCCGACGCGCTGCGTCTTCGCGTTGAGGATGACCGGAATGGCCTTGGCGAGGTCGGCGGAACGATCGACGTAGATGTGGACGTTGCCGGCACCGGTCTCAATGACCGGGACCTTCGAGTTCTCGACGACGGCCTGGATGAGCCTGGCGCTGCCGCGCGGCACGAGCAGGTCGATGTGGCCGCGCGCTTCCATCATCGCGGTCGCGCCCTCGCGGCCGTAGGCGTCGACGGTGCCGACGAGCGCGTCGTCGAAGCCGAGTTCGCGCAGCGTGTCCGCGACGATTGCGAGCGTCGCCGCGTTCGTGCGCTGCGCCGCATGGCCGCCGCGCAGGATCGCCGCGTTGCCGGACTTGATGCACAGCGAGATGACGTCGACGGTCACGTTCGGCCGCGCCTCGTAGATCATACCGATGACGCCCATCGGCACGCGCACCTGCTGCAGACGCAGGCCGTTGGGCGCCTCGAAGCCGCGCACGACCTGGCCGACCGGGTCGGGCAGCGTCGCGACGTGGCGCATGTCGTTCGCCGACGCGGCGATGCGCGTCACGTCGAACTTGAGACGGTCCAGCTTGCCGGCGTCCATGCCTTCGGCGAAGGCCTGCTCCATGTCGAGGGAGTTCGCCCCGGCGATCTCGTCGGCGCGCGCGTCGAGCGCGTCGGCGATCGCCTCGAGGATGCCGTTCTTGACGTCGGTCGTGGCTTTCGCGAGCTTCGCCTGCGCGGCCCCGGCACGGTCGGCCATCGCGCACACCGCGTCGAAGACGTCGTCGCTGACCTTGTTGTGTTCGCTCTGTGTGTTCGTCATACTTGCACATTAGTGGACGCCATGCCCTCATGCGGCGCATCGTCCACGCATCGTCCACGCATCATGCACACGTTTTCTCTTTATATCGTGCATGCATTTATATCGTGCATACATCGCGCGCGCATCGCATAAGCATCACGCACGGCCGCGCGTTCCGCAACACGGACAGCGCGCCCGTGGCTTTCGTTGGTGAAGCCTATACTGAAAATCATCCACACACTGCCATCTTCCTACATTGTTAAGGACGGACGAGTGAACAAGTTCCACAGCACACGCAGCACGACCGACTCACTGACCTCGAAGCAGGCGATCCGCAAGGGCATCGCGGACGACGGAGGCCTGTTCGTCACCGACGAACTCGGCGAACGCCTCGTCCCCATCGACGATCTGGCCGGCAAGAGCTATCAGGACATCGCCTACGACGTGCTTTCCGTGCTCCTCGACGACTTCGGCGAGGACGAACTCAGGGAATGCATCGCAAAGGCCTACGGGCCGCAATGGTCGGACGGGCGCATCACGCCGGTCAGGCCGCTCGGCGAGGACTGGGTCATGGAACTGTTCCACGGCCCCACCTGCGCGTTCAAGGACGTCGCGTTGCAGATCCTGCCGCGCTTCATGGCGCGCACGACGCCGGCCGACGGCGACCCGGACGAGAAGATCATGATCGTCACGGCCACCTCCGGCGACACCGGCAAGGCCGCGCTCGCCGGCTTCGCCGACGCCGAGGGCACCGGCATCACCGTCTTCTACCCGCAGGGCCGCGTCAGCCGTGTGCAGGAACTCCAGATGACGACGCAGACGGGCGGCAACGTCAACGTGTGCGCGGTCGAAGGCAACTTCGACGACGCGCAGTCCACCGTCAAGAAGATCTTCGGCAACAAGGAGCTCGCCGCGCGCCTCGAAAGGGACGCGCACGTCGTGCTCTCGTCGGCCAACTCGATCAACGTCGGCCGCCTCGTGCCACAGGTCGTCTACTACTTCTCCGCGTACGCGCAGCTGCTCGAGGCCGGCGCGATCAAGGTCGGCGACGCGGTCGACTTCGTCGTGCCGACCGGCAACTTCGGCGACGTGCTCGCCGGCTACTACGCGAAGATGCTCGGCCTGCCCGTGCGCCAGCTCGTCGTCGCCTCCGACAGGAACAACGTGCTCTTCGACTTCCTGACGACCGGCACCTACAACCGCAAGCGCCCGTTCTACGAGACGATCTCGCCGTCGATGGACATCCTCGTCTCCTCGAACCTCGAACGCATGCTCTACTACATGAGCGAGAAGGACCCGCGCCTGACCGCCTACCTGATGAACGACCTTAACGAATGGGGCGCCTTCGAAGTGCCGCCGGAGCTGCTCATCCAGATCCGCCGCCTGTTCGCCACCGGTTGGGCCGACGAGGACCAGGTGCGCCAGATGATCGCCGAATGCTGGGACGAACACGGCTACGTGCTCGACCCGCACACCGCCTGCGGCTACTTCGTCATGAACCAGATGCCCGCCGAAGCCGGCGTGCCGCGCGTGCTGCTGAGCACCGCCAGCCCGTACAAGTTCCCGCGCGTCGTCAACGAGGCGCTCGGCCTCAAGCACGACGGTACCGACTTCGAATGCATGGACGAACTGAGCGAGAAGACCGGCACCGAGATTCCCACGATGCTGCGCGCCCTCGAAACCGCCGATGTGCGCTTCCGCGACTGCGTCGAGATCTCCGACATGGGCCACTACGTCGAACAAAGCGCCGACCGGCTCTGACGGGCGCCGCCCTTGACCTGAGAACGCCCGCAGTCCCCGACTGCGGGCGTTCTTCATCGTTACGGGCAGCACGTCGTTACGGGCAGCACATCGTTACGGGCAGCACGTCGTTACGGGCAGCACATCGTTACGGGCAGCACATCGTTACGGGCAGCACATCGTTACGGGCAGCACATCGCTACGGAACGCACGTCGCTACCGGTAGCGACGACAGCCGATGCCGCTACCGGTAGCACTCCCCTTTCATCGAATTTCAACGCAGCCGGCGCGGCGCGTCATCGAAATCGAACAGTACGCCGTCGGCGAGCGCGCAGATGCGCGCCCAAGCATGATCCGACGAGTCGTCATGCACGGCCCACACCTGCATCCCCACCGACTTCGCCGACCGCATACCGGCGAACAAATCCTCGAACACCGTGCAATGCCGTGGATCGACGCCGACCTTCTTCGCCGCCAGCAGATATACGTCCGGATGCTCCTTGCCCCGATCGCCCGCATCGTCCACGCCGACGACGGCGTCGAACAAATCGATCATCCCCGCATGACTCAGCGCAGGCGTCCGCAGATTCGGCAGCATCGTCGTGGCGACGGCGAGTTTTGCGCCGCTGTCCTTGAGCGCACGCAGATATTCGACGGCATGCGGCTTCGGCTCGACGATTTGCGCGTACATCCCCTCCGCCATGGCGTTCCACTCGTCGACGAGCGCCTGCGGCGTGTCGTGCAACCCGAAACGCTCGATGGTGTATTCGGCGATCTCCATGAACTGCATGGCGCTCACCTTCGCCATGTAGTCGTCGGGAACCGCGATGCCGCGTTTGGCGAGGAACTCCTCATCGATCCGATCCCACACGCCCATCGAATCGAGCAGCGTCCCGTCCAGGTCGAAGATCGCGGCGCGTCCCGAATTGTCGACGACGCCGTCGCCATCGTCGACGTTGATGCCGCTACCGGTAGCGACGTTGCCCGCCGACGTGCCTCCCATAGGAATCGTGCCCATGCTCTTCTTCTCCTTTTACTGATTTACTGACTCACTGACTCACTGATTCACTGATTTGTTGATTCACTGATTTGTTGACGTCCTTTTCTGACTGTCGTCGTTCGTTTTGCGCTTGTCATCACGCTACCGGTAGCAGCACGACCACGCGTAACGACGACCGTTAGCGGCAGCAACTACTGCTACCGGTAGCAGCGTCCGCTACCTGTAACGCGCATCGCTACCGGTAGCGGCGAACGTCGCCGTCAGCGTTCGCCACCCGTAACGACGATTGCGTCACGCGGCAGACGGCTACCGGTAGCAGTCGCCGCCCGTAACTGATGTTGGCCGCCCGTAGCACAGCATGACTGCCCGTAATCAACGATCACTACCGGTAGCAGCCACTGCCCGTAGCAACGGCCACTCCTGATTGGCGACGACTTCCTGTAATCAATGACGACTGCTCACAGCAGCTGCTGCCCGTAATCAACACGATGACTACCCGTAACGATCACAACGACGACTACCTGTAGCGCTACCCGTAGCACTACCCGTAGCGAGACATGGGACACGAAACACACGCGACGGCGGCGCTCACAGTCAGGTCAGACGGGAGGCTGCCAGGAGTTCCCTGGCGTGTTCGAGGGAGGTGGGGGTCGTGCTGCCATCGAGCATGCGCGCGATCTCCTCGGTGCGCGCATCGCCGATGACCTCGCGCACATGCGTGCTCACGACGCCGTCGCCGTCCTCGCTTTTGCCGACGACGAACTGGCTGTCGGCCCACGACGCGACCTGCGGCAGATGCGTCACGACGATCACCTGCGCATGCCGCGCAAGCCGCGCAAGCCTTCTGCCGAGCTCGACCGCGGCCTTGCCGCCCACGCCGGCGTCGACCTCGTCGAAGATGAAGGTCATCGACGGAACCGTGTCATCCGCGGCACCATCCGCACTACCCGTACCATCATCAGCGCTACCCGTACCACTCTCCGCACCGTCCGTCTCGCCGGACGCGCGTTCGCCGGCGCATGACAGCTCAAGCGCGAGCATGAGACGGCTGAGTTCGCCGCCGGACGCGCTTTTGCCCATCGCGAGCGCCGGCGATCCCTTGAACGGCGTGAACAGGAATTCGACGTCGTCGCCGCCGTTCGCGTCGAGCGCGTCGGCGCCGTCGCGCGCATGCACGTCGATCGTCAGTGATGCGCCGGCCATCGCAAGCTGCGCGAGTTCGCCGTCGACGTCCTTCGACAGTCGTTTCGCGGCGCGCTCGCGCGTCTTCGTCAACACGACGGCCGCCTTGCGTGCGGCGTCGAGGCAGCGTTCGCGTTCCGCCGTGAGCTCACCGAGCTTTTCGGGAGACGCGTCGAGATCCTCCACGTCGAAACGCGCCTTGTCGCGCCATGCGATGACGTCGTCGAGCGTCGGCCCCCATCGGCGCGTGAGCTCGTCGAGTTCGTGGATGCGCCCGTTGATCGTGTCGAGGTCCTCCCCCGACTCGTCGAGGTCGAGCTGCTGCGACAACGTGAACGAGATGTCCTCGAGTTCCGCCTGCAGCGAATCGAGACGGTCAGCGCACTGTTCGAACACGCCGCCCAGGCGGATGTTGCGCAGCGCCTGCGACGCGTAGCGGACAAGCTCGTCGGCGCCGCGGTAGTCGTCGCCGTCGCCCTGTGCGGAGTCGAGCGCCGCGAGCGCGCCGGCGACGCCCGCGTTGATCTGCGCGGCGTGTTCGATGCGTTCGCGTTGGCCTTTGAGTTCCTCGAGTTCGCCCGGCTGCGGGTCGACGCGGTCGATGCGCGCAATCGATTCGCGCAGATAGTCCGCCTGCTGACGCATCGACGATTCCTGCGAGCTGAGTCTGCGCAGACGGTCGTCAATTTCGCGGTACGTGTTCCACGCCTTCGCGTAGGTGCGCCGCTGCCTGCCGTTGTCCGCGCAGCGGTCGAGGAACTCGCGTTGCCTCGCCGGCGATGCGAGGCGCAGCTGGTCGCTTTGCCCATGGATGGTGATGAGTTCCGCCGCGAGCGATGCGAGCACCGATTTCGGCACCGTCCTGCCGCACAGGACGGCGCGCGAACGTCCCGACGCGGGCACCGTGCGCGACACGAAGACCTCCCCGTCGTCGGCCGCCGCGCCCGCCTGTTCGGCGATTGTGAGCGCTGCGTCGCCGTCGTTGACGAGGAAGATGCCCTGCGCCCACGCCTGCTTCGCGCCCGCGGAGACACGGCCGGCGTCGGCGGCGCCTCCGGAGATGAGCCTGATCGCGCTGAGCAGCATCGATTTGCCGGCACCGGTCTCGCCGGTGATCGATGTCATGCCGCGCGCGGGAACGAGCTTCGCTTCCCTGATCGGTCCGAGATCACGCAGTTCGAGTTCTTCGAGCACCTGTCACCGTTCCTGTTCCGTCGAGGCGCCGGTCGCTGATGCGCCGTTCGTCGATGCTGCATCGTTCGTCGACGCATCGCCCGTCGTTGCCATGTCCGCGTTTTCGGGATCGTCGAAATCGCCCTGCCCGCGCAGCGACGTGTCGACGCGCGCGCCGCCCGCCGGATGCAGGTCGCGCCACCCGACGACCGGAAGGTTGAACTTCGTGACGAGTCGACTCGTGAACGGCGCGTCGGACAGCCGCGCCAGACGCAGCCGTCCGGACGACTGGCGGATATCGACGCGCGCGCCGCGCGGCAGCGGCCGCTGGCGGCGTCCGTCGCAGCAGATCCAGCCGTCGGATGTCGAATCGTCGTCGATGCGGATGGAGAACGTCGAATCCGAGCCGATGACGATCGGCCGGGAGAACAGCGCGTGCGCCGCGAGCGGCACGAGCAGCAGCGCCTCCACCGTCGGCCAGATGATCGGGCCGCCCGCGGAGAACGCATACGCGGTCGAGCCGGTCGGCGTGGAGACGATGATGCCGTCGCAGCCGAAGGAGCTCATTGCCACACCGTCGACGGCGATCGACAGCTCGACCATCTTGCCGCGGTCGGCGCGTTCGATCGTGATGTCGTTGAGCGCCCAGTCGCCGAGCGGCTCCTGCGCGCCGGGCAGCCACACGTCCACATGCGCGATCATGCGTTCGTCGATTGTGTAGTCGTGCACGGCGATGCGGTGGATCGCCTCATGGATCTGGAAGCTCTCAAACTCGGCGAGGAAGCCGACATGGCCCATGTTGATGCCGAGGATGGGCACGTCCGTGCAGGTGACGAGTTCGGCGGCGCGCAGGATCGTGCCGTCGCCGCCGAGCACGAGCACGATCTCGGTGTCCGGGGCGACCTTCGGCGACGGCGAACCGAAGTCGGGCGCCTCCGTGTTGTCGATGACGGCGACGTCGAATCCCTCGTCTCGCAGCTGCGCGATCGCGTTCTCGACGACCGCGCTGCGCCGGAGCCTTTCGTGGGTCACGACGACGACATGGCGCGACCCTCTCGTTTCCGCTGCCTGCATGGACACCCCTTTACGCATGATGTTTCCCCTCACAGTGTAATGGACGCTGTGCCGTGCGCGACAGGAACGCGACGGTCGCCGCCGCTGGGTGCGCCGTCGCCGCACGCGTCGTTAAGGGCAGCACCTCGTTACGGGCAGCATCGTCATGACGTCGCTACGGGCTGCACCTCGTTACGGGTAGTCGCATCGCCGCGGCATCGTTACGGGCGGCAGCATCGCCCCGCCATCGTTACGGGCTGCCGCATCGTTACGGGCAGCATCATCGCCACGGGTGGCATCGTTGCTACGGGCAGCGGCATCCTTACGGGCAGCCGTCGCTCATTACGGGTTGCACGCGGCCATCACGAGACTCGAGATATTCGAGATCACGTGCATCCCGTAAGACGACACGACATACGATGCGCATCCCGTAAGGCAGCGCGCATCCCCTAAAGCAACGCGCAGCGTGCATCCCGTAAACGATGTGCGTCCCGTAGAGAATCACGCGCATCACATAAAACAACGTACGTCCCGTAAGACAACATACGATGTGCAGTTCGTAGGCAATCCACATCCCGTAAGACGACACACGACGTATGTCCCGTAAGGCGACGCGCAACCCGTAGCGACGTCGGGGCGGGCTTGCGCACGTCGGACAAAAAGCACGCGCGAGTGGGCGAAACGTCGCCGACCCATCTACAATGGCAGCGTATCGACAACACGGATGGCGACCAATCGGAGGCAGCATGGCCAATCTCCTGTTCGACGAATCGGCGTCGAACAGCGACGCGTCGAAGGGATACGCCTGGTGGTTCTCCGGCGACACCTTCGAACAAGCAGCCGCTAACGAACGCCGTCCACTCAAACGTTCGCTCTCCTACCGGCTCAATTCGCATCCGGGACGACTGACGATCCTCTACTTCCTGCTGCTCATCAGCGTCTCGACGGGGTTGCTGCTGCTGCCGATAGCCACGCAGCCGGGCGAGAAGACCGAATTCTCCACGGCGTTCTTCACGGCGGTGTCCGCGCTGTCCACCTGCGGAATCTCGATCGTGAACACCACGACGCACTGGACGTACTTCGGGCAGGCCGTGCTCATCTTCTCGGTGCAGCTCGGCGGCCTCGGCGTCATGACCTTCGCGTCGCTCATCGCGCTCGCGGTCAACCATCACCTCAAGGCGATACAGCGTCTGCTCACGGCGAACGAACTCGGCACGAACAAGCTCAGCGAGATCCGCGGCGTCCTGACCGTCGTCCTCACAACGACCTTCGTCATCGAGCTCGTCACGTTCATCGCCCTGTTCCCCGGCCTGTTCCACGTCAACAAAGGCGACGTCGGCAGCACGTTGTGGGAATCGCTCTTCTTCGCCGTGATGGCGTACAACAACGCCGGTTTCACGCCCGACGGCGCCGGCCTGTACGTCGACAACTGGGCGGTCGGCATGCCGATCATGCTCTCCGCGTTCTGCGGCACCCTCGGTTTCCCCGTCATCCTCAACATCTACCGCACGGCGCGCCGCCACCAGAGTCCGAAACGGTGGAGCCTGCATACGAAGATCACGCTCGTGACGACCTTCGCGATCGTGTTCGCGTCCCTCATCTGGTTCCTCACGGTCGAATGGGACAATCCGGCGCTGTTCAAGTACGCCGACGTCGAAACGCGCATGCGGCGTGCGATGGTCGCCGCCGTCATGCCGCGTTCGAGCGGCTTCGACCTGTCCTGGGTGCCGCAGGTGAGCGAGGCGACGAAGGTGTTCATGAGCGTCGTCATGTTCATCGGCGGCGGAAGCACGTCGACGGCCGGCGGCATCCGCGTGACGACCTTCGCCGTCATCCTGCTCGTGTGCAAGGCCGCGTTCACCGGGCACAGCGACGTCACCGCGTTCAAACGGCGCATCCATACGCACGTCGTCATGACGGCGGTGAGCATCACGACCGCCTGCTTCGCGCTCGTGCTCGTCGCCTCGATGGCGCTCATGCTCATCACCGACGCGTCGTTCAGCCACGCGATGTTCGACGCGTGCTCCGCGTTCGGTCTGGGCGGATATTCGGTGGGCGTCGCAAACGTGGACGACCCGGCCGCCCTGTATATCCTCGCCGCGACGATGATCGTCGGACGCATGGGACCGATGACGCTCGCCTACGCCGTGAGCCGCCCCCGTCAAAGCGAGGTCGTGCGCTACCCCACCGACCAGATCGTCGTCGGCTGACCGAGTTTTTCGATTTCTCTTTCCTCGCACTGCGCGCGTTCTTCGCGTTTCCCTCGCCTCACCGTTGCTTACGGGCGGCACGCGCGCCGCGCCCGCTTACGGGAAGCACCTGCCGCATTTGCTTACGGGAGGTATCGATTACGGGCAGCACATCGCTACGGGTAGCACATTGACTACGGGCAGCATCGCAACGTCGTCTGCAGACGACGGCCACATGCACGCGGATGGCGTCCTGATCATCGTTACGGGACGCACATCGTTACGGGCAGCGCAACGCTACCGGCAGCACATCGTTATCGGCAGCGCATCGTTACCGGATGCACATCGTTACGGGTAGCATGCTGTAGCGGAACACAAAACGGATGCGCGGGCAACTCGCCGCCGACGTATCGACTACCGGTAGCACCCACAAATCCAGAGGAGGTCACAATGGCAGATAATCGCAGCGTGCTCGTCGTGGGACTCGGCCGTTTCGGCAGCGCGGTCGCCACGACGCTCGACGAGATGGGACAGGACGTGCTCGCCGTCGACAAGGACGCCGAACTCGTCAACCGCTGGTCCGCGCAGATCCCCACGGTCCAGGCGGACATGACCGACGTCCTCGCGCTCGAGCAGCTCAACGCCGCGGACTTCGACATCGCCGTCGTCGCGATCGGCGACAGCGTCGAGGCATCCGTCATCACCGCAGGCAATCTGCTCGACGCAGGCATCTCCGACATCTGGGCGAAATCGGTGTCCAAGGAACACGCGCGCATCCTGCAGCGCATCGGCGCGCGTCACATCATCAATGCGGAAACCGACGCCGGCAAACGCGTCGGCCATCTCGTCTCCGGCAACTACCTCGACTACATCGAGCTCGAAGGCGCCTACAACGTCGTCAAAATCCACACGCCGTCCCAGTTCGTCGGCTATACGATCGGCGACGCGAAGATCCACGACCGTTACGGCATCACGATTGTCGGCGTCAAATCGCCGGGACATGAGTTCCAGTACGCCTCCAACGACCTCGAGCTGCGCCGCAACGACGAACTCATCATCATGGGCAAGCAGGACCAGATCGACCACTTCATCCGCGGCTGACCTTACCGGTAGCACACCGCGCTTGTCTCGATGAGCGATCTTGGGGTGCCGCCGAGTGCAGTTGCGCTTGCGGGTGGCACGTTCATGCGCAGCCCGTAAGCGCAGACTTGCGTCGTGCCTACGGGCTGCGTTTTCTTATGGGTTGCTGCATTCTCTTACGGGCAATCTTTTCTTACGGGTTGTACCCTCTTACGGGCAGCGCGTGCTTGGAGCGGACACATGCTTGGAGCGGCGCGTGCCTACGGGTAGCGTTTGCTTACGGACAGCATGCTACCTGTAACGATGTGCATCCCGTAACGTTGCACTACCCGTAGCAAAAGTGCTGCCGATAGAGATGCTACCCATAACGCAACGCACTACCCGTAAGCAAAACGCGCTGCCCGTAGCGCGTCACCCTAAGCATGTGCCCCGCTGAGCGTGCGCTGCCCGTAAGAGAGTGCATCCCGTAAACAAAAAAGCGCTGCCCGTAAGACAGCGCTCGGATACGTACGTCGCGGAATCACGGCATTCGCGCGTAGAGCAGGTACTCCAGATTGCCGTGGGTGCCTTCGATCGGCGATGGGGAGGTCGCCACGACGTGCAGGTCGCAGGCGCGCGCGCATTCGACGACGTGATCGAGGGCGGCGCGCCGCTTCGCCGGGTCGGTGACGATGCCGTGTTTGCCGAGACCTTCGCGTCCCACTTCGAACTGCGGCTTGACGAGCAGCACGATCTGCGCCCCCGGCGCCGCGATCCGCGCTACGACCGGCAGCACATAGGTCAGCGAGATGAAGGAGACGTCGGAGACGATCATCTGCGGGCGGTACGGCAAATCGTCGGCGTCGACGTCGCGGATGTTGACGCCGCTCATCTCGATGACGCGCGCGTCCGAGGCGATCCTCGGATCGAGCTGCCCATGGCCGACGTCCAACGCGATCACATGACGCGCTCCCCCACGCAGCAGCACGTCGCAGAACCCGCCCGTCGACGCGCCGATGTCGAGGCAGTCGAGCCCCTCGGGACCCGTCAGCCCTTCGGCGGCGAAGACATCGAAGGCGCCCAGCAGCTTGTATGCGCCGCGCGACACGTAGTCGTCGGCGCCACGCACCTCGATATGCGCGTGCGCGCCCACCTTCGTCGATACCTTGCGCGCCTGCACGCCGTCGACGTACACGTGGCCGTCGTCGACGAGCCGGCGCGCCTTGGCGCGCGAAGACGCCAACGCGCGCGCAGTCAGCACGACGTCAAGCCGTTCGTCCGCGCCCACGTCACGCCCCATCGACGTCGAAGGAGAACGAGGGCAGCATCACGCCATCCAAGTCGACGCCGTCGTCGCGCAACGCCCAGCCGAGCGCGCACGCCGCACGCAGCGCGTCGACGCTCGTCACATCATCGACGGCGATCGCGTCGTCGGCGAACCACGCCTTCGCGTCACGGCAGCGGAACACGTCGCCGCGCACGCCGCCGCCGCGCTCGCAGGTGACGGCCGGCTGCGCCTCGTTGAGTCCGCGCAGATCGAGCGACACATAGGTCGGCCGCAGCTCCTTCGGCGCGCGGATGAGCAGATCCGGATCGGTGACGCCGGTGAGCACGAGCAGCGAATCGTAGCCGCCGCGGTTGCCGGCTTCGATGTCCGTGTCGAGACGGTCGCCGATGGCGAGGCTGTCGGTAACCGAGACCATGCCCTCGCCGTCGTGTGCGGCGAGCATGCGCGCCTCGTCGTACATCGCCGGCTCCGGCTTGCCCGCCGACGCGACCGGCCCGACACCCGTCGCGTTGACGACGGCCTGGATCATCGAGCCGCAGCCGGGCGCCACGCCGTGTTCGCGCGGAATCGTTAGATCACGGTTCGTCACAAAGTAGCGTGCGCCGCGTTCGACGGCGAACGACGCCTCGGCGAGCTGCTGCCATGTCATCTGCGGATACCAGCCCTGCACGACGGCGGTGGGCGCGGCGCCCGCGTCGTCCACGCCGGCGTCGACGATGCGCAGTCCCGCCTTGCGCACCTCGTCGCGCAGATGGTCGGCGCCGACGACGAACACGTCGGCACCCTCCTCGACATGCCGTGCGACCATGCGCGCCGCGACGACGGACGACGTGATCACCTGCCACGCGTCGACGTCAAGTCCGAAGCCGCGCAGCTGTTCGGCGACCGTTTCCTGCATGCGCGACGAATTGTTCGTCGTGTATTCGATCGTCATGCCGCGGCCTTCGGCGTCACGGATGGCGTCGGCGGCGTGTGCAACCGGCTTCTTGCCGTAGTAGACGACGCCGTCGAGGTCGAGCAGGGCGAGACGGTAGCGCCGCGACAACGGCGTGTTCGTTGGTTTCAGCACGCCGCGCTCACTCCGTTTCGCTCTTGAGCTGCTCTTCGTAGTCGCCGACCTCGACGTCCTCCTCGTCCGTGTCGTCCTCGGCGTCGGTCAGATCGGGGTCGCCCATCACGCCTTCCTCGTCGCGGCGCGTGTTGCGTTCCTGCATCTGGGCGGGTTCGATGTCCATTTCGGCGCCGGCGCACTGCTCCTCCTCGGGGATGCGCGTCTCGTCGTCCATGTTGACGCCGTCCTCGTCGTCCAGCGGCGCGTACTGCGCATCGTCGGGCGTCACGCCGAGCTTCGCCTGCAGATCCTCCGGAAGATCCTCGACGTCGTAGTCGACGACGAAATCGTCGCTCGTCTCGTCCTCGTCTACGTCGGCGTAGCGCGCCTCGAGATCGTCGATGAGTTCGTCGAGCGCGACGGCCTCGTCATCACGTCCGGCCTTCGTCAGGAAGTACTGTTCGGCCTGCGCGGCGCGCATGCGGTATTCGCCGGCGAGTCCCTTGGCGTGCACGAGCTTGGAGACGACCTCGATCGCCTGATTGACCATGCCCATGTCGTTGAGCGCGCCTGCGTAGACGAGGAACATCTCCGCCTTCGCCTCGCCGGTGAGCTGCTTGGCGTTGTCGGACAGCGCGATCTCGACGGCCTTCTTCGGCTTGCCCAGTCCGCGCTCGCAGTCGGCCATGAACGGCAGGTAGTCGAGGTAGCCGTTCATGCGGAACGCCGTCTGGAATTCGCGCAGCGCGAGCTTGTAGTCGCCCTGACGGTAGGCGACCATCGCAAGCGTCTCGCGGGCGATGTCGACGCGCGACGCCTGCTTGGCGGCCCACTTGGCATGCGCGAGCGCCGCCTGCGGGTCGTTCGCCTCGAGCGTGTACGCGGCGAGGATGTGCAGACCGATGTTCTCGGCATGCTCCTTCGCAAGTCCGCGCAGACGTTCGCGCTCATCCTTGCTCAGCATGCTCCATTCGAGGCCCTTGGGCATGACCGGCTCGCCCGGACGGCGGTCCGTGTACGGGTTCTGCGACGGGAAGCTGACGGTGCCGTCCGAGTTCCTGCGCGAGTGCGACATGTATTCGGCGCGCTTGCGCTCGTGGTGTGCCTGACGTTCGGCGCCGTCGTAGCGCGGGTTGCGACGATCGTTGCTGTTGCGGTCGCCACGATGGAAGTCGCGACGATCGTTGTTGTTGCGGCGGTCGTTGTCGCCACGACGGAAGTCACGACGGTCGTTGTTGTCGCCACGATGGAAGTCACGACGATCGCCGTTGTTGTTGCGACGATCGTTGTCGCCACGACGGAAATCGCGACGATCGCCGTTGCCGTTGCGCTCGCCGCGGTGGAAATCACGGTGACCGTTGTTGTCGTCACGGCGGAAGCTGCGACGCTGGCCGTCACCGTCACGACGGAAGTCACGACGGTCGTCGTCGCCGCGGCGGAAATCACGACGCTGACCGCCGTTGCCGCCACGATGGAAGCCGCGACGCTGACCGCCGCGCTCGTCGTCGCGCCCACGGAAACGATTGCCCGAACGCTGGCCGTCGTTGCCGTTGCCGTTGCGATGGAAACGACGCTGGCCGTCGCCGTCACGACGGAAGTCGCCGCCGCCTTCGCCGTCGCGGCGGAAATCATCATTCCTGCCGCCGCCGTTCGCGTTGCGGTGGAAGTTGCGTCCGCCGCCATTGCGGTCGCCGCGGCGGAAGTTCGAGCCGCCGCGCGAACGGAATCCGCCGCCGGAGCCGCGACGCTGGCCGCCGTTGCCCGATCCGTAGCGACGGTTGCCGCCCTGGGAATGATGCTGTGATCCGCGTTCGTCTGCCATGTTCGTACCTTTTCATTCAAGAGGCGGGCATGTGCGCCCGCCTCGTCCGTCATTGTCTTCCAGTGTAGCCAATCGGCGATGCCGATCCGTCGTTTCGGCTGTCGGTGTGCAAGAAATCAGCCGAGTTCGACGACGCCGAGCGCCTTCTTGCCGCGGCGCAGGATCGCGAAGCGTCCCTGCAGGAAATCGTCGCCGCCGAGCAGCTGCTCCTCATCCCCGACGCGCGCGTTGTTGAGGTACACGCCGCCGGACTTGATCGTCTTCCTCGCCTCGGAGATCGACTTGAACAGACCTGCCCGGACGCCGGCTTCGCTGATGCGGTCGCCGGCGGCGGCTTTCGCGAAGGCCTTGGCGCCGTTCTCGTCCTCGACTTTGAGTCCTTCGAGCGCGGCCTCGAGGATGTCCTCGCTGATTTCGGCCACGTCGCCGCCGCGGCCGAACAGCGCCGTGGAGGCCTCGATGGCCTGACGCGTCGCGTCGTCGCCGTGCACGAGGCTCGTGACCTCCCATGCGAGCGCGCGCTGCGCCTCGCGGGCGCCCGGGTTCGTCTCGGTGGCTTCGAGCAGCTCCTCGATGCGCGCCTTCGGCAGGAACGTGAAGGCCTTGAGCAGGCTCTCCATCTCGGCGTCCGGACGGTTGACCCAGAACTGGTAGAACTTGTAGGGGCTGAGCATCGAGGCGTCGAGCCAGACGGCGTTGCCTTCGGACTTGCCGAACTTCTTGCCGGTCGCGTCGGTGATGATCGGGCTGGCCATGACGTTGACGTTGACGCCGCGCACCTTGTGGATGAGGTCGAGTCCGGATGTGAGGTTGCCCCACTGGTCGGAGCCACCAAGCTCGAGGACGCAGTCGAAATGGTCGTACAGGTGCAGGAAATCATTGCCCTGCAGCACCTGATAGCTGAATTCGGTGAAGGAGATGCCCTCCTCCGAGTTGAGACGGCGAGCGACGATGTCCTTCGACAGCATCGTGCCGACGCGGAAGTTCTTGCCGACGTCGCGCAGGAAGTCGAGCACGTTCATCGTCGCGGTCCAGTCGTAGTTGGACACGAAGGTCACGGCGTTGTCGCCCTCCTGCACGAGGATGTCGCCGATCTGGATGCGCAGACGCTCGCACCACTGTTCGACGACGTCCTTCGGGTTGAGGATGCGTTCGCCGGACTGACGCGGATCGCCGATAAGGCCGGTGGCGCCGCCGACGAGGGCGATTGGATGATGTCCGGCCTCCTGCAGGTGGCGCATGATGATGAGCTGCACAAGATTGCCGATGTGCAGCGACGGCGCTGTCGGGTCGAAGCCGCAGTAATAATGGATGGGCTCCCCGTTCAATGTCTCGGCGAGTCGATCCCTGTCGGTGGATTGCGAGATCAACCCGCGCCATTGCAATTCATCGAGCACGGAGTCGAATCCGGCTTCCTTGAAATCGATGACGTGAGCCATGCCAAACATCTCCTTGTGAATTTTTCGAACGTGTTCCCCCGACCTGCTCCCGGCGCGGGCAAACATTGTCAGTGTGTCACACCTCGCCGACACTGCCCAGACAGCCCCGGCGCTCCCCGAACGGCCGTACGAGCGACGACCAAACGACAACCCGACGACGCTCTGCGCCCGCCCTTCCCTTACAGGCTGCACTTGCTACGGGCAGCACATTCTTACGGGCTGCACGTTCTTACGAGAGGCATCCTCTTACGGGAGGCACCTCCTGCGCGAGACTACTGGAAGCATCCCGTACGTTACGGGGAGCACACCGCCGATCGTTATGGACAGCACCGCACTCTCTGGCGCCGTCACGTTCTTACGGGCAGCACTCCTCTTTTACGGGCAGCACCTGCACCCGGGTCGTTGCCGACGTCATCAAGCAACGGGCAGCTCGTTCTTACAGGTCGCACTCCTCTTACGGGAAGCACTGCGTAGCGACGCACTTCAGCGCTCATCTCTCCTCATCGTCAACGCTACGGGCGGCATCTTCTCCTGTTTTCTTCCTCTTACCGGCAGCCATCCGAATCGTCACCGCACGCCGCAGTCATCGGGACGACCGCCACCTCCTCAACGTCATCGTTCTCGCCTTACCGGCGGCACCGCTCCCCCACCTGTTCGTGCTTACGGGCGGCACGCGTACGCCGCACACGCCGCAGTCGCGACGCAATCGTCTCCTGAACGGCGCTCACCGTGTCGGCGACGTTGACGATGACTCCCTCGAGATATCGCGGCGGCACCGGCGTCAGCGGAAACATGTGCGTGCGAATACTGTTCAAGACGACGTCGTCGAGCTCGAAATCGGCGCGCGCGTTGGCTTCCGCGGTATACGGATGACGGAATCCGTGCAGCCGATGACTGCCGCCGTCATCGTCGTGCCAATCGTAAAGGAAGTAGTCGTGCAGCAATGCCGCCCGTACGAGCGCGCGCAGATCTACACAATTCCACAGGCGCAGCCGGTCGGCGATCCACACGCTCAGCGCTGCCACCCGTAACGAATGCCCATACGTCGTGACGTCGCCGTGTTGCAGGCTTCTCCTTTCGATCTCCATATGCTCGTGCTTCAGGATGTCCCGCCCATAATGACGCACTATGGTATCGATGCGCTCGCGACTCAGCACGTGATCTCCTTTGCAATCCATCCGCTTCGAGCCTTCCACTAAGACGGCCGCGTCGGCGCAGCCCGTAAGAGCGACAACCCATAGGATGCACTGCCCGCAAAGCATGCACGATGGCGATCGTGTGCCCGTGCGGGACGTCTTCGACACTGTTAAGGGATGCCACCCGTAACGACGACCACCCGTAAAAAGAAAGTGCCACCCATAACAACGGATGTTCGCAAGAGCGCCGCCGGTAACGATGACCGCCTATGCGAGACAACTGCCTGTAACGACGATTACCGTAACGACAACTACCCGTAACAATGGCCACTCGTGATGATGACTACTCGTAACAGCAACGGCTACCAGTAGCAACGACTGCCCGCAACAACAACGACCACTCGTAACGACGACAGCTACCCGCAACAACAACCACCCGTAAGAACGCGCACATGTCTGCGTGCAGACGGGAAGGGCGGCGCACTGTGGCACCGCCCCTGCTTTGGACGTCCCTCGACGGGGCGCGTCACTGCTTCTTCGTGAGGGAGCCTGCCGCCTTGTAGGCGATGCCGTCGCTCTTGATCTGGAACATGCCGTGCAGACGTTCGATCTGCGACTTCGCGGACATGATCTGTTCGCGCACACGCGTCGGCGCCGTGCCTCCCTTGCCGGCGCGCGCAGAGACGGACCCCTCGGTCGACAGCACCTCGCGCACCTTCACCGCCTGCTCCGGCGGCACGAAATCACGGAAGATCTCGATGAAATCGTCGTCGGACAGATCCCACAGCTCCTCGTGGCGGCTTTCGGCGAGCTTGACGCATGCGCCGGAAAGCTCATGCGCGTGGCGGAACGGGACGCCGTTCTTAACGAGCCACTCGGCGATATCGGTCGCGAGCGCGAAACCGGTCGGCGCCTCCTGTTCGAGACGCTGCGCGTTGAAACGCATCGTGCGCACCATGCCGGTGAACGCGGGCAGCAGCACTTCGAGCGTGTCGGTCTGGTCGAACACCGCCTCCTTGTCCTCCTGCAGGTCGCGCGCGTACGCGGTGGGCAGACCCTTGAGCGTCGCGAGCAGGCCAGTGAGGTCGCCGATGAGACGGCCAGCCTTGCCGCGCGCGAGTTCGGCGATGTCCGGGTTCTTCTTCTGCGGCATGATCGACGAGCCAGTGGAGTACGCGTCGTCGAGCGTGACGAAGCCGAACTCCTGCGTGTTCCAGATGATGATCTCCTCGGACAGTCGGGAGACGTCTACGCCGATCATCGCGGCGATGAACGAGTATTCGGCGACGAGGTCACGACTCGACGTGCCGTCGATCGAGTTTTCGGTGACCTTCGTGAAACCGAGTTCGCGCGCGACGGCCGTCGGCTCCAGCCCGAGCGTGTTGCCTGCGAGTGCGCCGGAGCCGTAGGGGCTCGCGTCGACGCGGCCGTCCCAGTCGATGAACCGTTCGACGTCGCGCAGCAGCGGCCACACGTGCGCCATGAGCTGATGCGCGAGCAGCACCGGCTGCGCGTGCTGCATATGCGTGCGACCCGGCATGACCGTGCGTCCCGCCGCCTTCGCCTGTTCGCACAGCGCGTCGGCGAGCGCGAGCACCTGCTTGGCGACGATGCGCGCATGGCGGCGCAGCCACATGCGGATGAGTGTCGCGATCTGGTCGTTGCGGGAACGGCCGGCGCGCAGCTTGCCGCCGAGTTCGTCGCCGGCGATGTCGATGAGTCCGCGTTCGAGCGCCGTCGCCTCGTCCTCGTCGTCCTCGATCGGCGCGAATTCGCCGCTGTCCACGCGGCGCTGCAGCTCGTCGAGCGCAGCTTCCATGCGCTGCAACTCGTCGGGGGTGAGCAGGCCCGCGCGGCCGAGCGCGCGTGCGTGGGCGCGCGATCCGGCGATGTCGTCGTCGGCGAGTCGCCAATCGAACTGCGTGGATTTGCTCAGCAGCGCGAGCTCCGGCGACGGACCGGAGGAGAAACGGCCTCCCCACAGCGCGAGATGCTCGCCCGACGGCTGCTGCGACGCGGCCGTCGTGGTCTCGATGTCGGTCGTTTCGACGATGTGTTCGTCACTCATGTTGTCTCCATGTCTTCTTTGTTGTCGCGTTCTTCTTGTTGTCGCGCCGACGACGTGCCGCGTCATGCGCACGTGTGCTACGGGTGGCGCGCGTCGCATCGCGCGCCTGTGCTTGCCGCCGATGCCCAATCCTACCGATATTCGAAGAAATCCGTCGTCGATTGTCAATCGTCGATCATCGATTATCGCGCGACCGTCAGGCGATGCAGGCGTTACGGGATGCATCATGGCGACCGATGCCACCCGTAAGCAGGATGCGCGTCGCCGCAACGATCATCGACGTCGCGCATTTTGGAATCGCCGAGCGATCACGGACGTGCCACCCGTAACGCATGAGTCGACAAAGGTCGACGAGGGTCGACGAAGAATGCGCTACCGGTAGGAGATGTGCCGCCCGTAAGCGAGCGACGACGTGCCGCCCGTAAGCGATGCACGGCATCAACGTGCCGCCCGTACGCGATGCACAAACGTCGACATACTCCCTGTAAGCGCACGTCGTCGCACTACCCGTAAGCGAACGCCGACGCATGTGCGAGGCACGTTTGCAAAAAGGGCGGGGAGACGCCCAGCACGGACGGCCGGACGTCTCCCCGCTCGAGGTGTGCGCGCAGACGGCGCGTGCGACGTCACTCGACGTCGTTGTCGGGAACCTCGATGCCGTTGCCGAACTTGACGTCGCGCGCGGCGGCGACCTTCGTCGGCAGACCGTAGATCTCGATGAAGCCGTTCGACGCGTTCTGGTCGAAGGTGTCGCCGGAATCGTAGGTCGCGAGGTTGTAGTCGTAGAGCGATTCCGCGGAACGACGGCCGACGACTACGGCGCGGCCGCCGTGCATGACCATGCGGATTTCGCCGGAGACATACTGCTGCGTGTCGTTGATGAACGCGTTGAGCGACTTGACGGCCGGCGAGAACCACTGCGCGTCGTAGACGAGCTCGGCCCAGCGCTTGTCGATGTCGCGCTTGATGCGGTGCTGCTCGCGTTCGAGGCACATGTTCTCGAGCTCCTGATGCGCGGTGATGAGCGCGATCGCGCCCGGCGCCTCGTACAGCTCGCGCGACTTGATCCCGACGAGACGGTCCTCGATGAGGTCGACGCGGCCGATGCCCTGCGCGCCGGCGCGGCGGTTCATCTCCTCGATTGCCTGCAGCGGGGTGACGTCGCGGCCGTCGATCTTGACTGGCACGCCCTGCTTGAATTCGATGACGACCTCGTCCTCGACCGGCGGGAAGTCGGGATCGTCGGTGTAGGAGTAGCAGTCCTTCGTCGGCGCGTTCCACGGATCCTCGAGGAAGCCGGTCTCGATGGCGCGGCCCCACACGTTCTGGTCGATCGAGAACGGGCTCTTCTCGGTCTGCACGATCGGCAGCTTGTGGTCGTTCGCGTAGGCGATTTCGACGTCGCGCGTCAGCGACAGGTCGCGGATCGGGCTGATGGCCTTGAGTTCGGGGTCGATCGACTGGATCGAGACCTCGAAGCGGACCTGGTCGTTGCCCTTGCCGGTGCAGCCGTGCGCGATCGTGTCGGCGCCGAACTGATGGGCGGCGCGCACGAGATGCTTCGTGATGAGCGGACGCGAGATCGCGGAGACGAGCGGGTACACGCCTTCATACATCGCGTTCGCCTTGAGCGCCTGCATGCAGTACTCGTTCGCGAATTCGTCGCGCGCGTCGACGATGTACGCCTCGACGGCGCCGCACGCGAGCGCGCGTTCCTTGATTGTCTCGAGGCTTTCGCCGCCCTGGCCGACGTCGAGTGAGACGGCGACGACGTCCTTGCCCGTGCGGTCCTTGAGGTACGGGATGGCGACCGAGGTGTCGAGACCACCGGAATACGCCAGCACAATGCGATTCTGTTCGCTCATGAGTTGACCTTTCTGTTCAGATATTCATAAGTATATACAGTCCTCTGTATAAATATTCATCCGTGTCCACCAACGGCGTCGTCATCGTCTCCCCTCGCTACCGGTAGCGGCAACGACGTGCCACCCGTAAGACGATGATGACAATGATGACGATGACGGCAGCGACGACGCGGTGTCGGGGACGCGATCCATCAGCGCGCCATCAACGTGAGCGTCGTCTTTCATGACCTTCGGCACATCTGGGATTCCGCGATGCACGACACACGGCGCACAGCGCACCCGTACGACAGGCGACACGCGACGTGCAACGGGCAGCGCATCCCGTAACACATGACGCACAGCGCGCTCCCCACCATGCACCTCCACACCGCACGGCATTTCCATACTGCGCGCTCTCGCCGCGCACAGCACAACAACAAAACAGCACAACAACAAAAAGGGAAGGCCGCGCGAGGCGCAGCCTTCCCTGAATCGGTTTCGTCACGGAGCGATCGACTCAGCTCTGCGTGGAGGCGACGTCGAGCAGCCACGCGGAGCGGCGTTCCGCCATCGTCTCGTCCACGCAGATGACGAGGACGGTGTCGTCGCCGGCGATCGTGCCGAGGACGCCGCCTATCGGATGCTTGTCGATGACGCTCGCGACATACTGCGCGGCGCCCGACGACGTGTGCACGACGATGAGGTTACGGGCGGAGGCCACGGACGTCACGAGGCCGGACAGGATGCGCGTCATCTGCTGCTGCGCGCGCTCGTCGCTGTCGACTCCGGTGGCGGGAATCGGCTGGTCGTCGATCGTGTACGCCACCTTGCCGTCGGGCAGCCGCGTCTTCGTCGCGTTCATCTCGTCGAGATCGCGGCTGAGCGTCGCCTGCGTCACCTCGATCCCCTGGTCGGCGAGAATCTCGGAAAGCTGCGACTGCGACGTGACCACATGGTCGGCGAGCGCCTGTTCGATCGCGTTGAGACGCGCGGCACGGCTGGCGGGACGCTGCAACGGCGTCGTCGAATCCGTCATCAGACAAGCAGGCTTTCGTCGCCGCGCTGCTTGCCAATGAGCCACGTCAGCAGCGCCTTCTGCGCATGCAGTCGGTTTTCGGCCTCGTCCCAGACCACCGACTGCGGACCGTCGATGACGGCGGCGGTCACCTCCTTGCCGCGGTAGGCGGGCAGGCAGTGCTGGAAAAGCGCATCGGGCTTCGCGAGCGCCATGAGCTCCTCGTTGACCTGATACGGCCAGAACGGCTTCGAGCGCACGGCGTACTGGTCCTCCTCGCCCATCGACACCCACGTGTCGGTGAAGACGCAGTCCGCGTCACGCACCGCCTCCTTCGGATCGGTGGTCACGAGGATGCTGCCGCCCGTAGTGGCGGCGATCGCCTCGGCGTCCTGCACGACGGCGTCGTCGGGGAGGAATCCGTTGGGCCCCGCCACCCGTACGTGCATGCCGGCGACGGCACCCGCGAGCAGGTAGGAGTTGGACATGTTGTTCGCCGCGTCGCCGAGGTAGGCGATCGTCATGCCTTCGAGCGCGTCCACGCCGCCTTTGAACTGCGCGATCGTCAGGAAGTCGGCGAGCACCTGGCACGGGTGGAATTCATCGGTGAGGGCGTTGACGACCGGCACCGTCGCGACGCGCGCCATCTCCTCAATGCGCGACTGTTCGAAGGTGCGCCACACGAGCGCGTACGCCATGCGCGTGAGCACTTCGGTGGTGTCGGAGATCGGCTCGCCGCGGCCGAGCTGGGAGCCCGACTTGTCGATGACGAGGGGGTAGCCGCCGAGTTCGGCGACACCGATCGAGAAGCTGGAGCGCGTGCGCGTGCTCGGCTTGTCGAAGAGCACGGCGACGCCCTGCGGTCCCTCGAACGGGCGGTGGTAGAACCTGTTCTCGCGGAACTTCATGCCGAGTTCGAGGATCTGCTTCTGCTCGTCATGGTTGACGTCGTCGTCGCGCAGCATGTGACGGAGCTGTCCCATGATGGCCTCCTTTTGTGCTTGTTGTGTTGTGGTTGGTGGGTTGATGGAGTGGGTGTAGTCGGTGTAGTCGGTGTAGTCGGTGTTGGTTGGGTCGGTTGGGTCGGGTTCGCCGTTACAGGTCGTACGCTACGGGTGGCCGCTCTCACGGTAGTGATATTACGGGCAGTCGTGCTACGGGCGGCGCGATCGTCTCAGGCGCATGCATCGCCGACGTCGTTACGGGAAGCACGACCCGTCAACGGAATGCCGACGATGCCGCGCGGCATCACCTCCGTATCCACCCGCCTGAGACGGCGAACGTGTGCCGATGGACGTGCCACCCGTAACGATGACTGCCCGTAAGTGCGCGCACATCCCGTAAGAAGATGTGCTACCCGTAAGCGGACATGCGTCCCGTAAGCAACGTGCCACCCGTAAGCGAACGCGACTGCCGTAGAACGACGTGCATCCCGTAAATGGAAGTGCTACCCGTAAGCGATTGCGCATCCCGTAAGCAGACACACATCCCGTAAGCGGACGTGCCACCCGTAACGGCGACAGGAAATCAGTCGTTGGGCAGGTCTTCGGGCAGCTGGGCGAGGATCGCCACCGCGTCGTTCACATCCTGCTCGCTGACGACGAGCGGAGGTGCCAGACGGATGACGTCGGGCGCGCACGCGTTGACGATGAGCCCGTGCTCGAGCGCCCAGTCCACCGCGGCATGCGCGCACGGACGCTTCAGCACGATCGCGTTGAGCAGACCGCGGCCGCGCACCAGCTCGAACAACGGGTTGTCGGTGGCGCGCAGGTCGGTGCGCAGCTGCTCGCCGCGCACTTCGGCGCACTGCACGAGCCCCTCGTCCTCGATCACGCCGATCGTCGCGAGCGCGGCCGCCGCACCCAACGGGTTGCCGGCGAAGGTCGACCCGTGGGTGCCTGGGGAGAACAGCGAGGACAGCTCCTCGCCGAAGCTGATCATGCCGCCCATCGGGAAGCCGCCGGCGACGCCCTTCGCGAAGGTGACGATGTTCGGCGTGACGCCGCCGAGGTCCTCGCGCTGGAACGCGAACCAGGATCCGGTGCGTCCGATGCCGGTCTGCACTTCGTCGATGATCATCAGCGCGCGCCTCTCGTCGCACAGCGCACGCACGCCGCGCACGTAATCGGCGTCAAGCGGCAGCACGCCGGCCTCGCCCTGCACGAGCTCCATGATGACGGCCGCCACCGGTCCCTTATCGGCGGCATCGAAGGCGGCGCGCATCGCATCGATGTCGTTGGCGTCGACGAATTCGACGTTCGGCACAAGCGGCTCGAAGGGCACGCGGATCGCGGGTTTCCAAGTCGCCGATAGCGCGCCCATCGTGCGCCCGTGGAAGCCGTGCGTCAGCGCGATGATGCGGTACGGCTTGTCCGTGCCGAGTTCGTCGCGCAACCGCGCCCCGTAGAGTTTCGCCATCTTGAGCGCCGCCTCGTTCGCCTCCGCTCCCGAGTTGCCGAAGTAGACGTGCGATCCCTGCGGCGCGCCGGCGAGCGTGATGAGTTTTTCCGCGAGCTTAATCTGCGGACGCGTCGCAAAGTAGTTGCTCACGTGCGCGGCCTGCGCGGCCTGCGCGGCGACCGCCTCGATCCACTTGGGATGCGCATAGCCAATCGAATTGACGGCGATGCCTGCGAGGAAATCGAGGTATTCGTTGCCATCGACGTCCCACACGCGTACGCCCTGCCCATGGTCGAGCACGCGCAGCGGCGTGCCGAAGACGTGCATGTGCACGTCGTTGTATTCGTCGAGCAGCCGCTTGTCCTCCGTGAGCGCACCGCGCGCCGCGTTATCGGTAGCAGTCACGTTCACGCTACCGGTAGCGATCTGCGAATCGTTCGTGTCATGCTCGGTTGTCATATGCGTTCCTCATTTCCAGTCCTTCGCCGGGTTCGACCATCGTGCCGATTCCGGCGCTTGTGAATACCTCGTTGAGTATCGAGTGCGGCTTGCGGCCGTCAATGATGTGCGCCTGCTGCACGCCGCCGTCGATCGCGCGGATGCACGCCTCCATCTTCGGGCGCATGCCGCTTTCGAGCCGTGGCAGCATGTCGCGCAGATCCTCGACGCCGATGCGTCCGATAAGCGAATCACGGTTCGGCCAGTCGGCGTACAGACCATCGACGTCGGTGAGGATGATGAGCTTGTGCGCGCCCAACGCGGTCGCGAGCGCGGCAGCGGCGGAGTCGGCGTTCACATTGAGCACCTCCGTCGCATCCTCCTCGTTCGGGGCGACCGACGACACCACCGGTATGCGTCCCGAATGGATGAGGTCGATGACGGCGGACGCGTCGACGCCGATGACGTCGCCGACCAGGCCGATGTCGGTAGGCTTGCCATCGATGACCGGCATGCGCTGCGTCGCCGAGAAGAGCGCGCCGTCCTCGCCCGACAGTCCCACCGCGTACGGGCCGTGGGCGTTGATGAGGCCGACGAGTTCGCGCGATACCTTGCCTGTGAGCACCATGCGCACGACGTCCATCGCCTCGGGCGTCGTGACGCGCAGGCCGCCCTTGAACTCCGAATGGATGCCGAGAGCCTTGAGCATCTGTGAAATCTGCGGGCCGCCGCCGTGCACGATTACGGGATGCAGACCCACCTGACGCAGGAACACCATGTCGTCGGCGAAGCAGCTCTTGAGATGATCGTCGACCATCGCGTTGCCGCCGTATTTGATGACGACCGTCTTCCCGTAGAACTCCTCCAGCCACGGCAGCGCCTCGATGAGCACCTCCGCCTTCTGGTCCGGACGCAGATCCGTATGCACGTCCAGGTGGAAGCCCGGACCTTTCAGTTGTTTCGTCATGATTCCTTATCGTTCTCCTATTCTCGCGCCGTCGGCATCCGCGCGTCCGCGCTCCCAGCGCCACCCGTGTCACCCGCTTACGGGTAGCACGTCCTCTCTCTTACGGGTAGTCAGATTTTTTACGGGCAGTCCTTTCTCTTATCTCTTAGTGGTAGCGTCTCTTAGTGGTAACGCACGCTTTTTCCTCTTAGTGGTAGCGCACGCTCTTACGGGAGGCACACCGTTATTGGCAGCGGATTGGGCCACCCAACGACGAACGACCTTCCGCGGCCGATCGATATGACCTGCCACCCATAAGAGCGAACTGCCCGTAGGATCGACGCACTACCCGTAAGCGTGACGCGCCGCCGCAACAACCTGCCACCCGTAAGAGCGGCAACCGCCGCCCGTAGCAGCGGGAGGCGTTGCCGCGCGCCGCGTTCAGCTTTCGTAGTCGGCGTTGATGTGCACGTATTCGTGAGTGAGGTCGTCGGTCCACACAGTGGCGGTGGCGTCGCCGACATTGAGTCCGATGACGATGTCGACCTCGCGCGCCGTCATGTCGACTTCGCTGCGATCGCGCCCCGGCTTGCCGCCGTCGCACACCCGCACCCCGTTGACGTCGACGGTCACCTGATCGGGGTCGTAGGGCGCGACGTCCACCGGCACGGTGCCCACCGAGCTGACGATGCGTCCCCAGTTCGGGTCGTTGCCGCTGATTGCGCATTTGAGCAGGTTCGACGCGGCCACTGCACGCGCGCAGGCGAGCGCGGCGTCCTCGTCGGTGGCGCCTTCGACGGTGATCTTGATGTCGTGGCTCGCGCCTTCGCCGTCGCCGATGATCTGGCGTGCGAGCGACGCGCAGCAGCCGGCGACGAGCGCATTGAACTCGTCCGCGTCCGGCGTGATGCCGGAGGCGCCCGATGCGAGCAACAGCACGGTGTCGTTCGTGGACATGCAGCCGTCCACGTCGATGCGGTTGAACGACGTGTCGACGGCGGCGCCGAGTGCCGCCCGTAGCTGTTCGGGCGTGACGACGGCGTCGGTCGTGATGACGCACAGCATCGTCGCGAGCTGCGGCGCGATCATGCCTGATCCCTTGACCATGCCACCGATGCGGAATCCGTTCGATCCCAGACGCGTCACGGTCTTCGGCTTTGTGTCCGTCGTCATGATCGCGTGCGATGCGTCGTCGCCCGCCTGGACGGTGTCGTCGAGGGCGTCGAACGCGGCCTCGACGCCGGCGAGCACCTTGCTTAGTGGCAGCAGTTCACCGATGAGACCGGTGGAGCATACGGCCACGTCCTCGACGTCACAGCCGAGCAGTTCGCCGGCCTTGCGCGCCGTCGCCGCCGCCTGCTCGTAGCCTTCGAGTCCGGTGCATGCGTTAGCGCCGCCGGAGTTGAGGACGACGGCGTCGAGTTGACCGTCCTTGACCGCTTCGCGCGACCACTGCACGGGCGCGGCGCAGAATCGATTCGTCGTGAACACGCCGGCGGCCGCCTTGAGCGGGCCGTTGTTCACGACGAGCGCGAGGTCCTTCTTTCCTTCCACCGACGAGATGCCTGCAACCACGCCGGCCGCCGTGAATCCTTGTGCAAACGTTACGCTCATGGTGCCACTCCGATCTTGCTGAGTCCTGTTTCTTCGTTGAGTCCGAACGCGAGGTTGAGCGATTCGACCGCCTGCCCCGCCGTTCCGCGATTGAGGTTGTCGATCGCCGCGAATGCGTGCAGCGTTCGGCTTCGTCGGTCGACCGCCACCTGCACGTGCGCGGCGTTCGAGCCGAGGACGTTCTGCGTCGCCGGCATCACACCTTCGGGCAGCACGAACACGAATGGCTGTCCTTCGTACGCCTTCGTCCATACGGCGCGGATGTCGTCGTCATCCATGTCGAGCGCCTTGTCGGTGAGTTTCGCGCTCACCGAAGCGAGGATGCCGCGCGACATCGGCACGAGCATCGGCGTGAACGCGAGCATGAACTCGTTCGCTGCTTCGGCGCCGAGGCCTGCCGCATGCGCGAAGTTCTGCAGGATTTCGGGGATGTGGCGGTGCGTGCCGCCGACCGAATACGGCGTCGCCGAATTGAGTGCCTCCGAGGCGAGCAGATTCGTGCGCTTGAGGCTTTTGCCGGCGCCCGAATAGCCGACGGCCAGGTCGGCGACGATCGTGTGCGGCACGATGAGATTCTCGGCGATCGCCGGCTGCATCGCGAGCGTCGTGGCCGTGACGTTGCAGCCGGGCCCCGCAATGCGCCGCGTCCCCCTTCTTACGGGCAGCGCGTCCTGCACGTCCTCCGCCTGCCGCATCTCGCTTACGGGCAGCACATCCTGCGCCCCTCCCGCGTCGTGCATCTCGCTTACGGGCAGCACGTCGTCCGCAGCGACGCCGCTGATGACGTCGCGCTGGCGCAGGTACCGCCCGTTGGCGTCCTTGCCCAGAATGAGCTCGGGCATTCCGTAGGTCCAGTGTTCGTAGAACGCGCCGCCGTAGTAATCGTCCCATGCCTGCTGCATCTCCAGACGATGGTCGGCGCCCAGATCGACGACGGTCGCCGACTCGTCGAGCTGCGCGGCGAGCGCACCCGATGCCCCGTGCGGCAACGCCAGAATGATGACGTCGTGTCCGTTGAGCGCCTCGGCCGTCGTATCGACGATGGTCAGGTCGGCCAGCTGAGGGATATGCGGCTGATAGGCGCCGAGCTTCTCACCGACCGACGAATGACCGGCGACGGTCGTCACTTCGAAATTCGGATGGGTCGCGAGAATGCGCAGCGCCTCCCCACCCGCGTAACCGGTCGCACCCGCGACCGCGACGGTGTACTTCGTCATTCCCGTTGCCTTCCTTTCCGACCCCGTCGGGGCCGTGCCGTCAGTGTTCGCCGTTGGTCGCCAATCCTCCGCCGCGCGTCCACACATCCGCGACCCTTACGGGTGGCATCCCATCGTCTCGGCATCCGGCGGCCAATTCCCTTACGGGTAGCATTCCGATTCCGCGAACCGCGACGCGCGCGTGCATATGCGCATGTGCATCGGCGACTTCCGCGACGTGGCCGTGACACCCCGAACGGGCCGTCATGCCTTACCGGCTGCAGTCGACCCTTCCGCCGGCGCCATGCGCGCGAAGTACACAAAACAGCCTGATCCGAGGATTCCGCGTTCGCGCACATGCCGCCGGTAACGGTCGACGACAGGAGCCGCCATCAGAGCATCCGATGCGACCAACTTTTTGGTTATACAGATGACGATACACTTTATGCAGTACATTGCATAATTATGCATTCATGATCGCGAGAAAGTGCCGCGCTCCCCTGTGCTTGCGCGTGCGTACGCCACCCATAAGCGCAGCCGATCGATGAAACGACGAAGAAGACGCCCAAACGACGAAGAAGACGCCCATCGCCTTGATACGACTACCCGTAAGCATGACCATAGCGCACGTCTACTCAACACGACTACCCGTAAGCATGACGACACACATCGATTCATCACGACCACCCGTAAATACGACCACCCTAAACACGACCACCCATAAAAACACGACCACCCATAATCACGACCGCACATCCGCCAATCCGCGTGCCGACGCCGACGTTTCCGCGGCGCACGCCGCCGCGATCCACGAGATCACGCCGCCGCAATCCGCACTACCGCGCAGCCGCACTTCGACTACGCCACGCAGTCCCAGCCGGGAAGGGGCGCGCGCAATGCCTGGTCGGCGATCGCCTCGAGCGGGATCACGTCGTCGGTCATATAGCGCACGCCGGTGCGCTCCTCGAGCGCGTATGCGACGCGTCTGGCCATCCATGCGCGTGCATCGGGCGTCGCCATGTCGACGCGCGTCACCTGCACGTACCGCCATCCGGAGCATTCGATCTTCGCGCGGCGTATGCGATCGCGCTCCAGCTGGTTGAGATGATGCGCGCCGTCGTACTCGCAGATGACACCGGCCTCGACGAACACCAGGTCGCCGCGCACGACGGTGCCGTCGTCCAGCATGATCGACAGGTTGGCGACGGGCTCCGGCAGTCCACGTTTCCTGAGTTCCAGCGACAGCCGCGCCTCCTGCGGCGACTCCATGTTCGCGCGCAGCAGAGCGATCGCGCGACGCGCCTTCTTCACGCCGCGCGGCGCACGTTTGCGACCGAGGGCGTGCAGCTTGCCGAGTCGTTCCATCCGCGTAACGAACACGTCAAAATCCTCGATTGTGACGCGCTTGTGCACGACGTTGCGCATGAGCAGGCAGTCGCCGAGCGTCACAAGTTCCTCCAGCGACAGGAAACGGGCGAGCATGAACCACGCGCATACGACGCTCACGCAGCGCACGCCGGGCATCGGCTCGACGATCTGCAACGGGATGTTCATGTGATAGTACCGCGCGCCGCGCAGTCGGGTGCGCGTGTTGCGGCGTGTCGCGAGGACACACAAGTCGTCGCCGCCGACCGTCTCCCCGTACTTGGGCAGCGTGCGCGGCAGCGGCACACCTTGCAATCGCAGCGCGGTGAACCCGCCGAACAGCAGGTCATGGCTGACTCTCGCGCGTGCGTCCATGCATCGCGCGATCTCCTGCGCCTGCAGTTCGATGAGCTGCAGATGCATCGGCAGCAGATTCGGCGCGCTGCCCTCGCGGAGCCTGCGCTCGTACTCGTCTTCATCGCCGACCGTTTCGTAGGCGGCAGCATCCATTCGCGTTTCCATGTGACGACGGTACGGACGCGTCATGAGCCGTGTCTACCCCGGCGGGGGTATGTGACCGGATGGGTGTGTCGACGGCGTGTCGCCGGCGTGTTGCCGGCGTGTCGTTGTGGATAACTTCCTGAGGACCATGTTTTCCCGTGCGATTGGCGCCATTTCCCCTGTTCGCCTTCCGCGATGCCGTCCGTTGTGACGTCGTCTGGGGCACTGTCGTCTACGACGATGTCGTCGATCTCCCGATTCTCCACCCGCTTACCGGCAGCTCCCCCTCGTGCATCCTTCCCCATGCACAATGCTTACCGGCAGCAGCACACGCGCTCGCCCACGTCACCCCTCGACGACGACGTCATGCTACGGGTGGCACTGCGACGCCGTCGTCGGACTCGATTCACATCCCCATCGCAGACGTCACGCCGTTACCGGATGCACCGCCCGTAGACGACGGCGAAGGCGTCGGCGTGGACGTCGCGGAAGAAGTCGGCGTCGGCGTGGGCGTGGAGCCGTCCGTACCACCCGTAGTGCCGTTGAGTCCCAGCATGTGCAGCATGTCGTTGAGGACGTCCTGGGTGGAAACGCCGTTGATCATCATCCAGATCATCGCAATCGAATAGATGACGTTGATGATGACGGCCGCCAGCGCGAAGCCGAAGCCCTTCATGCGCATCAGCTTCGTGCGGTACATCCCGAAAGCGCCGAGCAGCGCGGGCAGGAACGGTACGGGCAGCAGCAGCGACAGCGCGAACGCGACGATCGAGCTGACGTCCCAACGCCCGTAGTACACGTTCTGGTTGGGGTCGTCGAGGTCGATGCCCTGCACATAGCGGGGCAGTTTCCCGCGATTGTCGGCATTGTAGTTGCGGCGATCGCCGAATGGCGCGTTCGGGTCAGCGTTCTGTCCGGTTCCGGGCGCGGCGGGCCACTGCCCGTAGCCCGCTGCCGGCGGCATGCTCATCGGATTCGGCTGACGCTGGACCGCACGGCGCTGCTCGATGCGGATCTCCTCGTCGCGGGCCTCGCGCTCGACCTGTTCGTGCGTCTCTCCGCCTTCCGGACGTCCGAAGAGATACGGGTCGTAATCCGGCGGGAACTGGTTGTCCATCGCGCCGTACGCCAGAGCGTTCGGCTGTCCCTCGACCGGCATGTCGGTCTCCAAGATGGCCTGCGACACTTCCGATTCCGGAATGTTCGCAGCGTTTTTGTCTTTTGAGTCGGCTGGCGCATCAGCGGTCGTCGACGACGCGCCGGCGGACGCAGTTGGCGCGTCGGACTGCGTGGGCAGCGCGTTCGATCCTTCTGTTTCAGGACGGCTCGTCGATTCGGACGCATCCGAGCACGATGCGGTCGGCACGGCGTTCGCATCGTGCTCGGATGCGTCCTGCGGCTTGTTCTGTTCCGGTTCGCTCATCTCATGTCCTTACCGGTCGTCGGTCACGACGTCCATTCTTGCGTTGTCCTGACATATACATCTATGCCATCTATGATGTCGCGCAACCAGCCGCCTGCTACGGGTGGTTGCGCTCGCCCGCGGCCACCGATCCGTCGTCGCGTACGGCCGCCTCCCGTAGCGCAGATCCCGGCGGCGACGTCGACCCAGTCTTACGGGCGGCACTCGTTTCACAATCGGGGTGCCGCCTGTCGCGGACGATCATCATCGTCGGCATTCGTGTCTTGACCGGCGTGGGCGGACGACCGTCGCACGACTGACGTTCATCGATACACACGCTACCAGTAAGAGAAAACGCCCGCATAACTTGCTGCCCGTAAGCGCAATCCCCGACCATCGGGCGCCCCTGGGGCAACCGCCTGTAAACACCGACGCCGCGTACGGGCGATGCATATACGATCCCTTGACGACTACTTCGCAACGCCATCCCGTAAGCGCATGCCGCCGCCCGTAAGAGTTACGACTGCGGGAGGCAGCCGCCCGTACGGACTCCGCTTACGGGCAGCAACCACCCGTAAGCAGACACCCATAATCGACTACCCGTAAGCAACCCGCCGCCCGTAATAACAGCAGCCGCCCGTAAGCTCATCGAACCTCAAGGGACGACGATAACGACGACGGCGGGGGATGACGTGCGACACGTCGCCGTGTCGCACGTCATCCCCCGCCGCGGCGGTCACGCGCGCAACTGCGCGCCGAGCGTCGCCGCGCGCTCGACGATCCTCGCGCGGATCGCCTCGCTGTCCTCGCTGGTGAGCGTGCGGTCGGGCGCGCGGAAGGTCACTGCATACGCGAGCGACTTCTTGCCTTCGCCGAGCTGGTCGCCTTCGTAGACGTCGAACAGTTCGATCGATTCGAGTACGTCGCCGGCGGCCTGTCGGATCGCCTCTTCGAGCTCATGCGCGGTCAGCGCGTCCGGCATCGTGAACGCGAGGTCCTGCTTGACCGGCGGGAACGTCGAGATCGGCTTGGCCTGCACCGGCTTGTCGCTCAATGTCGCGAACAGCGCGGTCAGATCGATCTCGAAGGCGGCCGTGTGATGCGGGAAGCCGAGTTCGTCGTCGACCTTCGGATGCAGCTCGCCGACGAATCCGACCGTCTCGCCTGCCGCGACGATGCGCGCGGCGCGTCCCGGATGCCACTGAGCGGGCACGTCCTCGGCCTTCGGCTGATCGAGCACGATGTCGGCGCCGAGGCGCTTCGTGACGCGGCGCGCCACCTCGACGGCGTCGCTCCAGTCGACGACGCGCCTGTCGCCGAGCCATCCGTCGTCCTCGGCAAGCCCGGTCATGATCGCGGCCACGTGCAGCGGCTGTTCGGGCAGACCCGCGTCGAGCGCGGCGAGCTGTTCGTCGGTCGGCTTGACGGCGCCGGGCAGCGCGGGAATCGCCGGCGCGTTCGGATCGGCGAGGTAGACGTGGCCGATCTCGTAGCAGCTGACGTTCTCGATGCCGCGGCGCAGGTTGCGGCGCACCGTCTGCGCGAGCGTGAGCAGCAGCTCGCGGCGCAGGAACGGACGGTCGTCGGCGAGGGGGTTGACGATCTGCACGCTCACCGGCTCGACCTGCTCGGCGTCGATCATGAACGCCTTATAGTCGGCGGGACCGACGAAGGGGTAGCTGAGCGTCTCGACGAGGCCGTATTCGGCGAGCTCGTTCGCGACCTCGCGCTTGCGTCGCTGGTCGGAGGTCAGTCCCACATGGCCTTCGACGGGCGCGTGCGGCACGCGCGTCGGGATGCGGTCGTAGCCGTAGATGCGCGCGATCTCCTCGACGAGGTCGCACGCCTCGTTGAGGTCGGGACGCCACGACGGCGGCGTCACCGTGAACTCGCCGTTGCCGCCGCCGCCGACAACGCAGCCAATGTCGGTGAGGATGCCGTTGATCTCGTTGAGGTCGAGGTCGAGACCGGCCACGCGCTTCGCTTCGCTCGCCTTGAAGACGATCGGCGTGCGTCGCGGCGTCGTGTCGACGTCCTGCGGCGTCAGCGACGGCGTCGCCTCACCGTACTTCTCCAGCAGCTCGGCGGCCATCTGCGCGGCCGCCGGCTGCAGCTTGTCGTCGACGCCGCGTTCGAAACGTCGCGACGCCTCAGAGGGGATCTTGTGGCGGCGCGCCGAACGCGCGATCGTGATCGGGTCGAAGTGCGCGGCCTCGAGCAGGATGTTCGTCGTCTGGTCGGTCACCTCGCCGTACATGCCACCCATGACGCCGGCGATGCCAAGGATACGCGAACCCTGCTGCCCGTTGGGCGAATCGGTGATGAGCAGATCCTCGGGATCGAGGTCGTGTTCCTTGCCGTCGAGCGTCGTGAGCTTCTCGCCCGCCTTCGCGCGGCGCACGACGATCGGGCCTTCGATCTTGTCGAGGTCGTAGGCGTGCATCGGCTGTCCGAGATCGAGCATGACGTAGTTCGTGACGTCCACCGGCAGCGACAGCGAGCGCATGCCGGCGCGCGTGAGCCTGCGGCGCATCCAGTTCGGCGTCGCGCTGCCCGGCTGGTAGCCGCGCACGGTGCGTGCGTAGTAGCGGTCGCAGCCGACGACGCCGTGGATCGGGTTGTCGTCGTCGATGATGACGTCGATGTCGCGCGTCGTGTCACCGGTGTCCTCGACGTGCGGGACGCGTTCGTCGAGCGCGGCGACCGGATCGGTGAACTTCGCGCCGGTCGAGTTGTGGAATTCGCGTGCGATGCCGCGGTAGGAGAACGCGTAGCCGCGGTCGGGCGTCACGTTGATCTCGAGGATCGGCTCGTCGAGGTGCAGCAGGTGCATCGCGTCGTCGCCCGGTTTGAGCGCGTCGTATTCCTCGGGCGTGAAGCCGTAGTCGCGCAGCAGGATGATGCCGTCGTGGCTGTCGCCGAGCCCGAGTTCGCGCTCCGACGCGCACATGCCGTCGGAGATGTGTCCGTAGGTCTTGCGCGGCTCGATCTTGAAATCGCCAGGCAGCACGGCGCCGGGCAGCGTGACGACGACCTTCTCGCCCGCCTTCATGTTGGGCGCGCCGCATACGATGCCGCGCGGCACCTTGTTGCCGTTCTCGTCGACGTCGTTGTATTCGTCGCCGACGTCGACGTGGCACCAGTTGATCGTCTTGCCGTTCTTCTGCGGCTCGGGAGTCGCGTCGACGACGTAGCCGACGACGATCGGCCCAGTCAGCTGCGAGGTGTGGATCTCCTCCTCCTCGAGTCCGACGCGCACGAGGTCCTTCGCGAGCTGCTCGTAGGTCAGTCCCTGAGGGACCTCGACGTCGTCGCGCAGCCAGTCAATATCTACCATTGGCATTGGGTATCACTCCCCCATCACAAACTGTTCGCTGAAACGCACGTCACCTTCGACGAGGTCGTGCATGTCGTTGATGTCGTGGCGCAGCAGCAGCGTGCGCTCCACGCCGACGCCGAACGCGAAGCCGGTGTAGTCGTCCGGGTCGATGCCGGCCGAGCGCAGCACGTTCGGGTTGACCATGCCGCAGCCGCCCCATTCGATCCAGCCGGGGCCGCCCTTCTTGTCGGGGAACCACAGGTCGATCTCGGCGCTCGGCTCGGTGAACGGGAAGTAGCTCGGGCGCAGGCGGCTCTTCGCCTCGGGGCCGAACATCGCGACGGCGAGCTTGTCGAGCACGCCTTTGAGGTCGGCCATCGTCAGGTCCTTGTCGACGGCGAGCGCCTCGACCTGGTGGAAGACCGGCGTGTGCGTCGCGTCGAGCTCGTCGGTGCGGAATACGCGTCCCGGGCAGGCGATGTACAGCGGCACGCCGTGGTTGATCAGGCCGCGCACCTGATCGGAGGAGGTCTGCGTGCGCAGGACCATGTTCGAGCCGACGAAGCCGGCGGCGTCCTTCGCCTGGTTGCCTTTGACGTAGAAGGTGTCCTGCATCTGGCGCGCCGGATGGTCGGGACCGAAGTTGAGCGCGTCGAAGTCGAACCATTCGGTCTCGACCTCGGGGCCATCGGAGATCTGCCAGCCCATGCCGACGAAGAAGTCCTCGATGTCCTCCATGAGCTTGGGCAGCGGATGGCGCGCACCGAGCGGGCGGCGCCTTACGGGCAGCGTCATGTCAATCGTTTCGGAGGCGAGTTCGGCGGCCTCCTCGGCGGCCTTGACCTCGGCCTCCTTCGTGCCGTACGCGCGCCCGAAGTCGGCGCGCAGCTTGCCCATGAGCTTGCCCGCCTCCTTCTTCTGATCCTTGTCGAGCGAGCCGATCGCCTTGCTGGCGAGCGTCATCGCCGACTGCGCGCCGGCGTACTTGCCGCGGATGGCCTTGAGTTCCTCCATGCTGGAGGCTTGTTCGATTGCGGCGATGCCTTCGGCGACGGCTTGCTGCACCGCATCGGCATCGAATTGCGTGTTCCCTGCCACGAGTTACCTTTCATCAACAGGCGTCTTCTGGCGCGAAATCGCGTCATTCCAACGTTTTATCGACTTCACATTCTTTCAATACGACTCGACATAGCCAACGTCATCAGCATGACCGCCGCGCTCGTGCCGAGATTGAGCGATTCCGCTTTGCCGTAGATCGGGATCGAGCATACGACGTCGGCGCGCGACAGCAGCGCGTCGTCGAGGCCGCGCGCCTCGTTGCCGAAGAGCACCGCCTTCGCGCCGTCGAGCGCATCCCCCTGCCGCACGAGGTCCGGAAGGCTTACGGGCGGCATCTGTTCCGTCCCGTACACGTCGGCGGCGATGACGCTCGCCTTACGGGCCGCGCACATATCGAAGAAGGCGTCCTCGTCCATGCGCAGCACCGGCAGATGGAAGAGCGATCCCGTCGTCGCGCGGATGACCTTCGGATTGAACACGTCGACGCAATCGCCGACGAGGACGACGGCGTCGCAGCCGGCGGCGTCGGCGCTGCGGATGACGGTGCCCGCGTTGCCGGGGTCGCGCACCTGCCAGAACGCGGCGATGAACGGGCGCGGCGTTTCGGGTATCGTCGACAGCCGTTCGCGGCATCGTTCGAGGTCTCCGACCGCGAACACGCCCTGCGCGTCCCGGCTCACATGGTCGATGACGTTACGGGTCGCTTTGTGCACGTAGACGCCTTCGCCCATCGCGAGTCCGGCGAGCGACGCGACGGTCGCGTTCGCGAAGGCCGCGTCGGGGGCGTCGCCGTCGGCGGCGACATACAGGTCGCGCACGACGTCGGGCTGCCAGGTGAGCGCCTCCCGCACCGCCTGCGGCCCTTCGATGATGAACCGTCCGCTTCGTTCCCTATGCTTACGGGATGCAAGCTCGACGAGCCTGCGCACGCGTTCTGACTTCGTGTTCGTGATTACATGGTTGTCGATCGGCATACCCGCCACCCTACCGCGATACCCAGTCCTGCCCGTAGGCTTCCCACCACCGTCTCCACCTGCGAATCCTTACGGGCAGCATCTCCACGTACGTCTCCTTACGGGCAGCGTTCTCCTATACACGATTCCCTATGGGCAGCATCGGTATCGGTATTGCTTACGGGCAGTCCCCTCTTATGCTTATGCAGACGTCATCCATGACATGCACGATTGCTTACGGGCAGCACGTTCCCCTTTGCCGATATCGGTCTCTATTTACGCGCGGCATCAGCACTTGCGCAATCTTACGGGAAGCATCAGCGTTCCTTACGGGCAGCACGTCCCTCTTATCGCACTATCGGCCGTCCTCTTCCTTGATGGGCTGTGTTTTACAGGTAGCTGTCATCTCTCTTTCTCGTGGAGAGCCGCGATCACGATAATGCGTCTGCGCATACGAACGAATGTCCCTCTCCCTCTTGCGAGCATGTTCGGAGATCGTTCTTCAGGAGATTGTTCTTCAAGGGTGTGTCACCGCCGATATCCAGGAAGTCGCCGAATCGTCGACGTCTTTGCGCTGCTTCCCGTAGCTTTCCATACCGTTCCCCGAGGATGCGCGACTGCTACCGGTAAGGCATCCGCAGCCATCCCGCGAGAGCCACCCGTAACGAATGAGTACCTCACGCACGATTGCCGCCGGTAACGCACGAGCGTCACCGGCAATGTGCGACACCACCCGTAGCGCGCGATGCCACCCGTAACGTAACGACGTGACGGTAAGACGCCTCTCGATAACCGAGACGCCACCGCTAACGCACGACACCACCCATAGCGCGAGACACCCCGATAACCGAAACACCACCGGTAACGCGACGGCAGCGCACATCCGCCGACCATCCGCGAATCGGCGATCTCCGCGTCGGCGACGTTATCAGTTGAGTCACAGTCGGCTTTCAGGAAACCGTCGGCGATGATTCGGCGTCGTTCCAGCGATTCCCACGACCGGCCCCAACTTCGGACTTTACGCTGGCGGCGTACGGCAACCGTCGGCACCACCAATACCAACCATACAGACCAATGAATCTTCGAAGGACGACCATGTTCATCATCACCAACGCGCTGAGGAACATCACCCGCAACAAAGGGCGCAGCGCGCTCATGATCATCATCGTCGCGATCGTCACCGCGGCGGCCACCATCGGACTCGCCATCGTACAGGCGGCACAGCGGGCGCGCACGGATGCGCTCGCGAACACGACGCTCTGTGCGCAGATCACGCTCGACCGCGGCTCGTTGATGGACAAGTCGCGCTCAAACGGCGCCGGCGACGGCAAGCCGGACATGGACGCGATGCGCGAGGCCGTCGCCGGCAAGACGCTGACGCTCGCCGACTACGAGCAATACGCCAAGACGTCGTACGGCGTCGCGTCGTCGTATTACATCGAGACGGCGTCCGTCGCCTCTGCAAACGATGGCATCGAAGCGGTCGACACGAACGGCGGCACCATCAAGGAGAACGCGGACACGAAACAGTCGACGCAGTCAGACGAGACGAACAACAACGCGCAATCGAACAAAGCAAACGACGGCGCGCAGTCGAATCCGCCGCAGATGCCCGATGCGGGCACCCCTCCGGAAGGCAGCGGCGCGCAGATGACGGTCGGCGACTTCTCACTCGTCGGATTCTCCAGCGACGAGGCCATCGCGAACGCTCCGAACGGCTCCTTCACGATGGACAGCGGCCAGGTCTTCGGCTATGACACCGATGACGATAACGATGTCATCATCTCCGACACGCTCGCCGCTGCGAACGACGTCGAGGTCGGCGACTCGATCGTCGTCGCGAACGTCGCCAACGAGGACACGACGTACACGTTCAAAGTCGTGGGCATCTACAGCAACACGAACGATTCGTCGGCGCCGATGGGCGGCCCGATGTCGTCGAACGCGAGCGACCCGGCGAACGCGATCTACACGTCCGCGTCCACGCTCGACAAGCTCGGGCTTACCGCCGATAAGACGATCAACGTGACTGACGCGCACGGCGACACGCGCGCGATGCAGGCGGCGACGCTCAGCTATACCTATGTGTTCGACGGCAAATCCAAATACGATGAATTCGTCCGCAGCGTAAAGGCTGCGGGTCTCGGCGACGAATACACGGTCACTTCGCAGGACGTGCAGCAATATGAAGCGAGTCTGCTGCCGATAGAGAACCTCGCGAAGTTCGCGAGGACGCTGCTCATCGTGGTGCTGGCGGTGGGCGCCGTGATACTCGTCGTGATGACGATATTCAACATCCGCGAACGCAAGTACGAGATCGGCGTGCTCACGGCGATCGGCGTGCGCAAAGCCAAGGTCGCGGCGCAATACGCGGTGGAGCTGCTCGTCGTGACGCTCATCGGCCTCGCCGTGGGCGTGGGCGTCGGCGCGGGCGCATCGGTGCCGGTGTCGAACGCGCTGCTTTCATCCCAGATCGAGGCGCAGCACACGCAGCTCGCCCAGCAGCGCGAACAGTTCGGCCGCGACATGCAGCCCGGCGGAGGTCCACGTCCGGACGCCGACGCTACGGGCAGCAGCGGCACCGACGCTACGGGTGGTAACTCTACGGGTGGCACCGACGACGTCCCGAGCAACGGGCAGCAGCTTGGCAACGACGTGCGTGACGGCTTCGGCAGGACGTCGCAGGCGATCGCGAAACTCAACGCGACCGTCAATTGGGCCACGCTCGGATGGATGCTGCTCGTCGGACTCGGTCTGACGTTACTGGCGGCATTCGTCGCCGCGGTGTTCGTCATGCGATACGAGCCGCTGCAGATCCTGGCCGATCGTTCATGACACGCCGTGCCGCCATCGTCGTTGCGATCGCCTATGCCCTCGCCGCTCAGCGCGTGACCGCCGTACGATCGGCGGCGCGCGCCCGACCGACGACTTCGCGCACATCGTTACGGGAGGCACGAGCCATCACCCGTCGTCATCGACGACACGCCGCACACAGACACCACAAATAATCATCAAATAATCAGGCATCTATCGATTTCAAAGGAGCACATCATGACGAAGACACCCATGCCGCAGACAGATACAGTGCACGACGAGGACGTCGCCCGTAAGTCGGTGCTTGTTCTGGACGACGTGAGCTACGCCTATGCGAAAAACGGACGGAACGTCATCAGCCACGTCAGCACATCGTTCCGCAGCGGCGAAGTGACGGCAATCGTCGGTCCGTCGGGCGCCGGAAAGACGACGCTGCTGTCGCTGATCAGCGGCCTGACCACACCGACCGCGGGCGCCGTGCTCTTCGACGACCGCGATCTGGCGACGATGGACCGCTACCGGTACCGCAGTCGCGACATCGGCGTCATCTTCCAGAGTTTCAACCTGCTGCCGCAGCTCACCGTCCTGGAGAATATCATGTTGACGATGGATGCTTCCGGTAAGCGTTTCGACCGCCCGAAAAAGGACATCGCGCTCGATCTGCTCAAGCAGGTGCATCTGCCCGAACGATACGCAAACGAACGCATCCTGCATCTGTCCGGCGGCGAACAGCAGCGCGTGGCGATCGCCCGCGCGCTGAGCGACGACCCGCGCGTCATCATTGCCGACGAGCCCACCGGCAACCTTGACGGCGCGACGCAGGCGGACATCATGCGAATCTTCACCGATCTGGCACACAAGGACGGCCGCTGCGTCATCATCGTCACGCACAGTCCGCAGATCGCCGAGCAATCGGACACGGTGTTCAGGCTGAATCCGCGCCCGCTACCGGCGACGTGTGCTACCGGTAGTGGGCGCCGTTCGCCGCATCGCAGTCGATAACCATTACGGGCGGCAATCACTACGGGCAGTAATCACTACCGGTAGTAGTCACTACGGGCAGTAGTCACTACGGGCAGCGCATCCGTTATCGGCGCCACACGTGCTACCGATAACGGCGTACGCACTACCGGTAGCAACAACTACCGGTAGCACTGCACGCGCTACCGATAACGACAACCACCGATAACGACGCGCGGTGTCGACGCGGCTTGCCGCCGTATCGACACCGCGCGTCCTCTCCATTCGCCCACGCCGCACACTGCACACGACGCATGCGGCGAGCTCTCAGTTGCCCATGAACGAGAACGTCCCGACGAACGCGGCGCTCACCAATGCGATCGTCGGCAGCGCGGCGCAACCGATAAGGAACCACCAATCGCGCGCATGCACTTCGCTCACACGCGCGTGGCTGCGCGGGGCGACGCCGCCGAAACCACGCGCCTGCATCGCCGTCGCCAGCGTCGTCGATCTGCGGATGGACAGCACAAGCAACGCGAACGCCTGAGGGAAGAACGCAGCGACCTTGTTGTCGTCGCCGAGTCCGCGCGAGCGCCGCGACGCCGTGAGCGCCGTCCAATCATCCTGAAGCACCGAGAACAGCCGCATTCCCGCCAATCCGCCGTAGACGAAACGATCGGGCAGATGGAGCAGCTCGCTGAATCCGTCGGCCAGGTCGGTCGCGTCGATGCCGAGCACGGCGATGATCGCCGGAATGCCGATTGCGAGGATGCGCAGCGCCGTAGCGAGCGCCAGCTGCGCGGAACGGTCGGTGACGGCGATCCACCCCCACTGCCACCAGACGTCGCCGCCCTGCTTGCCGTACAGCAGCACCGCGAGCGCCGATCCCGGCGCACCAATGAAGATCGGCCATGTCGATTTGATCACCCGCCACGGCGTGAAACCGATGATCATCAGCACGAGGAATTCCGCCGCAAGCGCAACGGTGGCGGAGACCCAATCGAGGCTGAGCAGAAGCGGCAGCGACGCCAGGAACGCGCCGCCGAGCCGGAACACCGGGTTGAGCGACGCCAGATACGGCGAACGACTCGCCGGCTTGATGCGATCGTGCCGTTCGTTGACGGCGCTCACCTGCACGATCTGCTCGCCGTGCATCGCCGCATCCGTCGTCTTCGAGGTCGATGACGCCGCCGACGCCGCCACGACGTCGACATTTTCATCATCATCGTCGACACGCCCACGCTTACGGGTGGCACGTTCATCATCGTCGACACATCCACGCTTACGGGTGGCACTCCCTATGCCGTCCGTAGCAGCATCGGCATCGTCGATGCCGACGACGGCGCGCTTCGGCGCGACACGACTACCCGTAACCGCGTCGACGTTATCAGCAGCACCGCTGGCAGCGCCACCCCTAACACCGCTACCCGTAACGACACAACTACCCGTAACGACACAACTACCCGTAACGACACGGTCGTCCGAATCATCGTCATCCGCAGCATCGTTGTCGCTACCGGCAGCGCCGCCACCCGTAACATCGCTACCGGCAGCACTACCCATAACATCGCTACCGGCAGCACTGCGCGCACCGCCCGTAACGCGACAGCCGCCCGCTTCGGCGGCGACGAGTTCGACGACCCTCGCGCCGAGCGCGGTCACCAGCTCGCGGTCGTGCGTCACGACGATGATGCTCACGCCGTCGCCGCGCAGACTCAGGATGAGCCGCACGATCTGCATCCAGGTGCGCCGGTCCTGCCCGAAGGTCGGCTCGTCGAGGATGAGCACCTTCGGCGCGGCGGCGAGCGCGGCGGCCACGGTGAGCCGTCGTTTCTCGCCACCCGAAAGCGTGTACGGGTTCACATCCGCGTACTGCGCGAGATGGAAACGCGCGAGCAGCTCCTGCGCGCGCGCACGCGCCGTCTCCTCGTCGATGCCGGTGCGTCGCGGCCCGAGCATGACCTCATCGAGGACGCTCGAGCACGCGAACTGATGCTCCGGATTCTGGAACACGTACGAGATGCGCGACGCGAGCTCCGTCGAACTCCAGTCGATCGGCCATGCGCCGTGCGTCCCTTCGGCGAGCGATGCTCCGGCCACGACACGCCCGACGACCGGCTCGAGCAGTCCCGCGAGCGTGAGCGACAACGTCGATTTGCCGGCGCCGTTCGCGCCCACGAGCGCCGTGATCTGCCCGGGGCGGAACGACACGCCGATGTGTTTGGCGATGGCGTCGCCGTTCCTGCCGATGCCGAGGTCGTCGGTGCTCAGCACGATGTCGCCGCGGCCGCGCGCGGGGTCGCAGTCGGGCTCGCCGTCGACGTGCATCCGCGTGATCTCGTCGCCCTGCCGCCGGTAGCGTTGGGGCACCCAGATGCCGAGTTCGGCGAAGTCGATCGTCTCGTCGCCGAAGACCTCGTCCGGCGTGCCGTCCGCGATGACGACGGTGTTGCGAAAGCCGTCGCGCGCGATCTCGTCGTCGTATCCCTGCTGGCTGACGGCGCGTTCGTCGTCGTTTTTTTCGAGGCCGAGCACGACGACGCGGTCGATGAGGTCGATCCAGCGGTCGGCGCGGTGTTCGACGAGCACCATCGTGCATCCCGTACGTTCGAGCACGTCGCGTACGGCGCCGACGATCTGCACGACGCCGTCGGGATCGAGGTTCGCCGTCGGCTCGTCGAGCAGCAGCACCTTCGGTTCCATCGCAAGCGCGCCGGCGAGCGCGAGACGCTGCATCTGTCCCCCCGACAGATGCATGACGGAGCGGTCGAGCTGCAGTCCTCCGAGTCCGACTGCGTTCAGCGACGCGTCGACGCGCTCCCATATCTCTTTGCGTGGCACGTCGAGGTTCTCCGGACCGAACGCCACGTTGTCGCCGATGCGCTGGAAGATCGCCTGCGCGTCCGGATCCTGGAGCACGAGTCCGACGGCGCCGCGCGCGCGGTGCACTTCGACGCCATCGATGTCGATGACGCCTTCGGTGACGCCGCCGTCCGCGTCCATGACGGGCTCGTCGCCGTCGTGTTCGGCGAGCGTGGCTGCGTCCTCGTCGCCGAGCAGTCCCGCAGCTCCTTCGAGGATCGTCGATTTGCCGATTCCCGACGCCCCGAGCAGCAGCACATGCTCGCCCGCATCGATCGTCAGGTCGAGGCCGCGCACGGCAAATCGTTCGCGTGACGCGTGGCGGTATCCCCATTTGCGCATGCGCAGCGTACCGCCACGGCGCACTTCGTGTTCCTCTCCGTTCGCGCGATCGGCCACACGCGTCGCCGACGTGGTCGTGTGTTCGTTTGTCTGAGGCACTCGAATCGTTTCCTTTGCTTGAACTCGTTGCGCATTCGCCGCCGACCTGCGCCGGCAGGTGCCGCCCCTAACGTTACCGGTGGCACCCGTCGGCGAACCGCCCGTCACTTTCACCGCTACCGGTAGCGTTCCGTTACAGGTAGCACCACTGTTACGAGCAGTCCTATCGTTATGGGCAGTACCTCCGTTATGGGCAGCGCTTCCGCTATGGGTAGCGTTCCGTTACGGGCAGCACCACTGCTACGGGCAGCATCCCGCCGACGCGTCGTCCACCATCCGTTACGGGCGCCACCCTGCGATGTGCCACCCGTAGGATCTGCGGAAAGGCGACGTGCACCTTCCGCATCGCACCGCCACATCCGCATCGCGTCATGCATCGTTCGCTTCCGTGGTCTTACGGGCGACATCCCCCGATGCACTGCCCGTAAGCGTCGACCACAGTCGAAAACGACGTGTCCCATGGCGCTACCCGTACGCGTCGGCGGTACCCTCCGATGTACCACCCGTAGCGACGGATGCAGATGACGGCTGCGACTCGCGGCCCTGTACGGCGAATCCGACAGCGGCGACGATCGTCGAACACTGCCACCCGTAGCGATGAATTCGCCGATGCCGACGATTGCCCGTAGCACGACAGCTGCCAGTAACGGCGAAGATCGCTACCCGTTTCTCCTGAGTACACTGACCTCCGCCACCGCGACCGTCGTCCCGCGACGCCCACGTCCGCTACCTGCCGAGCGCCGTCTTCTTCGCTCGACGGATCCGGCGTCCCGATTCGAAATCGTCGAGGGCACCCGTCTTCGCGATCGCGATGTAGAGGTACCACATCGCGACGCCGGCAATCAGCGCACCGGAGGCGACGGTCGCCAGCAGATAGACGACGCCGTACGTCTTTCCAACATCGATCGCCTGCAGGTTCGTGAAGAATGAGTACGCCCAGCAGCCGACGCCGCTCAACGCGCCCGAAAGCACCGTCGTGCCGAGGTTCCATTTGCGGTACAGGAACACCGCGAAGCCGATTTCGGCGCCCAGACCCTGGGCGAAGGCGATGAGGAAGGTGCTCACGCCGCCCCACATGTTGCCCATGAGCGCCTCAAGCACGCCGGCGACGAGCTCCGCGTAGAGCGCCGCACCCGGCTTGCGCACGATGATCGCCGCCAAAGGGCCGGCGAACAGCCACAATCCGTTGATGATGCCGGCGAGCCCCGGTACGACGGCCTCGAGAAACCCCCACGGGGCCGCGGAGAAGAAGGCGACCAGCCAGTAGATCAGCGCGGACGCGACGCCCACGACGGAAGCCACGGCAATGTCGACGACACGCCATTTCATATTCGGTTTCGCTTCGATGATGGAAGCAGACATAACTTGTGCCTTTCTTGTCTCGCCATGGCGACGAATCGCCATGGATGTTCAGGCACGGGAAATCTACGACGTCCGTGCGCCGGCATTGTCCGGATTCACGTTCAATCGGTCGAGGTACGCCCTCTCTCAGCCGGCGTCCGCACGATGCGTCATCGTGCGGACGTCAGCCCCCGTGTCGCCCAAAAGTCTATGACGACCCGCCGACCGTGGACGACGTCGCCGCCGCGCCGAGCGACACCGTCCGCGCAACGTCCGCGCAACGTCACTCGACGTCCCTGTTCGGGATCTGTTCGACATTCGTGCAACGCCCGCGCAACGTCCCCGCATCGCCCACGCATCGCCCACGCATCGTCCACGCATCGTCCACGTGATGTTCACGTGATGTTCACGCGACGCCGACAATCGCCACGGCGACTATAGTCATGCTCAGTATCGTATGATCTTATGGGCGGCAGGACGTGCAGCCGCATGCCGCACCTAACGGAAGGCCGATATGCAGTTCATCATCGTGGACAACGACCCGCGCGCCGCGGACAGCGTCGCAGGATTCATCAGATCCGCCTATCCCCAGGCGATCATCCATCAGCTGCGCGGCACCGAGCAGAACATCATCGAGGAATGCGACGTCGCCGACCTCGTTGTGATGGACATGCAGCTGTTGAACGAATCAGGCCCCGAGCTGTGCGCGAGGCTGCGCAGAACCAATGGACGCACGCCCGTGCTCGGCATGACCTGCTTCCCGAAGGCCTACTATGACAAGCAGTTCCGCGCTGCGGGCGGTCAGGGGCTCGCGCACAAGGAGGAGCTCAGCAAGTTGCTGACGATGGTCAAACTCTTGCTGCGCGGCGGCGCCGAGCCGGGATATCTGCCCCCGGAAGCCGCGCAGCGTGCCGTGCTTGAGCGCGACGCCCGCGCGGAGGCGACGGGCGACGAGGATCGGCTCAACACGCTGACGCCGACCGAACGCACCGTGTACCGTCTCATGAGCGAATACGGCAACGATCCGTCGCGGATCGCCGAGCAGCTCGGCGTCAAACCTTCGACGGTGCGCACCCACATCCGTGCGATCCGCTGCAAACTCAATCTGCCGACGACGAAGGACCTCATGCGTCTGCTGCTGCGACGTCGCAAGCGGTAGCGTCCGCGCATCACCGTCCGCCGCTGTCGATGTCGACGAATCGACTGATGGAAACGTGCCGATATTCGCGACAACGACTGCCGCTTATACGCGACCTCGTATGCGCGCATGCATTGCTCGCGTACGTCATCCGCGCATTGTCCCTGTCATCTGATAGGCGATGCGACGCTTCCGCGCCGCCGCCCGTGGTATCGTCGACGCCGCATGCACCGACCCCTCCGACCCGTGCCACCCGTAGGATTTCACGACAGCCGCCCGTAACGATGCGCTTGTGCTACCCGTAAGATTCCGCGACTGCTACCCGTAAGACTAGGGCGGCGCACGCGCTGCCCATAAGAGCAACGCACGCGCCGCCCATAGCGATGCTTTTGGGGGGTCAACGATGCTTGAACAGTTTGAAGAGCTGCGACTGGCGCACCGTGAGACCGGTGACCACGGCCGCGATGATCACCGCGGCGGCCGTCGCCAACGGCGCCCTGCATGCGGTCTGGATGACCGTCTGCGCATCGGACGGCGCCATCCGCACGCAGTAGGCGCATATCAGCGCGCAGGCGCTCACGGCACCCAGCGCCGACCAGACGAACGCCTCCACCCCTATGCCCAACAGCTGCGCGCCTTTGGACTGGCCTGAATGCAGCGCGCCGGCATATTCCAGACGTCTGCGTTGCACGGCATAGACGCCGATCGCCACGCCGCACAACGCGGCGAGCACCGGCACCCATCGGGTGGCGCGCGCGACATACGTCCTGTACGGGTCGTATTGCGCGTCGAATCCCTTGTTCACGCCGATGACTGCCGCCTGCATGCTGCGGCCGTCGGCGATCAGCGTGGAGTACATCAGGTCACTCGCCTCCTGCGAATGCGGCCATTGCCTCACCCAGCATTCGTTGAACCGCTCCCCCGAAGCCTGCCGCGGAATCAGGAACGTGTATGAGAACCGGGTGTCGCGTCCGTCATTGGGCCACGCATACACCTGTGCGACTTCCATGACGCCCTGACTGGTCTGTACACGGCTTCCTTCACTCAGGCCGAAGTCACGTGCCACGTCTTCGGGAATCCACACGCCGGAGGTATCCACCTTCGTGATGTGCGCATCATTGGATGCGATGAGCTCGAGCATGCCCGGACTGACTTCGAACGACTGCAGCGCCTTGCCCGGCGTGGACAGCAACGCAATCTCCGCGCCGGCATCCACGGCGCCCGCATGCATGCCAGCGCTTGCGGTACCCTCCGGCAGCCCATCGCATGCCACGCCGTCCACACCGCCGTCCGTGGCGATCATGTCGGCGTCGGCCAGCGCATTCACGCGCGTCTGCACCTCCTGCTGCATCGTGATGATGTCGTATGCCTCATAGCCGCCGAACAATACGCCGCACAGCAGCACGGCGAGGCACAGGACGACGGCGTGCGCCGTACCGGAGTCGATGTTGCGCATGGCTTCGGAGAACACCGAACGGATCTTCATGGCTGCTGCACCTCCTCGTCTTCCCGTGGCGCATAGTGCGCCAGATCGATGATGCGCCCGCAGGCGTCCCGCGTATCGGGGTCATGTGTGGCCACGAGCACGATCATGCCCTGTCCGGCCAGATTGCCGAGCACATGACTCACCGAGTGCGCGGTGCGCGTGTCCAATTGGGCGGTGGGCTCGTCCACAAGCAGCATGTCCGGATGCGAGCACACGGCCCGTGCGAGCATGAGCCGCTGCGCCTCGCCGCCGGACAGGTCACTGAACCGCCTGTCGGCGGCGTATTCAAGATCGAACATCCCCATGGCTTCCAACGCCTGCGGTTCGGCCTGTCGGCGGGTCATCCCCTTGGCGAGCAACGGGAACACCGCATGGTCCAGCGCGCTGCGGTTGGCCACGCCATACGGGTTCTGGAACACCCAACCGGTGCGCGTGATTTCCTCACGTCTGACCGAGCCGGCGTACGGCTTCTCCCACCCGGCCAGAATGGACAGCAACGTGGACTTGCCGCAGCCGGACGGCCCGCATATGGCCACGGTACTGCCAGGTTGCACAGTGAAGCTCAGATGTTCGAACAACAGATCGGTGCCGGCGAAACGATGCGCCAAATCCTCCACAACCAACTGCATGATCACTCGCAATGCAACGTGTTGAGCTGCGGCCCGATCACTACGGTCTTGATCTGGCCGACGTTCCCGTTGACCGGTTGCACGAGGCTCGCGCCGAGCTCGCTGCTGATGATCTGCACAGGCATCGCGGAGACGTCATCGGAGTTGCGCACGGCGATGCACGCGGCCGTGCCATCGACGTCGAACACCGCGGCCGCCGGCACACGTAATACCTGGATGGTGTTGGCGAACGTCACCTGGGCGTCTATGCTCGCCGCACGTTCCTCCGGCGTCTTGCTGGCGTAGGCTTCCGTCTGCGCGATCTGCCGCAGTGTCTCGGCGTCAGTGATCTCCACGCTGCCTGCCGGCAACGCCGAGGTCACGCCGCACACGGTGATGCTGCGTTCCTGATCCGACGGCCGGCCGCCACGGATCGTGAGCTTCGTCAACGTGCCGGGAACCGTGCCGATCGCGGTCGCCGCGCTGACCGTGGCGCCCTGCTGTGCGCTCCAGTTGCGCACATTGACCACGTCTGCGGGAATCCACATCGTATCGGCGAGGCTCAGCTCCTCGGTGCCGGCGTTGCCCGAGTCGATCATCAGCTGTCTCCAACCGTTGCCGGTATTCCAATTGAACACATCCGAACCGGGCACCGAATCGTATCCCAACCTGCTCAGTTCGTCATTGAGCGAGCGCACGTCCTCGCCCTTGTCGCCGGTCTTGAGATCCCGGAACAGCGGCGTGTCCGTATGCAGCGCCACGACCACTCTGTCGTTGACCTGGTAGACGCGCGTGCCCGAGCGAATCTCATCATCCGTCCAGTTTTCCGTCACGATGCCGGACGCATTGCCGAGCAGTTCCTTGTCCGCGGAGATGGTGGGCACCACGTTGACCTGTTGCGCGCCGGAGTAGTCCTGTACGCTGGCACCCGCCGACGTCAGCGTCCTCGCGGCGCCCAATGTGACCGGAGCCCTGTCCGGCAGCCATAACGCGCATGCGCATACGGTCAGTGCGGCCACGGTGGCCGCCGTGAGCAGCACCCACGTCCATGCCGCGACGCCATGTCTCATGTTACGCCGCTTGCGCTGCTTCGTTCCCTGATGAACCATAGGTCTTCCCCCTCCGACCGGCTTCCCTGCCGTTACGTTCCGTGTATTTATCGTTCAGTGATACAGGCGATAAACGCGCAATGCAACCAATCTACGCATTTTGCGCATATGGGTCCCCCGGCGTGTCGCATATACGCAAAACGCGCAAGTCGGTTGACGCCATCCGATATGCAATGCCATGCTGTACTCGACATCGATGCAGGGAATCGATGTACAACAATTGGACGAAGAAGTCCTACGAAGAAAGAAAGAAAGGAGAAGGAGTCATGAAAGTGAAATCCTTCGTCAAAGGTACGGTGTCCGCACTGCTGGCCGCCGGCGTCGCCCTCAGCTGCGCATCCGTGGCCAACGCGGCAAGTGCTACCTACTACCCGAGATCAGCAGTGGTGTGATCGAGAACGGTTACTACCGCGGCAGCTATACGGCCGCCGCCAAACGCTCGTACATTACGCTGAGTTCCATGTCACATACCACGAAATGCTACGCAAAGCAGGACGGGCATTCCACGGAGGCGTCCAGCGTCGGCAACCCCGGCATGGGGTGCAGCGCCGTCCAGACCGGCACCGATCTCACCGTCGGAGACTACGTCAGGTATGTAGTGTCCTGATTTGAATACCATCAATATTTCCGTCAGGTTGAATCAGAACATCAATCGATTCAACCTGACGGAATTCCAATTATTTATAGTAATGGATACCAGACGATGAATACCAAACGACTATATTGCGCGGTCCTGGCAGCAGGGCTCCTTATCCTCACCGGCTGCGGCACCGTCAACGCATCACCCCAACACGCACCCACTGGCTCATCCACTGAGGTGGCCTCCGCAAAAATCGCGTCATCGCTTTCCGAGCGCATTCAGAATCTTCTTGCGATGAATGATACGATGGCACAGCCGATGTCCGAGAAGCAAATAGCGATTCTCAAAAGAGCCCTTGACCATGACGGCAAAGTGTCCAGAACTGATTACGATCAAGCATGGAGCAACTACCAACAGTGCGTCATCGATAAAGGTTATGCGGCCCCTACCAGCACCATATATTCCGACGGGATCCGCGGCAGCACAACAGTGACCGACGCCGACGACCGAGGAGAAGACGCCCTGCATAAGGCCCAAGATGATTCAGATGCCTGCAGATTGAGCGAGTATCAGTCGGTGGATGAGATGTACCGATTGTCCTTAGGCAATCCACAGCTGTACGCCGACCGTGATGAAGGCTTCGTGGACTGCCTCAAACGCAAAGAACTGGTGGATCCCTCCTACACCGCACAACAGTTCAAGAAGGAATTCGAGCAAAGCGGTGAGGAGTACTCGGCAAACCCGGAACAGTATCCCCCCAAAGAAGCTTGGCAAAAGTCACAGGAGGTCTATTCCTTTGACTTTTACGACAGTCAGGTGCAATACTGCTTCGCCACCAATGGGCATGACGTGAAGACATGGGCGCCCGAATCGGATGAGGGTGTGTGGCATCCATTCCGCAACAACAACCAATAACGTCCACGCCATGATGAGGGAATCATGAAGGCATAACGGACGACACCCACACACTCCATCGGACGTCAACGCATGAAGAAGGTGAGATGATGAGGAACTCACATGGATGGAAGCTCGCGGTGCTCGCCATCGCGGTATTGGTCACGACGGCTTCATGCACGAACGGCCACAACCAGACCGACGTGGACGGCGCGACGACCGCACCACAATCCGACGTATCCGATGCAGGCGCCAACGCGAAGCTGGCCTCATCCTTCACGGAACGCATCAACACGTTGCTTGAGCTCGACGACCAAAGCGACGAGGCGGACCGCATGAGCCAGCAGCAGCGGGACATGCTGCAGCGGGCGCTCGCGCATGACGGCATCGTCAGCAAAGCGGATTACGAGCAGGCGTGGGAGAACTACAAACAGTGCCTCGTCGACAAGGGATACACCAAGCCCGATCTGCCTCGGTACGCCAACGGATTGTACAGTCCGATCAAATCCACCGACAGCTCGACGCTGACCGAGGAGGAACGCGACAAGCTGATGGCGGATATGCACGCATGCTCGAACCATTATGTCGCAGTGGACGAGATGTACCGCTACAGCATAGCCAATCCGGATATGCTCTCCAACAACGAGGAGGCGGCCGTCGACTGCCTGCACCGTAAACACGCCGCCGAATCCTCGTACACGGCTGCCGAATACCGCCGGGACAACGCCTCCTACGAAACATATCTATCGCAGCATTCCGAAGACCCCGACCGTTACGAGCAGGCGCGCAGACAGTACAGGCTGGATCTCGGCAACGGTGACGTCGTCACCTGTCTGGTCGCGAACGCCAATCAGATGTACACCGACGACACCAACCCATGGAAGCCGTTCGGCTGATGAATATCGGCTAATGAATATCAATAGATAGTAGAAATAGATAATAGATAGTGGAATCATCAAAAGCCATGGCGCAGACGGATCCGCCCGTCTGCGCCATGGCTGGCATGAGCACGCCGAAATCGGGATGGCATGAACATGCTTCATAGGAGGGAGGAAGACATGCATCTGATGATGGTGGAGAACGATCCGCGCGCCGCGGAGAACATCGCCAGCTATCTGAGGTTGCAATGTCCGAACATCAGCATCCACACCTTGCGCGGCAATGAACATGATGTGGTGACGCAGTGCGACGGATCGGATATCGTGCTCCTCGACATGCACCTCATTCCCCAGTCGGGTCCGGCAATTTGCAGACAGCTTCGCACCATCAACGACCACACCCCCGTGCTCGGCATGACATGCATCGCGATGGAGCATTATCTCGACGAGATCACGGCGGCGGGCGCGCAGGGACTGATGCAGAAGGAACAGCTGGCATACCTGCCCAAGCTCATCGAACTGCTTATTCAGGACGGTACGACGAGGGGATTCCGAACCGCCCGCGACGCGCATGCCGCAATCATGGAGGCGACCCGATCCGGCGAGGCCGACCACGGTACACTCCCCGCGCCGCGCAATCCACTCACGCCTCAGGAACAGGAGACCTTCGCGTTGATGCGGCAGTATGGCGCGGACAGTGCGACCATCGCCGCGCACATGGGGCTGAGCGCCTCCACCGTACGCGGCTATATGCGCAACATCGCCGCCAAATACGGCGTAGGCTCACCCAAGAACGTCGTCAGGCTGCTGCTGAACGGACGTTGACGACGGCATCCAGGTGTGGCACGCGGTCATCTCCGCTGATCGGCAGTTCGACGTAGCCTTTCCAAACGCCGTCCACCCGTTCATGGCTGAATGTACCACCCATCGACGTGATGAGCGAGCGCAGGACGCGGATGCCGTTGCCTCCCTGTATCTTCGCTTCGCTCGATTCGGCGATGTCGTTCTCGTAGACGATGCGTACATGGGCGGCGGTCTCCTCCATGCGCACCTGATATCGCCCCGCGGCGTCGCCGTGTTTGAGGATGTTGGCGTAGATCTCGTGGCAGATCAGCATGACCAGTCCGTCGATCTCCCGATCATGGACGTTCGCGTCGCGCATGACATCCACCTCGGTGTCGCCGGCGAATCCATGCCGATGCAGCAGTTCGTCGCCCGCTTTCCCCTGATTTTTCAGTACCGTGGCGATGTCCTCGTCCCGACTGTCGGACAACCGCAGCGACATCGAATCATCACGCAGCTGCATGATGATCCCACGCAGGTCGCCTAAGGCGTTGCTGGCGTATTCCCCGACGCGTTCCCACCGCTCGTCGTCCGATTTGCCCGGATCGGCGTTCCTCAGCTGTACCTCCATCGAGATGAGGGCGAGCTCCTGGGACAGGGCGTCATGCAGGTATGCGGCCAGATACTGGTTCGATTCCAGCTGCCTGACCTTGACTTCGAGCTCCACGGCTTTGCGCAGCTGTTCGTTGCGCCGGTCGTTCCAAGCCAGGAACCGGCCGACGACGACCATGGCGAGATACACCATGCAGAACGCCGTGCAGCCGTAGGGGGAGAAGGAGCCCAGCTTGACGTTCGTCTCTATGCATGTATATGCGGCCATGACGAACCACAGGGCCGCGGCGATCCTGGTCGATGTCTTATAACTGATCAGCACCACGGCGAGGAACAGGAAGTAGGCCGTGAACTGCCCGTAGCCGGGGATGGCGTATTCGCCGACGCCGTTGAGCAGCAGCACCGCGACGGACGCCCACACCGGGAACCAGTAGCAGCATACGACGATGGCCTGGGCCACCATCAGCCACACCATGGTGCCGGCGGAGGGCTTGGGCATCGCGTACACCCATACGTTCAGCTCATACAGCACCGAGAACACGATGATGAAGAAAGCGATGTATGGGTGCCGGATGCGCCTGATCCCGCGTCCTTTCGACGTCATTGCGCGTGCGCCCTGCCTCAGATCAGGCACAGGCCGAGCCAATGCAGGAACGCATTGCAGCCCCTGCCCGATTCGGCCGTGGTCGGCGCGGCGTCCATCGTGTCGACCTGCATGGAGGCGGCCGGCGCGGCCTGCATGGAGCATACCAGACCGATGGAGGCGATGATGGAGGCAATGGACATGATGATCTTCTCCTTTATTCGTGATGATCCCATTCGGGATCATCCGTGGTTTCAGTTCCTGCCAAGCTTATCAAGCAGCAGCGCCTCGGCGATGACGTCCTTCTCGAGTCCGGAGACGCTCACCGATTCGTTCGGACTGTGCGCGTTCGAGATCGGGTCCTCGGGGCCGGTGACGAGCACCTGCGCGTCGGGGAAGATCTTCTGCAATTCCGGGATGAACGGGATCGAACCGCCCTCACCCTTGTTCACCGGGGCGACGCCGAAGGCCTCCTCGAGCGCGGCGGCCGCGTCGGCGCTCGCCTCGCAGTCGGGATCCATCGCCCAGCCCATGCCGGCGTCGAGCGGCGTGACGTGCACGTCGGCGCCGAAGGGCGCGTTGCCTTCGAAGAACTCGACCATCGCGTTCATCGCGGCGTGCGGGTCCTGCAGCGGCGAGACGCGCAGACTCACACGGAACGTCGTCTCCGGGCTGATCACGTTGAACGAACCGTCGACCGGATGAGCGTCGAAGCCGATGACGGTCGCGCTCGGCTTCGTCCACAGCCGCGAGGCGAGCGAGCCGTCGCCGGCGAGCCGGTAGGAGTCGACGACGCCCGCCGCCGCGCGCATGTCCGTCTCCTCGACGTCGCGCTGCAGGCCGCCGATCGGGTCGCCGCCCTCGACGCCCGGGATTGCGAGCGCGCCGTCCTCGTCGTACATCTTCGCGATGAGCATCGCCGCGAGCGTGTTCGCGTCCAGGATCGGGCCGCCGTACTGGCCGGAGTGCACCGGATGCTCGAGCACCTTGACATGCACGTCGCAGGTCGCGTTGCCGCGCAGCGACGTCGTCAGCGACGGCACATCGGGCGCCCAGTTGCCCGAGTCGGCGACGATGATCACGTCGGAGTCGAATTCGTCGTGGTGTTCCTCGATGAAGGGGATGAAGCTCGCCGAGCCCATCTCCTCCTCGCCCTCGAAGAAGATCTTGATGTTGACGCCGAGGTCGTCGCCGAGCGCCTTGAGCGCGCCATAGTGGATCGCGATGCCGCCGGTGTCGTCGCAGGTGCCGCGTCCGTACAGGCGGTCGCCCACCTGCGTGACCTCGAAGGGGTCGGTGTCCCATTCGTCCGGGTCGGGTACGGGCTGCACATCGTGGTGTGCGTACAGCAGCACCGTCGGCGCGTCCGGATTCGTCTCGAGCGAGCCGATGACTTCCCATGCACCCGCGGATCCGTCGGGGTTGTGCGACTGCACGACGCGCGCGTCGACGCCGACCTCGCGCATGATCCGCGCGACGTACTGCGCGGACTCCTTCATATGATCGCCGGTGATGCCCTGTGCGGACACCGACCTGAGCGCCACCTTCTGCCGTACGACGTCCATGATGCCCTGCCAGTCCGCCGCCACGCGCGCGCGGATCTCCTGTGCCGATATCTCCATGTCGTTCCTTTCGTCATTGCCGCCCGTGCCGCGGCGCGGCCATCCGACCGTCGACCCGTCTGCGTCGTCTGCGCCGTGCGCATCCCGTACGTTGCGCGCATTGCGCATGTGCACGTCGTTCGTCGTGTGGATCGCACGGCGAACGACGAAGCGTCGCATGTGCCGCCCGTAACGTCGAAGCCGATCGCATCGACGCTCCTGACGCTTACGGGTCGTATGTTTCGATTGTCGATTGTAGGCGGCTTCACCGTTCCGCGCCATGTCCTGTGCCGAGGGCGGCGGCGTGGCCTCGGCGTCGATGTCTTCACGTACGCTCGGCTTCATGGCAGTGAACAAGAAGGACGAAGGCAACGAAGGACAGGTCGCGCGCAACGCGCACGGCGAGAACGCGCAGCTCAAGGATGAACAGGGCGGCAAGGGACGTCCGACGCCGAAACGCAAGGAGGCGCAGGCGAAGAACATCCGACCGCTCGTGCCGAAGGACAGCGCCGCACAGCGCAAGGCGGCGAAGCAACGCATGCGTGAACGCGAAAACCGCGAATACGAGGCGATGCGCACCGGCGACCTGCAGAACATGCCAAAGGCCGAACGCCTCCCCTGGCGCGTCTATGTGCGCGACTATGTGGACGCCCGATTCAACATCGGCGAGTTCTTCATCCCCGTCGCGCTCGTCATCCTCGTGCTGTCCGTCATCGTCACGGCCTTCGCCAGGCAGATCCCGTACAGCATCCAAATCACGCTGATCCTGATGACGCTCCTGTACGTGTATCTGTTCGCGATCATCATCGACGTCGTCGTGATGTGGCGCAAACTCAAGAAACTGCTCATCGCCAAATACGGCGAGCAGGCCGTCGCCAAGGGCATGCGCACCGGATCCTATGCGTGGAGCCGCGCGATCCAGCTGCGCCGCTGGCGTCTGCCGAAGCCGCGTTACAAGAAGCGCGGCCACTGGCCCAAGTAAATCGTACGCAAACGCGATGCGCGGGGCGGTAGGGAGTCAACGATTCCCCGCCACCCCGCGCATTTTGTTGTTCGGGTGGTCGCGTGACCGCGTCGTGTCGCGCGCTCTCGCTGCGTCGCATGTTACGGGCAGCACCGTTCTCTTACGGGCAGCTCTTTCGTTACGGGCAGCGTTCTTCGTTACGGGAGGCGCCCTCTTACGGGACGCATCATTCTTACGGGAAGCACCTTCGTTACGGGCGCCATCTCGTTACGGGCAGCATCTTCGTTAGCGGTAGCACTCGAACTCTGCCGTCACTCTCCTTCTCCTCGCAGGCCGCGTGCTCCCGCTTGATCGATATGGGAAGTATCCCTCCCGTACACATAATCATGACCTCCCGTAGCCACATCGACGATCGCGATCACGATGAGCGCGATCGCCACGACTGCCCATAAGCGCGACGCCTGCTTCGTGCGTCGGTGATGCTCTGCACATCGGAAACGTGGAATCAGTACAACGACTGCCTGTAAGCCCAAACGATCACCCTCAGAAACGAGGACTGCCCGTAACTACCCGTAACAACGACAGCTACCCGTAAGCGTGAACAGCGCCTACCTGTAACGAAACGGCCACCCATAACGATGATGCCTACCTGTAGCAACGACGACCACCCGTAAGCACGAACAACGATGACAGCTACCCGTAAGACAAGCACCTACCCGTAACGACGATGACAACAGCTACCCGTAACAACAGCCGCCGCCCGTACGCCGCAGGGCGTCGCAGCGCGGCGGCCTTTGCGTCGCATGCATTACAATGGTTGCCGGTCCATCGGTAGTACACCGCAGCTTTCTGGAGGCATCGTGGCATCCCAACATTTCGACATCGCAATCATCGGCGCCGGACCCGGCGGCTATTCCGCCGCCCTGCGCGCAGCCGAACTCGGCAAATCGGTCGTCATGATCGAACGTGACGAGACGCTCGGCGGCACCTGCCTCAACCGCGGATGCATCCCGTCGAAGGCGCTCATCACCGCCACCCGGACGCTCGACGCGCTCGCACACGGCGAGACGATGGGCATCGTCTCCAAACTCGAGGAGATCGATTTTGGACGCCTGCGCGACTATCGCGAACACACCGTCGCGACGCTCGTCGACGGACTGCGCGCGCTCATCGAATACCGCGGCATCACCGTCTACCGCGGCGACGCGTCGCTGGGCGCCGACCGCCATGTGCGCGTCGTACCCTCCGCCGGCCAGGAGCATGTGCGCAGATTCACGAAAAACGGCGGCTTCGACGAGATCACCGGCGACCTCGACATCACGGCCGACGACATCGTGCTCGCTACCGGCTCGCGCCCACGTGACCTTCCCGGCACGACATACCACGGCGCGATCGTCGATTCGACGGCCGCGTTGTCGCTCAACACGTTCCCCCACAGCGCGGTCATCATCGGCTCCGGCGCCGTCGCGCTCGAGTTCGCGTCGATTTGGAACAGCGCGGGCAGCGACGTGACGCTGCTCATCCGCAAGGACAACGTGCTGTCGAAAAGCGACCGCCGCGCCGCGCTCGCATTGTCACGCGAACTCAAACGACGCGGCATCAACATCATCCGCGATGCGCACGTTCGCAGTGTCGATACCGGCGTCAACCTCGGCGCGACCGTGCACTACACGCTCGGCGATGACGACGAGGAGCGTACGATCTGCGCGGAGATCGCACTCGGCGCGATCGGCCGCGCGCCGAACACGGATGAGCCGTGGTTCGCCGACTGCGGCGTCGCGCTCGACGACGCCGGCATGGTCGTCATCGATGAATACGGTCGCACGAACCTCGACCATGTCTGGGCGTTGGGTGACATCACCGCCGGCCACGCGCTCGCGCACCGCGCCTTCGCGCAGGGTCTCGTCATCGCCGAGACGATCGGCGGACTCAAGGCGCGGCCGGTGAACGAGGACGCGATCGCGAACATCGTGTTCAGCTCGCCGGAGTTCGCCACCGTCGGACTCACGCTACGGGATGCGCAGGCGGACGCACGCTACACCGACGTCAGGGAGACCGTGTTCCCGGTGATGTCGAATCCGCGCATGGTCATGAACGCCACCGGCGGCTCCTTCTCGATCGTCAGTGGCCGCGACACGTCCGGCGACGACACCGAGTATGTGCTCGGCGTACACATCGTGGCACCGGATGCGAGCGACATGATCGCCGAAGCCCAGCAGATCATCGCCAATCGCATTCCGCTGCACGAGGCGGCCGACGCGATCCATCCGCATCCGACCTTCAGCGAGATGCTCGGCGAGACGCTGCTCAAGGCCGACGGCCGCCCGCTGCACACCCGCTGACGCCGCAGTTTCTTCGATTTCCCAGCGGGGTGACGCCGTCCACACGACGACGTCACCCCCTTTTTTCGTAACTCTGTCGCGCCCGCGCATCCCTTACGGGTTGTACACGCTTACTCTTACGGGCAGCGCACTTCTTACGGGCGGCACCCTCCTACGGGCAGCACACACTTATGGGCAGCGCACTTCTTACGGGCAGCACATCTCCGTCCTCTCGCATCTCTTATCGGTAGCACGCCACACTTCTTACAGGCAGCGCACTCCCTCGCCGCCCACCGAACAATTCACGAGAACCGCGGTCACGCTTATCGGCGGCATCGATGTAACACAAGAGGGGATGGTCAACTGATAGAGTATGGAACCATTGCAACAGCACGCATCCGATAGCGTTCGAAAAATGTTCGCAAAGTAATTAGGAGAGGCGATACATGGCATCGAAGGACGAGCAGCCGAAGAAGAAAAAGCGCGGCATGTTCAGCCAGATCAAGCAGATCTACCAGTTCACGCATAGAGAGGACAAGGCGCTGCCGTGGATCGTCGGCGGCGTGTTCGCGGTTCCGATCGTCATCGGGCTGGTCTGCGGATTCGTGTTCCACTGGGGATGGTTCGGGTGGATCAGTTGGATGATCCTCGCCGCCGTCACCGGCTTGCTGTTCGCCACAATCGTGCTCACGCGCCGCGCGGACGCCGTCGGCTTCAAGCAGCTCGAGGGTCAGCCGGGCGCGGCAATCAGCGTCCTCGGCAACATGAAAAGGGCCGGCTATGACTTCCCGCAGGAACCGGTGTGGGTCGACCCGCGCTCGCATGACGCGATCTGGCGCGGCACCGGCTATCAGGGCATCTATCTGATCGGCGAGGGCGACTACGGCCGCGTCATGCGCGCGATGGACCGCCAGGAGAAGATGATCAAAGGCGTGACCGCCGGTTCGCAGATCCCGATCTACCGCATCTGCGTCGGCACCGGCCCCAAGCAGGTGCGTCTCAAGGATCTGCGCAACGTCATCCTTAAGAAGCGCACGTACATCCCGAACACGAGCTCCAACAAGCTCGTGCGCACGGTGAAGAAGCGCCGTCGTTTTGTGATGACGAAGGATCAGCTGATCACGCTTAACGAACGCCTGCATACGCTGCAGCGCAAGAGCAGCATGGGCGTTCCCAAGGGCATTGACCCGATGCGCATGCAGAAGGTCAGCAAGCGCGCGATGCGTGGACGCTGATTCTCGTCGTCTAAACTGTTCGGGACCGGTTTCGCCGGTCCCTTTTTCTTTGTCTATATTTTGTTCACCTGTATTTGTTCGCTGTGATTGATCCGTCCGCGAGCGCAGCCGACGTCATCTGCACGACTCTTCTGTGACCTTCCGCATCGTCATTGCATAGTCGATGCATAATCAACGATTGCGCAAAAGAGGGAGGCTGCCCGTAAGCAACGGGCGCCCGTAAAGAGACGACCCCCGTAAGGAGACGACAGTTCGTAGCAATTGCGGCACGTAAGCGATCGCTACCCATAACACTCGCTACCTGTAACGACTGTCTCCCGTAACGAACATTTTCCTTACGGGTAGCACCGAGGCATACGCCACCCGTAAGAGATCGATCACCGTATGCATGGACAACCGTCATCACTTCCGATGATCACGACCACCCGTAATGAAAATGAATAGTGTTGTCCGCACGAACAAGCCGACGACGACTGCCCGTAACGACTGCCACCCATATGAATGACCCCCGCAACAACCGCTACCCGTAACGATTGCGGCCCGTAGGAACGACCACCCGTAAGAAGAACGACCACTGCCCGTAAGAACGGCAACGGCATCACGATGTCCACATTGTGCGCAGGGGCATGATGGCGGCGGTGCGTCCTCCGTGACGCGGCATCGCCGTCGTTTCAACGTTTCCGACGTGCCGACGATTGCGCTCTTACCGCCCGAAACATATTCGTAACTCAAACTTCGAGTGAGCGAAACGCTGCGACCTATGCTGATACCCGTAACCACTTATTGAAAGGAGCGGTCCCGTGACCACACTCGAAACCAAGGAAGACGCCGAGGCCCTGATCAATCAGGAAGGCATTGAATATGTCTCCGTTCGCTTCACCGATCTGATTGGTGTTCAGCAGCACTTCACGGTCCCTGCCAGCGAATTCCTCAATGACGCATTCGACGAGGGCATGCCGTTCGACGGTTCCTCCATCGAAGGCTTCCAGGCCATCAACGAGTCCGATATGAAGCTCGTCCCGGACATCACGACCGCCTACGTCGATCCGTTCCGCAAGCACAAGACGCTCAACGTCGCGTTCTCGATCGTCGATCCGCTGACCGATGAGCCGTATTCGCGCGATCCGCGTCAGGTCGCGGCGAAGGCCGAGGCCTATCTGAAGTCGACTGGCATCGCCGACACCGCCTCCTTCGCTCCGGAAGCCGAGTTCTTCATCTTCGACAAGGTCCGTTTCGGCAACGACATGCGCGGCTCCTTCTACGAGGTCGACTCCATCGAAGCCCCGTGGAACTCCGGTCTCGACGTCGAAGAGGACGGCACGCCGAACATCGGCTTCAAGAACCGCGTCAAGCGCGGCTACTTCCCGGTCCCGCCGATCGACCACACGCAGGATCTGCGCGACGACATGGTCTCCAACCTGCAGAAGGTTGGCCTCATCCTCGAACGCGCGCATCATGAGGTCGCCGGCGCCGGCCAGCAGGAGATTAACTATCGCTTCAACTCGCTGCAGCACGCGGGCGACGACCTGATGAAGTACAAGTACGTCGTCCACGAGACGGCCGCGCTCGCCGGCAAGGCCGCGACCTTCATGCCGAAACCGATCGCGGGCGACAACGGTACCGGCATGCACTGCCATCAGTCGCTGTGGAAGGACGGCAAGCCGCTGTTCTACGATGAGAAGAACTACGGCGGACTGTCCGACATGGCCCGTTGGTACATCGGCGGCCTGATCAAGCACTCCTCGTCGGTGCTCGCGTTCACGAACCCGTCGCTCAACTCGTATCACCGTCTCGTCCCGGGCTTCGAGGCGCCGGTCAACCTCGTCTACTCCGCGCGCAACCGCTCCGCCGCGATCCGTATCCCGCTCGCGGGCACGTCGCCGGCCGCCAAGCGCATCGAGTTCCGTGCTCCGGATCCGTCGTGCAACCCGTTCCTCGCGTTCTCCGCGCAGCTCATGGCGGGCCTCGACGGCATCCTCAACCACATCGAGCCGCCGGAGCCGGTCGACAAGGATCTCTATGAGCTTCCTCCGGAGGAGCATGCCGGCATCAAGCAGGTGCCGTCGTCGCTCGCCGAGGCGCTCGACGCCCTCGAGGAGGATCACGACTTCCTGACCGCCGGCGACGTCTTCACCGAAGACCTCATCGAGACCTGGATCGACCTCAAGCGTGGCGAGATCGATCAGGCCCGCCTGCAGCCGACCCCGCTCGAGTACGAGCTCTACTTCCACATCTGATTCCTTAGGAATCCGATAAAAACGGATGGCATTCACGCAATGCCATCCGTTTTTTCATTGCCCTCCTCCGACGCCCCGCCCATCCCCATCGTCTCCCCATCCCTATCGTCTCGCCCGCCACCTCTTACGGGTAGTACATCCCCTTATGGGCGGTGCATCCCCTTACGGGCAGCACCTCCTTCTTATCTTATGGGCGGCACGTCCTTCTACAGGTGGTATGTCTCTTACAGGCAGCACTGCTTACCGGCAGCACTGCTTACAGGGTGCATCTCTCCTCCACTTTCCTCACTCTCCTAATCCGTCCACGCTGCATCATCGTCATCGCGTTATCGACCGACCAAAATACATGCCCTCTGCTTTACTGGATACTGACACGGGGGCTTGCCAGGCAGGCTGAGAGGAAGCGTGAGCTTCGACCGCATGAACGTGAATCGGGTAATGCCGACGCACGGACGTCTCTTTCCCCGTGCCTTCCACCATATGAATTTCCATATGACTATGACAAGGAAAGGCACTCCCATGACCGATACCGAAATCAATGCCTCCCGCATCCCGTACGCGTCACGCCGATGGCGCGTCGTCGATCTGGTGACCGCCACCGCCATCGCCGCCGCGTCCGGCCTCATCTTCTGGGTGTGGGATTTCGTCTGCACGGCACCGCTGGCGCTGTTCGGCGCGCTCACCCCCGGTTTCGAAGGCATCCTCAACGCGTTCTGGCTGTTCGCAGGCCCGCTTGCGGCCATCATCATCCGCAAACCTGGCGCAGCGTTGTATGCGGAGACCGTCGCGGCGATGCTCGAACTGCTGCTCGGCAACCAATGGGGAGCAGGCGGCTCCCTCGTCGTCGGCATCATGCAGGGGCTCGGCGCCGAACTCGGCTTCGCGCTGCTCGCCTACAGGGTGTGGAATCTGGCGAGCACGATGCTTTCCGGCGCTTTGGCCGGTCTCGGTTGCGGCATCTACTACTGGATCACGAATCCAGGCTGGGGCACGCTGCGCGCGAGCGTCTATCTGGGCACGTCGGTGGTCTCCGGCGCGCTCATCGCGGGCGGCTTGGGCTGGGCGCTCTACCGAATGCTGCTGAAGACCGGCGCGCTCGACCATTTCGTATCCGGACGTCGATGACAATCGACTGCAACCCGTAGTCGTCGGGCGCATGTGCCTGCGATGCTTACGGGTTGCATATCGGTGACGCGTCCCTTCTTCGAAACCGAAATGATGCGTCTGCGCGGGCGTTGCGATCCGCCGTTTCCGGATCGCGACGCCCGTTGCCGTTTCGTTCGCCTCTGGCGCGCCGCCTGCGCATGCAATACAGTGGGTCGTTGTTCGACCCTGACGACAATTTGCCTCGGGTCCTTTTCCCATTCATGCAGAAAGGCATCGAAATCGAATGAGCGATGAGACGACGATCATTGAACACGCCGTGCTGGAACGTTTGGATCACGTCATCGACCCCGAATTGGGTCGTTCCGTGACGCAATTGGGAATGATCGCCAACATCACCGTCATTCCGACTTCCGGCGCCGCGTCCCCCGACGCTACCGATGACGTTTCCCCCCATGCTACCGGTAGCGCCTCCTCCATGCTTACGGGCGGCACTCCCAACGCCGCTGCCCGTAACGCCGCCGACACCGACGTTGATCTTACGGGTAGCACCGACGACCCTGCCACCCGTAACGACGCTGCCCGTAGTAGTAGTGCCACCCGTAACGATGTCGACGATGCTGCTACCGGTAGCAGTGCTACCCGTAACGATGACGATGACGATGCTACCGGTAGCAGTGCCGCCCGTAGTGATGTCGACGATGCTACCCATAGCGGTGACGACACCGCCGCACGCGGGCGCGCGTATGACGTGGTCGTCGAGGTCGAGTTGACGGTGCCTGGCTGCCCGTTGTCCGAGCAGATCGCCGCGCAGATCGAGCAGGCGGTGCGCAGCTACCCGTACGCACGGCTCACGCCACGCATCAACGTCGGCACGATGGCCGACGAAAAACTGCAAGCGCTCGTCAGCGACCTCAAGGCCGCACGCCGCGAGAACCCGTTCAACAAACCCGGCATCAAGACGCGCATCTTCGCGATTGCCTCCGGCAAGGGCGGCGTCGGCAAATCGTCGATCTCAGCGAATCTCGCAGCCACCTTCGCCGCACTTGGCTATGACACTGCGGCGATCGACGCCGACATCTACGGCTTCTCGCTGCCGCGCCTCTTCGGCGTGCACAGCCAGCCGACGAATCTCAACGGCATGCTGATGCCGGTCACGTCGTGGGGCGTCAAACTCATGTCGATCGGCATGTTCGCTGGCTCCGACCGCGCGATCCTGTGGCGCGGCCCCCGCCTGCAGCGTTCCCTCGAACAGTTTCTCGCCGACGTGTGGTGGGGCGAGCCGGACGTGCTCATCCTCGATCTGGCGCCCGGTACCGGCGACATGGCGATCTCCGTCGCGCAGGCGCTGCCGAACGCCGAACTCGTCGTCGTCACGACGCCGCAGCCTTCCGCCTCCGACATCGCCGTGCGATCCGGACTCGTCGCGCTGCAGGTGCCGATGCACGTGCGCGGCGTCGTCGAGAACATGAGCTATTTCGACTATGCCGGCGAACGTCTCGAAATCTTCGGCGCCGGCGGCGGTGAACGCGTCAGCGAACAGCTGTCACGCGCACTCGGCCACGACGTGCCGCTGCTCGCACGGCTGCCACTCGATCCACGCATCCGCGAGATCGGCGAAAGCGAAGGACGCCCCGCCGTGCTCAACGAGGACGGCACGCTGCGCGACGACGACTTCGGCGACACCTTCGTCCGCCTCGCGCGCACACTCATCGACGACGTACCACCGACGTCGGCCGCCGATAAGCGCTGACGTTTCCTCGATGTTGTGACAGTGTCATGTCGTCGTCGACGTCGTCACAATCTGCGCTAACGTCATCGTGACGTGATGACGCCATCTTCATGATGATGTCGCGTCGTCACGACTCTCGTCAGCGGCGTCGTGACGTCACGACGTCATCATGACACCATCATAACGCCGCCACATCGCCGCCAATCCGCGCTGATGTTTCCGCGACCCTCACTGCCACAGTCACCACGCCACAGTCACCGTGCCGCCGTCGCCAATCCGCGTCACGCCTCGGCGGACACGCTGCGTTCGTTGGCGTGCGTCTGCTTGACGCCCGCGACGGTGCCGGTGGCGAGCAGTTCGTCGAACTGCCGTTCGTCGATCATCGGAATGCCGAGCGCCTCGGCCTTGGCCGCCTTCGAACCCGCATTCGCGCCGACAACGACCCAATCCGTCTTCTTGCTGACCGATCCAGCGGCGCGACCGCCGCGTTCCATGATCGCCTCCTTCGCCGAATCGCGCGAATAGGTCTCCAACGAGCCGGTCACGACGACGGTCTGTCCGGCGAGCGTCTGCGGCAGGTCGCTCCTATCCGCCTCCATGCCGACGCCGGCCTTCTTCCATGCGGCGAGCACCTTGCCGCGCCAGCTCGTAGGATCCTTCGCCTGGGCGAACCAGTCGACGACCGATTCGGCGATCTCGGGGCCGATGCCGTCGATCTGCATGAGCTCGTCGGCGGTCGCGTCGCCGATCGCGTCGAGTGTGCCGAAATGCTGTGCGATGAGACGCGCGGTCGGCGGTCCGAGCCGGCGGATCGACAATGCGACGAGCACGCGGTCGAGGTCGGTGTGCTTGGCCTTGTCGACCTCGTCGAGCATCTTGCGGGTCGTCTCCGTCGGGCAGATGTAGATGTCGCGGCCGCTGCGCTCGTCGACGCCGACGACGACGCCGTCGGAGGGCACGGGCTTCGCGTCGCTCGCCTTCGTCGGCGTCGTCCAGAACGCCGGCACGCGGTGCCACAATCCCGATCCTCCGATGCGTTTGCGCACCTTGCGCCGCCTGCCGTCCTCGATTTTCTCGCTCACCTCGATGATCGGCGCCTCGCGCCACACGAACACGTCCTTGAGATGGCGCGCGTCGAGGTCGAACACATCCGCCTCGCTCGACAGCACCGGCTGCTGCACCTGAGGCAATCCTAGCCCTTCGGGGGCTATGTACGGCTCGGGCTCCTCGCCCGGCCGCACGCGCAGTTCCATGACGTTGGGCGCGTACGCCTCGATCGAGGCCGGTCGGTTGTCCTCCGGGTTCGTCAGCGAGATCGCGCTCTGCTCGCCCAGATGCTCGATGTCGAAGGCCTTGCGCGAGGCGAGGTTGATGATGCGTTCCGTCAGCTGCGCCGGGCACGATTCGGCGTTCGGGCACCGCAGGTCCTTGTCGCCCTCTTTCATCGGACGCAGCAACGTGCCGCACGACGGGCAGTGCGTCGGCATGTGGAACTCGCGCAGCTGCCCTTCGCGTCCCTTGCGGCGCGCGAGCACGGGGCCGACGAGTTCGGGGATGACGTCGCCCGCCTTGCGCACGACGACGACGTCGCCGATCAGGATGCCCTTGCGCTTGACCTCATAGCCGTTGTGCAGCGTCGTGCGCGAGACCGTCGAACCGGCCACGTAGACGGGTTTGAGGATCGCGACCGGCGTGACGCGGCCGGTTCGTCCGACCTGCACGACGATGTCGAGCAGCTCGGTGTTCACCTCCTCGGGCGGGTACTTGTAGGCGATCGCCCAGCGCGGCGCGCGCGACGTGGCGCCCAGACGCCGCTGCAGGGCGAGGTCGTCGACCTTGACGACGATGCCGTCGAGCGCATGTTCGATGTCGTAGCGGTGCTCGCCGTAGTATTCGATCATCTCGATGATCTCGTCGAAGTTCGTCACCTCGCGTGTGTGCGGCGAGACCGGCACGCCCCACCGCTGATACAGCGCGTACGCCTCGGACTGGTCGTGCACTTCGTCGGCGACGTCGACAGGCTTGCCCGGCCCCCAGACGAGTTCGCCCAGGCCATGCGCGTAGAAGCTTAGATGCCTGCTCGCCGTGATGCGCGGATCCTTCTGGCGCAGCGAACCGGCTGCGGCGTTGCGCGGATTGGCGAACGGCGCCTTGCCTTCGTCCTCCTGGCGTTCGTTGAGCGCATGGAAGTCGTCCCAGCGCATGAACACCTCGCCGCGGATCTCCACGAGTTCGGGGATGTCGCCTTCGGGGCCGCCGAGCGTCGCGGGGATTGTCTGGAACGTGCGCACGTTCATCGTGATGTCCTCGCCGGTCACGCCGTCGCCGCGCGTCAGGCCCTGCGTGAGCACGCCGTTGCGGTAGATGAGGTTGAGCGCGAGCCCGTCGATCTTGATCTCGCAGGTCATCGGCAGCGGCTTGCCCTCGGGCCAGTCGAGCGCCGCGCGCACGCCGTCGTACCAGGCGCGCAGCTCCTCGTAGGAGAACACGTCGTCGAGGCTCATCATGCGCGACGGATGGCGCACCGAGGCGAACTCGTTCGAGAACGTGCCGCCCACGCGCCGCGTCGGCGAGGACGGTGAATCAAGCTGCGGGAACGCCGCCTCGAGCCGCTGCAGGCAGCGCATGCGCGCGTCGTAGGCGGCGTCGGAGGACACCGGCGCGTCGTCCACGTAGTAGGCCATCTGGTCGGTTTCCACCCATGCTGCGAGCCGCGCCCACAGCCGCGCCGCCTGTTCGGCGCTCAGGGCGTCCACGTCGAGGTCGTCGAGGTCCATCGCGTCGTTGTCGTCGTATCGAAGCGCGTCGATCCACTCGTCCGAGCCGATGACGTCCTTCGCCTCCTTCGCGTCCTCGCCGCCGCCAACTGCTGCCTGCATGTGCCGCACCTTTCCGTCCATGTCTTCCGGCCGTCCGCGCCCGGCGCGCCGAACCGTCCGGCCCTTTCCCAATATATCGGCCGCACGACGCCGACCCGCCGCCGATGCGGCGAAAACCTTACGCGTTGAGCGAGCGCAGGAACTGTATCTGCACGATGTCCGTGTCGTCGCCGACGAGACGCATCGCGGCCACGGCGAGCGTGCGCGCCGGGACGAACATCGCACGGTCGACGCACATGCGCGCCGCGTCGAGCACGATTGGCACGACCTCGGTGCGCGGCCACACCGGCACGTCGTGTGCCTCGAGCGTGTCCATCGCCTCCTGCAGCGTCAACGGCAGGCGGATGCACTGCGACTGCGCGCGCGCCCTCACCTCGTTCATCTCGGTCGTCCGCGTCGCCGTGTCGTCGCCGATCGCCCCGCTGAGCATGTATGCGGCGTAGGCGACGTCGAACTCGTCGTGCATCCACGCGGCCTGCGCGAGACGGTAGTAGGCGTAGGCGGCGTCGGATCGGTCGAGCGAGACGCGCAGCACGTTCAGGCATGCCGCCCTCGCCGAATCCCAGTCCTCGTTCTGCGCGAGCTGCACGGCGAGCTTGAGATGCGTGAGCGCGTAGGACGGTGCATAGGCGACGAGCGCGTTGAGATGCCTGAGCGCGGCGCCGGGCCCGTCGAACTGTGCGAGCGCGTCGGCGAGTTCGAGATGCGCGTAGAACAACGTGTCCGGAATGAGCACGGTGCGTTCGTCCGGCAGCGCGAACAGACGGTTGTAGACGACGCGATCGGCGTACGAGTTGAAGTAGCGCGGCACGCCGTCGATGTCGCGATACACGTCGTCGAGGGCGTCGACGACGCGTTCGACGCCCTCGAGCGCCTGCTTGGGCTGTCCGGCGAAGAAGAGGTCGCGCGCCTTAAGCCGCGCGTCATCGAGGTCCTTCAGCAGCGTCGACGTGAAGTCGGGCGTGTCGTCGCCGTCGATGAGCGCGGACGTGATGTCGGTGGCGTGCGCAAGCAGTTCGGGGTCGCCGATCCGTTCGATGACGTCCATCGCCTGCTGCGCCTTCGTCGCCGACGACATGCTCGTGTCGGCGGCGAGCGTGTGGAAGCGGCCCAGCGCGTTGCTGATGAGATCGTCGCGTTGGATCGCCAGACCGAAGGTGTCGTCGGCGCCGAGCACGTGCGCCGCGCCCGGGTCGAGCCTCCTGTCGTGCTCCTCGGGGGCGTCCTGCGCGCCCTGCTGCGAGAAGCGCGCGTCCGAGATCGAGAATCCCGGATCCACCGTCCTCAGTCCCCCGTCGTCGTCGAACGCGAGCGCCGCGTCGAACATCCGATAAGTGCCGACCGGATCGGCCAAGCCGTCCTTCTCCAGTCGTTCGAGGAACGCGGCGCGCGTGAAGACGACCGTCGTCAGCGTGCGCATCGTCGGCCCCTGCCGCAGTCTTTCGATCGCGTCGTCGCCAAAGCCCGCGCCCGCGCCCGCGGACGTCGCGGTGCACGCGCCGCCGGAGCCGTCCGCCGTCTGCGCCGTCTCCTCGTGCTCGTCGTGTGCATTGTGCGCTGCGTCGTGCGTCGCGTCGAAAGGCGGCGCGTCGTCGGCGTGTTCGTCGTGATTGATGTCGTCGAAGGCGAAGGCGACCTCGTCGATGCCGCCGCCGCGCATCAGCGCGTCGAAGTCCTCGTCGCCGTCGCTGCCCCCATTTTCGTCGCGCGCGACGTCCATCGACGGCACGGCGGGCGGCGTCATGATGCGCGTCGGATTGCCGTGGCGGTCGCCGTCCTTCGGCCCCGACTTGCCGCCGAAATGGTCGGCGTCGGCGTCGCCGAGGCGTTCGAATGCGCTGAGCGCGTCGTTGATCGTCGAATGGATGACGTCGTCCTGTTCGGCGATCGCCTCCTCGAGGCCGGGCGACTCGATGCGTATCGCCACCTCGTCGATTCGCGCGTCAACGCCGAACATGAGTGCCGCGAGCATGACACCGACGCGCAGGTTGTAGCGTGCGCTCATCCGTGCGCGCCACGCGTCGTCGGTCGGCGTCCAGCACCGACGTGTCGCGTCGTAGACGCCGCGCGGCATGAGCGCCGGACCGGCCACCGTGAACGCGAGCGCGGCGGTGCTGCCTTCGAGGTTGAGTCTGAAGTCGCAGTCGAAACGATACGGCAGCCGCATCGAACGGATGAGCCGTGCGAGCGACTGACGCACGACCCATTCGCCGTGCCGACCGTCGCCGATGCCGTCTGCATGCGCGACGTCGTCATCAATATTGACATCATCGATATCGATGCCAGCGCCGCCGACGTCAGCAGCGTCATCATCGTCGTCGTTCGCGTCGCGCAGATCCTCGGCGAACAACGCGCCGGCGGCCGCGCGCCGTTCGCGCACCGGGTCCGGATGCTGCATCGCGATCGCCTGCGCCGTCAGCTCGGCGAGGGCGACGAAGTCGTTCACGACGCCGAAGTCGGCGTCGTCAGGGTCGATGTCACGCGACGAGTCGAAGGCGATAAGCGCCGGATTCTCAAGGAACGTGCGGTCGACGAGCGCGACCTGCGCCGCCGTCGCCGTGTCCTCGGTCGGCCGCGAGCCGCGCGCCGCGTTCCCGTCGAGCCATGCACGCAAAGCGGCGACGCGGTTGAGCGCGCCTTCGATCTTGAGCGACGTGAGCGCGGCGTCGAAAGGCATCGGCATGTCCCACGTCAGGAAATAGTTGCCCGAGTACGGCGAACGCAGCGTGTGCATCGGCTCGGCGCCGTGGTCGGGCAGCAGTCCCGGCACGTCGTCGAGCGCGCCGGATTCGCGCATGAGCCTCATCGCGTACTCCTCGAGTCCCGACACACGCATGCCGAGCATCCTCGTTTCCTCCTCGTCGCGCACGCTCATGCGGATCGCGCTCAATGGTGCCTGCCGCGACAGACGCCACGCCAGGTCGGCGGCGCCGAAGGGGATGAGACGGCCGCGCAGCCGCGGCTGCAGATAATCGGCGAAGAAGGCGACGGTCACGGCGTCGCGGTAGCCGAGCCCGGTGCGCAGCGCGTCGGGCAGGTCGGCGCGCATCGATTCGAGCGTGTAGCCGGCGGAGGCCTTCGTCCATCGTCCCACGGCGACGCCGTCGGGCTCATCGAACGCGACGACGACGCCGCGACGCACGCCGCCGCGACGCACGGACGCGTCGTCCGCTTCGAGCACGAGTCGCGGTTCGAGCGACTGCAGGTCGGCGCGCGGCTCGCCGGTCGCGAACACGCGACCGCGGTCGTCGGCGAGCGCGAGCTGCACGAAACGGTCATGACGGACGAACAATCCGATAGCGAAGGTGCGCGTGCCGGGGATCTGCAGCCAGCCGGGCGTCGCGTCGTGACGTTCCATCGGGAATCCGTCGAACATGCGGCGGCGTGCGAAGGCGCCGACGCGGTAGGTCTGCGCGTCCGGCGGCACATCGTCGCTCCAGCGGAACATCGTGCGCAGCGACCTCAGCGCGCGTGCGAGCGACGGCGGCAGCACGTCGCCGTCCGCGCCGGCATGCGCATGCGCGCGTGTGCGGGTGTGCGCGTCGTCCGTCGCCGTCGTCTCGATGGGTGCCGTGTCCCCGCGGCCGCGGCCTTCCATCCGTCCCCGTCCTGTGCGCGCTGCGTGCCGTTGTCTCATACGACTAATGTACAACGTGCCCACCGATACCCATGGTGCCGTTAGAATAATGGCTGTGATTTCCCGCTGTCTCCCCCGGCCGCGCCGATGGCGCATCCTGCGTTCGGCGCTCGTCGCGCTCGCGCTCATCCTCATCGCCGAATGCGTCGTGTGCAATCTCGCGCATTGGCGTTCGATCGGCGCGTCCACCGACTCCGCGTCCGCCTCCAACGCGCTCGGGCAGGGACTGTCGCGCACCGCGCAGGGACTGCTCGAAGTGCGCGACCCCGCCGGCGCCTACGTCGAGGTGAAGGCGGACGGCAGCAGCGACTACTGGCGCGCCGACGCGACGCCGGCGACGCATGTGCAGGCGGTGCGCGACGGCGCACGCGGCGACGACGTCGTCTCCACCGTCCATCTGCGGCTGGCGACGCGCGCCGGCGACGGCTGGGACATGGACTCCCCCGGCGTCGTCGTCTCGCCGGCGACACCGTCGGCGCTGCTGTTCCGCGCACCGGCGCGTGGACTCGTGCGCGTCTGGATCGAGGAGCCGCGAGGCACGCTCGTCCCGATCGAGAACTTCCGCGCGAACGTGCGCGTCCCCTTCGTCTTCGACTGGGCGCGCGTCGCGACGATGGCCGTGGCGGCCGCGCTCGTCATCCTGCTGCTGCCGTCGACCGGCCTGTGGAGCATCGCGCTGGATGTCTCGAACCGACGGCAGCGGCTCGTCTTCGCGTTCGCCGCCGGCGCGCTCGGCGTCTACGTCGTCGCGCGCAGCGTCATGATCATCGGCTACGCGCATCCGCTCGTCTTCCACAGGGACGGCGGCTACACCTTCGACTTCGATCAGTACGGACACCTCGCCGACGCGCTGCTGCACGGACGCGGCTCGCTCGACCTTCCCGTCCCCGACGCGCTCGCCCGCGCCGACGACCCCTACGACGCCGGCGCACGCGCGCGCATGCTCACCGACGGCGTGACGCCAATCTACTGGGACTACGCGTTCCACGATGGCCGATGGTACTCCTATTTCGGCGTGCTGCCCGCGCTCGTGCTGTTCGCGCCGTTTCGCATCGTCACCTCGTGGTTCACGCCGGGCGGCCTCATGCTGCCAACGACCTGCGCGCAGCTGTGGCTGATGGCCGGCGTCACCATCGTCGCCTGCCTGCTCGTCATCCGCCTGCTCACGCTCGTCGCGCCACGCACGTCGCTCGCCGCCGTCATGCTGCTGTGCGTCGCGACGATGCTCGGCGCGAACCTGCCGTATCTGTGGTTCCGCACGAACTTCTACTCGATCCCCTTCTCCTCGGGTCTGCTGCTCGCGATGCTCGGCCTGTGGCTGTGGCTCGGCGCCGTACGCGTGCGTGACGACGGTGGTGACGACAGCGACGGCAGCGCTGGCGGTAGCGGCAGCGCCGGGCGCACGCTGCGGATCGTTTCGATGCCACATGTCGCGTGGGGCGCGCTGTGCATCGCGGCGACGATCGGCTGCCGTCCGACCTTCACGTTCACGGCGCTGTTCGCGCTGCCGCTGTTCCTGCCCGAACTGCGGCGCGCGGTGCGAACGCGAGCGCGCGGACGCATCGCGCGTCTCGCCGCCGCGCTGCTGCTGCCCGCGATCGTCGCGGCGACGCCGATCCTCGTCTACAACCAGCTGCGCTTCACGTCTCCCTTCGACTTCGGCAACGCCTACCAGCTCACCGTCACCGACATGACGCGTTTTCACACGCCCGCCGGCAACATGCCGCTGACGGTCCTGTATTATCTGTTCCTGCCGCCGCGTTTCACCGGCACGTTCCCGTTCCTCGCGTTGTCGCCGACGCCGCTGCCGAGCTGGTCGTTCACCGAGCCGTGCGTCGCCGGCCTGTTCGCGCTGATGCCGCTTGCGCTGTGTGCGTTCGCGTTGCCGTGGCCGGCGGTGCGTCGCCGATGTGGCGTCTGGTGGCCGACGCTCGTCACGGCGCTCGCGCTCGCGATTGCCCTCGTCGTCTTCGATGCCTTCGTCGGAGGCCTCGGTTGGCGTTACATCGCCGATTTCGGATGGCTGTTCATGGTGGCCGCCGTGCCCGTCGTCGCCTTGACGATGCGTCGATGGCCGTGGACGCGCGCACTCGTCACAATCGTCGTGTGTGCGTCGCTCCTGCTCGCCGTAGCATCCTGCTTCGTCATCGGCCGCGACGACATGCTCCTTACCAACGACCCAGCCCTCTTCCACCAAGTGCGCACCTGGTTCCCCCTCCTGTAAGCCCGTACTCCTGTAATCCCCGCTACCGGTAGCCCCCACTGTTACGGGCAGCACCTTGTTACGGGCAGCACCACTTGTTACGGGTAGCACCACTTGTTACGGTTAGCACTCGGCGCTATAGGCAGCATCACTTGTTACAGGCAGCACCACTCTGCCACCGGTAGCGGTAGCGCTACCGGTACGGGCAGCATTCGTCGTTACCGGCAGCACTCATCTCTATAGGCAGCATCTATCGTTACGAGTAGTACCTATTGCTATGGGTCGCATCACTGTTACAGGCAGCACCACTGCCGCAGTTCGGCACTCGCGTTACCGACGCACCCGCATTACGGGCGACATCGTCACTGCCAGTAACAAACAGCGCCTGCTACCGGTAGCAGGCCCTACGGGCAGCACTTCTTCGTCACCGGTGGCGCTTCATGCCGCTACCCGTAAGGACGTTCGCTGCCCATAAGATCATCCACTGCCCATAAGACCACCTGCTACCTGTAAGAACGTCCACTACCCGTACAATCACTCGCTACTGATACGACCATCCGCTACCCGTACACGAATGTGCTGCCCGTAAACGCCGGCAGACGGATATGCTGGCACATGGAGGCGCATGGATACAATGGCCCTATGAGCGTTTTCGATTCGTTGTTCCACTCCCGCCGCCACCAGACACCGGCCACGACCGTCGACATCGCGATGCACGGCGCCGGCTACGTCTACTCGGACGGCGCCGTCGGCTGCGAACCCACCGACCTGCGCATCGCGCACGACGGCGGCAACGTGGCCGTCATCGGACTCAATGGCGCCGGCAAATCGACGCTCATCCGAATGATCGGCGCACAGGAGTCGCCGACGTCCGGCGTCGTCGACTACATCATCGACGGCGAGCCGCGCGACCTGTCACGGCGTGCGGACCGTCCGGTCATCGCCTCGGCGGTCGGCTATGTCGACCTCGAGCATGTGCGCAGCCATTTTCAACGTGCGAAATCACTCGAGGACGCGCTCGACGGCTATCTCGAACGCCACCATGTGCCGCCGGCCGAACGCGCCGCCCGCATCGGCGACCTGCTCGCCGCCTTCGATCTGAGCGAAGTGCGCCATATGCATCTCGACACGCTCGACGGCGAACGTCTGCATCTGCTCGCGATGGCCGTCGCCTGCTGCCATCTGCCGGCGATGCTCGTCGCCGACGAACCGACGCGCGGCCTCGACGAAATCAGTTCGGCGCATGTCGCGCAACGGCTGTTCCGCTACGGCAAGCCGGTCGTGTTCACGACGCACGACGTCGAACTCATCGCCGACGAACGCTATGAAATACGGCGCGTGCTCGTCATGGACGAGGCGCACATCGTGTTCGACGGCGACCCGAAGCACGCGACCGATTTCTACACGCAGCTCATCCGCAGCAAATATCAGTCGATGTCGAGCCGCTGACGCACCGCGTCGAGCACGGTCGCGACGTTGCACGCGAACTGCGGCGCTTCAGGCAGCAGCGAAATCGCAAGGTAGCCGTTCGACGTCATATCGAAGAAATACCCCGGCTGTCCGCTTGTGCACATGTTGTCGATCATCGACAGAACGAGATCGTTCTCATCGATGACGCCGGGAAAACGCAGCAGCACGTTCCAGCCGCCCTCGGCGCGCAGCACGTCGACAACACCGAGATCGTCCTCGTCGAGCATCCGGTGCAACGTCGCCAGGTTCGCACGAATGCGCGCGCCGACGGCGTCGAGTTGCTGCGGCGCCTCGCGCAGCATCGCCGGTATGCGGTTGGCGACGATCTCGCTCATCGGCAGGAAATCATCGGCGATGATGTCGAGTCGCCGCCGTGCCTCGCGCACATCGTCCGCGGGGCCGGACACGCGAATCCATCCCACCTTCGCGTGCGGCGCGGCCAACGTCTTCGAAAAACCGTCGAGCGCAAACGTGAGCACGCGCGGCTCGCCGGAAAGTCGACGGTTGCCGTCGAACGGCTCCAACGGGTAGTCGAAGAACACCTCGTCGGCGATGATCGCGATTCCGTACCGGATGCACAACGCGACGAGCGCCTCACGCTCGGCCGGCTTGATGTACGATCCGGTCGGATTGTTCGGGTTGATGACGACAATCGCACGGATGCGCCGTTCGGTATCCTCGGCGAGCATCCGTTTGATCTGCGGGATGTCGATGAACCACGAGCCGTCGAAGCGCAGCTGGTAGAAGCGCGCCTCGACGCATTCGAGCCGGGCGATCGATTCGATGAGCGGATACCCTGGCTTCGGCGCGAGCACTGCGTCGCCGGCGTCGCACAACAGTTTCATCAGCCACGCATACGCCTGCGACGTCGAACTGAGCAGATAGACATCATCAGCCTCCGCCGTGCCGTTATCGGCAGCAGCGTCGTTACTGGCGGCACTCACCCGCATATCGTTATCGGCAGCAGCATTCGCGCTCACGTTATCGGCAGCAGCATTGTTATCGGCAGCGCCATCGCTACGGGCAGCACCCCCGATTCCCTCTCCTCTATATATAAGGTCATCCGCATGCGCATGCGTACGGGTGGCACTCTCGACGGTGCCGCCCATAGCGACGTGCGCGGCGACCGATTCGTCGGAGGCGTCAGCCGCATCCGGAACGTAAGGCTCGACGGTCGCGTTGATGTACTCGGCGATCGCCTCACGCGCGTAGCGCTGTCCGCGCGGCTCGGCGGCATAGACCGCCGATAGCGACGACGGCGCCAGGCCATGCCTCGTCGGATTCGAATCATTGAGCGCGAGCGGCCGTATCCCCTGCGCCTTCAACGCGGCTTCGGCCTTCGCGATCGGATTTGGCTCGTCGATGTCTACTCTCTGGGAAAAACGCACGTCTCCAATCTACGCGCACCTCCACATCTTCGTATCTTTGTTCGATTTCCAACGACCTTACGCAAGCAGCAGCCATCCGCCGCCCGTAGCGACTGCCACCCGTAATGACTGCCCGTAAGAGACGACTGCTCGTAACGACTGCCCGTAAGCAACGACTACCCGTAGGCAACAACTACCCGTAACAACGAGATCACGCTCACTACGTCTCTGCAACAACGACTACCCATAACGATGACTGCCTGTAAAAAACAACGTCCCGTACCAACGGGCGTTCACAACAACGACCGCCCGTAAGCAACGACGACCGATCGCACTAACGATCGCTCGCGAAGAGACGACTACCCGTAAGCGACAACCACCCGTAACCACCATCATCATTGATATCGGGTCGCCCATGACGAAGGGCGGCCGTCGGAGTGTTCGCTCCGGCGACCGCCCTCATGACGGTTCGGCGTCGTGTGCGACGCCTCACGCGCATGCCGAATCAGTCAGCGTTCTTCTGCATCTTCGTGCTCGCGTAGTACGCGGCGCCGATGATGCCGGCCTCGTTGTGCAGCTTCGCGGCGACGATCGGCGTCTTGATATCGATATACGGCAGGAACTTCTCCGAGACGCGGCTCACGCCACCACCGACAACGAACAGCTGCGGGCTGAAGTACAGCTCCATCAGGCTGTAGTACTTCGTCAGGCGCTTCGCCCACTTCTTGTAACCCATGTCGAGCTTTTCGCGCACCGAGGAAGCCGCGTACTTCTCGGCGTCACCCTTGCCCTTCGGCAACTGGATGTGGCCGAGCTCGGTGTTCGGGATGAGCACGCCGTCGTAGATGAGCGCGGTGCCGATGCCGGTGCCGAGCGTCGTCGCGATGACGAGACCCTCCTGGCCGGCCGCCGCGCCGAAGCGCTGCTCGGCGACGCCGGCGGCGTCCGCGTCGTTGACGACGGTCACCGGACGGCCGCAGGCCTCCGAGAAGACCTCGGTGACGTCGACGCCGATCCACGACTGGTCGAGATTGGCCATGTAGTCGAGCTTCTGTCCAGGCTTGACCGGCGCCGGGAACGCGATGCCGACCGGAACATCCTCGGGCACCTCGAAGTGCTCGAGCTGCTGGCGGACGATGTCGCCGACCGCCTTCGGGGTCGAATGTTCCGGAGTGAGAATCTTCAGACGCGGCTCCGCGAATTCGCCCTTCTCCAGATTGACCGGCGCAGCCTTGATGCCCGATCCTCCAATGTCCACGCCGAACGCCTGTGCGGTCTCAATCATCGTCAACCTTCCTTACCGTTTCCAGGGGTGTCACCCAGTGATTCACCATCTCGGGCCCGTCCGCGGATGCGTCATGCGTCCGTGGATGACGGCCTTACTACATGATATATTAGTTCAACCAGTAAACATTCGTGTTTTGCAAACTATCCACATTATGAAACGGTGTTTTCTGATAACGATTGCCATGTTGCGTTTCCTCGCGCTCCCGCATCGCACAAGGGTTTCCCTGACCATCGTTTTCCCGATGACGTCCCGTCCGACGCCGTTTTCAGACGCGTCCGTCACCGCCGACGACGTCCGTTTATCCCGACCTGCGTATACAGATAGAGAACGTAGTTTCAGGGAAGGTGCAATTCCTTACTGGCGGTAGCGCCGCGCATCCGATGCGCCCACGGCGAAGCCCGCAACCCGCGAAAGCGGTGGATTCGGTCGGATTCCGAAGCCAACGGTGACAGTCCGGATGGAAGAAACGGAGCTCTGCGATGAGCACGATCAACGATGCCCTCATGCCCGCATCCAACCAGCCGACCGACGGTGAACACCCAGCAACCGACGGCGCCACGAATCCAACGTCCCCCACTGCTACCGGTAGCGCATCCGCTACGGGCAGCACTGCGACCGCTACCGGTAACGCTGCCACTACCGATAAGGCATCTGCTACCGGTAGTGCCATCTCTGCCGATACCGCCGACGCCAACATCACTCCTATCGGCAGCACCTCCGACGCCGCTGCCGATAACACGTCTGTTACCGGTAGCGCTGCGACTACCGATAAGGCATCTGCTACCGGTAGCACAGTAAGCGATGTATCTGCCACCGGTAGTGACACCTCTGCCAACGCCAACGTCACCGCTACCGGCAGCACCACCGCGTTCTCCACGCATTCCACGCGCGCGTTGCGCGATCATCGTCCCGACGACGCGCATTCGACCGGCGTCGGCGACGCAGGACGCTGGTCCACACGCCGCATCGCGATGTACGCGCTGTTCGTCGCGCTTGCGATGGCCGTCAGCTTCCTCGAATTCCCGCTCATGCCCGCGGCTCCATGGCTCAAATACGACCCCTCCGGCGTCGTCTGCCTCGTCGCCGGTTTCGCCTTCGGCCCATCGGCGGCCGCGATCGTGAGCGTTCTCGGTTTCCTCCCCCACCTCTTCACGAATCCGTGGGGCACTCTGATGGCGGTGCTCGTCGCCCTCGCCCTTTCGGTGCCCGCCGCCCTCATCTACCGTCGCCGTCGCACGCGCGCGTCGGCGCTCGTCGGCATCCTCGTCGGCGCACTGATCGCGCTCGCAGTCGCAATCGGCGCGAATCTTGTCATCACGCCGATGTACGCGTACATGTCGATGGCCGACGTCGCGAAGCTCATCGTTCCGGTGCTGCTGCCGTTCAACCTCATCAAGTTCGCGCTCAACGGCGTCATCACGTTCCTGATCTACAAGCCGATCTCCACGCTGCTCAACCGGGGTCAGCGGTGACGGCCGCCCCTCGCACCGTCGTCGACATGCGCGACGTGCGGTTCAGCTACGACAGCGGCGCGACCTGGACGCTCAACGGCGTCGATCTTCAGGTGCGCGAAGGCGAACGCGTCGCCCTCGTCGGATCGAACGGCTCGGGCAAGTCGACGCTGTCGCTGCTCACCGCAGGACTCGCCGCCCCCGACGGCGGCACCGTGAAACTCGCCGGCGAATCCGTCTTCGACGATGACGGCGGCGCGCACGCGGACGCGTACCGCCGCGCGCGCCGCGACATCGGCATCGTCTTTCAGAATCCGGAAGATCAGATCGTCACGACCGTCGTAAGCGAAGACGTCGCGTTCGGTCCAGAGAATCTCGCGACGCCGCGCGAGCAGATCGGCGAACGTGTGCATGACGCGCTCGCGACGGTCGGCATGACCACGTTCGCCGAGGCGAACCCGGTGGATCTTTCGGGCGGTCAGCAGCAGCGCGTCGCGATCGCCGGGATGCTCGCGATGCGTTCGCGACTGCTCATCCTCGATGAACCGACGGCGATGCTCGATTCCGAGGCGCGCGCCGACGTGCTCGCCGCGCTCGACGATATCCAGGCGCGCGGCACCGCGATCATCATCGTGACCCACGACGCCACCGAGCTCGTGCACGCGACGCGCACGCTACGTCTGGAACACGGCCGTCTGCATCCGGTAACCGAATCCGCCCATCCACTGCCCGTAGTTTCCCCCTCGTCCTCCCCGACCCCGATGTCACTACCGGTAGCAACGTCCGATTCCCTATCGGCAGCGCCATCCAACTCGCTGCCGGCAGCGTCCTCTCCCGCCGATCTCTTATCGGGTGCACGTTCGGCGTCGGCTGCATCCTCTTCCGACTCTGATTCCTTACCGGATGCACCCTCCACGCATCGTCATGGGGTGCCGCCCGTAACATCGACGCCGGCGGTCATCTTCGACCATGTGACCTTCCGCTACCCCGGCTGCGCCAACGCGGTACTCGACGACTTCTCGCTACGGGTGACGTCCGGCTCGACGCTCGCGGTCGTCGGCAGGAACGGCTCGGGCAAGACGACCTTCGCGAAACTGTTGTGCGCCCTGCTGAAACCCGAGGCAGGATCGATTCGCGTCGCCGACATCGAACTCGTCCACGCGAATCGCAAGGAACGCGCGGCGCTGCGTCGCGGGCTCGGTTTCATCATGCAGCATCCCGAACGTCAGCTGTTCGCGAAGACGGTCGCGCAGGATGTGGCGTACGGTCCACACAACCAGGGGCTTTCCGACGCCGACGTGCAGGAGAGGGTGGACGAGGCGCTGCGGCTTGTCGGCGCCGAACATCTGTCGGCGCGCGACCCCTTCACGCTTTCGGGCGGCCAGCAGCGGCTCGTCGCGATCGCCGGCGTGCTCGCATGCCACCCGAAAGTGCTCGTCATGGACGAACCCACCGCGTCGCTCGACGACACGGCGCGCGCACGCATCCGCGACATCATCCGCAATCTGCGCATGCGCGGCGTCACGATCATCATGATTACGCACGATCTCGCGATGGCGCATGCGCTCGCGGACGCCATCGTCGATTTCCCGCCGTCGAACATCGCGACAGCGCGCGCCGACACCTCCGATGCTACGGGCGGCACGACGAACATCGCGAAAAACGACGCGCGCGTCCCCGTTTCCGAAGGCGCCGGCGACGTCTCCGCCACCGCTACCGGCAGCACTGCCGATAACGCTACCGGTAGTGAAACTGCCACCGGTAGCACTGCCGATAACGACGTCACTACCGGTAGCGGCAGCTCTGCCGATAACACCGCCGGCAACATTATCGGCAGCAGCGACGCTACCGGTAGCGGTCACACTACCAATAGCAACGCTGCCACCACTAACGGCAGCACGAGCCCTAGCGGCAGCACCACCGTTAACATCGCCACCACCCATACCGCGCACCCGCACGTCGCTACCGGTAGCGACACCGCGCACGCCGCCGACACCGCGCACGCCCGCGATCGATCATCGCGAGACACGCCGCCGGAAACGATTTCCATGAGTGACCCCGACTATTCCTGGATATCCTCCCTCGACCCGCGCGCGAAGATGCTCGGCGTCCTTGCGCTCATGTTCACGGCTTTCGCGATGTCGACGTGGCCGCAGCTCGCCGTCGGATTCGTCGCGACCACCGCGATCACGCTCGCGAGCCGTGTCGGTCTGCATCGTCTGCTTGCGTCGGTGCGCGTCTTCCTGATGCTGTTCGCCGTGAGCGGCCTGCTCAACCTCGCCGTCGTCCGCGACGGCACGCCGCTACTGCACATCGGCGGATGGACGATCACCACGGGAGGCGTATACGTCGCGCTCCTTTATATTTTGCGTTTCGCGTTTGTCATCATCCTCGGTGCCGTCGTGTTGCTCACGACCACGCCGACGGCGATGTCGAACGCCTTCGAACGACTGCTGCATCCGCTGCGCCGATGGATCCACGTGCAGGAGATCTGTCTGGTGCTCTCGCTCGCGCTGCGGTTCCTCCCCACGCTTGTGCACGAAACCGTCTCGATTCGCGACGCGCAGGCTGCGCGCGGCGGCTCGATCGAATCAGGCGGCATAATCAAACGGATGCATGCGATGTGCGCAATAGTCATCCCCGTGTTCGCCGGCGCGATACGACACGCCGACAACCTCGCACTCGCACTGGATGCCCGCTGCTATCAGGAAGGCGTACGACGCACACAGTGGCATCCGCTGACGATGCGTACGCGCGACTGGCTGTTCTGCGGCGGCGTTGCAATCGTCATCGCGCTGGTCATTCTGGCACATGTGTTCAATATGTGAACAAAACGCGTGAGGCAGGTCACAATATGCCATGATGTCTTTCAGCGACAAGCGAACAAGTGATGACACAATCTTCATCTGTTCGCAAAACAGAGACGAATCAACGTCAACGGAGCGGAAATCATCGCCCACGGTTCCCACAAGGAACAAGCCGTGTACGAATTCCCTTCGCGAGTCGTATATGTGCGGCCGTCCGGCAACCACGGACAGCCGCACATCTTTTTTCGCGTCCGACGATCGTCAATCCGCTGATGTCGCGTCGCACGCCGTGACATCGCTGCCCGTAAGCGCGCACGTCCCGTAAGCAATGCGCCGCCCGTAAGCGAGACCTTCCCGTGAACGATGCACTACCCGTACGCGAGACATCCTCTGTACCAACGCTGCCCGTAAGCGAGACCCTCCCGTAGAGCGTTGTGCCATCTGTAGACACGTGCTCCCCGTAAGCACAACACACTTCCCGTAAGCATGTGCTACCCGTAAGCACACACTCCCGTAAGCACACACTCCCGTAAGCGAGACGTTGCGCAACAGGGTGCGGCGAGCGCGCGTTCCTCGCATCGCTGATTACGGCGCGCGTCAGGCGCTCCCCTTCTACGATGGGACGCACAGGAACAAGTCCTTTCGATCTCGGCGCCGTCATTCCGCGGTGCACAACGCGCACAACGCGCACAACGCGCACACAGCGCACACAGCGCACGCGGCGCGCAGACGGATCGGAGGGATGTCACAGCGAACGAGGAATCGAGGAATCGTGAAGCCCACAGCACATGACGTCATACTCAACAACGACGTGCTCATCCCACAGGTCGGTCTCGGCGTCTTCCGGACGCCCGACGGCCCGACGACCGTCGACGCCGTGCACGCGGCACTCGAATGCGGCTACCGTCACATCGACACGGCGAGCATCTACGGCAACGAGGAGTCGGTCGGCGAGGCCGTCGCCACGAGCGGCGTGCCACGCGAGGACGTGTTCATCACGACGAAGCTGTGGAACGAAGACATCCGCAAGCACCGCACGATGGACGCGTTCCAGGAGAGCCTCAACCGTCTCGGCACCGACTACGTCGACCTCTACCTCATCCATTGGCCGGCGGAAGGCTGGCAGGACGCGTGGGACGCGATGCAGGAGATCTACCGCAGCGGCCGCGCACGCGCCATCGGCGTAAGCAACTTCGCGAAGAACCACCTCGATGAGCTGCTGGCGAACACCGACGTCAAGCCGGCGGTCAACCAGATCGAATCGTCGCCGACCTTCCCGAATCAGGACATGGTCGGCTACTGCCGCAAGCTGGGCATCGCCGTCGAAGCGTGGAGCCCACTCGGAGGCACCGGCAGCGATCTGCTCAAGGACGAACGACTCATCGAAATCGGTGAAAAGTACGGCAAGTCGTCGGCGCAGGTCGTCATCCGTTGGCATCTGCAGCGTGACGTCATCGCGCTGCCGAAGTCGGTGCACAGCACGCGCATCCAGCAGAACATCAACGTCTTCGATTTCGAACTCGACGACGAGGACATGCGCAAGATCAGCGCGATGGACACCGGCAAGCGCAACGGCGCCGACCCGAACGACTTCGACTTCTGACGCCACGCGCCGGCGTCGTCTTCGCTGGTGCGTCGATCGGGTGCGTCGGATATGATGGTGCGGTTACGCACTTGATGAATCGATGAATCACGTCACAAGAAGGAAGACGACACCCATGGCATTGACGAAGAAGCAGACGAAGCAGCTGCGCGCGATGGCGAACCAGCTCAAGCCGCTCGTGTACATCGGCAAGAATGACCTGAGCGAATCCGCGATCAGGCAGGCGGACGAGACGATTGAGAAGCGCGAACTGATCAAGGGACAGGTCCAGGACGGCTCCGGCATGGATGCGCGCGAGGCCGCCGAACGTCTCGCCGACGCACTCGGCGCCGACGTCGTGCAGGTCATCGGCAACCGTTTCATCCTGTTCCGCGTCTCGAAGCGCGACGACGTCGAGCACATCCGCCTCGTGCGCGAGTGAGACTGCGCGCGAACAAGATTGTGCGCATGTGAGACTGCGCGAGTGAGTCACCGTCGATTGAACGACGACGCAAACGAAGAATGATGTGGGGATGGATTCCGCAGCTGTTGGCGGAATCCATCCCCACATCGTTTTCATCGCACGCCCGCGGCCAACCTACGGGTGGCACGCCATAATCGCTTACGGGCAGCACTGCTTACGGGCAGCACATCGCAATCCCTTACGGGCAGCACTGCTTACGGGCAGCACTCTGTGATTCTTACGGGCGGCACATCGCAATCCCTTATGGGCGGCACATCCCGTCGATTCACTGCGCGTCGATCGCCGCCCATTGCGGCTTCCAGCTCATCTGTTCGTCGTATGCGCTCGCCCAGAACATGTATTCGTTCTCGACGCCGTGGATGAACAGTTCGACGAGCCGCTCGCGTTTCTCTTCGTCGGCGTGCGCGACGAGTCGTTCGATGTGCGCGAGCAGCCACGCCGACGACTGCCAGAACTCGTCGGTCTTGTAGGTGTCGATCCAACTCTTGTACGGGTTGTCGTCGAGCGTGTCGGCGAATTCGGCCGCGAGCCGCTGCCCGTAGTCGGCGTACACCCAGGCGCACGGCAGCACGGCGACGAGCACGTCGAGCAGGTCGCCGCCGTACGCGACCGACAGCATGTGCGTCGTGTACGCGCGTGCGAACGCCGACTGTTTCGCGTGCGCCATCTCCTCGGGCGTAATGCCGTACGACGCCAGATAGTCGCTGTGCAACGATTTCTCGACATCGAAGATCGCGCGCTGCACGTCGACCATGAACTTCATGATCTCCGCATCGTCGGTCTTCGTGAGCGCGAGCGCATGCACCTTCGCGTAATCGTTGAGATACAGCTCGTCCTGCTTGAGATAGAACGCGAACTTGCGTGTCGGCAACGTGCCCGCGCCGAGTTCGCGAATGAACGGTTGCCTGTAGCCTTCCTCCCATACCAGATTCGCCGCGTCGCGCATCCGCTGTGCAAACGGCGGCAGATTCGTCAGCGTGATGGCGGATGCGTTGCCGGATTCGGCTGTAGTCATAATCGTCTCCCTACGATGGTGTCAACCAACAGGTTCAAAGGGTCAGACCGAAGTCTTCTCAACCCCTGACGTACTCACGCGGATCGCGTAATCGCTTCGGGGTTCCCCTGCGTGTGTGTCGCGCATGACGCGCGCCCCCAGTATGTCAGCATTCCCCGACGACCCCGCGCATACGGGCAGCCGTTGAGATTACGGGTGGTCGTCGTTCTTACGGGTAGCCTCACTCTGTACGGGTTGCAGTCATTTCTTCGTTACGGGTGGCCGGCGTTGTTACGGGTGGTCGTTCTCTTGCGGACAGTCGCATGGCTTACGGGGTAGCGGCCTGCCGATCGCGTACGGGCGGCGGCTTCTTCTTACGGGCAGCCTTGCCTCCGCCCGCACGACGACCACCCATAAGAGAGCGACCACCCGTAAGAACGATGATCGCCCGCAGCAGTGATGGCACCCCGTAAGCGAACGATCATGTGCTGGCGCAACGACTACCCATAAGAGAACAGCTACCCGTAAGAGAACAACTACCCGCAACGGCGATAGCTACCCGTAACGACAGCAGCTACCCATAACAGTGATGACTGCCAGCAACGACGACTACCCGTAAGAAATCCGCCGCCCGTAAGAACGACGGCTGCCCGTCAGAGAAGAGCAGCTGCCCGTAGATGACTACCCGTAAGAGAACAGCTGCCCGTAACGGCGACGACTACCCGTAGGAACGCCGACCGTCCGTAGACGATTTGCCGCTGGCATGCGGGGGATTTCGTATACTACTGGTATGAGATTGATCGGCAATATTCTGTGGCTCATCCTTGGCGGTCTGGAGATCGCGTTCGCGTGGCTCGTTGTCGCTCTTGTGCTGTGCATCACGATCGTCGGCATTCCACTCGGGGTCCAGGCGTTCAAGATGGCGAAGCTGACGCTGACGCCCTTCGGCACGCATGTCGTCTACGGCGGCGGTGCCGGATCGCTGCTGCTCAACATCATCTGGGTCGTGCTCGTCGGTCTGTGGATGGCGATCGGCTACTGCGTCGCCGGCCTGGTCAACTGCATCACGATCATCGGCGTGCCCTTCGGCATCCAGAGCTTCAAGATGGCCAAGCTGGCGCTGTGGCCCTTCGGCTCACAGATCATCTGAGACAGCCCAACCACATCCAACAGCGCAGGGGCGGCCCGCATCCCGTCATCGAGAAGCGGTCCGCCCCTGACCTTTTCCCCCGTCCGACCTTCCCCGCGCGTCACTCACCCGCGCCGACCGTCGACCGCCGATCAATAGCCGTGCGAATGCAGGTACGCGTCGTCGAATCCGAAGTAGTGCCCGATCTCGTGCAGCACCGTCTTCTGGATCTGCGTGATGAGTTCCTTGTGCGTGTGGCAGACGCGCTCGTGCGGGCCGCGGAAGATCGTGATGACGTCCGGCAGTTCGCCAGCGAAGCTGAACCCGCGTTTCGTGATCGGCGTGCCCTGATAGAGGCCGAGCAGTTCGCCGTGTTCGACGTGGGCCGACGCGAGCTGTTCCTTCGACGGTTCGTCGGCCGTCGTGATCGCGATGTTCTGCAGTGCATCCTTGAATTTCTGCGGCAGCCCCGCGATCGCCTCGCGCACGGCGGCGTCGAAGTCGCGCTTACTGATCTCCATCGTCGTCTCCTTCCATTCCCTGATATCCGCCGTCATCCTCGATGGCCGCGACCGCCGTCTCCACTTCGCGCAGTCGCACGCGCAGATCGCGTTCGATATCGACGCCGTCACGCCGTGCCTCGCGCACAATCCGCAGGATCCGGTCGGCGTAGTCGTCCGTAAGCGCGCTCGGCGCGTCGAAGGCGGCGTCCAACGCGTCCGCTCGCTCCGACTTGCCGATCCGCGAGACGACCTTCGCGGCGCGTGGCAGCGCTCCCTGCGCCTTCGAGATGCCGTCGAGCACCGATGCGCGCCGCTTCTCGCGTTGTTTCATCCGCTCCCACAGCGCAAGCGTGCCGTCGGCGTCGAGCGGCTGCGCCGTCTCGTCGTCGGGCGCAAACACCTGCGGATGACGTGTGATCAGCTTGTCGACGAGCCTGTCGCACACCTCGTCGAGGTCGAAGGGGTCGTCCGGATCCTCGGAGCACACCTGTGCCTGGAACACCGACTGCAGCAGCACGTCGCCGAGTTCCTCGCGCATGTTGTCGCGATCATCGGTTTCGACGGCGTCGACGTACTCGTAGGTCTCCTCGAGCAGCGGCTTGAGCAGCGACTCGTTCGTCTGCGCACCGTCCCACGGACAGCCGTCGGGACCGTGCAGGATTGCGACGAGCGCGCGCACGCGTCCGAACGCGTCCGGCGCGTCGCGCACGGGGTCGAGTTTCGAGCATCGTTCGTAGCCTTCCGGCAGCCGGTAGCCGCCGCCGGCGTCCTGATTGCGCGTATCCGCCATCGTTCAGTCGCGTCCGAGCGGGTTGACGCCCTCGTTCGCCGGCGACGTCTCGTTGTCGTAGACGAAGGCGTGCAAATGGTCGTCGAGCGCGTCGTCTTCGGCGTGCACTTCGGCGTCCTCCTTCGGCGTATGCGGCTCGTTGTCGAGCACGATCGACTCCGCGCGCCGCGTGAGTCCCGCCTTGTCGTAGAACGAGTAGTCGCATGCGCTGTCGGTGAACAGGAAGTAGCGTTCAACGCCTGCCTGATGGAAACGGTCGGTCATCCATTTAAACAGATGGGCGCCGACGCCCTTGCCGCGCATGTCCGGGCGCACAAGCAGCAACACGAGCTCGCCCTGATAGGCGTGGCCGTCCTTCTTCGCCTCGGCGATCATCCTCAGATTCGTGTCCTCGTAGCGTTTCATGTCGCGCAGCGCCTTGCGTCCGCGCGCCGACGTGAGCAGCGACGCGAGCAGCCGCATGTTGTGCACATGGTGGTCGTTGAGTCCGTTGCGGGTCTCATGCGAATCGATCCTGCCGAGCACGACGCCGACGATCTGCCCGTCGCTGACGGCCACCTGTGCGGCCGTCGCGCGGCCGAGGCAGTGCTCCAGATCGATTTCGGCGAGCTTCATCTCGAGTGCGTGATCCATCGTCGGATCGGTGTGCCATGCGTCGCACAGCATCTGCGTGATCGCCGGGTAATCCTCGCGGCGCAGCGTCCTATACGTGATTGCTTCGTTCATACCTCACATGCTACGCGCCGCACGCGCCGCCACGCCGTGATTCACCTTCCGGCGTGCGCGACATTGTCCGTCAGCACCCGCGTGCACGCTGTTGTCGCCGTCGACGTCACACGAGACGTCCGCAGGCGCCGTCGATGTCCCGCAGACGCCTGAGCAGACGGATGAGGACGCCGCTTTCGAGGCATTCGGCGAGGTATCCCTCGTTGCGGCGCTCGCGGTAGACGATCATCGTGACGAGCGCGTCGATGAGTTCGGCGTCGAGTGTGGAGACGTTGAGGATCGGGATTGACACGTCCTTGTCGAGCCCGTACCGGCGCAGTGTGCGCACGTAGTCGTGGTCACCCTGGTTGATGACGATGTCGATGAAGCTCAGGACGACCTCGTTGTAGACGCAGTATCCGACGTTGTGCATCGCGAGCGGCCCCTCGGTGAGGAACTCGACGTGGTAGAGCGGCTCCGACGGAGTCTCGAAGGGTTCGATGTACGAGGTGAGCCAGTCGTAACGTGGCCCGTCGGGCTCGTCCTCGCGTATCACGTCGATCACATCCGCGTAGTGGCCGAACCTGGCGCGGTCGATGTCCGCCGCGTCCGCCGTGCGCGTCATTGCACTGCCCTTGAGCTCCGTCGGGCTCGGCAGCGTGATGCGGAAGCGGTAGCGGCGCGCGATCTCGAGCACCATCGCGACGATGTGCGCGCACACGTGACGCGAGCGCGCGACATCGCAGGTGCAGACGACCTTCGCGACGACGTCGTGCCGCATGAGCAGATCCACCCGTTCCTCGTGTCCTCCGTCGCGCACGACGGCATGCCGTATGCCGAAGGACGTGTCGACGAGGTCGACGACGGCGTCCTCATCGAACAGCCGTGCGCCCGCCGCGAGCGCCTCCGGGCTCGACCATGACGCGAGTTCGCGCATGCCGCGGCCGATGATAATGCCCGATTCAATGAGACGCAGACGCGACTGGTTGCCGATGCGCAGCGTGGCGCGGCGTTCGTCGGGGATCTCAAGTTCGCGTTCGGCGGCCATTTCGATTGTGTCGTGCGCGTCATGGCGCCGGGGGTCGGCGTTGAGTTCGTTGATGCGCACGATGTCGGAGTTCTTGATCGCTGTGCCGGGGATGCGGTGCCAGGCACTGACGATCTGCAGCACCTTGGAGTCCTCGTACAGCACGATGAAGTTGCGTCCGATCGACGCGTACCACCATTCGTCGAGCGCGTTGTTGGCGACGTCCATCATCGCGTCCTTGGCGACCTTCCAGCTGGGCATGTGCCGCTCGTCGGTGTGGAACAGCTCGGCGAGGTTGGTGCGGAACGCCTGCGAGTACATGACGCCGCCGGTGACGCCAGAGGACATGAGCGCGCGGAACGACCGGTAGGTCACGGGCACCGACGCGATGTCGCACTGTTCGTAGACGGTGCCGGGTCCGTAGGTGATGAGCGGGTCGTCGCCGCGCAGCGAGCCGTCGAGCGTCGGGTATTCGCACAGCGTCATCGCGCCGCATTGCATGCACTGTTCGAAGACGCGGCCGCCGGGCAGCGTGACACCGGTGTCGAACTCGCAGTCGTAGTTGTAGTGGGCGAGCGACGACGATGGGATGAACCCGAACATCTGCGGACCTTGCGTGTCGAGTCCGTGCAGCGGCGCTCCACATACGCACTGTCTCCTGACCAAGCCTACCTCCTTCACCGGCCGACGACCGTAGGGGCATTATCCCTGTGACCCGCCTTTTGAGAAAATGATTATCAGCCTCCAGCAGAACAGGGAGCTCAATAGTCATCTTTTGCCATCTGTGATGGGTTTAGTATAGCATTCTGTTCTCTGATAGCGAACTGCACACGTTGATCGCGACACGCTCGCGACGGCGTCCGCAGGCGTGCTGCAGACGCTTACGTAACCGTAGGAAGCACGGTCGTGCGACGGCTACGGCAGGGCGCATCGCGCATGGTTTTTGTATCAGCGACCGAGTAATCGTATATCTATGAGCGAAGACAACATCAAGCGCGTCGGACGCGCCGACGACGAAGTCACGAACGCGACGACGATCGTCAAGGAATATACGACCCCGCTGCACGAACCGATCGATCCGGACATCAACCTGTTCGATTTCCTCGCCCGTCGCGCCGAGCGCGACGCGGACGGCTCGATGGTGTGCTATAAGGACGACGCCGGCGCTTGGCAGACGTTCTCGGCCGCCGAGTTCCGCGACAAGGTCATCCAGATCGCGAAGGGACTCATCGGATGGGGCGCGCGCCCGGGCGAATCAATCGCGATCATCGCGCACACCCGCTGGGAATGGGTCGCGCTCGACCTGGCGATCATGGCGATCGGCTGCGTGACAGTCCCCGTCTACGAGACGAACTCCCCCGCGCAGATCCGCACCGTCTTCAACGACGCGTCGGTCGTGCTCGCGTTCGCCGAGGACGACGGCCAGCGCGACAAGGTCGAGTCCATCAACGCCGACGTCGCATCGCTGCGCGCGACCTACATCATCGAATCTGACGCCGTCGACGCAATCATCGCCTTCGGCGCGCATGTCGGCGACGACGAATTCGAGAAGCGGCGTAAGGCTGCGCATGGCGAGACGCTCGCGACGATCATCTACACCTCCGGATCGACCGGCACGCCCAAGGGCATTGAGATCAGCCACCGCGGCATGGCCGCCGAATGCATGCATGCGCTGCAGTACATGCCGCGCGCGATCGACATCCCCGACCGCCGTCTGCTGCTGTTCCTGCCGATGTCGCACGTCTTCGCGCGATTCATGACGATCGTCGCCTTCGCCGGCACGCTCACGCTCGGCCTGAGCAGCAACATGAAGACGATCATCAAGGACTTCGAATCCTTCGGCCCGACGCTGCTGCTCGCCGTGCCACGTGTGTTCGAGAAGGTGTACAACGCCGCCTCGCAGCGCGCCGGCAGCGGCTTCGCCGGACGCATGTTCCTGCGCGGCGTCAAGGCGGCGCAGAACTGGTCGTCCTACGAGCAGTCGGGCGAGAAGATGCCGCTGTCGGTCAGGATGAGGCACGCGTTCTACGATCGTGTCGTCTACAGGAAGATCCGCACCGTCTTCGGCCCGAATGCCGACTTCGCGATCACCGGCGGCGCGCCGATGGATCCCGACCTCGCGCACTTCTACAACGGCATCGGCATGCCGCTGCTCGAGGGCTACGGCATGACCGAGACCTGCGGACCGGTGAGCGTGAGCCTGCCGGAGAACAACCACATCGGCACGATCGGCCAGCCGCTGTGCGGAACGACGGTCGGCATCGCCGAGGACGGCGAGCTGTGCTTCCGCGGCGCGAGCGTGTGCATGGGCTACCACAACCAACCGGAGGTCACCGCGCAGCAGATCACCGACGGATGGCTGCACACCGGCGATCTCGGCGACGTCGACGAGGACGGCTTCATCACGCTCACCGGACGCAAGAAGGACCTCATCATCACCGCCGGCGGCAAGAACGTCTCCCCCGGCCAGCTCGAGACGACGGTCATGACGTCGCCGGTCGTCGCGCAGTGCCTCGTCATCGGCGACCGCAAGCCGTTCATCGCCGCACTTATCACGCTCGACCTCGACGACGCGAACGCATGGCTCACGTCGCAGGGCGCCGCGCCGGCCGCCTCCCTCGAGGAGCTGTCGAAGAACCCGATCGTCTACGCCGAGGTCGAACGCATCGTCAACAAGGCGAATGAAGGCGTCTCGCGCGCCGAATCGATCCGCAAGTTCGAGATTCTGCCCGACGAGTTCACGCAGGACAACGGCATGATCACGGCGAGCCTCAAGACGCGCCGCAAGCAGATCATCGACCACTACCGCAAGCTCATCGACACGGTCATCTACGTGCCGCGCAAGAAGTAAGCGCGCAGGCGACATCCGCTTGTCGTCGACGCCATATGCGAAGGCGCGCGGGTCCAGATGGGCCCGCGCGCCTTCGCATATGTGTAGCTGCAGACGCCGACGGTCAGCGGCGGAGCATGCGCTGCGAGCGGCGGCGGAAGGCGGCGAACAGCATGCACCACGAGGCCACGACGATAAGCAGCATGAGCGCGAAGGTCCACATGCCGCCGACCGCAGTCGCATGGGCGAAGCGCGGCGTGCCCTGAACACCCTCCCCCGCCTGCGCAATCGCGAACACCGTCGAGAAGAGCGTCGTGCCGGCGGCGCCGCCGAACTGCAGCGACGTGTTGAACACGGCGTTGCCGTCGGGGGAGAATTCGGGCGCGACGTCGTGCAACGCCGAGGTTAGGATGTTCGAATAGCCGAGCGCGTAGCCCACGCCGAACACGAAATACAGTCCGGCGAGCAGCGCTGGCGTCATATGCATCGAGCATGCGAGCATGAGCGCGAGCGCCACGATGCATGCGGCGAACGCGCACAGGATCGGCCGCGTCGCGCCGTAGCGGTCGTAGAACATGCCGCCGACCGGCGCGAAGAACGCGCCGATGAGCGCGCCCGGCAGCACGAGCAGGCCGGCGACGAGCGCCGTCGTGCCGAGCGAGAGCTGCGCGAGGTTCGTGATGACGTAGCCGAAGCCGATGCCGACCATGGGCATGAGCAGGTAGGCGGCCAGATGGAACAGGACGACGCGGTCGCGCATCCACCCCAGACGGATGAGCGGCGAATACGAGCGCCGCGTCGACCACACGAAGAACACGAGGGACGCGACGCCGACGACGAGCGCGACCGACGCGACGATGATGGTGGAGACGACGCGCCTGCCGGACACGGCGTCGCTGACGGCGACGCCCGCCTGATTGATCGCGAGGATGAGCGACGCCAGTCCGACGACGATCGCGAGGAACTGCAACGGGTTGAGTTTGACTTCCTCGAGCGGCCTGCGCTGGCGGATGCAGATCAGGCCGATCGGCAGCGAGACGAGCAGCACGACGGGGATGACGAAGACGAAGATGCTGCGCCACGGCAGCACGCTCGTCACGGCGCCGCCGACCGTCGGGCCGATCGCCGGCGCGACGGTGATGACGAGGGAGCCGACGCCCATGAGTCTGCCGACCTTCGCGCGTGGCGACTGCTGCAGGATGATGTTCATCATCAGCGGCGTCGCGACGCCCGATCCGACGCCCTGGATGACGCGCGCGAGCAGGATGACGGCGAAATTAGACGTGAAGATCATGATCGCCGAGCCGACGACGGCGAGGACGACGGCGGCCACGAAGGTCGAACGCATCGTGAAACGGCGGTTGAGGTACGAGGACAGCGGCATCGTGACGCCGACCGACAGCAGGTAGATCGTCGTGATCCACTGCACGGTCGCCATGTCGACGCCGAATTCCTCCATGAGCTGCGGGAACAGCACCGTCATGACCGTTTCGGTGAGGATGCCGATGAACGCGAGCGAACCCACCGCCACGATCGAGCCGATGAGGCGGCGCGGGATACGTTCGTCGGCCGCGTTCGGGGTGGTGCGGACGGCCTCTTGCGCTGCGGTGGTGGCGACGTTCGGGTTCCCTTCGCGCTCGGCGGTGTCGGTGAGTTTCGTCTGTTTCACGCTCAAAACGGGCATGCTCCTTCCCGTTTCTGCGCACCCCGCGACGGGGAACGCAGAAACGCCTCTGTCTGTGTTGCTGTTGCTGATCGCCGACAATGTCTGTCGATCGCCGGCGATGTCGCAGTCGTGACGACTATCGATGATCGGCCGTGCCATCGCGCATCGGCGACGCGCCCGGTGCGCCCGCCCTGTGCAGGATCGAGCGGATGGCCTCGAGACGCGGCCCGAGCTCGTGCTCGTAGCCTCTGTCATTGGGATGATAGTACTCGCGTCCCACCAGTTCGTCAGGCATGTACTGCTGCGCGGCGACGGCGCCGGGGGCGTCGTGCGCGTACTGGTAGCCGCGGTGATTGCCCCAGCTCTCCATCAGCTTCGTCGGCGCGTTGCGCAGATGCAGCGGCACCTGCCCGATGCGGCCGGCATCGACGTCCGCGAGCGCCGCGTCGATCGCCAGATAGCTCGCGTTCGACTTCGGCGCCGTCGCCACGGCAAGCGCGGCCTCCGAGAGGATGATCCTCGCCTCGGGCATGCCGATCATCGCCACCGCCTGCGCGGCGGCGACGGTGACCTGCAGGATCTGCGGCGCGGCCATGCCCACCTCCTCGGCGGCGGCGATCATGATGCGCCGGGCGATGAACCTCGGGTCCTCCCCCGCGCGGATCATCCGCGCCAGATAGTGCAGGGTGGCGTCCGGATCCGATCCTCGCATCGATTTGATGAACGCGGAGACGACGTCGTAGTGGTCGTCGCCGTCCTTGTCGTAGCGCACGGTGGCGGCGTCCATGACCTGCGCGACGACCTGCGGCGTGATGACCGGCTTGGACCTGTGTGACCCGCCTGCGGCATGCTGCGGCTCGTCGAGCGCGCCGGCGGCGGCCTCGAGTATCGTCAGCGATTTCCTTGCATCGCCGCCCGCCATGCGGATGATGTCGTCGAGCGCCGCGTCGTCGAGCGTGACCTTGCCGTCGAGTCCGCGCGGGTCGTCGACGGCGCGCGTGACGACCTGTTTGAGTTCGTCCGCCTCGAGCGATTCGAGCTTGACGACGACCGAGCGGCTCAGCAGCGGCTTGATCACCGAGAAGCTCGGGTTTTCGGTCGTGGCCGCGATGAACGTGACGTCGCGGTTCTCGACGCTCGGCAGCAGTGCGTCCTGCTGGGATTTGGAGAAGCGATGCACCTCGTCGATGAACAGGGCCGTCTCCTTGCCTTCCGTCACGAGCCGTTCGTGGGCGCGCGCGAGCACGGCGCGCACGTCCTTGACGCCGGAGGTGACGGCGGACAGTTCCTCGAAGACACGTCCCGATTGCTGCGCGACGATATAGGCGAGCGTCGTCTTGCCCACGCCGGGCGGCCCGAACAGGATGATGGAGCTCGGCGCCGTCAACGATCCGCGCGACGCGGGGTCGGCGAGTCTGCGCAGCGGCGAGCCCTGCGCGAGTACGCGTCGCTGTCCGACGACGTCGTCGAGCGTCGTCGGACGCATCCGCACGGCGAGCGGCCGCACGAGTTCATCATCGGCATCGGCGGCCGAGAACAGGTCTTCCGTCATGACCTCCAGTCTAACGTCTTTTGCTTCGAACATTTGTTCGACACGCCGTCGCTGCGGCCGCGCCGCGCCTCGCATTAGACTGGACGATATGACGGATGCAACGAAGTACGGTTCCCTCGGCGAGCTCGCGCCGAGCTGGGGTTCGCATATGGAGCCCCTGAGCGACGACGAGATCTACGAGCGTTTCTTCACGTGGGTCAACGACGTCAAAGGCATCGAGCCATGGCCGCATCAGGAGGAGGCAATCATGGACCTGCTCGCCGGCGACCACGTGATCCTCAACACGCCCACCGGCTCGGGCAAGTCGCTCGTGGCGCTCGGCATGCACTTCGCCGCGCTGTGCACCGGCAGGCGCTCCTACTACACGGCACCGATCAAGGCACTCGTCTCCGAGAAGTTCTTCGACCTCGTCGAGGTGTTCGGCCGCGACAACGTCGGCATGATCACCGGCGACTCCCACATCAACGCCGAGGCGCCGATCATCTGCTGCACGGCGGAGATCCTCGCGAACCAGGCGCTGCGCGAGGGCGTGCACGCGGACATCGGCTGCGTCGCGATGGACGAGTTCCATTTCTACGGCGATCCCGAACGCGGCTGGGCGTGGCAGGTGCCGTTGCTCACACTGCCGCAGACGCAGTTCCTGCTGATGAGCGCCACGCTTGGCGACGTGTCCGCGATTGCGGACAAGCTCGAGATGATGACCGACGCCGACGTCGACGTCATCGCCGATGCGCCGCGCCCGGTGCCCCTCTCCTACGAGTACACGCTCAACCCGCTCGAGAAGACCGTCGAACTGGCCATCGACAAGCATGAGACGCCGGTCTACGTCGTGCACTTCTCGCAGGACGCCGCCCTCGACACCGCGCAATCGCTCGCGAGCGCCGGCGTCTCCAGCAAGGAGCAGCGCAAGGCGATTGCCGAGGCCATCGCCGGCACGAAGTTCACGACGGCGTTCGGCAAGATCCTCAAGCGGCTGCTGTCCAACGGCGTCGGCATCCACCACGCCGGCATGCTCCCGCGCTACCGGCGTCTCGTCGAACAGCTCGCGCAGAAGGGCCTGCTGCCGGTGATCTGCGGCACCGACACGCTCGGTGTCGGCATCAACGTGCCGATCCATTCCGTCGTGCTCACCCAGCTCACGAAGTTCGACGGCTCGCATATGCGCCGTCTGCGCGCCCGCGAATTCCATCAGATCGCAGGCCGCGCCGGCCGCAGCGGCTTCGACACCGAGGGCCTCGTCATCGCCGAAGCTCCCGAATACGAGATCGAGAACGCGAAAGCCGTCGCGAAGGCCGGGGACGATCCGAAGAAGCTGCGCAAGATCAAACGCAAGAAGGCACCTGAGGGGTTCGTGACGTGGAACGAGCAGACCTTCGACAAGCTGATCGACGCGGCCCCCGAGACGCTTGTCCCCCAGATGCGCATCACCCATGCGATGGTCCTCAACGAGGTCGAGCAGGGTGGAGACGCGCGCCGGCGCATCGATGCGCTCATCGACGACTCTCAGCAGACACCCGAGCAGAAGGACCAGCTGCACACGCGCGCCGACGAGATCTTCACGACGCTGTTCGACACCGACGTCATCGAGACCGAGGATCGCCCCGACGGTGGCAAGGACTACTACCTGACGGTGGACGTGCCACGCGATTTCGCGCTCGACCAGCCACTGAGCCCGTTCTTGCTCGCCGCGCTCGAACTGCTCGACCCGGACAGCGAGACCTACGCGCTCGACGTGATCTCGATGGTCGAGGCGACACTCGAGGATCCCAAGCAGGTGCTGCGCGCGCAGGAACGTCAAGCGCGCGACGCCGCGATGGCGGACATGAAGGCGGACGGCGTCGACTACGACGAGCGCATGGAACGCATCCAGGAGATCACCTATCCGAAGCCTCTGGCACAGCTGCTCGACGCCGCCTTCGCCACGTACCGCCATGATGTGCCGTGGGCGAACGACTACTGGCTGCGCCCGAAGTCGGTCGTGCGCGACATGGTCGAGACGGCCTCCGACTTCACCGGATACATCACCCGCTACAACATCGCGCGGTCCGAGGGCACGCTGCTGCGCTACCTGTCCGACGCCTACCGCGTGCTATCGCGCACGGTGCCCCCGGAGAAACGCGACGAGCGGCTCGACGACATCATCGCTTGGCTGCGCGTCGTCGTCCGTTCGATTGATTCGAGCCTCGTGGACGAATGGGAGAACGCCGGGCGTCTCGACGCCGGCGAGGCGGCGACGCTCGCCGCGCCGGCCACGGCGGACGCCGTCGTCGAGGACCGCCGCGGCCTGACCGTGCTCGTGCGCAACGCGCTGTTCCGCCGCGTCCAGCTCATCGACCTCGACGATCCGGAGGCGCTCGGCGCGCTCGACAAGGATTGGCATTACGGCGTGCACGAATGGGAGGACGTGCTCGACGCGTTCTACGATGAGCACGAATACGTCGCCACCGACATGAAGGCGCGCAGCGGCGAGTTCTTCATCATCGACGACCGCGACGAGAAGCGCGGCCACACGTGGACAGTGCGGCAGATCCTCGATGATTCCGACGGCGACCACGACTGGGCGATCACCGGCGTCGTCGATCTGGACGCCACGCAGGAGCAGGGCGAAGTCGTCTTCCGAGACTACAGCGTCAGGAACATGACCGAATCCGAGTGAGGCGCGCCCGCGTACAACGATCGGTGTGCGCGACGACTGCAACGGCTGCTGCTGCAACAGCTACGAAGACTGGAACAGCTGCAACAGCGGCAGCGGCGATCGGAGCGCGGACTCGGCTCACGAATCCGCGTTGAGTCGACGGATCGCCTCGTCGCGATCCACGTCGAGCGGCGGCCACGTCATGTTGAAGTTCTTCATCGTCGTGCGCAGCAGTTCGGAAACGACGATGCGCGAATACCAGCGTTCGTCGGCGGGCACGAGATACCACGGCGCATACGAGGTGCTCGTGCGTTCGAACACGTCCTGCCATGCGGCCATGTACTCGTTCCAGCGGTCGCGCGCGTCGAGGTCGCTCGGATCGAACTTCCAGTATTTGCGCGGATCATCAAGACGGTCGAGGAAATGCTTGCGCTGCGCCTCCTTACTGGAGACGAGGAAGATCTTGATGATCGCGCATCCGCTGGCGACGAGGTCGCGTTCGAAGGCGTTGATTTCGCCGTAGCGTTCCTGCCACACCTCCTGCGGCACGGTCCCGTAGATGTGCGGCATGACGATGTCCTCGTACTGCGAACGGTCGAAGATCGAGATCCAGCCGTTCGCCGGCAGCTCCTTGCGGATGCGCCACAGATAGTCGTGCCGCTGCTCCTGCGGCGTGGGTGCGCCGAAGCCATGGTAGTGGATGCCCATCGGGTCGACCTGACTGAACACATGACGGACGATGCCGCCCTTGCCGGAGGCGTCCATGCCTTGCAGCACGATGAGCAGCCGATGATGGTCGCCGCGTATGCCGTTGGCGTACATGAGCCGCTGATAGCGGGCGATTTCGGTGGCGCTCAGCGCGATGAACCGTTCGCCGTCGTTCTGGTCGCCGTCGAATCCAGGGGTCGAGCCGGCGTCAATGGCGGTGAGTTCGGTGTTCGCCGAGAACCGAAGCCGCTGCGCCGGAGGCAGCGTCCACACCGAGCTGAGCATGTCGCTGGATTTGGCCGCGCGCGCAAGACGTTCGGTGATCGTATCGGCGGCTTCGACGTCCTGTGCATGCGAGGCGATCCGCTTCATCGTCTTCTTGATGTTCTTCGACTGCTTGTCTTTCGCCATACCCCAAGTCTACCGCCGTCCCCTTTCCCCCCTCTTCCTTACTGGCAGCACTCCATTCTTACCGGCAGCCACCCTTACGGACAGTGCCACCCTTACGCGCACCACTCCATTCGTCCTTACGGGCAGCATCGGTCACGTTCGACGCCGACGCTTCATTATCGGCAGCGCATCATCGCAATCGACACCTGCATCCGCTACCAAAGCGAATGCCCGTAACGACGTGCTGCCCGTAACAACACGACTGCCCATAACGACGAAGGCGGCCACGGGCAGAGCGGGAAACAGATTCCTTTTCCAACCGTGGCCGCCTTACGACCGTGGTGCACGCAGCCGCGTCACGACCTTCCGGAGCCCGGCTTCATGCGGCCGCCGAGACCCTTGAGGTGGTGCTGATGGCCGTCCTTGGCGACCTGGCTTTGCGGCTGCGTCTCGTCGTAGCCCTGCGTGTAGCGCGTACGCCTCCAATTGTGAATCGACGCGTTCGTGCCGCGGTGATGCACATGGTAGAGACGCTGCGAACCGCCCAACGGACGCTCCTCGCGCGCGACGGCGATCTGGTTGACGTTCGACGGGTCGAGGATCGCGATCGGCGCGACCGGCTCGGCCTCGGTGGGCGCCATCGTGCGCTGCTGCATGCGCACAGGCAGCCATTCGGCGAGCCTCGACAGCAGCCAACAGAGGATGAAGTAGATGACGCCGGCCACGACGAGCGTCTGCAGGATGTTGAAGTACATCGAACCCAGTCGACGCGACTCCTGCAGCAGATCGGTGTACATGATGATCGAGCCGAGCGCCGTGTCCTTGAGCACGACGACGAGCTGCGTGACCGCCGCCGGCATCATCGCGTAGATCGCCTGCGGCACTTCAACGCTCAGCAGCGACTGCGTGCGCGTCAGGCCGAGCGCGACGGCCGCCTCATGCTGCCCGTTGGGAAGGTTGCCGACGCCAGAGCGCACAAGCTCGGCGACGACCGAGCCGTTGTACAGCACGAGCGAGATGACGACCGCCCAATACGCCGGGCTCGGCAGATCCATGAACGCGAACCAACGCCAGAAGAAAATCATCATGATGAGCACCGGCACGGCACGGCAGAATTCGATGACGACGCCGCACACACCACGCACGAGCGCGTTCGGGATCAGTCGTCCCACGCCGAACAGCAGACCGAAGACGACGGCGCCGATCACGGCGAGGAACGTCGCGCGCAGCGTCGCCCACAGGCCGGGCAGATAGAAGTCGGCCCATGCCTCGCCGTCGAGCGCCGGCTTCCACAGCTCCCAGCTGAGCTGGTTCTCGCCGTCCGGCGGATTGTGCAGCCGCATGATGATGAGGACGGCAATCGCGATGAACACGATCGCGGCGCTCCAGTTGATGATCTTGATCCTCTTGAGCATCCTCGGACCGGGCTGGTCGAAGAGCAGTGCGCTTTCATTTGCGGCCATGACTCACCTCCGAACCGCGAGCTTGTTGGACAGGAACGTCGTCAGCAGACCGATCGGGATGATCAGGATGACGTAACCGAACGCGAAGATCAGGAAGATCTGGATGATGACGTCCGGACGGAACTCAATCATCTCGCTCATCAGCGACGAGGTTTCGGTGGCGACCGACGCCGCCGCCGCGACCGTCGAGTTCTTGAGCAGCGCGATGAGCGTGTTGCCGAGCGGCGCGACGGAGCCGCGCAGCGCCTGCGGCATGATGATGAGCGTCGCCGACTGCATGAAGTTGAGTCCCATCGCGCGTGCCGCCTCCGCTTGGCCGAGCGGCACCGTGTTGATACCGCTGCGCAGCGATTCGCAGACGAACGCCGCCGTGTACAGCGACAGGCCGACGACGGCGAGCCAGAAGAAGTTCGTCTCGAAGTTGTCGGAGAAGCTCAGCTTGAGCTGCGCGAACGCGCCGAGCACCATGAAGACCATGATGATCGTCAGCGGCATGTTCTTGAAGAACTCGACGTAGCCGCCGGCGACGTGGCGCATGGACGCGATCGGCGAGATGCGCATGAGCACGAGGACGATGCCGAGGATCGCCGAGAACAGCGCCGACCAGAACGTCAGTTCGAGGTTGACGAGGAACGCGGCCGGTATGTTGTACTGCTGGAACAGCGAGATGAATCCCTCCATGTCACTCCCCCTCGTCCGGTTTCGGCGGATTGTACTTCGGGTTCGGTTTGTAGCCGGTGCCTTCGGTCGCGCTTTCGATCGCGCGCTCCCATTCGCCGGTCTTCTCCATGTCCTCGATGGCCGCGTTGATCTTCGTCGCGAACTCCTTGGAATCGGCGTCCTTCTTGATGCCGACGCCGTAGTATTCCTCGGTGAACGGCTTGCCGACGACCTTGAGCTTGCCGCGCGACGCCGAGGCGAGGCCCGCGAGGATGATGTCGTCGGTCGTCACGGCGTCGACGATGCCGGAGAGCAGCGCCGTCGCGCATTCCGCGTAGCCCGGCTGCTCCATGAGCTGCACCTCCTTGGCGAATTTCTCCTTGACGACCTTCGCCGACGTCGATCCGGTGACCGAGCACAGGCGTTTGCCGTTGAGGTCCTGCGGTCCCTTAATCGAGTCGTCGTTCGCGCGGACCATGAGATCCTGTCCGGCCACGAAGTACGGGCCAGCGAAATCGACCGCCTTCTTGCGTTCGTCAGTGATCGAATATGTGGCGAGGATCATGTCGACGTCGCCGTTCTGCAGCATCGCCTCGCGCTGCTTGCTCGGCGCCTCCTTGAACACGATCTGCGAATCGGTGTAGCCCAGCTGGTTCGCGATGTAGCGGGCCACGTCCACGTCGAATCCCTCATAGGTGCCCGACTTCTTGAATCCGAGTCCCGGCTGGTCGAATTTGATGCCGACCTTGATGACGTCGCCATCGTCTGCGCTGCTCGATCCGCATGCCGCCACCCCCGCGGCGCACGCGAGCGCACACAGCGCGGCGAGCCCTTTGCGCAGCAGTGTGCGCATGGTTGTTCGTTGGGTCATTGTTCCTTCTTTGCTTGCTTTCCTTCGCCGGGCCGCCCGCTCCTCCCGCCGGCGTCGCCGGCGTCGTGTGCGGACACCGACGCGCGGCGTCAGTGGGTGAGGATCTTCGACAGGAAGTCCTTCGCGCGTTCCGTCTGCGGATGTTCGAAGAACTCGTCCGGCGTGCCGCGTTCGAGGATCTGCCCGTCGGCCATGAAGATGATGCGGTCGGCGGCCTTGCGCGCGAAGCCCATCTCATGGGTGACGCACAGCATCGTCATGCCTTCGTGGGCGAGTTCGACCATGACGTCGAGCACTTCGTTGACCATTTCCGGATCGAGCGCCGACGTCGGCTCATCGAAGAGCATGACCTTCGGGTGCATCGCGAGCGCACGCGCGATCGCGACGCGCTGCTGCTGGCCACCGGAGAGCTGCGACGGCATCTTGTTCGCCTGGGAGTCGACGCCGACGCGCGCAAGGAGGTCCATCGCTTCGCGTTCCGCCTGCGTGCGGTCCATGTGGCGCACCTTGATCGGCGCAAGCGTCACGTTGTCGAGAATCGTCTTGTTCGCGAAGAGGTTGAAGGACTGGAAGACCATGCCGACTTCGGCGCGCAGCTGCGCGAGCGCGCGTCCTTCCTTCGGCAGCGGCTGTCCGTCGATGCGGATGACGCCCGAATCGATCGTCTCGAGACGGTTGATCGTGCGGCACATCGTCGATTTTCCGGAGCCGGAGGGGCCGACGATGACGAGCACTTCGCCCTTTTTGACTTTGAGATTGATGTCGCGCAGCACGTGCAGATTGCCGAAGTGCTTCTCCACGTGCTCGAGTTCGACGAGGTAGCGGTCGTCGCCCTGCGCGCCCTGTTGTGTTGCTGTAGTTGCTGTCATAGGCGCACAGTCTAAGGTTTGCGTGTTTCAAATGGCAAACGCAATAAGGAACGTTCGCCGATTCCGAATCTTTTTTAGTCAGATCGTGGAATGTTGTATCATTACCCGCTCTGTGCGGATGGGCGCGCCGATGAGGGACGGGTATCGTTCATCGGCGCGCCCGTCCCGATGCGCGTGCGCTATGCGCGATGTATGGGTGCGGGAAGTGTTCGGCGGTCGTTGTTTCAGACGATGCGCTTGTGCGAGGCGAGGAACTGCACGGCCTCGGCGATCGCGGAGTCGCGGTCGGCGCCGGTAAACGGATGGCCGAGGTGCGCGTACAGGCTCACCGCGCAGTTGGGCATCGCCGCGCCGTATTCTCTGGCGGCCCCCTCGCCGATGACGGCGTCGTCCTCGCCCTGGATGGCGAGCGTCGGTCCCTTGAACATCGCCGTCGTCTCATAGATCGGCAATGTCTGCGCAATGCGCACGTATTTGCCGGCGACCGTCTTGCCGTTGGCAAGCGTGATCGTATCGGGGACGTGGTTCACGTCGAAGGGCACACCGAGCAGCGTGCCGCGCAATGCGTCGTCCTTGATCGTCGCGGCCGGCGCGAGCATAACGAGATTGTTGATGACGTCGGAGTACATACCCGCCGTCATGCCGGCGATGACGCCGCCCTGCGAATGTCCCATCAGCGAAATCTCGGTCGGCTGGATGCACATGCGCACATAGTCGAGCACGGCGATCGCGTCCTCGATCTGGTTGAACACGTCGGAATTGGCGAAGTCGCCGTCGCTGCTTCCGCGGCCGTTGAAGTCGAAACGCACGACGGTGAAGCCCTGTTCGACGAGTCCGTCGGCGATCTGCTGGTAGACGTCGCCTTCCTTGGCGCCCATGTCGCGCATGAACCCGTGCATGAAGATGACGGCCGGCCCGTGCGGCGCATCCTGCGGCCGTTCGACGAGTCCGCGCAGCGTGAGCCCATCACGTGTGATGTTGATTTCCTCGCTTGTCTTGTCCGTCATCTGCCATCCTCCTGACCATTGGCGTGCACTACCGGCAATCGTAGACGTCACCGCCGCACCCGTCCCCCATTCAAGCCGAGAGCCAACCTCCTACCGGTAGCTTTCAGATTCCTTACGGGCTGCACGGCGATTCCTTACGGGCTGCACGCGTTGATTGCTTACCGGCAGTACCGCTACCGGTAAGCGTCCCCTTGCTACCGGTAGTCGAAACAACACCGGTAAGCAATCAGCATTGCTACCGGTAGTCGGTACAACGCTGCTACCGGTAGGAGTGGGACGGGAGGGCACGCACACTGCTTGGAAGAGGACGCGCGGCGCAGCATACGCACAAGGGCGGGGCGGAACTCTTGGGTTCCGCCCCGCCCCTACATCGACGAAGCGATATGCATCAGCCGGATGCGTCCATCAGCACGTCCAAATCGACGTCCGAATCAACGTCCACACCAGCCGGAGAGACTCAGTCGTCCTCCTCCGGATCGTAGTCGACGCCGGTCTCCGCACGCTGCTCGTCGCTGATCGGCGCAGGTGCGCCTGTGAGCGGGTCGCGGCCGCCGCCGGCCTTCGGGAAGGCGATGACGTCGCGGATCGAGTCGGCGCCGGCGAGCAGCGCGACGGTGCGGTCCCAGCCAAGCGCGATGCCCGCGTGCGGCGGCGCGCCGTACTTGAAGGCCTCAAGCAGGAAGCCGAACTTGTCATTCGCCTCCTCAGGCGTGATGCCGAGCACGTTGAGCACGCGGTCCTGGATGTCGTCGCGATGGATACGCACCGAGCCGCCGCCCATCTCGTTGCCGTTGCACACGATGTCATACGAGTCGCTCATCGCATGCTCCGGATCCTGATCGAAGGTGTCGATCCAATCCTTCGACGGCATCGTGAACGGATGGTGCATCGACGTCCACTTCGAGTGGCCGACGGCCACGTCGTCGTCATCCGGATCGTCGGTACGCTTGAACAGCGGGAAGTCGACAACCCACGTGAACGCGAACTCGTCGGGCTTGAGCAGTCCGGCGCGCTCGGCGAGTTCGACACGCACGGCGCCGAGCAGCAGCTGCGAGGATTCGCGAGCGCCCGCGGCGAAGAACACCGCGTCGCCGTCCTCGGCTCCGACGGCCTCCTTGAGACCTGCGCGCTCAGCCTCGGACAGGTTCTTCGCGACCGGTCCCTTGAGTTCGCCGTCCTCGGCGAAGACGACGTACGCGAGACCCTTCGCACCACGCTGCTTCGCCCAATCCTGCCACGCGTCGAACTGACGGCGAGGCGTCGCGGCGCCGCCCTTGAAGAGCACGGCGCCCACGTACGGCGCCTGAAACACGCGGAACGGCGTGTCCTTGAAGTAGTCGGTGAGCTCGACGAGTTCGTTGCCGAAGCGCAGATCCGGCTTGTCCGAACCGTACTTGTCCATCGCGTCCTGCCACGTGATGCGGTCGATCGGCAGCTTGATGTCGTAGCCGTCGGCCTTCCAGATCGCCGCGATGACCTGCTCGGCCATCGCCATGACGTCCTCCTGGTCGACGAAGGCCATCTCCATGTCGAGCTGCGTGAACTCGGGCTGGCGGTCGGCGCGGAAGTCCTCGTCGCGGTAGCAGCGCGCGAACTGATAGTAGCGTTCGACGCCCGCGACCATGAGCAGCTGCTTGAGCAGCTGCGGCGACTGCGGCAGCGCGTACCACGAACCCGGCACGAGACGCGCCGGCACAACGAAGTCGCGCGCTCCCTCCGGCGTCGACTTGATCATCGTGGGCGTCTCAACCTCGGTGAAGCCGAGCTTGTCGAGTTCGGTGCGCGCGGCGCGCATCATGTCCGAACGCAGCTTGACGTTGCGCTGCATCGCCGGACGACGCAGATCGAGATAGCGGTACTTGAGGCGCACGTCCTCGCCCGGCAGCTTGTTCTCGGATTCGTTTTCGAGCGCCGTGGACACCTGGAACGGCAGCGCGTCCGACTTGGCGAGCACGTCGATTTTGTCGGCGACGACCTCGACCTTGCCGGTCGCGAGATGATCGTTCTCGTTGCCTTCCGGACGCAGGCGCACGGTGCCTTCGACCTCGATGACGTATTCGCTGCGCAGCGGCCGCGCCAGCTCCTCGTCGTTGATGACGACCTGCACGAGTCCGCTGTTGTCACGAAGGTCGATGAAGGCGACGCCGCCGTGGTCGCGGCGACGGTCGACCCAACCGGCGAGCGTGACGCGTTCGCCGACGAGATCCTCGGTAACCTCGGTGGCGTGATGGGTGCGATAAGCCGTCTGGCTCATACTTCCTCTATTCTGTTCGTTTTTCGGTTGTTGTGGTTCGTTCGTTTGCGCCGACGCGCGCCGCGTCGACGAGACCGTGTCCGCTCGACGCGCAGCGCCGCGGACAGTGGCGACTCAGGCGTTCGTCGTCACCGTTTGCCGGGCATACACAGTATCCGGCTCCCATGACTGCGCATCGGCGTCGATCTGCTCGCCGCTGACGATGTTCTTCACCTGGTCCGGGCCATCGTCCGTCGGGTCCTCGTTGGGGAACCACACGTACGGGATGCCGAGTTTGTCGGCGTATTTGATCTGCTTGCCGAGCTTGGCCGCGCTCGGTGCGACGTCCGCCGCGATGCCGCGCGCACGCAGCTGACGCGCGACCTCGTTCGAGTCGGCACGGTTCTCCTCGTTCCACACGGCGACGAGGACGCACGCCGGCGAGATGCGCGACGCGGTCGCGCCCGCCGAGTGCAGCATATAGGAGACGAGCCTCGACAAGCCGATCGACAGGCCGACGCCCGGGTATTTGCGGCTGCCCTGCGTCGCGAGGTTGTCGTAGCGGCCGCCCGAGCAGATCGAGCCGAGCGAGTCGGCGCCGTCGAGGAAGGTCTCGTAGACGGAGCCGGTGTAGTAGTCGAGTCCGCGGGCGATCTTGAGGTCGGCGATGACGGAGCCGGGACGGATGCGCGCGGCCTCGTCGACGATCATCGTCAGCGTGTCGAGGCCTTCCTTCGCCATCGCGTAGTCGTCGCCGTCCATATCGATGTGGTGGATCTCGCACAGGCCGTTGAAACGGTCGATGAGCGCGCCGCCGTCGGACGCGGTGATCTGCGCGAGTTCGAGGCATGCCTTCGCCTGGTCGGGCGTCGCGCCGCATTCGGACACGAGCAGCGAGGCGACCTCGTCGGCGCCGATCTTGTCGAGCTTGTCGATCTCGCGCAGCACGCCTTCGATGTCTTCAAGGCCGAGGCCGCGGTAGAAGCCTTCGGAGAGCTTGCGGTTGTTGGCGTGGACGGTGGCCTTCGGCAGACCGAACTCACGCAGCCGTTCGAGCGCGCCGACCATGACGAGCGGCAGCTCGACCTCATAATGCTCGGGCAGCGTGCCTTCACCGACGACGTCGATGTCGGCCTGCACGAACTCGCGGAAACGGCCCTCCTGTGGACGTTCGCCACGCCACACCTTCTGGATCTGCCAACGCTTGAACGGGAACGGCAGCTGGCCCGAATGCTCGACGACGTAGCGGCTCAGCGGCACGGTGAGGTCGAAATGCAGACCGAGACGCTGCTCGACGGGGGTGTCGGACTCATGGCCGACCTCCTGCAGACGCGAGAGCAGGTAGATCTCCTTGCTCGTCTCGCCCTTCTTGAGCAGGCTCGACCCCTGTTCGATCGCGCGGGTCTCGATGCCGATGAACCCGTTGAGTTCGAATACTTCACGAAGCGTGTCGATGACACGCTGCTCCACTACGCGTTCAGAGGGGAGCCACTCTGGGAAACCTGAGATAGATGCACCTTTTGCCACGGTTCCACATCATAAGGGATGTCGCGGAAAATGTATCGATACCATTGCCTACACTAAGGGCGTAAGAGTGTGAATACGTTCCCATTCTTACGTGTCCACCAAGCCTAAGGAGCTGACCATGGCCGACAACAACGTCACCGAACCCCAGACCAACGACCCGACGCAGCAGAGCGCTGCCACCGAGGCGGCGAAGAGCGCGAAGGCGGCGCCGACGCCGGCGGCCATCAAGGCCCATGCTCCCTCACCGGCGGCGTTCGCGAAGAGCGCGACGCATGCGCCGGCGGCGAAGACCGGCGGCTTCGGCGAATCGGAGATCAAGGACGCGGAGCGCTTCGGCCGTGTCGATGACAACGGCACCGTCTACGTCAAGGACGGCGACACGGAACGTGAAGTCGGACAGTTCCCGGACGCCTCGAAGGAAGAGGCGCTCTCGCTGTACGCGCGCCGCTACCTCGACCTCAAGGCGAAGCTCGATCTGTTCGCGCAGCGCCTCAAGTCGAACTCGATCAAGCCGCGCGAGATCGACGAGACGGTGACAGCGCTCGGCGAGGAGCTCGCCAAGCCCGACGTCGTCGGCGACATCCCGGCGCTGCGCACCCGTTTCGAGGAGCTCAAGACGAAGGCGCAGGAGAAGAAGACATCAATCGCCAACGCACGCAAGGAGGCCGTCGCGAAGGCGGTCGCCGAACGCACGAAGATCGTCGAGAAGGCGGAGGAGCTCGCCGCGAACCTCGGCGACAACACGAACTGGCGTTCCACGGCGGACAAGTTCCGTTCGCTGTTCGACCAGTGGCAGCAGCATCAGCGCACGACGGTGCGCATCGACCGTGCGGACGCGGACGCGCTGTGGAAGCGTTTCTCGTCGGCGCGCACGACCTTCAACCAGTCGCGCCGCAAGTGGGCGCAGGCGCGTGACAACGAGCGCGCGACCGCACGCAAGGCCAAGGAGGCAATCATCGCCGAGGCGAACGAACTCAAGGATTCGACCGCCTGGGTGGAGACCTCGCATCGTTTCAACGATCTGATGGCCCGCTGGAAGCAGGCGGGACGTGCAGGCCGCCAGGAGGACGACGCGCTGTGGGCGCAGTTCCGCGAGGCGGCGGACACGTTCTTCAACGCGCGTCAGGCCGACCGTGACCAGATGAACACCGCCGAGAAGGAGAACCTCGCGAAGAAGGAGGCGCTGCTCGTCAAGGCCGAGGCGCTTGTGCCGGTCAAGGACGAGGCCGAGGCGAAGAAGGCGCGTCAGCAGCTCGCCGAGATCCAGGAGGAATGGGATCAGATTGGCTACGTGCCGCGCGAGGACATGCACCGCATCGAGTCGCGTCTCGACGACGTGGACAAGCAGATCAAGGCCGTCGAGGACGCCGCATGGAAGCGCAGCGACCCGGAGGCGGACGCCCGCAAGTCCAGCTTCGAAGGACAGCTCAAGGCGCAGCTCGATGAACTCGACGAGCAGATCGCCAAGGCGAGCGACCCGAAGGTCAAGGCGAAGCTCGAGGCCGAAAAGGCCACGAAGGAGCAGTGGCTCAACGCGATCATGTGATCGCCGCCAGCCGCATCGCAGCCAATACAAAGAGAAAGAGGAGGGATGCGCCCAAGGGTGCGTCCCTCCTTTGTTGTCTTTGTGCGTTGTCTTTGTCGCCCTCCCCCGCCGCCTTCCGCTACCGGTAGCACTGCTCCCCAATCCTTACGGGCGGCTCGCATCGCACGCGACGCTTACGGACAGCATTGTCTTACGGGCAGCATGGTCGTATGGGCACGGTCTTCTTACGGGCGGTATCACTCACGCATCATGCTTACGAGCAGCACTACCCGAACGCACACATGTCGTTGCCTGCGATGACATGCGCGGAGACAACAACAGTGCAACGGACACCCGAATCGGATATCCGCTGCACCATGAAGAACACTGCGATCGATAAGAAATCGCAATCACAAAAACAATGCATAATCAGCGCATCGCAGGCAGCGCCCCGTAAGCGAGGAGGTCGTCGCCCGTAAGTGCCACCCATAGGCGATGCCACCGCTAAGCAGCACCGCCCGTTATCGGTAGCGCGCGCCACCAATAAGCGCCGCTACCGGTAACGCGATCGCTACCGGTAGCGGTCGCAGATGTCACTCGAAGAGAACCATGTTCGGGTCGTCGGTGGCGGTCTCGTACTTGGTGCCGTCATAGACGAGGAAAGCGCCGGACTGCATGTCCTTGCCGCTCAGGTGCTCCATGTTGACTTCGCTGATCTCGTTGACGATGGCCGCGAGCGCCGGACCTTCCTGAATGTACTGCGCGGCGTTGAGCGAAGCCTCCTGCTCGTCACGCGGCGCGGCGGCGAATACGTCGTCGGCGTAGGCGCCGATCGCGGTGCGCAGCGGATCGTCGGCATCCTCGAACTGCGCGCCGAGCCACGACTTCACCGTCTCATGTGCGATCGTGAGCAGCGGCGTGCGGAAGCTGTCCGTCTTCAGCGACGAGCGCATCGTGTCCACGTCCTGCGCGGCCGTGTCCTCGTTGATGAATGACGTTTCCTCATCAGATCCGACATGTGCCGCGATCGTCGAGACCGCCGCCTTGACGAAGTCCGACGCGAGCGCGCCGACACCTTCGCTGTCAGGGAAGTATCCGTCGAAGGCGTCGTGCTGATACACCTCATATGCGCGCGTCAGCGCCTCCGCGTCGATTGTCTGCGAGTCAATCGTGCCAAGTTCCAAAGCAGCCATAGTGCAAGTCCTTTCGTATTCATCGTCTTTTTCGATGACTACTGACGATGGTAGGCGCGCCGCCCGTGACCTCCAATGATTCTCCCCATCAGGGGAATCGCCGGATATGCACGGCCATTTCGGCATGGTTCTGCCGCATTTTCCGCCCGCCGCATTTACGCATGGCGAACCGACCTGCATGCGGCGTCGCGTTGTGCAAGGGACCGCGCATCCGGTAAGCATGAACGATGTGCCGCCCGTAAGAACGACGCCGCCTATAAGAGTGACGTGCTGCCGATAAAAACGATGCCACCCGTAAGTGCAAGGTGCTGCCTGTAAGAATGACGCTGCCCGTAAGAACAACGCCGCCCGTAAGAGTGAGGCTGCCTGTAAGTACAACGACCCGTAAGGATGACGTACCGCAAGAACGACGTGCTACCCGTAAGCACAACGACTTCCCGTAAGAGCCACGCCTTTACAGCCCGGAAAAACGCGAAAGGGCGCGCACCGGAGTGGTGCGCGCCCTTTCGCGTAGGGTCAAAGGCCGTCAGCGGCAGATCATTCGGCGCCGCCAACCGGCTGCGGCTCCTCAACGACGATGTCCTTGCTCTCGTCGCCCTCGTCGGCCGCGGGCAGCTCGAAGGGTTCGCCCTTGAAGGTGAACTCGCCGAGGATGCCGTCGCCTTCGGCGTCGACGATCACGCGTTCGTTGTCCTTGAGCTCGCCCATCAGGATCTTCTCGGAGATCGTGTCCTCGATGTCGCGCTGGATGACGCGACGCAGAGGACGCGCACCGAGCAGCGGATCGAAGCCCTTCTCCGCGAGCAGATCCTTCGCCTTGTCCGTCAGGTCGAGCTCCATGTGGCGCTCGAAGAGACGATCGTTGAGCTGCTTGACGTCCAGATCGACGATCTGGCGCACCTGCGGCTCGGTGAGCTGGCGGAACACAATGATGTCGTCGAGACGGTTGAGGAACTCGGGACGGAACTGCTGCTTGAGCTCGTTCGAGACCTGATCCTTCATCCGCTGGTAGCTCGACTCGGTGTTGTTGCCCATGTTGAAGCCGGTGTTCGCCGCTTTCGCGATGTCACGCGTGCCGAGGTTCGTCGTCAGGATGATGATCGTGTTCTTGAAATCGACCTTGCGTCCCTGACCATCGGTGAGATGGCCGTCGTCGAGCACCTGCAGCAGCGTGTTGAAGATGTCTGGATGCGCCTTTTCGATCTCGTCGAAGAGCACGACCGAGAACGGCTTGCGACGCACCTTCTCGGTGAGCTCGCCGCCCTCCTCGTAGCCGACGTATCCCGGAGGCGCGCCGAAGAGGCGCGACGCCGCGTACTTCTCGGAGAACTCCGACATGTCGACGCGGATGAGCGCGTCCTCATCGTCGAACAGGAACTGCGCGAGCGTCTTGGCGAGCTCGGTCTTGCCCACGCCGGTCGGGCCGGCGAAGATGAACGATCCTGCAGGACGCTTCGGATCCTTGAGTCCCACACGCGTACGACGGATCGAACGGGACAGCGCGGAGACCGCCTCGTCCTGGCCGATGATGCGCTTGTGGAGCTCCGATTCCATCGACATGAGCTTCTTCGATTCCGCCTGCGTGAGCTTGAACACCGGGATGCCGGTGCTCTGCGAGATGACCTCGGCGATGACGTCCTCGTCGACGACCATGCGGACGTCGGATTCGCCTTCGCGCCAGGCCTTCTCCTTCTCCTTGCGTTCGCTTTCCAGCTTCTCCTGGCTGTCGCGAAGCTCGGCGGCCTTCTCGAACTCCTGATCCTTGATCGCCTGGTCCTTGTCCTTGGCGATCTTCGCGATGCGGTTGTCGAGCTCCTTGAGCTCCGGCGGGGCCGTCAGACGCTTGATGCGCAGACGCGCGCCGGCCTCGTCGATCAGATCGATCGCCTTGTCGGGCAGGTTGCGGTCCTGAATGTAGCGCGCGGAGAGCTCCGCGGCCGACTGCAACGCGCCGTCGGTGATCGTCACGTGGTGATGGTTCTCGTAGCGCGCACGCAGACCCTTGAGGATCTCGATCGTCTCGGCGATCGACGGCTCGGCGACCTGAATCGGCTGGAAACGACGTTCGAGCGCCGCGTCCTTTTCGATGTACTTGCGGTATTCGTCGGTCGTCGTCGCGCCGATCGTCTGCAGTTCGCCACGAGCGAGCATCGGCTTGAGCATATCGGATGCGCCAAGTGCGCCGTCCGCGGAGCCCGCGCCGACGATCGTGTGGATCTCGTCGATGAACAGCACGATGTCGCCGCGCGTCTTGATCTCCTTGAGCACCTTCTTGAGGCGCTCCTCGAAATCGCCGCGGTAGCGCGATCCTGCGACCATCGAACCAAGGTCGAGCGAATACACCTGCTTGTCCTTGAGCGTCTCGGGAACGTCGCCCGCGACGATCTTCTGCGCGAGCCCTTCGACGACGGCGGTCTTGCCGACGCCCGGCTCGCCGATGAGCACCGGGTTGTTCTTCGTGCGACGCGACAGCACGACCATGACGCGCTCAATCTCCTTGCTGCGTCCGATGACCGGGTCGAGCTTGCCTTCCTGCGCCTCGGCGGTGAGGTTGCGGCCGAACTGGTCGAGGATGGCGGAGCCGCTCTGGCCGCGCTTGTCCTGCACGCCGCCGGCGTTCGCCATGTCGCCCTTGTCGTCCGAACCGTTCGAATTGCCACGGATCATGTCGATCGTCGTGGTGCGCAGTTCCCCGAGGTCCACGTCCATCTTGATGAGGACCTGAGTGCCCACGCCTTCACCCTCGCGGATGAGGCCGAGCAGGATGTGTTCGGTGCCGATGTAGCTGTGCCCCAGCTGCAGTGCCTCACGCAGCGAAAGCTCCAGCACCTGCTTGGCGTGCGGTGTGAAGGGTATGTGGCCGTTCGGCGCCGCATTGCCCTTGCCGATCATCTCTTCGACCTGCTTGCGCGTGTCCTCGAGCGTGACGCCTTTGGCCTCCAGGGCCTTTGCGGCGACGCCCTCTCCCTCACGAATCAGGCCGAGCAGCAGATGCTCGGTGCCGATATAGTTGTGCTGGAGGGCACGAGCCTCTTCCTGCGCGAGCACGATGACGCGCCGCGCACGGTCGGTAAACCGTTCGAACATGCTTGTCCTTCCATGACTTGGTAATTCCACATCACTCTACAGATTTCTGATGACGTTTATTTCCACGTCGTCCGAGTTTCTCCGCCGGACGACTACGTTATGCTTGAAGACGGTGAGCGAAGCCGTGCGCCGGAGCGTGCGCGGCGGGGAACACGGCCGACGCCGCATGGGCGACGCGGCCCATCCATCTACCAACGAAGGAGCAACGCATGAGCGCAACCATCGATTCTCTCAATCCCTCCGGGGACATCGTCGTCGGCGTCGACGGCTCCCCCGAATCGTTCTCTGCGCTGCGCTGGTCGCTGCAACAGGCGCGGCTTTCCGGGCAGCGCGTCAACGCCGTGTACGGCTGGTCGTATTCGTGGGACATGGGTCCCGAACCGTCGAACAAGGAGGAGGCGGACGCGCTGCGCAAGCGCATCGCCGACGAACTGCACGTCTGGGTGGAGTCGGCGTCGAAGGACATGGATCTCGCCGACGAGCAGATCAAACTGACGTCGTTCCGCGCGGCGGCGAGCACGGCGCTGCTCGAGATCGGCGCGAACGCGCAGCAGATCGTCATCGGACGCCGTTCGATGAGCCGTGTCGCCCGCTGGCTGCTCGGCTCGCTCTCCTCGTCGCTCGCCGAGGAGGCGACCGTCCCGGTCACGATCATCCGCAGCGCGCAGGACGAGGACATCGACGTGCAGGATCAGATCGCGAACGCGTTGTCGCCGAACGATCAGGACGTGCATTTCGTGACGCCGCACGTCGAGATCCCGCGCACGGCGCGCCCGATCGTCGTCGGCGTCGACGGCTCGGACACGTCGCGACGCGCGCTCGTGTTCGCGGCCGGCCTCGCGAAGCTCAACGACGCGCCGCTGCACGTCATGTTCTTCTGGAGGATCAAGGATCTGGGCACCGTGCCCGGATACGAGACGAGCGTCGCACCGATGGAAGTCGCCCAGAAGTACGCGATGCACCGCCTCGAGGAGTTCATCGACACGACGAAGCTGCCGAAGTCGCTCGACGTGACGCCGAACGCGTTCCACATCTCCCCCGGCAAGGGTCTCGTCAGCGCGTCGCGGTACGCGCGCCATGTCGTCGTCGGCTCGCGCGGACTGAACGGATTGGACGCGCATTTCCTCGGCTCGGTCTCCAAGCAGGTGATTAATTCGGCCGAATGCAACGTCACCGTCGTGCACTGAGCGATGTACTTGCGGCGCGGTTCACCCTGAGCTCAGCGTCGCGGCGCATCCGGCCGCATCGGCGCATAGACTAAGTGGATTTGGAAGGCTGATGAGGACACGATGACGAACGACACGCATGCACAGGACGAGAACGCGAACAACGACGACGAGATGAACGGCGATGTGAACGACGGCGGCACGACGTCGGCGCATGAGATCGAGGAGTCGGTCTCGGCGGACGACGCGACGAAGGAACCGTCGACCGACACCGTCGAGTTCAATCGGCCCTCGCCGCCGTCCTTCGCGCCGCATGCCACTGGCAGCGACGACGATGATGACAATGACAACGATATCGGCGACAACGATGCCGATGACGACAGCGACGACAGCGAAGGCTACAAGTCGGCGCTCGCCAAGCACAAGGATGGCGACGACCATCCAGATCATGAGGGCCATGACGAGCTGCGCCGCTCGACGGAACGCCGCCACCGGCTGCCGTGGCTGACAATCGTCATCGGCGTGCTCGTGCTGTGCGCGGCCTTCGGCTACCTGTACGCGAACGGCAACATCAACGGCACGCCGCGCGCGCAGGCGATGAGCTCATGCCAGACGGAGGCGGCGAAGGCGTCCGAGGCGAAGCGGCTCGCGGACATGGCGATCAGCTCGGCGAAGTCGTACATCGACGACCCGAAGACGACGATTGACTCAACCGACCTGCGCCGCCTGAACGTCCTGATGGACGACGCCGGCAAGGAGCCGGCGATCCCGGCGTGCACGATCACGACGCGTGACAACGATCTCAAGGCGCACGCGAAGACGTCGAAGGAGCTGCACGACGTCTACATCACAATCGCGAAGGAGCTGCTGGCGATCACCGGCGGCACGATCGACGGCCTCGACGCCGCATCCTCCACCGAGACGACGACGCCGGAGCCGACGGCGACCGTCACCGAGGAGCCGGCCGTGACGCCGACACCGACCGCCACCGAGGAATCGTCGCCGACTCCGGCGCCAAGCGCGAGCGCGTCGTCGTCCGCCTCGCCGTCGCCGAGCGTGACCTCCTCGCCGTCCTCGCCGTCGTCACCGAGCGCGTCGTCGTCGCCGAGCGCGTCGTCGTCGCCGTCGTCCGACGCTTCCACCGACCAATCGACGACGTCGCATACGAAATCGCAGTCGGCAAGACAATCGAATGCGAAGTCGGACGCAGCCTCCACGGCCGACCGCTGACGGGTGCCTGATACGCAACTGAAGCGGGGCGTGTGACGAATCCTGTTCGTCACACGCCCCGCTTCACGTATGGAGTCAGCTGTGCTTGTAGACTGCCGGGCGTCAGTCGTGCGCCTCCTGATACGGCTCGGCCGTGTCGTCGTCCGCCGTATCAGCATCCGCAGCCACGACATCTTCCGTGGGTTCGACTTCGTCCGCGGTTTCGGCCTCGGCGATCTCCTCCGTCGTCTGCACGGGATCCTCTGGTGATTCCTCGGTTTCTTCGACCTCTTCCGTGGATTCCGCCTTGGCAGATTCCTCGGCAGCCGCGTCCTGTGCATCGACCTTCGCCTTGAGCGTGTCGTCGAAGTCCTCGCCTTCACGCTCGGCGTCGCCCGTCAGTTCGGCGACGATCTGCGTGTGGCCCATCGTGTCCGCATCGTCCGCGTCGGCGACGACCTCATGCTGCTCGTCGGCGACGATATCGTCGGCCGCGTCGACGATCTGCTGCGCCGACGTCTGCTGCTCCGTCGTGGCCGTGTCCTCATCGACAATCGTCTCGTCGGCGACCTCACGCGGTGTATCGGCGTCGGGCATCGGCACGTCGGCGTCCTGCGCGGCGCGGCGTTCCTCGTCGCGCAGGACGGCAACCGTCTGCGCAGCCGCATCCTCATGACCGTGCTTCTTCGCGTCGACGACCGTTTCGATCAGTTCGACGTCGCCGCGTTCCTCACGCGGACTCTGCGCGACGATGTCGATGTGCACGTCGTCGTAGGCGGGCTTCGTCTGGATCCACAGACGGCTCGGCTCGGGCGGTTCAATCTGCGAATGCTCGCCACAGCCGTGGTCGAGCGAGACGACGCGGCCGTCGTCGGGACTCCACCGGTTCGCGCAGACGCCGAACATCTCGGACAGGTCACCGCGCAGCGGAATGAAGAAGCCACATGTCGAGCACACGTTGCCGTTCGCCGTCTTCGTCGACAACGACTTCGGTCCGTGCGGGCCGTCGTACCAACGCTGCGCCGTCTGCGCGCGTCCGATCGCCGACATCACCGAACGCCGCGACAGATCGAACTCCTCGATGACGTCATGCAGATCCTGCTGCGTCGTCGCCGAACCGTCCTCGCCGTGCGCGTCGTCGACATGTCGATGTTCGGTATCCTCGGCGTTGTCGATGCTTGCGACGTTCTCGACGCCCTCGGCGGCCTCGGTCACCGTTTCGACGCCCTCGACGACCGCCGCGGCGTCGTCGAGCCGCGTCTCGGTGACCGTTTCCGCCGCCGATTCGGCAGCTGATTCGGCGTTCTCGGCCGTATCCTTCACCGCGTCCTCATTGATTTCGCCATGCGTCGACTCGATTTCGGCGACCGTCTCCTCGGTGACGCCGGGCTCAAGCCGTTCGTCGTCGGACTCGGTGCCGATCGAATCGGTCACCGACAGGTCCGACGGCTCGAGACGATCCTTCCACGGCACCCACGGCGGCGGCAGCAGTGCCTTGTCGGTCGGGATCAGCGACGCCTCGTCGACGGTCCATCGGTCTGCCTCGACGTCGTGGAACAACGTGACCGACCACTGCCAGCCTTCGTAGCCGACCATCGTCGCCACGAAACGGAAATCGGTCGCGCCGTCCGAGGTCGTCTCGCTCGTCACGAAGTCGCCGACATGGGCGGCATCCTGCGCCGTGTCGATCGCGACGGCGCGCGCGAGCGCCTCCGGGTCAAATTCTTCTGCCATCGTTCATTCCTGTACGTCGAAGTTGTCCGCAACGGCGCGCAGCAGCTGCGCAAGCTTGCGGCTGTCCGTCTGCGACGGGTAGCGGTGGCGGCGCAGCTGGTTGCCGGCGTTGTCGAGGAGCTTGATGAGGTCCTCGACGATCGCGGCCATGTCGTCCGGCTTCGGGCGCGTCGCCTTGACGAGCGACGGCGCCGCCTTGACGGGCGTCACGTTCATCGCGACCGGTCCGCGGCTGGCGTCGACGACCGAGTATTCGACACGGGCGCCTTTGCGCAGCTCGCTCACCCCAGCAGGGAGCGAAGTCTGGGGAAGGAACACGTCCGAACCATCATCGCCGGTGATGAATCCAAATCCCTTCTTCGCATCGAACCAACGTACACGTCCGCTAGGCATGTCCACCTCTCACTTACCAGATTGTCCTGTTGCCGCCATCCGTTGGGCGGCCCCGCGTTCTTACCAAAACTTCATTCTACCGCACCGCCTGCGCATCCGTCGAGCGCTTGCGCTCGGCATAGCCGCACATTGACTCCGCGCCCGTCCGCTCAGCCCTGACGGCGCCGTCCTCTGCTCTGCCGATCCGTCCGCTCCGCACCGGCGTCCGCAGGCTGCAGCGATGCAGCGGCGCCGGAGGACTCGCCGTGCCCGCGACGCGCGGTGTCTTTACGTGCGGCGTCCTTGCGTGTTGATTCCTTGCGCGCAGTGTCCTTACGCGCAGTGTCCTTACGCGCAGTGTTCTTACGCGCAGATTCCTTACGCGCAGATTCCTTGCGCGCGGCGTCCTTATGCGCCGTGTCCGCGGCGGCCGCATCCTCCAACGTCGTGTCGTCGCCGTGCGTGAGCGGCAGGACGAGCGTCAGCGTCAGGCCGCCGCCGTCGCTTTCGCCTGCACAGATGAAGCCCTGATGCGCGTTGATGACCGACTGCGCGATCGCCATGCCGAGTCCGGTGCCGCCTTTGAGGCGCGCACGCGACGGGTCGGCGGTGTAGAACCGTTCGAAGATTCTCGGACGTGCCTCGGCGGGCACACCCGGGCCGTGGTCGGCGAAGCGCGCGACGGCGACCATCATGCCGCGGTTCGTCGTCGCATATTCGGCGGCCGCGCGCAACACCCGCACCATCGATTCGTCATCGGGCGGCAGCTGCGTCAGTTCTTCCGCGTCCATCGACACGCCGATGACGCCGAGCGAGAGTTCGACCGGCGAATCCTGCGGCGTGTAGCGGTGGATGTTGCCGACGATGTTCGTGACGACCTGCTGCAGCCGTGCGCCGTCGGCGATGATCGTGACCTTCGGCAGCGGCCCGTCGGTCATCGCCAGCCGCGGATGCGCGGGATCGTTGAGATTGAGGCCGACGACGCCGGTGCGGATCCGGCGTTCCGGGTCGAGCGCGTGCAGGTCGCTCGCCGAATCCGCGAGCACGACACCGAGGTCGACGCGCTGCGTGATCGAGATGCCGCGGCCTTCGTCAAGCCTGGCAAGCGACAGCAGATCCTCGACGAGCACCGTCATGCGCGCGCTCGACGCCTCGATATGGTCGATCGAATCGTCGGCGCGTGCGAGCGCGTCCGCCGGGTCGCCGGCGCCGCGCTGCATCTTGTACAGCTCCGCGTAGCCGTGGATCGCGGCAAGCGGCGTGCGCAGCTCGTGGCTCGCGTCGGAGACGAATCGTTTCATCTTGTCGGTCGTCGCCTGCTGCTGGCGGAAGCTGCGTTCGATCTGCGCGAGCATGAGGTTGAGCGAACGCGCCAGCGAGCCGATCTCAGTGCCCTCCGGCGCCGAGGGGATGCGCTGCGAGAGGTCGCCGTTGGCGATCTTCGCGGCCGTCTTCTCGATGCGTTTGAGCGGTTCGAGCGTGCGTTGCACGAGCAGCGCACTGACGACACCGCCGAGCATGACGACGGCGATGCTCACCATGACGCAGAACTTCGTCAGATTGTCGATCATGTCGATCTGGTTGCCGAGCGACAGACCGATGTAGATGATGCCGCGGTCATGCTGGATGCCGTTCGCGTCCTCGCTGATCCAGCGCAGCGCGACGACGCGCCACGGATATTCGGCCATCGTCATCGTCGAATGGTCGGGCGTGCGCGTCGCGTTCGACGTGTCGACGATCGCCGGCGTCGTATAGGGCTTGGCGAGTTCGTGGCCGGCGAGGTCGCCGTTCTCGGGCAACCGCGGGCGCGAGACGACGCCGTCCTTGTACACTGGCTGCAGCAGCACCGTCGACGTGTGCGAGGTCGCGTCGTAGGCCTGCACGTAGTAGCTGATCATCGGGTTCGACGCGTTCGCCTTGTCGTTGAGCAGCACCGTGTTCTTGAAGACGAGCTCCGCCTGCTGCAGCAGCTGGCTGTCGGTGCGCTGCATCATGTAGTTGCTCACGAGCTGCGTGATCGCCAGCGAGATGCACACAGTGCCCACCGACAGCAGCACGATGATCGACGCGACGAGCTTCGCACTCAACGAGACATGCGCCAATGGGCCGTCCTCGCCGCGCGAGGACGTGCCCGTGCCGGTCTTGCCCATCGTCTGTGCCTCCCCTGATTGCCTGCCGTCGCCGCGCTCAGCTGCGTGGAACCCTGATCATGTAGCCGATGCCGCGCTTGGTCTCGATGAGCGGCTGCACCTTGTGCTTCGTGCCGTCCTCGTCGGTCACCTCGAGGTCGTCGACCTTCTTGCGCAGATAGGAGATGTACGATTCGACGATCGCCGCGTCGCCGCCCCAGTCGTACTGCCAGACATGGTCGAGGATCTGCGCCTTCGACAGCACACGTCCCTCGTTGTCCATCAGGTAGCGCAGCAGCTTGTATTCGGTCGGGCTCAGCTCGATCTGCTGGCCGGCGCGCGTCACGTCGTGCGAATCCTCGTTGATCTCGAGGTCGCCGACGCGGATGATCGGGTCGTCCTCGACGTGTTCGCGCGTGCGGCGCAGGATCGCGCGAATGCGCGCGACGACCTCCTCGAGGCTGAACGGCTTGGTCACATAGTCGTCGCCGCCGACGGTCAGTCCCATGACCTTGTCCTGCGTGTCGTCGCGCGCGGTCAGGAAGAGGACCGGCGCGTCGATGCCTTCCTGGCGGATGCGGCGCGTGACGGTGAAGCCGTCGATGTCCGGCAGCATAACATCGAGGATGACCAGATCCGGCTTCGTGCGTTCGATGACCTCGATCGCCTCGGATCCCGAGGCAGCGGTCTCAACCTCGTAGCCGGCGAAGTGCAGCGAGGCGACGAGGAGTTCGCGGATGGACGGTTCGTCGTCGACGACGACGATCTTTGCTTCAGTACCTTTGCTCGCGTTCATACCGTTCATGATGACCTCGCCGACTGAAGGTTTCCTGAATGTCCGCTGTGAGTTCCGTTTCGTCGCATCCGTGCGCGCCGGCGACGACTCAGCCCTTGTATTTCGCATGCGGGTCGTCCACCTGGGCGGCGGCTGCGGCGGCGGATGTGTCGTTGGTAGGGGCGTCGTCGGCGGACGCGGCGGGCGATGCGGCAGCGCCGGCGGCGGCGTCGGTGTTCTTGGCGGCCGTATCGTCGGCGGTCTTGGCGGCGTCCGCATCGTCGTCGTGCACCGCTTCCTCCTCGCCGGAGACGTCCTTGGCGTCGTCGACCTCGCGTCGGCGGCGCACGACGATGACGACGCCGACGACGACGGCTGCGAGCGCGACGACACCGATGAGGACGGCGATGCCGACCATCGTCACCGAACTCGACGTCGACGTGTCCTTCTCTTTGATGATGACGTCCATCATGTCGATCGCCGAACGCGCCCAGTCGGGGCTTTCGCCGGCCTTGACGCCGGTGAGCGGCGCCGAGGCGGCCTCGGAGAGCGCGTCGACGCTCTTCTGGCTGCTGAGCCATTCGTCCGAGCCGGGCGAGACGACGACGGCGAGGTTGCCGTCGTTCGTCGCGACGGCGAGCAGCACGGTGTTCGGCGCCGGATCGAGCGAGCGCAGCGTCTGGCGCGCCCAGTCGTCGGGCGAATCGGTCGAGTTGAACGAGTCGACGTAGATGAGGCGCACCTGCACACCGGTGCGTTCGCGTGTGCGCGTGATCGCGTCGGAGACCTTCGCGATGTCATTGCCGAGCAGGTTCTGCGTGTCGAGGATGTAGCTGCTGTTGGGATCGACAGTCGTCTCATCGGTCGGCGATGTCGACGGCGACATCAACTGTGACGTCGTCGGCGACGGCGTCGCCTCGTCGGCGGACGCGGTCGGCGCCATGAGCGACGCCCCGGCTGTGACGGCGAGGACGAAGGCGAGCACGACGGCCGCGCAGCGGCGTGCGAGCTGCGCCGTCACGCCGCGGGAGAAATGTGGACGACGGTACCGTCCGTACACATGGGTCGTTGCGCCTTGGTTCTCGATTCGCATTGTCATACAGTCCACAGTACCGGTCGGCGGTCACATGCCCTCCGGCGTTCCGTCTCGGCGGAACAGGTCATCAAGACAACGGAAGAAAGGAACAGGCAGATGCCCCAGTATCAGGTGGATTCGGAACGCATCCAGGCGTCGGGCGCCGCCGTGTGCTCGTCGGTCGCCCAGATCAGGCAGGCGGTCGGCGGCATGTACGCGAACCTCAACGCGCTGCAGGACTGCTGGCATGGTGCCGCGGCGACGCAGTTCACGGCGCTCGCCGCGCAATGGCGCGCCGCGCAGCAGCAGATGGAACGCTCGCTCGAGGCGATCCAGCAGGCGCTCACGCAGGCGTCGACGGTGTACGCGGACGCCGAGCATGCGGCGGCGCGGCTCTTCTCCGCCGGCTGACACGGCGCGGGCAGCCGCGTCCCGGATCGGCCGGACCACGCACGTCCGGACGACGTCCGCATGAGAGAGGTCCCGGCTTCCCCCTCGGGAAACCGGGACCTCTCTTCATCAGACAGCCGTCAGACGGCGGCATCCGTCGCCGTCAGTGGCATGCCATGCGGTGGTGTGTCATAGGCATCGATCAGTAGCCCATGTCCTGGCCAGCGCCGGCGGCCGGAGCCGGTTCCGGCTTGTTCGCGACGACGGCCTCGGTCGTCAGGAACAGGCCGGCGATCGACGCGGCGTTCTGCAGCGCGGAACGGGTGACCTTGACCGGGTCGGTGACGCCGGCGGCCATCAGGTTCTCGTAGGTGTCGGTCGCGGCGTTGAAGCCTTCGCCCTCGGGCAGCGACAGCACCTTGTCGAGCACGACGTCGCCGGACAGGCCGGCGTTGTCGGCGATCTGCTTGAGCGGGGCCTCGACGCCGCTGAAGACGATCGCGGCACCGGTGGCCTCGTCGCCGTCGAGCTTGACGTCCTTCTCGGCCTTCGCCGCGGCCTGCACGAGCGCGACGCCGCCGCCGGGCACAAGGCCCTCTTCGATGGCGGCCTTCGCGTTGCGCACGGCGTCCTCGATGCGATGCTTGCGTTCCTTGGCCTCGACCTCGGTCGCGGCGCCCACCTTGATGACGGCGACGCCGCCGGCGAGCTTGGCAAGACGCTCCTGAAGCTTCTCACGGTCGTAGTCTGAGTCGGTGTTCTCGATCTCGGCGCGGATCTGCGCGACGCGAGCCTCGACATCCTCCTTCGAGCCGCCGCCGGAGACGATCGTCGTCTCGTCCTTGGAGACGATGACCTTCTTCGCGGTGCCGAAGACGGACAGGTCGATCGAGTCGAGCTTGAGGCCGATCTCCTCGGAGACGACCTGGCCGCCGGTGAGGATGGCCATGTCCTGCAGCATCGCCTTGCGGCGGTCGCCGAAGCCCGGTGCCTTGACGGCGCAGGACTTGAAGGTGCCGCGGATGTTGTTGAGGATGAGGGTCGGCAGCGCCTCGCCGTCGACGTCCTCGGCCACGATGAGCAGCGGCTTGCCGGTCTTCATGACGAGCTCAGCGATGTGGACGACGTCCTGCTGCGAGGAGACCTTGTTCGACGTGAGCAGGATGTACGGATCGTCGAGGACCGCGGTCTGGTCCTCGGCGTTGGTGACGAAGTACGGAGAGATGTAGCCCTTGTCGAAGCGCATGCCCTCGGTGAACTCGAGGTCGAGGCCGAAGCGGTTGTTGTCCTCGACGGTCACGACGCCATCCTGGCCGACCTTGTCGAGCGCCTCGGCGATCTTCTCGCCGACCTCGGGATCGGCGGCGGAGATCGTCGCGGTCGCAGCGATCTGCTCCTTCGTCTCGACCGGCTTGGCGGATGCGACGAGTTCCTTGACGATGGCGTCCGAGGCCTTCTCGATGCCGCGGCGCAGCGCGATCGGGTTCGAGCCGGCGACGACGTTCTTCAGGCCCTCATGCACGAGCGACTGGGCGAGCACGGTCGCGGTCGTCGTGCCGTCACCTGCGACGTCATCGGTCTTCTTCGCGACTTCCTTGACGAGCTCGGCGCCGATGCGCTCGAACGGATCCTCGAGGTCGATCTCCTTGGCGATGGAGACGCCGTCGTTGGTGATGGTCGGCGCACCGTAGGTCTTGTCGAGCACGACGTTGCGGCCCTTCGGTCCCAGCGTCACCTTGACGGTGTCCGCGAGCTTGTCGAGACCGGCCAGCATGCCCTGGCGCGCTTCCTCATCATATTCAATGATCTTTGCCATATGTTCCTCCGCTATGGGATAGATACGTCATTACGACATCACCCGGAACATCGGAGCGGCCGCCGACCGTCAGCTTTCAGCGATCACTCCCATCGCCCGAGTGCTACATGGCAGATTAGCACTCTCACCGCTTGAGTGCCAACCCGACATGCTGCACATTGCGCTGTGGGCAAGAATAGCCCTGCTCCCATCCGACCACGCACGGCCGTCGCGTGCGGCGGACGTCGGCGGATACGACAAGGCCGGACCCTTCCCGCTGGTAGTCGCATGCGGGTCGCGGTCCGGCCTTGGACGAGGCTTGCGGCGAGACGCTACCGCTGAATCACCGATACCTTCGTCGCACGAAGCCCCTTCGGTGTGTCCTCCAGTTCGAACTCGACGGCGTCGCCTTCGCGCAGCGTGCGGAAGCCATCCGACTGAATCGCCGAATAGTGGACGAAGACGTCGTCGCCTCCCTCCGCCGTCGTGATGAAACCATATCCCTTGCCCGCACTGAAGAACTTGACGGTTCCCTGTGTCATTTTCCCTAATTCTTTCTTTAGCCAAACCATAAATGACCACGACCGGCAGGACCCGTGACCTAAAACGTCCCCAATCATCGGGAGCCAGACCGCGATCGCGATTCCAGTGTAGCCACCCATATGCCCCACGACGCGACCCGCGCGCCGCATATGGACGCCCGGAGAGCCCCCGCAACGAAAGAAAAGCGGGTCCGCGCGCCTTTGAGACACGCGAACCCGCGAAGCGATGGGGCCACAGGATGCTCACTGCATGAGCACGATGACGATCGGCGCGCCGATGCCGGGCGCCTGCTCGATGGTGGCGATGCCGAGCGTGGAGGCGACTGCCTGCGCCGTGGCCAGATCGGCGTCGTTCTGGTACCACACGACCGTCTGCCCCGGCAACGCCATATCGCCCGGATTCATCGGCGTGGCGTTCGGGTATCCGTCGGCGACGAGCTTCTGCGCCTCGGTGGACGCGTAGCCCTCCCGCGTCGTTCCGTTGACGACGCTAATCGCCGCCGCCTTGTTGACCTGCTGCGACTCCTCGGGCGTCGGCGCCTCGGAGGATTCGGACGGCGACGCCGACTCGGAGGGCGACGTCGATCCGGCGGGCGATGCCGACTCGCTTGCCGACGCCGATTCGCTCGACGACTCGGACGGCGCGGCGGCCGTCGTCGTCTGCGCGACCTGCGCGCTTGAGATCGACGACGACGAGACGCGTCCGCGCAGCAGGTTCGCCGCCTCGCCGGAGAAGATGCTCCAGAACAGCACGCCGGCGGCGACCGCGGCGATGATGACGATGACGAACGGCGTGAGCCTGACACCCAGGGAGCGTGCGCCCCGGTGCACGCCGACCGGTCCCTGCGGCGGGTCATCGTAGGCGTCCTTCGGGTAGGAGTCGTAACCTTCGCTGTCCTTGCGAGCCATAATGGTCCTTCCGTGTCTTACGAGCGTGTGCGCGGCCGGCGCGGCCGTCAAGGCGCGCGCACGACGTTCCCGCAACTCACTATAACGAAGGCACTGGGCACGCCGCAACGCCGCCGGCCCGCGCCGCGCGGTAGCCTTGGAACCATGAGCAGACCATGCAGACCACTGAACGAATCGATCGACCCGCAATGGGCGCTCGCCCTCGCCCCCGTCGAAGAGCAGATCCACCACATGGGCGACTTCCTGCACGAGCAGGCCGCCGAAGGCAAGCAGATCCTGCCGGCCGCGCACAACATCCTGCGCGCGTTCCGCGAACCGTCCTTCGACGCGGTCAAGGTGCTCATCGTCGGGCAGGACCCGTATCCGACGCCTGGATACCCGGTCGGCCTGAGCTTCTCGGTGGCGCCCGACGTGCGTCCGCTGCCCAAGAGCCTGATCAACATATATAAGGAACTGCAGGACGACCTGCATGTGCCGCCGCCGCGCAACGGCGACCTGAGCCCGTGGACGCGACGGGGCGTCATGCTGCTCAACAGGAGCCTGACCGTCGAGGCGCACCATCCGAACAGCCATCAGGACAAGGGCTGGCGGCCGGTCACCGACGCGGCCGTCAGGGCGCTCAACGGCCGCGTCGATGATCAGGGCCGGCCACTGCCCCTCGTCGCGATCCTGTGGGGCCGCAACGCGCAGACGCTCGCGCCGCTGCTGACGAACGCCTTCATCATCGCCTCGGCGCATCCGAGCCCGCTGTCCGCCTCGCGCGGCTTCTTCGGCTCACGCCCGTTCTCGCGCGCCAACGCGGCGCTCGAGGCAATGGGCGCCTCCCCCGTCGACTGGTCGCTGTAAACGGGGCGGGGCATCAGACCGGGCCTTGAGCGAACCGCCCCGGTTACGCCGAGCGCAGCCCGCGCTCAAGCATGACAAGTACAATGTGCTCTCGAATCTATCCGTACTACAGAAGAGTGCATGCCATGGCCTTGTTCCAACAGCAACCACAGACGCCACCAGCCGCCCCTCCGGCGGCACCCAAACCCCCGGCGCTGTCCGCACAGGACGCGGCCCGTGCGCAGCAGCTCGTCGCCCGGATCCGCAACCGTTTCACAGGCACGCTCGTCGGTCAGGACAACCTGCGCGAATCGCTGATCACGACGCTCGTCGCCGGAGGCCACATCCTCATCGAATCAGTGCCGGGACTGGCGAAGACGACGGCCGCCCAGACGCTCGCTACCTCGGTGTCCGGCACCTTCAAACGCGTGCAGTGCACGCCCGACCTGATGCCCTCCGACCTCGTCGGCACGCAGGTCTTTGACTTCTCAACGCAGCGCTTCTCGACGCAGATCGGCCCGATCCACGCGAACTTCGTGCTCCTCGACGAGATCAACCGTTCGAACGCGAAGACGCAGTCGGCGATGCTCGAGGCGATGGCCGAGGGCGCCACGACGATCGGCGGCCAGCGCATCCCGCTGCCCAAGCCGTTCATGGTCATCGCCACGCAGAACCCGATCGAGGAGGAGGGCACCTTCAACCTGCCCGAGGCGCAGATGGACCGCTTCATGATGAAGGCCGTCATGACCTATCCGACGCCCGAGCAGGAGGTCGCGATGCTCACGATGCTCACGCGCCGCGGCTCCGACACGCTCGACCCGACGGCCGTGACGCCGGACGTCGTCTCGATCGCCGACGTCGAGTTCCTGCGCACCGCCGCGCGCCATGTCCACGTCGCGGACCCGATCATGAAATACGCGGTCGACATCGCCGACACGTCCCGCGGCGGCGGCCCGAAGCCGGTCCAGGGACTCTCGTCGCTCGTGCGCCTCGGCGCCTCGCCGCGCGCCTCGATCGCGCTCGTGCGCATCGGTCAGGCCTCGGCGCTGATGGCCGGCCGCGACTACGTGATCCCCGAGGACCTCAAACGCTTCGCCCACGAAGTGCTGCGCCACCGCATCCTGCTGACCTTCGAGGCGCTCGCCGACGGCGTCGACGCCGATCAGGTCGTCGACCAGATCGTCAGGGCGGTCCCGGTTCCATGATCGACGCCCGCCGACACGAAGACCCGGTGCGCCGGCGCATCGAGGCCCTGGGCACGTCGATGTCGCTGCCGACCGTCGCGCGCGCGCTCGGCGTGCTCGAAGGCGAACACCGCTCGCCCCGGCGCGGCGGCACCGACGACCTGCTCGACGTGCGCGCCTATGAGATCGGCGACGAGGCGCGTCAGATCGACTGGAAGATCAGCGCACGCTCCGGACGCACGATGGTCGTCCAACGCGAGCGCCGCTCGTCCAGCCGCGTCCATCTGCTGCTGGACGGCGGCCGCGAGATGACGGCCACGTGCCCGTCCGACGAACGCGCGTACGCCGTCGCCGCGAACGCGCTGTGCATGTTCGCGGCGCTGACGCTGCGCCGCAGCGACGACGTCTCCCTTGTGCTGGGCGACGCGTCGCGCATCACGCGCGTGCCGTTCCACGGCGGCTTCGCGCAGTTCGAACGCAGGATCGACGAAGCGATCGACCGCCGCTGGACGCAGCCGCGCAACCTCGGCGCGCTGCTCGACTACGCGATCCGTCTGCGCGACCGCCACGCGCTCGTCGTGCTGGCGACGTCCGACGCCACCGTCGGCGACGACGAGCTGCGCCGCATCCGTCGCATCGCGCAGACGCACCCCTTCGTCCTCATCGATGTCGCCACCGTCAACCCCTTCGCCGCCGAGCCCGTGCCCGGCCGGCGCGGCGTTCGCGTCAGAAACGGCGCGAACGGGCGGCGCGTCCCGGCGTTCCTGACATGTCGCGCGCTCGCCGACGAGGTCGCCACGCACCGCGCGTACCGTGTCTCGGCGCTGCGCCAGGAGCTGTCGCGCTCCGGCGCGCGGCTCATCCACGCCGATTCGAGCGAGGCGATGTTCCATGATTTCGTCCGTCTGATCTCGCTGAGCCGTCTGGGCACGCCCGGCGCGCGCTCGCATCTGCGCACCGATCGCGCCGACAGGGAGGTGTCCACATGAGCCCGTCCGTTCCGACGACGCTGCTGCTGGCCGTCCAATCCGACGACCTGCGCCCGGTCGCGGCCCCGGATCTCGCGCCGCAACTGTGGATCTGCGCCGGCGTCGCGATCGCCGTCGCGATCGTCTGCGTCGCGATCGCGTTCCTGCCGCGCCGCGCGTCCGCGAAACGACGCGAGACCGGCGCGCACGCCGACGGTTCCGACACGCGCGCGTGGCTGGCGCGCATCGACGCCGTTGTGCGCGACTACGACGCACAAGCGACCACGGCCGACGAGGCCTATGCGCGCCTCGCCGCGATCGCGCGCGCCTTCGCGTCGGCGCGTTCGGGCCGTCCGCTCGCCACGCGCACGCTGCATGACCTCGAACGCGAGCCGCGCGGCGGCGACGCCGGCAACTGGGACGCGCTGCGCATGACGATCGCCGCCCTCTACCCTCCCGAATTCGCCGACGACGACCATCCGAGCGTGCGTGAGGCGTCGGTGGCGACGGCCGCCGGCTGGGTGTCCGATCTTGTGGAAAGGTGGCGCTGACGATGCTGCACTGGCAATGGCCCTGGGCGATCCCGATCGCCTTCGCCGCGGCGTGCGCGATCGGCGCGCTCGCCTTCTGGCTCAACGCGCGCGGCGGCGCCGACCCGGCCGACGCCGTGGCCTGGGACGTCGACGACGGTCTGGGCACCGAACGCGGCTCGCGCATGCTGCGCCTGTGGCGCCGGCTCAACCATGCGGCCGGCGCGCTCATCGCGTTCGCGCTCATGCTCGCCTGCGTGTTCGCGGCGCGCCCGGCGCAGGTGGACGAGCAGGCCGAACGCAGCGCGACGCGCGACATCGTGCTGTGCCTCGACGTCTCCGGCTCGGCGCTGCCCTACGACCGTCAGGTGATTGACACGTACCGTTCGCTCGTCACGCGTTTCCGCGGCGAACGCATCGGCATGAGCATCTTCAATTCGACGTCACGCACTGTGTTCCCGCTCACCGACGACTATGCGATGGTCAGCCGCCAGCTCGACGAGGCGAGCACGCTGCTCAAGGGCGTCGAGTCGCAGGACGACATCGACGGCATGAGCGACAGGCAGTACCAGCAGGTCTCCGACTGGCTCGCCGGCACGCAGAACCGCAAGAACGCGACGAGCCTGATCGGCGACGGCCTCGTCAGCTGCGCGGCGATGCTGCCCGGCTTCTCCTACGGCAAGTCGTCGTCGGACATGAGCCGTGACGCGTCGATCGTGCTGGCGACCGACAACGTCGTCTCCGGCACGCCCACCTACACGCTCGACGAGGCGCTCACGATGACGTCGAAGGCGCACATCGCCGTCGACGGCCTGTTCTCCGGCCCTGCGCAAATCGAGGGCGACGAGGCGACGACACGGATGCGCACGCTCATCGAACAGCATGGCGGCGTCTTCCTCACGCAGTCGAACGGCGATTCGGTCGACGCGCTCGTGCGTTCGATCGACGCGCGGCGCACGAAGGACGTCGAGGAGGCCGGCCGCGCCGCATGGACGGACGCGCCGGGCTGGTGGACGCTCGCGCTCGCCGTGCTCGCCGGCGCATGGCTGCTTGTGGCATGGAGGTTGGCACGATGAACGGATTCACCTTCGCACCCGCGCTCGGCTGGATCGCCGCGTCGATCCTCGCGGCCGCGCTCGCCGCGCTCGCCGTCGGCGTCATTGTGCTGCATGCGCGCCGTCCGGGCGACGAGACGATTGGCATGTGCATCAGGCGCGTCGTGATCTGCGTGCTGCTCGCCGTGCTCGCGCTGACGCCGAGCATCGCGACGACGACGACGAGCCGCGCCGTCAACGCGACCGACGTCGTCATCGCGACCGACGTCACCGGCTCGATGGGCGTGACCGACGCGACCTACGGCGAGCGGCGCGGCATCAGCCGTCTCGACGCGACGAAGGCCGCGATCGACGACATCACGGCGAGCTACGCGAACTCGAGCTTCGCGGCGCTCAGCTTCGGCTCGGCAGCCACGCTCGACGTGCCGCTGACGCCGGACGCGGCGGCGATTGACCATTGGGCGTCCTCGCTGCACACCGAGGCGACGACCGCGTCATCGGGATCGTCGGCGGACGCGGCGATCGACCAGCTGCTGCTGACGCTCAAGTCGATCCGCGACGCGCATCCCGACGACCGCATCGTGCTGTATCTGATCACCGACGGCGAGCAGACGATCCCGACGTCGCGGCGCACGTTCTCGTCGCTGCGCCGCTACCTCGACGACGCCTGTGTCATCGGAGTCGGCACCGAGGCGGGCGGCAAGGTGCCACGTCCGGCCGCCGACGGCGAGGAAGGCGGATGGATCGTCGACCCGTCGACCGGACAGCCGGGCGTCTCGATCATGGACAGGCGGCAGATCGAGTCAATCGCCGACGAACTGAGCGGCTCCGCGCTGTTCACGACGGACGGCGGCACCGTCGCCTCGTCTGCGATCACGAAGGAGTCGCGCCAGTGGCGCGCGACGACGACGGACAAGGAACGCGTGCGTGTCACGCCGGTCGTCTGGCCGGTCGTGCTCGTGCTGCTCGCCGTCATGGCGTGGGAGGCCGGCGCATGGTTCGGCCAGTCGAGGAGGCTGCTGCAATGAGCAAGGCATCATCCAACAACGCGACGTCCAAGTCGACACGACGGCCGCGGCGTCTGCCGCTCGCCGCGCGCATCGTGCTGCTCGTCGTCGCCGTCGCGGCCGTCGTCGTCGCCGTCTGGTCGTTGTGGAACGTCCACGCCACCGCCGAGAACATCGACGCCACGGCGACGCTGACGCGCACGATCGACGAGGCGGCCAAACCCGACGCCGACTTCAAGCGGCTACTCGCGCAGCAGCGGCAGACCGACGCCCGCTACGACGCGCTGCTGGACGCGAAGGCGACGCTGCTGCCCGAACTCGTCTCGAACGTCGAGCGCAACGCGCGCACCTCCAAGACGCTGACCGGACGCCTCGAGGAGAGCCTCGCGCAGCAGGAGCGCGACAAGCAGTCGCAGGACGCCGGCGGCACAACGACCCAGAACGCTGAGCGCGGCGCCGACCCGGCGCTCGACGAGCAGGAGCAGCGCAAGCTCGAGGAACTGCTCAAGAACAACGAGCCGACCGAGGGCGACGCGTCCACGTCGACGCAGGACGGCAAGCGCACGCAGCAGGGAGGCACCGCCGGCAGCCAGGACGCCAAACCCTGGTGAGCGGCGCCGTTGACGCCCTCTCCTCCGTCTGCCTATCAAATCGCATCAATCATATCAATCACAGGCCCTGCCGCATCCGCAAATTGTGGACGCGGCAGGGCCTGTCTACATCCTGTGTGGACACAGGCGGATGTTATCCACACGTCGTGTCGTCCACATTTCGGGGCTGAGCCTGCCTTCCGGTCACAATGGTCCGCTCGGCTGGACACGGCGGACGTCGTCGGCGTCCAATGGAGGCATGGACACGACATACGACATGACGCGAACGGCCGAACCGATGCACGGACGCCGGCCGATACGACCACTGGACGGCGCTTCGGCGCTCATGCCGCCGACGACGATGGCGCCGCTGCTGCGCGACGACGGCACGGCGATGCTCGAGGCCGTCATGGCCGACTGCCATCAGCTCATGCGACGCATGGCGGACGAATGCGCGACGACAATCGACGAGGCCGTCGGCGCGCTCGGCGCCGCACGGATCGACGGATGGCACGGCACGGCCGCCGAACTCTACCGCGAGCGCATCCGCTCAGCCGGCACGCAGGCGCGCATCGTGCGTGCGCAGGCCGGGCTCGCGCCGGCGATGCTGCTGGGAACGGCGGGTGCATGATGACCAGGCAAGTGACCTCCTCGGTGCACGGTGGCTCCTTCGGCGTCGCCGACGACGGTGCCTACCTCGAGGCGTGGGCGCGGCTCGACGCGACGCAGACGGCGCTGAAGGCCTGTGCCGCCGCATGGACGCGCACGGCCTTCGCGTTGTCGACGCGGCAGATGGACATGCTCGCCAGGCAGCCCGCGATCGACGCGGCCGGTACAAGCGGCGCCATGTCGGCCGCGCTGACGCATCGCATCACGCGCGCCGTCGACGCCTGTAACGACGTCGGCGCGATGCTGCGCCGCATCGGCGACGAATGCGGACGCCTCGCCGACCTCGTCGCGCGCGCCCACGGCCTGTACAACGCGGCCGAATCGGACAACCGACGGATGACCTCGAAGGTCGTGCAGATGCTGACGACGATCAATCCGTTGGCGATGACGGCCGTCGCCGTCGGCACGGGTCTGGGCGGGGCGGCGTACGGGAAGGCCACGGAAGGCTCCTTCGGCGTCGCGCACGCCTCGCACGCCACCGCGTGGATGCAGGAGGGGCTGATGGCCGGCATCAGTACGCGGCTCAACGCGTTGAATGAGATGGGCGGCCTGGCCGCGATTGGCGATGACGGTCGGCATGTCGCCGGCGCGGCCGGACGGATCGCGGCGCTCAGCGCGCCGATCAACGACCGTCTGCAAGGCGATCGTCTCATCGTGACGCGGACGTCGCCGAACGCCGGCGAACGGCCGGTCGGCTACGTAGACGGCACGGCCGGGGCGCTGCACGACCTGCGCCGGCTCGGGGCGGCGAACGGCGACGGTGCACGCACGGGGCTGTCCTATGCGACGATCGCGATCTCACGCTATGCGCGTGCAGACGGCACGAACGCGTGGCTCGTGACGATCCCCGGCACCGACGGGCAGCCGGATTCGCCGTTCGGGTGGGAGCAGAACGTCGAACTCATGGGCGACAACGCGGCCCGACGGGCGCGGGCGGACAGCGCGCGCTTCGTCGCCGAGGCGATGCGGCTCGCCGGCATCGACGTCGGCGAGCCGGTCGCGCTCATCGGGCATTCGCAAGGCGGCATCGTCGCGGCGACGCTCGCGAGCGACTACGTCGACGAGTTCGCCATCGAGCACATCGTAACCGCCGGCTCGCCGATCGCGAACCATCCGATCGGCGAGGACGTGTGGGTGACGAGCATCGAGATGGACGACGAGCTCGTCGCCGCGCTCGACGGCGCCGCGAACCCGGAGCACGAGCGCTGGCTGACGGTGCGCGGCTCGCTGAGCGAGGCCGACGACGACCGTCCGCTCGTCTCGAGTCCGGTCGACATTCCCGACGGGCCGCTGCGGATGACGCACGACCTCGCCTTCCACGAGGCCGCGTACGCGAGCGCCGCGCAGCTCGGCTCGCCGGCGCTCGAACGGCACGACGCGCATCTGCGCGGAACGATCGCGGGCGAGTATCAGGGCACGACGTACTGGCGCGGCCGCATCGGCGACGACGCAGACAAGTGAGCGCCACACCCCGGCGTCTCATGGATGGGACGCCGGGGCCGCCGCGTTCACGGTTCTGCGTAGAGTGAAGGACATGAAGCTTACCGACATCACCCCCGCCATCGCGCTCACGCCGCTTGATGGCCGTTACCATGCCCAGACCGCCGAGCTCGTCGAATATCTCAGCGAGCCCGCCCTCAACCGCGAGCGCATGCGCGTCGAGGTCGAGTGGATGATCATGCTCGCCAACGGCTACGCCGGCAACGGCTGGAAGCCGATCGTCCCCGGCGTCGAGCCGCTGACCGAGCAGGAGCAGGCCTTCCTGCGCGCGATCCCGGAGGAGTTCGGCGCCGAGGGCATCCGCCAGCATGCGGCGCACGAGGCCGTCACGCACCATGACGTCAAGGCCGTCGAATACTACATCGACGACCAGCTCGACAAGGCGGCCGACGTCCTCGGCCACCCGACGCAGCTGACGGGACTCAAGACGCTCGTGCACTTCGCCTGCACGTCGGAGGACATCAACAACCTGTCGACGGCGCGCTGCGTCAAGAACGCCGTCGAACGCGTCTGGCTGCCGGGCATCGACGCGATCGTCGACCTGCTCGCCGAGCAGGCGGAGCGTTTCAGGGACCTGCCGCTGCTGTCGCTGACGCACGGCCAGCCGGCCACGCCGACGACGCTCGGCAAGGAACTCGCCGTCTACGTCTACCGCCTCAACCGTCAGATCAACCATGTGCGCGCGCAGCAGTACCTCGGCAAGATCAACGGCGCGACCGGCACCTTCGGCGCGCATCTGGCCGCAATCCCGGACGTTGACTGGATCGACGTCTCGCGCGTTTTCGTCGAGGACCGCATGGGCCTGACATGGAACCCGCTGACGACGCAGATCGAATCGCACGACTGGCAGGCGGAGCTCTACGGCACGATGAGCCATGCGAACCGCATCATGCACAACCTGTGCGTCGACGTGTGGATGTACATCTCGCGCGGCGTATTCGCGCAGGTGCCGGTCAAGGGCGCGACCGGATCGTCGACGATGCCGCACAAGATCAATCCGATCCGCTTCGAGAACGCCGAGGCGAACTTCGAGATCTCATGCTCGCTGCTCGACACGCTTTCGGCGACGCTCGTCGAATCCCGTTGGCAGCGCGACCTGACCGATTCGACGACGCAGCGCAACATCGGCTCGGCGATCGGCTATTCGGTGCTCGCGCTGAACAACCTGCTCGGCGGCCTCAAATCGATCCATCCGAACGAGACCGTCATCGCGTGCGAGCTCGACGAGAACTGGGAGGTGCTTGGCGAGCCGATCCAGACGGCGATGCGCGCCTGCGAGCTCGCGGGCCTGCCCGGCATGGAGAAGCCCTACGAGAAGGTCAAGGAGCTGATGCGCGGCCATGAGATCGGCCAGCAGGACGTCGAGGCCTTCATCGACTCGCTCGCCTTCGACGAGGCGAGTACAGCGCGCCTCAAGGCGCTGACGCCGGCGACCTACGTGGGCGCCGCCTCGAAGCTCGTTGACTACGACCGCTGACCATCGCCGCCTGCAACTGCGGAACAACGGACCGCCGTCCGGTCGCCCGCGGATCATCGATGATCCGTACGGCGTCCGGACGGCGGTCCGTTGTTCGCCGGCGCCCATTCGCCCACGCCCATCCGTGCATCCCCTGTCCATGTCCGTGTCCACGGCCGGCCGGGTTTGGCAGCCGCTCCCCTAGAATGGTAGGGTTCGAAGGCGGCACGACCGGCGTGGACGACGCCCGCCGCCGCCACCCACAGGAAAAGGACGCCGATGCAAGCATCTGAACAGGGAACGCCTGCGGCTCGGCCGCACGACGGCGACGGGCCGCAGGCCGGCGACGTCGTCATCGCCGACAACGAGCCGAAACGCGCACATGTCTTCTCCGATCTGCTCCATGCGGCCGCCGCTCTCATCTCCGGCGTGCTCATCATCGTGTTCGCCGTCTATCTGCGCGGCATCACACAAGGCGTCGAAAGCGACGCGCACACGGCGGCGCGCGCCCTCGAATGGCTGCTCGACGTGCCCGCGTCGTTCCTACAGCAGCTCATCGTCGTGTTCACCGTCGTCAGCGTGCTCGTCCAGCTCGTCATCAACCGCGACTGGCTGCGCTCGGCTTGCGCGGTCGGCGCGCTCATGCTCGGCTTCGGCGCCGTCTGGGGCGTCTCCTATCTGCTGTCCACGCAAGGCTCGGCGATCCTCGTCAACTCGCTGCTGTCGACCGGCACGCACACCGGCACGACGCTGCTACCCGATTTCTACGCGTCGATCGGCGCCTTCCTGACGGTGGCGGGTCCGCGCCGCATGCATTCGACCGTCAAATGGGGCTGGAACGTGCTGTTCATCGGCGCGCTGCTACTCGTCGTCAGCTCGTGGAACTCCGTCCCCGGCGTCATCGTCTCGATCCTCATCGGCCGCATCGTCGGCCTCGTCATCCGCTTCGCGATCGGCACGCCGAACTCGGGTGCCTGGGGCCTGCACGTCGTCTCGGCGCTACGCCAGATAGGCCTCGACCCGACCGAGCTGCGACTGCGCGACGCCGACGGCGCACACGACGGCATCCTGCGCACGTCGCTCGAGGACGACCTCGTCGAGAACTCGCGCATCTACTCGTGCCGCACGAAGGACGGCGCACGCTACGTCGTCTCCGTCCTCGACAACCAGCTGCACGTGACCGGCTACCTCAACCAGATGTGGCAGCTCATCCGGCTCAGCGGCGTCGCCGTGCGCCACGACCGTTCCGCCGTCAGCGCGACGCACCACCATTTCGCGATGCTGCTCGGGCTGCGCAACCTCGGGCTCGCCTCGATGCACCCCTACGGCGTCGTCGATTCCGGGGAATCATCGATCCTCGTGCTCGACCGCGACTCGGCGCTGCGTCCCGCCGACGTCGACCATCTCGATGACGAGGCGATCGCCGGATACATGACCTATCTGCGGCGCGCGCACCGGCGCGGCTACACACACCGGCGCATCACGACCGACGTCCTCGCCCGCACGAGCCATGGCACGCCGGTCATCGCCGGCTGGCAGAACGGCGACGACGCGAGCTCGCCGGCCAACATCTCGCTCGACAAGGTGCAGCTGCTCGCCCTGTTCGCCGCGCTTGTCGGCATCGAGCGCACGCTGCGCGTCGCACGGCGCGTCTGGGGCGACGACACGCTCGTCAACCTCACGCCCTTCGTGCAGAAGGCCGCCGTGCCGGCGTCGACGCGCACATTGCCCGGCTGGAACAAGACGCTGCTCGAGGATCTGCGCAAGGCGATGGGCGCGCTCGCTCCCGAGGAGGTCTCCGAATCGCTCGAACAGGTGACGCTGTCGCGCTTCAGCGCACGTTCGTTCTTCGCGCTCGCGCTGCTCGTCATCGCCGTCGTCGTCGTCATCACGCAGATGAACCCGAGTGAGATGATTAAGGCGGCGCGCGACGCGAACATCTGGATGGCGCTCGTCGTGCTGCTGTTCAGCTTCCTCGCCTGGGTCGGCTCAGCCGTCTCCCTTGGCGGCTTCATCGACCCCGACCGCCGTCATCCGCTCGGCATCCTGTTCTCGCAAATGGCCGCCGGCTTCACCGCCGTCTCGATGCCCGCCGGCATCGGCCCAGCCTTCGTCAACCTGCAGTTCCTGCGCAAAAGCGGCTACCGCAACACCGTCGCCACGGCGATCATGAGCGCCGTGTGGGCCGTGCAGGCCGCCGTCACCGTGCTGCTGCTCATCGGCATCGGCATCTTCACCGGCCGCAACTCACTGTCGAGCATGGTGCCGACGAACACACTGATCATCGTCATCGCCGCCGTCGCGCTCATCGTCTCGGTCGCGATGGCGATTCCGCCGGTGCGCAAGAAGGTGACCGACAAGTATCTGCCGCTCGTCAAATCGTATGCGCGCAGCCTGCTCGAGACGTTGACGCAGCCGACGAAGCTCATCGTGAGCGCCGCCGGCGGCCTGCTGCTCAATCTGGCCACTGGCTTCGGCTTCTGGGCGGCGCTCGAGGCCTTCGGATACTCGACGAACCCGATCGAGACGACCTTCATCTTCCTGCTCGCGAACACGCTCGGATCCGCCGTGCCGACGCCGGGCGGCCTCGGCGCCGTCGAGGCCGCGCTATCGGTCGCGTTCACGGCCGTCGGCGTGCCGTCGACAATCGCGATCTCGGCGACGCTCGTCTACCGTCTCGGCTTCTACTGGCTGCGCATTCCGGTCGGCGCGCTCGCGATGAAGTGGCTCGACAAGCACAATCTGATCTGATTTCAGGCCTCTGGGAGACGATGAGGACGCCTTCGGAGGCCCGGATGGGCGCGCCAAACGCGAAAAAGTTCCCAAAACCCTTGCGAAACGCCGCTTCCCACACATTTATGCGCTAAGATTCATTACTGAACATGTGGTTGAGACGTGCAATGGGCTCAACCCCTGAACCAAGAAGGATGCTCACATGGCATACAACAAGTCTGATCTCGTCACCAAGATCGCTCAGAAGTCCCACCTGACCAAGGCTCAGGCTGAGGCCGCCGTCAACGCATTCCAGGATGTGTTCGTCGAGGCCATGAAGTCCGGCGAAGGCCTGAAGCTGACCGGTCTGTTCTCCGCTGAGCGCGTCAAGCGCGCCGCCCGCACCGGCCGCAACCCGCGCACCGGCGAGACCATCGAGATCCCGGCGACCTACGGCGTGCGCATCTCGGCCGGCTCCCTGCTGAAGAAGGCCGTCACCGAGTGATCGGCTGACCATACCGAGTCATCGAACCGATGAGGCCCCGACCAACGCTGGTCGGGGCCTCATCGGTTCTCCTGTGCCATCAAGCACATCGAATATACACTCAGACGGCCGCGTCACCCTCCCCTGTATCACCCGGCGGCATCGACGAGTGCGAGCAGCTGTGCATACCGCTCGTCGCCGACGGCGTCGAATGGGTCGAGGATCATGACCTCGTCCTTGACCGGTTCGGTGAGCCGCAGCTGCGTCCAGTCGCACGACCATGTCACCGGCGCGGCCTCAGCATGGTCGACGAAGGCGCCGCGCAGCACGGCGCGCGTGCCTGCAGGCGGCGTCGTCACGGCCGCCTCGATCTGCGCGTCGTCGCACAATGTGCGCATCATGCCGTGCCGCGTCAATGAATCGAACAACGCGCCATTGGCGATGTCGTGGTAGTCGAGGTCGAGCTGCGCAAGCCGCATCGGGTCGACGGTGCCGCGGGCGGCCAGACGCGCGGCGAAGCGCCGCTTGCATGCCCAGTCGGCACGGTCGGCGAGCGATTCCGCGCCGTCATCGCCATCATCGTCGCCATCGTCGAGCGCGTTGAGGCCACGTCCCCAATCGCCGAGCACGTCGTCGAGCGTCGTGAGCGGGTCGCCGGCGAGGGACGCGGCGACCTCGTCGCGTCGCGCGTCGACGAAATGCAGCACCGCGCCGAGCACGCGCCGCTGCAACGCGAGCGGGCTCGTCGTCGTGCCGTCGGCGAGCCGCAGCGTCGCGCGGGCACCGTCGGTGTCGACGGCGAGGTTCGCCTCGACCGGGTCGGCGAGCGCAATCGATTCGAGTCCGGTGGGTGCCGCATGCCGTGCGCCCCATTCCATCAGGCACAGCACGAGATGCGTCGTCGCGAGCTTCATCATCGTCGCCCACTGCGAACGGTTCGAATCGCCGATGATGACGTGCAGGCGGCGGAAGGATTCGGGGTCGGCATGCGGCTCGTCGCGCGTGTTGATCATCGGCCGCGAGCGCGTCGTCGCCGATGAGACGGTCTCGTCGACGAAGGCGGCGCGCTGCGTGACGTGCCAGTATGCACCGTCGAAGCGGCCGGCGCCGGTGAAAATCTGGCGGGTGATGAGGAACGGCAACAACTGTGTTTCGATCTGCGTGAGCGCGACGCCGCGGCGCACGAGGTAGTTCTCATGGCAGCCGAAGGAGTGGCCGGCGCTGTCCGCGTTGTTCTTGAACAAGTGGACCGTCGCGTGCTCGCCGTGCGTTTCGCGCAGACGCCGCTGCGCGTCGAGCGCCATGTCGCGCATGATCCGCTCGCCGGCGGCGTCAGCAAGCGTCGCGTCGCCGGGCGTGCGCGCCTCGGCGGTCGCGTATTCGGGATGCGCGCCGACGTCGAGGTAGATCCGTGAGCCGTTCGTCAGGTAGGTGTTCGTCGAGCGTACGCGACGCATGATCGGCTGGAACATCATCATCGCGACCTGTCCGGCGTCGCACGGGCGCGATGCGCCGGTGACGCTCACGCCGTATTCGGTTTCGATGCCAAAGATGCGCGCAAAGTCGTCGACATGCGTCGACGCGCCGGCGTGGCCGCGGTTGCCGCTGTCATGCAGCTGCGGCATCACTGGCCGCCCTTCTGCACGAAGCCGTTGACGTATTCCTCGGCGTTAGTTTCGAGCACCTCCTCGATGTCGTCGAGGATTGCGTCGAGGTCGTCAATCGCGGCGTAGGCGCCCGTCTCCTGCGTGCGGAGCGCCGCGTCGGCAGCCGCCGTCTGGTCGTCATGCGTGTGTGCTGTGTTGCGCTGTTCCTGTGGCATCGTCGTTCCTCCGGTGCAGGTCGTCGTTGTAGGCGAATCATCGATATGTGATTGCCAGACTACTGCATTAGAGCGGACGATGGTAGCGGCAGCGTCGTCGTCGACGTCGCTACTGCGCGTTGTCGGAAGGCTGCGCGTTGTCCCAGGACTCGACGAGGTAGGGCTTGAGGTCATCGAGGATGAGACCGTTCGTCGCAACGAGGTTGTTCTCGCTGCGCCAGTGAATCAGGTCGCCGCGCCAGTTGCTCAGCTGGCCCTGCGCCTCCCACAGCACGACGGCACCGGCGGAGAGCGCCGGGACGTCCCATTTGTGCAGATGCGGCTCGAAGTAGGCGTCGTAGGTACCGTCGGCGACCTTGCACAGGTCGAGCGACGACGGACCGACGCGCTTCATGTCGGCGGGGCGTCCAGCGATGTCGGCGACGACCTTGAGCGCGTGGCGCGCCTCGTCGGATTTGAACGACATGCCGAAGCCGATGACCGAGCCGTCGAGGCTGCTCGTCGTCGACGGCATGATCTTCTCGCGTTTCTCGCCGAGCGGCGTCGCGCGCATGCGGATCGCGCCGCTGCGGCGCGCGGCGATGTAGGTCAGCTGCAGCGCCGGGGCGTGCACGACGCCGAGGATCGGCTGCGCGGAGCCGAACTCGTTGAATTCGAACAGCGAGACGGTGACCGACCATTCGGCCATGTTGCGCGTGTAGTTGATGACGCCGTCGATGCCGCCGATGCACCAGTAGCGGTCCCCCGCATGCCATTCGTCGCTGCGTTCGTCCCAGCGGCCGTTGAACGGGTCCACATAGGTGAGGCGGTTGTAGATGAACTGGCTGAGGCGGCCGTCCAGTTCGAGCCCGCGCGAATAGTCGCGTGCCGCCGCGCTCACCTCGGTCAGGCTCCGTGGCGTCACCTGGTTGCTGAGCGCGTGTTTGCCGGCGTCCTGAGCGATGCGGGCGACCTGCATCGCCAGGTCGCGCAGTTCCATCGTCATCGTGCCCGTCCTCGTTTCTCGTCGGTTGCGTCCTCGGGGCGCGCCGGCGTGTTCACGTCGGCCGTCGCGTCCCGCCGGCATCGCTTCGATACGGCGTCGGCCATGATGTCGGGACGCAACGACGACCGAAATAAGTATAACGTTTGCATAGCCGCTCCAGCCATCATACCGCACGCCTGCCACCGTCGTCGCACGCGGCGTCGACCGGCGCGCCACCGAGCGCGCGCAGGGCCTGCCATGCGTCGTCCGCATCGGCGAGCGCGTCGGTGCAGGCCTCTTGCGTAAAGGCGCGCGGATCGCTCATGTCGAGCGTCCACTGCCTGCCGTCGGCGTCGTCGCGCGTCGTGACACGCGTCCACGATACGGCGCGCAGCTGCTGGGGCCATCGGCGCACAAGCGTTCCGCGGAGCCACGCGCGCGTGTCCACGGGCGGCTCGCCCACGGCGGCGGCGATCTCCTCGTCGCTCGCCGTGCGTTCGGTGCGCGACCTCACCTTCGCATAGATCGATTCGGACTCGTCGAGGCTCGCCCAGCGCAGGTCGATCGCCTGCAGCCGCGGATCAGCCAACGCCTGATCGAACGATTCGCTCGGGTGCAGCCTGCGGCGCATCCCCTCGACGATCTGCCATTTGCACAGCCATTCAAGGCGGCTCGCCTCGGCAGACGACTGCAAACGTTCGCCGTCGTCGGCGTGGCGCATGGCGGCCACGTCAAGCAGCGCCTGCTTCCACATCGCCATGACCGAGCGCGTCTCGCGATCCGGCCACACCGGCTCGCCGCGCGTGTCGGTGCCGTGGACGGCGGCGGCCGTCTCGTAGACGAGCGCGCTGAGCATGACCTGGATCTGCCACGCCGTCATCGTGCCGCCGTGCGCCATCGCGAGCGGCTCGGCGAGCGTCAGGTCGTGCGAGACGCGGTGCATCGCGTCGACCGGGTCGTCGAGCCGCAGTTCCTCGAGGCGTGCGGCGACGTCGATGCCGGCTTCGTCGGCGTGCTCGAGCGTCCACAGCAGCATGCTCGTCGTGCCGAGCTTGAGCACGCGCGGCACGTCCATGCGGTTCGCGTCGCCGACGATGACGTGCAGCCGGCGCATGTCGGCGGGCGCGTGCGACTCGTCTCGCGTGTTGACGATCGGACGGTCGAAGGTCGTCTGCAGCGCGACCTGCATATGAAAATAATCAGCGCGCTGGCTCAGTTGGTAGCCCGGCCGCTCGCCGCGTTCGCCCAGACCGATCCTGCCCGAGCCGGTGTACTGCTGGCGCGTGATGAAATGCGCCGTCATCATCGCCGCGGTCGTGTCGAAGGGCACGTCGCGGCGCATCAGATAGTTCTCGTGCGAACCCCAGCTCGCGCCCTTGCCGTCGACGTTGTTGCGGTAGAGCCGCAGCGTGCCGTCCTCGTGTCCCTCGGCGTTCGCGCATGAGGCGGCGCGGCGCATCAGCACGTCGCCCGCCGTGTCGTAAACGACCGCCGTGAACGGGTCGTCGGTCTCCGGCGACGAGTATTCGGGATGCGCATGGTCGACGTAGAGCCTGCCGCCGTTGGCGGCGAGCACGTTCGTGATCTGCGGCTGCGGCTCGTCGGTGAGCATCTCCGGGCGCGCGGCGGCGCGTTCAAGGCGCTGGCCGCGCATGTCGTTGATCGGGTCCTCCTGACGGTAGTCCCAGCGGATGGTGCGCGCCGCCTCGTCGCCGGCGCCGGCGATGACGTCGAAGGACCACTGCACCGGGTTGCCGCGATCCGCCATAACCGCGTACTCCGTCTCGGTGCCGATCACCCTGCGCACGCTCATGCGCGCCCCCTTCCCCGGTCCGACCCGTCGCCGGCGCCGCCGTCGTTGTTGCTGACGTTGTCATTGTTGATGTCGTCATCATTGTTGGTGCCGTCGTTGTCGACGACATCATCGTCGCGCCGCAGTTCGACGACGTGGCCATCGCCGAGCGCGTTGACCTTCGCCCATTGCACGGCGTCGATGCCGCCGAGCGTGTCGCGCACCGAACGATGCTCGTCGTCCACGGCCGCCACGATCATCGCGGCGTCGAGTGCGACGGTCTCGCCGCTTCCGACGCTCGCCTTGACGGCCGCCGTCTTCGCACGATCGACGATGTTGCGCAGCATCGCGCCGGAGACGACGTCGGCGAGGTCGAGCGGGCGGCTCGAGCCGTCATCGAGCACGGCACGACCGAGCCTGCGCGCGCCGTCGCGCCGGTAGACGTCGTCGACGAGCGTGCGCGCGAGCGCAGCCGCGTCGACGCCGTCGGCGTACGGCAGCCGCGGCGTCAGATAACGCGCCGTGATCGCGAGCGCGGCATCCCTGTCGGGACGGTCGACACGGATCTTGACGTCGAGCCTGCCAGGGCGCAGCACGGCCGGGTCGATCATGTCGACGCGGTTCGACGCGCCGATGACGATGACGTTGTCGAGCCGTTCGACGCCGTCGAGTTCGGCGAGGAACTGCGGCACGATCGTCGTCTCGACGTCCGAGGAGACGCCCGAGCCGCGCGTGCGCAGCAGCGCGTCCATCTCGTCGATGAAGACGATGACGGCCTGTCCCGAGGCGGCGCGTTCGCGCGCGCGGTCGAACAGCAGGCGGATGAGGCGTTCGGATTCGCCGACGTATTTGTTGAGCAGCTCGGGGCCTTTGACGGCGAGGAAGACGCCGCGCGCGCCGTCGCCGGCGAGTTCGTGCGCGATCGCCTTCGCGATGAGCGTCTTGCCGTTGCCGGGCGGCCCGTACAGCAGCACGCCCTTGGGCGGCGTCAGCCCGTAGGCGGCATACAGGTCGCGATGTTCGAACGGCAGCTGCACGGCGTCGCGGATGCGCGCGATCTGCGCGTCGAGGCCGCCGATGTCGGCGAAGGAGACGTCCGGAGCCTCCTCGAGCAGCAGCTGCGCCGTGTCCTCGCGCGGCACCATCGCCACGGCGAAACGGTTCGACGGGTCGACGACGACACGGTCGGCGCACGTCAGGCGCGCGTCGCGCAGATCATGGGCGCGGCGCACGAGACGACGGTCGCCGGAGGCGTCGACGATGATGACGCGTCCGTCGTCGAGCACGTCGTCGACGGCGCGCACGGCTCCGACGGTCTCGGCTGCGGCGGTCGCGACGACGACGAGGTTCTCGTCGAGCAGCAGCGTCATACCCGGCTCGAGTCGCGCGGCGTCGACCTGCGCGGCCACCGGCACGATCATGCGGCGCGCACCGTGCATCACCTCGACGCTCGCGTGGCGCACACCGTGGTCGTCGCTCGCGCATTCGTGCAGCCGCAGCATCGTCGCGAAACCCAGCGGGGGTCTGGTGAACTGCTCGAGTTGTGATTTCGCCTTGGCGAGCTCGTCGGTCGCGCGCCGAAGGGCGGCCGCGAGCGCGTGGTTCTTCGCCTGCAGCCGGTCGGCGTACGCGGCGAGCGCCTCGGGGGAATCGGCGGCGGGACCGCCGGAAACGTATGGATCGTGCATCGTCCACCTCGCCATGCGCTTCATCGGATGCTTCCCACGCGCGGTGCGGACGGTTCCGGCGCAGCGCATGACGAAAAAACGGCCGGACGGCGTCCTTCGCCGCATCGGGTGTCGCCCCGTGAGGCGACACAAGCCCAAGTGTAGCGGAAGAGCGCCGTCCGGCCCTGACTTCAACGCGTAGCGCGTACCGTCATGCTACCCGTCGGAGCGTGTTGCGCGGCGCTCGCGTATCAGATTGCGAATCCATCGTGCGCCGAAGAAGAGGAGGACGGCGGCGAAGACGACGATGATGACGTCCTCGAACACGTTGAGCACGCCGAGGATCGAGCACCAGCGGTCGCCGAGCATGTATCCGGCGGTGACGAGCACGGTGTTCCACACGGCCGAACCGAGGAAGGTCCACAGTGAGAACTGCGCGAAGTTCATGCGGTTGAAGCCGGCCGGGATTGAGATGAGCGAACGGACGACCGGGATGACGCGGCCGAGCAGCACCGACCAGGTGCCGTATTTCGTGAACCAGCGGTTCGCCTTGTCGACGTCGCCGCGGCTGACGCCGGGGATGCGGTCGGCGGCGCGGTGGATGCGGTGCAGGCCGAACCAGCGGGCGATGCCGTAGAGCGCCCATGCGCCGAGCAGCGAACCCATCGTCGCCCACAGGATCGCGGCGACCAGTCCCATGCTGCCGCGCGCCGCCGTGAATCCGGCGAGCGGCAGGATGATCTCGCTCGGGATCGGCGGGAAGATCGATTCGAGCGCGATCGCGAGCGCGACGCCGACTCCGCCGACCGTCTCCATGAGCTGCACGAGCCATGCGGTCATCGAGCCGATGAGGCCGTCCGAGCTCGTCGCGCACTGCAGCTGCTCGTCGAGCGGAATCTGGGAGAGAATCATCGAAAAACGCATTGCACCATTGTCCCAACGTTTTTCGACAATCGTCACTATGAGCCCAACACCTTTGCAAATCCTTGACGATACGGCCGATGAGGACACGGCCTCCATGCCTGCGGCCGACGCGCCCACGCTGCGTCGCCCCGGCCTGCTCGTCATGGACGTCGACTCCACACTGATCGACGAGGAGGTCATCGACGAGCTCGGCGAGGCCGCGGGCGTCGGCGAACGCATCAGCGCGGTGACGGCGCGCGCGATGAACGGTGAACTCGATTTCGCGCAGGCGCTCGACGCGCGCGTCGCACTGCTCGAAGGACTGCCTGTGTCGATCTTCGACGACGTGTACCGCAGGCTGCATTTCACGAACGGCGCGCTCGAGCTCATCGACGAGCTGCACGCGCACGGCTGGAAGGTCGGCGTCGTCTCCGGCGGATTCCATGAGATCGTCGACCGGCTCGCCGAGTCGGCCGGACTCGACTACCGCATCGCGAACCGGCTCGAGGTGGACGACATGTCGCGCACACTCACCGGACGCGTCGCCGGGCCGATCGTCACGAAGGACGTCAAACTGCGCGCGATGCGCCGGTGGGCGGCGGACAACGGCATCGACGCGGACCAGACGATCGCCGTCGGCGACGGCGCGAACGACCTGCCGATGATCGGCGAGGCGGCGCTCGGCATCGCGTTCTGCGCGAAGCCGGCCGTGCGCCGCGCCGCGCCGCATACGATCGACGAACGCGACCTGACGCGTGTCCTTGGCTATCTGCGGCGCTGACGCGCGATTCCAATCGACATACAGTTCGATGTACAGTCGATTCGATATATATACGACGCGGCCGGCGGCACCGATCAAGTGCCGCCGGCCGCGTCATGTTTCACGCGTGTTCTACGGCTGCATGTCGCGCAGCCGCTCGATGTCCTCAGTCGAGGAACGCGCCGGGTCCCAGATGCGCGCCGCGCGCCCATTCGGCCGCGCCCATCTCCTTCTTGCCTTGCGCCTTGACGAGCTGCAGCTCGAGTGCCTCGGTGCTCGTGCCGACCCACACATGATGTTTCGTGGCGCGCAGCTCACCGGGCTTGAGGTCGTCGGGGACCTCGACGCTTTCGCGCAACTCGGCGTTCGCCGGCAACGCCTTCGTCACATGCAGCGTCGTCGGCGCGAGCGCGTCGCCCTGCACATGCAGGTCGCACCATGCGCCCGGCAGCGGCGTGCAGGCGCGGATCTGGCGGTCGAGCGCGAAGACGGGCACGTCGAAGCGCATGTGCGCGTCGTCGTGAGAGATCTTCGCGGCCACTTCGAAGGCGCCGGCCGGCTGTTCGACCGGCGTGATCTGGCCTTCGGCCATGCCTTCGAGCGAGGCGGCGAGCAGATGCGCGCCGTCCTCGGCGAGACGGTCGAGCAGTTCGCCGGCGTTCTCATGCGCGCCGATCTCGACCGTCGACTGCGCGAGCACCGGACCTTCGTCCATGCCCTTCGTGACGCGGAACACCGACGCGCCGGTCACCGATTCGCCCGCCCAGATCGCGCGCTGCACCGGGGCGGCGCCGCGCCACTGCGGCAGCAGCGAGAAATGCAGGTTGTACCAGCCCAGCGGCAGCGCCTCGAGCACCGGCTCCTTGAGGATCCTGCCGTAGGCGACAATCGCGGCGGCTTCGGCGCCGGTCGCCTTGAGCGCCGAAAGGAAGGCCTCCTCGTTCGGATCGCATTCCATGACCGGCAGCCCCAGTTCGAGCGCGGCCATCTTTACCGGGCTCGGCATGAGTTTGCGGCCGCGTCCGGTCGGCGCATCGGGGCGCGTGAGCACGGCGACTACCTCGAAATGCTCGGTGTCCTTCGCCAACGTCCTCAACGAGGGCACCGCCACCTCCGGCGTGCCCGCAAACAGTACTCGCAGCATCCTCACGTTCTCCTTGTTCGTTGTCCATCCATATCCATGACGTCGTCATCGCGGCGCCGCCGGTCGTCCCCCCATCGTAGTCGACGAGGCCGGCACGCGAGGCGTGTCGCCGTGAGCTGAGCGTCACAGCAGGTCTTTGGGATCGACGCGGAACCGAAGTTCGCCGAATTCGCGCGCCGCGACGTGCGTGGCGACGGCGGTGCGCAGCCGCGCCGCCAGTTCGGCGCGCCGCGCGTGCGCAACGAGGACAACGGCCCTGACGCGGTCGCGCATCTGCTCGAGTTCGCGCGAGTCGACGGTGCGTTCCGGTGGAATCGGCACCGGGCCGAGCACCGCCGGGAACTCGTCGTCGCCCAGCCGCAGTCTCGCCCAGTCGCCGTCGCCGACGACGCCGATGCGCCGCAGCGCCTCGGCGACAGCGTTGCGCTGCCCCCACACGCAGGCGGCGCTCACGACCGGCGGCAGCCCCGCCTCGCGCCGCTGCGCGAGTTCGGCGGCGGCGAGCATGCGTGAATCCCACATCATCAGCGACTGCGCGATCACCGGATCGGTCTCGCCGATGAGCAGTCCCGCTCCCCCGTCGGCGCGCGGCGCGCACAGCGCCATCGCACGCATCCAGTCGCGCAGCACGTCGATGTATGCGTCGATGTTCTGCCGGTACAGGCTCGTCCACGCGTCGAGGATCGCGACGGCGCGGTAGGCGCCGGCGCGCACGCGCGGCTCCGCTCCGGGCGTCGCGATGACGATTGCCGGCGCGTCGGCGACCTGCTCGATGACGCCTTGCGGCTGATGCGGGCTCGACAGGATCATCGGTACGCCGCGGAAGAGCCCCTGCAGTTCCTGCGCGGTGCCGGCGGCACCCACGCGCACGACGCGCATGCGATCGCCGCCGCAATGCGGGCAGTGCCAATCGACGGCCGGCGCGCCGCACCAGCGGCAGCGCGGCGTCGCGTTTGCTCCGACGCGTTCGAGTGGCCCGGTGCAGCGCAGACAACGCGCCTGCCGCAGACAGCGCGCGCACACGAGCGATTCGCTGATGCCGTCGGAGGGAATCGAAAACAGGACGGGACCGTGCTCGAGCGCGCCCGACAGCACGCGCACGGCGGTGTGCGGCACGCGAGCGCCGATGCTCGGATCGGCGAGCCTGGCCAGTTCGTCGCGGTTGAGCCAGCGCACCGGCGGCGCGGTGGCACGTGCGACGTCGCGGTACGGCACGATTGCCGTGCTCGGCCCGCTCACGGCGACCGGCATCGCCGTCGTATCCTCGCATTCCCATTGGCTGAGCACGCTGCGCGCATACGCCATTGCGACGAAGACGCCGTCGTGCAACCGCGCGCGCAGCCGGCACACGCCGCGCGCGTTCGCGTATGGCATCAGCCCGTCCGCGTACTGGTAGGCGCCGTCGTCGAGCACGGCGAACAGCACGGGTCCCGACACCGGCGCGTACATCGCCGCGCGCGTGCCGACGACGCAGCGCACGCGCCCCGAGGAGACGGCGAGGTAGGAACGGTAGCGTTCGGCCGGCCCGAGCGATCCGCTGAGCACGGCCACGTCGCCGGCCCACGTATCGCCGTCGGGCGCGAAGGCGGACAGTCCGGTGCCTTCGAGCGCGCGCATGAGCTCCCACACCTCGCGCATCGACGGCATGACGAGCACCGCCGACGTGCCGTGCGCGAGCGCCGACGCCGCCATCCACGCGAGGTCGTCGATGGCCGAGCCGGCGACGGCGTCGACGACGAAGGATTGGAAACGGCCCGCGCCGAGCGCGTCGGCGAGGACGTGCGCCTGCTCGTAGCGGCGCGCGAAGTCGGCGCGCATCGCGACGACGGCGGCCGCGCGGGCGTTGTCGATCGATGGGACGTCGGATTGCGTGGCATCGGTTGGTGTGTCGTCGGGCTGCGTGACGACGTCTTGCGCAGCGGCGAACTGTGCAGCGGCGAACTGTGCCATCTCCTTGTCTACGGCGGCGATGCGCTGCGGCAGCGCGACGCGCACGATATTCGCGCATGTGCCGCCGTATGCGTCGGCGATCGCGGCGACGTCGCGGCGCATCTCGTCGCCCATGACGACGCCGCTGAGCACGCGTTCAATGTAGCGCAGCGCCGACGCGTCGGTGTCGCTGTGCTCGACGCGTTCCCAGATGATGCCGGAGACACGCTGGCCGCCGAAACGCACGCGCACGAGGCAGCCGGGACGCGCCGCGTCGTCGAGGCGTTCGTCGATCAGATAGTCGAAGCAGCGTCCCAGATGGGTGGCCTGGATGTCGAGGACGACGCGCGCGACCGGCAGCTGCGCGGCCGGCGTATGGGTCGCCTTGCCGCGCGTGCGCCGCGTGCGCGGCTGCATGCCGTCGAAGGTCGGCTGCATCGCTTCGCTCATGCTCATGATTCCCAGTGTAACGGCCGTCTCGGCGTCCGGATCGGCGGCCGCCGGCTCAGTGGATCTGCTGAATCCGTCTCAGTGGCGGGGCCACCACGGGCGCAGCGGATAGACGTCGGTGCCGTTCGCCTGCGGCTTGACGGCGAGGAACTGGTGCACCTGGATGTTGTTCATCTCGAAGTTGTAGGCGCAGCCGGCCATGTACAGGCCCCACAGGCGTGCCTTCGGCGCGCCGACGAGGCGGACGGCCTCGTCCCAGTGCGCGACGAGGTTCTCGTTCCAGCGGTGCAGAGTCAGCGCGTAGTGCTGGCGCAGGTTCTCCTGGTTGACGACCTCGAAGCCGGTGTCCTGGATAACCATCTCGATCTCGGCCGGGCTTGACAGTTCGCCGTCGGGGAAGATGTAGCGGTCGATGAACTCGCCCGCCTTCTTGCCCTGATGCGAGTTGCAGCGCGTGATCTGGTGGTTGAGCAGCATCGCGCCCGGCTTGAGCTTGTCGTAGATCTCCTTGAAATACGCCGGATAGTGCCTGTGGCCGACGTGCTCCATCATGCCGATCGAGCAGATCGCGTCGAAATCGCCTTCGGGCACGTCGCGGTAGTCCATCAGGCGCACCTCGGCGAGGTCCTCGAGGCCCTCGCGCCTGATCCAGCGCTGCGCCCATTCGACCTGCTCTTCGGAGAGCGTGACACCGAGCACGCGGATGCCGCGTCTGGCGGCCTCGATCTCCATCGATCCCCAGCCGCAGCCGATGTCGAGTAGGCGCGAGCCCGGCCGGAGCGCAAGCTTGTCGAGGATGAGGTCGAGCTTGGCCTTCTGCGCGGCCTCGAGCGACGTGTCCGGCGAGTCGAAGACGGCGCAGGTGTAGGTCATCGACGGACCGAGGAACAGCGCGTAGAAATCATTCGACTGGTCGTAGTGGTAGCTGACGGTCGCCGCGTCGCCGGCCTTCGAATGCGGCAGCAGACCTTCGGTCAGACGGCGCAGCCTGCCGGGGCCCTCGATGGTCGGCGGCGCGGGACGCCGGATGCCGTGGGAGGCGATCGACGCGAGCGCATGCGCGAGCTGCGCCGGGTTCGGCGTGCGCAGATACGGCTTGACGGCCACGAGGTCGCCGAACAGGCGGTAGGGGTCGCCCGGCACGAGCTGCGGCGAGTCGATGTCGCCTTGCAGATAAGCGCGCGCCAGCCCGAGTTCGCCGGGCGCGTTGACGAGATGGTAGACGGCCCGCGAATTGTTCACGGTGAGCGTGACCGGCGCGTCCGGGTCGCCGAAGCTCGAACCGTCGAAGGCGGTCACATGAATCGGCGCGTCCGGTTTGACGAAGAGCCCCACCATCTGCGCGACGGTCATCGATGCCATTGTTCGTTCCTCCTCATATACGCTCTGCACGCGTGCGGCCGCACGGTATGTTTCCGGCCACGTGCGGCCGCACGATGCCGGTTGTTCCGGCGACCATTGGTCCCAGCTTGTTCCAGCAGTCTATCCAAGCGAGGTTGCCGGGCCGTTCAGCTGCCGGTAAAACCGACGGGACGCCATCGCGGCCGATGGCGTCCCGTCATGGTGTTCACTTTCCGTCGCGTTCGGCGGCGATCGCGTCCCTGAGTGCGTCGACGCGGTTCGTCGCCTCCCACGGGAAGTCGGCGTCCTCGCGTCCGAAGTGGCCGTAGGCGGCCGTCTTCGCGTAGATCGGGCGCAGCAGGTCGAGTTCGTCGACGATCGCGGCCGGGCGCAGGTCGAAGACGCGGCGCACGGCGCGCTGGATCTGCTCGCGCGTCACGCCGTCCATCTCGGTGCCGTAGGTCTCGACGTTGATACTCACCGGGTCGGCGACGCCGATCGCGTAGGCGACCTGCACCTCGACCTTGTGCGCGAGGCTGGCTGCCACGATGTTCTTCGCGACCCAGCGGGCCGCGTAGGCGGCGGAACGGTCGACCTTGCTCGGGTCCTTGCCGGAGAACGCGCCGCCGCCGTGGTGCGCGGCGCCGCCGTAGGTGTCGACGATGATCTTGCGGCCGGTCAGGCCGGCGTCGGCGGCCGGGCCGCCCATGATGAACGAGCCGGTCGGGTTGACGAGCACACGGTAGTCGTCGTGGCGCACACGGTCGGCGAGGACCTCGTCGAGCACCGGCTTGATGACGTGTTCGTCGAGTTGCTCCTTGAGCCAGTCCTGACGCACCGACGGGTCGTGCTGCGTCGAGACGAGGACGGTGTCGAGACGCACCGGCACATCATGCTCGTCGTATTCGATCGTCACTTGCGTCTTGCCGTCGGGGCGCAGGAACGGCACCTCGCCGGACTTGCGCACGTCGGTCAGGCGCTTGGCGAGACGGTGCGCCAGATGGATCGGCAGCGGCATGAGCACGTCGGTCTCGTCGCTCGCGTAGCCGAACATGACGCCCTGGTCGCCGGCACCCTGCGCCTCGTAGCGTTCCTCGCGCGACGCGGCGCTTTCGGCCTCGCGGCTCAGCCGCGACACACCCTGGTTGATCTCGGGGCTCTGCTCGGTGATCGACACGAGCACGCCGCACGAATCAGCGTCAAGGCCCACCTCGGAGCTCGTGTAACCGATGCCGCGCACGACGGAGCGCACGATGTTCTGGATGTCGCTGTAGCCTTCGCTCGAGACTTCACCGAAGACGAAGAACTGGCCGGTCGTCGCCGAGGTCTCGACGGCGACGTGCGAATGGGGGTCCTGACGCAGCATGTCGTCGAGGATAGCGTCGGAGATCTGGTCGCAGATCTTGTCCGGGTGCCCTTCGGTCACCGATTCCGCGGAAATCAACTTGAGTTCGGCCATAAAACTCCCCTGATGCTGGTGGTGTGGGATGCGGCGGGCGCATGGGTTGGACACGTCCGCGACACATCATAGTCGCTTCGTCGCATATTAGACGACCTCCGATTTCCGATGCCGGATATTACGCGACATGGGAAACCGGAGGTCGTGTTCCGATCGGCGGTGCGGCCGAGGTCGTTCGCGGACCGTCAGCCGTGCGCCCTCATGGGATCAGTTGCCCTCGTTGAGGTCGTCCTCGCCGAGGGTCTCCTCGAGCAGGCCCTCGTTGATCTCGCGGAACGCGATCGACAGCGGCTTCTCCTGGCTCTGGTACTCGACGAGCGGGCCGACGTTCTGGAGCAGTCCCTCGTTGAGCTGCGTGAAGTAGGAATTGATCTGACGGGCGCGCTTCGCGGCGAAGATCGCCAGCGCGTACTTGGAGTCCGCGTGCTCCATCAGGTCGTCGATCGGCGGATTCGCAAGTCCGGTCGGGGTAGGCTCGGTACCGAATGCCATAGTTGAGGTCTCCAAATCACTCGCACGATGCTTGTTCAGCTTGTTCAAAACAGTCATTCTATCTCAGGGCGCAGACCCGTACACGCCCCGTGCGCAAGTCCGCCCGCCGCGCGCACCGGATCGGTTCGGCGACGTGATTCGGCGACGTACATTGTCAAGGTTCCGCGAAGATTTCCCACGATATGACCATTCGGCGGCACGCCGCTCACCCGGTGCTGTTGAATGACGTGTTATGGAAATGCGATCTGCGAAAATCATGAACGGACGAATGTTCGCCGGCGCCCGCGCGCTCTACCGCGCCGCCGGCGTCGATGGCAAGGACTTCGGCAAGCCGATCGTCGCCATCGCGAACTCCTTCGACGAGTTCGTCCCCGGTCACGTCCACCTCAACAAGGTGGGACGCCTCGTCTCCGAAGCCGTCAAGAAGGCCGGCGGCATCCCGCGCGAATTCAACACGATGGCCGTCGACGACGGCATCGCGATGGGCCACACCGGCATGCTCTACTCGCTGCCGAGCCGCGAGATCATCGCGGACACGGTGGAGTATCAGGTCAACGCGCACTGCGCCGACGCGCTCATCTGCATCTCGAACTGCGACAAGATCACACCGGGCATGCTGATGGCCGCGCTGCGCCTGAACATCCCGACCGTCTTCGTCTCCGGCGGCCCGATGGAATCGGGTACGACGGTGTTGCCCGACGGCACCGTCAAGGAGAACACCGACCTCATCGACGTCATGTACGCGTCGGCCGACGACGACATGACCGACGAGGACCTGCTCGCCTACGAGCGCACCGTCTGCCCGACCTGCGGCTCGTGCGCCGGCATGTTCACGGCGAACTCGATGAACTGCCTGACCGAGGCGATCGGCCTCGCGCTGCCCGGCAACGGTACCGTCCTCGCCTCCCATGGCTACCGCAGGCAGCTGTTCGAGCGCGCCGCACAGACCGTCGTCGACATCGCGAACCGTTACTACCACGAGGACGACGAATCCGTCCTCCCCCGTTCGATCGCGACGAAGCACGCCTTCGAGAACGCGATGACGATGGATGTGGCGATGGGCGGCTCGACGAACACGGTGCTGCATATCCTCGCGATGGCGCAGTCGGCGGACGTCGACTTCACGCTCAACGACATCGAACGCATCTCGCACACCGTCCAATGCATCTGCAAGGCCTCCCCTTCGGGCGAATGGGAGATCTCTGACGTGCACCGCGCCGGCGGCATCACCGGCATCCTCGGCGAGCTCGACCGCGCCGGCAAGCTGCACCGCGACGTGCATTCGATCGACTATCCGTCGCTCGAGGCGAAGCTCGACGACTGGGACATCATGCGCGAGACCTGCACCGACGAGGCGAAGGACTTCTTCAAGGCCGCGCCGGGACACATCGTCTCCCCCGAACCGTGGACGCACGAAACGAAGTTCGATTCGCTCGACACCGACCGCGTCGCCGGCGCGATCCACGACGTCGAGCATCCGGCGGTCACCGAGGGCGGCCTCGCCGTGCTGCGAGGCAACCTCGCCCCCGACGGCTGCGTCGTCAAGACCGCCGGCGTGCCGAAGGAGATCTGGACCTTCCGCGGCCCGGCGCTCGTCGTCGAATCGCAGGAGCAGGCCGTCGAGGTCATCCTCAACGACACGCTCAAGCCCGGCCAGGCGCTCATCATCCGCTACGAGGGTCCCAAGGGCGGCCCAGGCATGCAGGAGATGCTCTACCCGACCTCCTTCGTCAAGGGCAAGGGCATCGGCAAGGAAGTCGCGCTGATCACCGACGGCCGCTATTCGGGCGGCTCCTCGGGTCTGTCGATCGGCCATGTCGCGCCGGAGGCCGCCAGCGGCGGCACGATCGCGCTCGTCGAGGATGGCGACATCATCTCGATCGACATCCCGAACCGCACAATCAACGTCGAACTGTCCGACGAGGAGCTTGCCGGACGCCGCGCGAAGCTCGAGGCCGGCGACGGCTACGTCGCGCACCGCGACCGTCAGGTGAGCCAGGCGCTCAAGGCCTTCGCCGCCTTCGCGCGCTCCGCCGACAAGGGCGCGACGCGCGATCCGGAGCTCATCGACCGCCTGTCCGGTCTGGCCTGACCGAGGCCGCCGCGCGCATAGCAGCGGGCCCCGCCGATTCCGATGAATCCGGCGGGGCCCGCTGCTGTATCTACGTCTGTGTTGCTGTATCGGTATCGCTACTGGACTCTATTCGGCGATGCCGTATTCGTCGGCGATGATTCTCCACAATTCGTCGGCGGTGCGTTCGACGTCGCGGTTGACGATCGTCATATCGAATTCGGATTCGGCCGCCAGCTCGACCTTCGCCGTCTCGAGGCGCCGCGCCTGCTGCTCGGGCGTCTCGGTGCCGCGTCCGGCGAGGCGCCGCTTGAGCTCCTCGAAGCTCGGCGGCGCGATGAACACGGTGACGATCTCGAGTCCGAGCTCCTTCGCCCGTTCCTTGACGCGGCGCGCGCCCTGCAGATCGATCTCGAGCAGCGTCGGCGTGTTCGCGTCCAGATGCTCGCGCACCGGCGCCAGCGGCGTGCCGTAGTGCGCCATGCCATGCACGACGGCCGTTTCGAGGAACTCGCCGGCGGCTTCCTTGGCAGCGAATTCGCCTTCGTCCATGAACCAGTAGTCGACGCCGTCGCGTTCGCCGGGGCGCGGGTCGCGCGTCGTCGCCGAGACCGACACCCACACCTCAGGATGCTTGGCGAGCATCGCCGCCTCGACGGTACCCTTGCCGACCGCCGTCGGCCCGGTGAGCACGACGAGCCTGCCGCCCTTGCCGGCGTCGTTCGCCTCGTCGACGATGACCTGTGCCTGCTGCTGTTGCGAATGTCCCACGTTGCGCTTCCCGTATCTCGTTGTCATGCGACGACGCCGCCGCATGGGTTGGTCTGGTGATTGAACTGATGATTGATTGAATCGTTCTGCCGACTGTGCGCTCTGCCAACTGTGCGGCGTCGATCAGTCGAGCGTCTCCTCCATCAGCGCGAGACGCACGTCGAGCGCGATGCTTTCGGTGGCCTGGATGAGCGACTGGATGTTCGGACCGTGTTCGGCGATCGCGCGCGAGACGGTGACGAGGACGTTGCCGTGGGTGCCGCGGAACACGGTCTTCAGATCGCGCGCCTCGGCACCCTGCCAGCCGTAGCCCGGTGAGAGGATCGGCCCGGTGAAGCTCGACGGCGCCACGCCGCTTTCCTGCAGCCACTGGCCGATCGTCGCGCCGATGATCAGGCCGACTGAGCCGAGGCCCGGCGTGTCCATGTTGTATTTCTGCGCGGTGTTGGCGATGCCGTAGGCGACCGTCTGGCCTTTGTACTCACCGGTCTGGCGGATCGCCGTCTGCAGGCTCGCGCCTTCCGGATTGGACGTAAGCGACGCGATGAACACGCCGCGTCCGTTGTTGAGCGCGTCCTCGATGACTCCGCCGAGCGAACGCGCGCCATAGTACGGCAGCAACGTGATCGCGTCGGCGAGCATCGGCGCATTCGGCTTGAAGTAGGCGTCGGCGATCGCCGAGATCGTCGTCGACAGGCCGCCGTGCAGGCAGTCGACGATCGTGATGATGTCCATCTGCCGCGCGGCGAAGAGGACGCGTTCGAGCGCCGCGTAGCCGCGTGAGCCGTAGCGCTCGAACATCGAGGTCTGGAATTTGACGGCGGCCGCGCGTCCGTTGGCCGCCTGCAGCATGCGCATCGCGTAGAGTTCGGCGCCTTGCGCGTCGATGTCGTAGCCCCAGTCAGCGAGCAGCTTGCGATGCGGGTCGATGCCCACGCACAGTGGGCCGTACTGTTTCATCGAATTGCTCAGCCGCAATCCGAAATCGGATCGCAAAACAAGCTGCTCCTGCGTGCTGGGGTCGGTCATGATGCTGCTCCTCCCCTTGGTGTGAAGGTCGGTTATCCGTTGTCTTTCGCACGGCGCTCAAGGGCGAATAGCTCACGGGCATGCTCCTGAATGCTCATGACCTGGTAATCGTTCGCCTTGACCGCCTCTATCGCCAATAGTACCGCAGAGAACTCGGTCATCGTTGTGAACTGCGGCACATCGGCGGCGATCGCCGCGGCGCGGATCGAATACCCGTCCGAACGCGAACCACGCGAGTTCGGCGTGTTGAGGATGAGGTCGATCTTGCCTTCCTCGATGAGCTCGACGACGTTCTTGCCGATGCTGCCGGGCGCCTTCGTCACCTCGACCGGAGCGTTCGGGTCGGTGTCGACGCGCGCCGTGATCTTGTCGACGATCTTCGAGTCGATGCCGTAGCGACGCAGCACCGAGGCGGTGCCTTCGGTCGCGCAGATCGTGAAGCCGAGCTCGGCGAGACGCACGGCGAACAGCGGCAGCTGACGCTTGTCGGTGTCGTTGACCGAGATGAAGACGGTGCCGGAAGTGGGCAGGCCGCCTTCGTACGCCGAAAGCTGGCTCTTGGCGAAGGCGTGCGGGAAGTCGCGGTCGAAGCCCATGACCTCGCCGGTCGAACGCATCTCGGGTCCGAGCAGGATGTCGACGGTCTTGCCGACCGGCGTGCGGAAGCGCTTGAACGGCAGCACCGACTCCTTGACGGCCACCTGCTGGCCGATGCGCACATCGCCGCCGTCGCCGTGCGGCAGCAGCAGGCCGTTGTCGCGCTGCTGCTGGATCGTCTCGCCGACCATGATGCGCGCCGCGGCCTTCGCGAGCGCGACGCCGGTCGCCTTCGACGCGAAGGGCACGGTGCGCGATGCACGCGGGTTCGCTTCGATGACGTAGAGCGTGTTCGCCATGAACGCGTACTGCACGTTGATCAGGCCCTGCACACCGCAGCCCTTGGCGATCGCGAGCGTCGCCTCGCGCAGACGGCGGATCTGGTCGTCGCTCAGCGTGCTCGGCGGCAGTGTGCACGCCGCGTCGCCGGAGTGGACGCCGGCTTCCTCGATGTGTTCCATGATCCCGCCGATGTACAGCTCATGGCCGTCGAAGAGCGCGTCGACGTCGATTTCGATCGCGTCCTGCAGGAACTTGTCGATGAGCAGCGGCGAGGGCAGACGACCGGAGACGACAGTGTCGGCCTTCGCCTGGTCGAGCGCGCGGTTGACGTACTTCTCGAGCTGCGCGTCGTCGTAGACGATCTCCATGCCGCGTCCGCCGAGCACGTAGCTCGGGCGCACAAGCACCGGGTAGCCGATCGAGTGCGCGGCCTCGAGGGCCTCGTCGAGGCTGAGCGCGGTGCCGAAGCGCGGCGCGTTGAGCTTCTCGGCACGCAGCACCTCGCCGAAGAGCTCGCGGTTCTCGGCCAGATCGATCGATTCGGGGGTCGTGCCGAGGATCGGCACGCCCGCCGCCTTGAGGCGCGCGGCGAGCGAGAGCGGCGTCTGGCCGCCGAGCTGCACGATGACGCCCTTGATCGGCCCCATCTTCTTCTCGGCCTCGTAGATCTCGAGGACGTCCTCGAAGGTCAGCGGCTCGAAGTAGAGACGGTCGGACATGTCGTAGTCGGTCGAGACGGTCTCCGGGTTGCAGTTGACCATGATCGTGTCATAGTCCTTGCCGAGCTCCTGCACCGCGTGCACGCAGGTGTAGTCGAACTCGATGCCCTGGCCGATGCGGTTGGGGCCGGATCCGAGGATGATGACGGCTTCGCGGTCGCGCTTGCGCAGCTCGGTCTCGTCGGCGTAGCACGAGTAGTAGTACGGCGTGGCCGCGTCGAACTCGGCGGCGCAGGTGTCGACGGTCTTGTAGACCGGGTGCAGCCCGTAGTTCCAGCGCAGTTCGCGGATCGTGTTCTCGCCGGCGTCGCCCAAGCCGCGCAGATGCGCGATCTGCAGGTCGGACAGGCCTGCGAGCTTCGCCTTCTTGAGCAGGCGCGGCGAGAGCGTCTCGGCGTCGCGCACCTGCATCGCCATGTCGTTGATGCGGGTGAACTGGCGGATGAACCACGGGTCGATCTTCGTGGCCTCGAAGATCTGCTCCTCGGTGGCGTCGCCCCAGATCGCGCGCATGAGCTGCAGGTAGCGGTGCTCAGTCGGCGTCTTCATCGCCTCGAGCAGCTCGTCGACCTCGTCCTTGCTTGGCTTCTCGCCATCCCAATTGAAGCCCATATCGCGCTTGTCGATCGAACGCATCGCCTTGCCGAGCGACTCCTCGAAGTTGCCGGCGAGCGCCATCGCCTCGCCGACCGACTTCATCGACGTCGTCAGCGTCGGGTCGGCGCCCGGGAACTTCTCGAACGCGAAGCGCGGCACCTTCGTGACGACGTAGTCGATCGTCGGCTCGAAGCTCGCCGGCGTCGACTTCGTGATGTCGTTCTGGATTTCGTCGAGCGTGTAGCCGAGGGCGAGCTTCGTCGCGATCTTCGCGATCGGGAAGCCGGTGGCCTTCGACGCGAGCGCCGACGAGCGCGAGACGCGCGGGTTCATCTCGATGACGATGATGCGGCCGGTCTCGGGGTGGATCGCGAACTGGATGTTGCAGCCGCCGGTGTCGACGCCGACGCCGCGGATGATCGCGATGCCGATGTCGCGCAGCTTCTGGTATTCGCGGTCGGTGAGTGTGAACACCGGGGCGACGGTGATCGAGTCGCCGGTGTGCACGCCGACCGGGTCGACGTTCTCGATCGGGCAGACGACCACGACGTTGTCGTTGCGGTCGCGCATGAGCTCGAGCTCGTATTCCTTCCAGCCTTCGATGCCCTCTTCGATGAGCACCTCGTCGGTCGGCGAATAGTGGATGCCGGCACCGGCGATGCGGTGCAGCTCCTCGGTGTCGTGCGCGATGCCCGAGCCGAGGCCGCCCATCGTGAACGACGGGCGCACGACGAGCGGGAAGCCGAAGCGTTCGGCGATCGCGTCCACTTCCTCGAGTGTGTGCGCGATGTCGGAGCGTGCCGATTCCGCGCCGGCCTCCTCGACGACCTGCTTGAACGATTCGCGGTCCTCGCCGCGGTCGATCGCCTCAAGCGAGGCGCCGATGAGCTCGACGTTGTACTTTTTGAGCACGCCGGCCTCGCCGAGGGCGACGGCCGCGTTGAGCGCGGTCTGGCCGCCGAGCGTCGGCAACAGCGCGTCGGGGCGTTCCTTGGCGATGATGCGTTCGAGGATCGGCGTGGCGATCGGTTCGATGTAGGTGGCGTCGGCCATCTCCGGGTCGGTCATGATCGTGGCCGGGTTGGAGTTAACGAGGATGACGCGGATGCCTTCCTCACGCAGGACGCGGCAGGCCTGGGTTCCCGAATAGTCGAACTCGGCGGCCTGACCGATGACGATCGGGCCGGAGCCGATGACCATCACCGACTTGATGTCGTTACGCTTGGGCATTCGTGGATTCCTCCTTGGCATTCTTGGCGTTGGCGTCGTTCATCATCGCGACGAAACGGTCGAACAGATAGGCGGCGTCGTGCGGACCGGCTGCGGCCTCGGGATGGTACTGGACGGAGAAGGCGGGGATGTCGACGCACTGCAGGCCCTCGACGACGTCATCGTTGAGGTCGACGTGGCTGACGAAGACCTTGCCGTAGCGGCCGTCGTCGAACGGAGCGTCGACGGTTTGACCGATCGGGGCGTCGACGGCGAAGCCGTGGTTGTGCGCGGTCACCTCGACCTTGCCGGTCGTGACGTCCTTGACCGGCTGGTTGACACCGCGGTGGCCGAACTTGAGCTTGTAGGTGCCGAAGCCGAGCGCGCGGCCGAGCAGCTGGTTGCCGAAGCAGATGCCGAAGAACGGGTATCCGGCGTCAAGCACGCGGCGCAGCAGCGCGACCATCTGATCGGCCTGCTCCGGATCGCCCGGTCCGTTGGAGAAGAAGACGCCGTCGGGGTTGAGCGCCTCGATCTGCTCGAAGGTCGTCGTCGACGGCAGCACGTGCACGCGGCAGCCACGTTCGGCCATGCGGTGCGGCGTCATCGCCTTGATGCCCAGATCGATCGCGGCGACGGTCGCGACGGGTTCGCGTCCCTCGAATTCGCCGGTCGGTTCGATGACGTAGGCTTCATCGGTGCTCACCTCGTCGTACAGGCTCATGCCCTTCATCTGGGGCGTGGCACGCACGTCGGCGAGCAGTGATTCGATCGTGCGCGGCTCGCCATCGGCGTCGACGAGCGCGTCGCCGGAGAAGATGCCGGCGCGCATGACGCCCGCATCGCGCAGATGGCGCACGAGCCTGCGCGTGTCGATATGGCTGATGCCGACGATGCCGTCGGCGACGAGCGCATTGTCGAGCGTGCCGTCGGCGCGCCAGTTGCTCACCGTCGGGCTAGGGTCGCGCACGACGTAGCCGGCGACCCAGATGCGCGAGGATTCCGGATCCTCGTCGTTGACGCCGGTGTCTCCGATGTGCGGGAACGTCTGCACGACGATCTGACGGTCGTAGCTTGGATCGGTGAGCGTCTCCTGATAGCCGGTCATCGCGGTGGAGAAGACGATCTCCCCGCGCGTCTCGCCGCGCGCGCCGTAAGGTTCGCCCACGTAGACCTGACCGTCCTCGAGCACGAGGACGGCGTCGTCGGCGGTGAAAGCGGATGCCGAGTCGATCTGGTTCACCCAAACCCCCATTCATCAAAGGTTGTCGAAAAAACGATGGATAGCGGCCGGTTGAGACTCGCGACCCGGCCAAACGCGTCGGCTTATTCGGCCTGGTCGGATCGCCCATCCTTGCCGTCGGGATGCTCGGCGGCGCTTATCGCGCTGAGCAGGCCGTGGATGAAGGACGGCGCATCGTCGTCGCACAAGGTCTTGGCGAGGTTGATCGCTTCGTCGATGGCCACTTTGTCGGGAACCTCGTCGTTGTAGACGATCTCCCAGGTCGCAATACGAAGGATATTACGGTCGATGACGTGCATGCGGCGCACCTTCCAGCTGGTGGAATGGTCGTTGAGCATACGGTCGATGTCACGCCGATGGTCGGCCACGCCGCGCACGATTTCGACGGCGTAGTCGGGAAGCGGTGTCTGCGCGCCCGGTTCGGCGATGCGCTCATCAAGAAGGGACAGGATGTCCTGTCCCTTCTCGTCCGCTTCATACAACGTGTTCAGAGCCCTCTTGCGAGCGGTGGAACGTGCCATGGAGCTGATGGTCCTTACTGGTTGTGCCTGATCAGTTCTCGCGGCCCAGGTAGGAGCCGTCCTCGGTGCTGACCTTGACCTTCTCGCCTTCGCCGATGAACAGCGGCACCTGGATCTCGGCGCCGGTCTCGACGGTCGCCGGCTTCGTGCCGGCGTTCGAACGGTTGCCCTGCAGGCCCGGCTCGGTGTGTGTGACGGTCAGGACGACGGACGCCGGCAGTTCGACGGACAGCGGCTGGCCGTCATGGAAGGAGACGATGCAGTCGGTGCCTTCGAGCAGGTACTTCGCCTTGTCGCCGACGAGCGTCTTCGGAATCATGACCTGGTCGTAAGTGGTCATATCCATGAAGACGAAGTTGTCGCCGTCGTCGTAGGAGTACTGCAGCGTGCGGTTGTCGACGGTCTCGAACTCCATCTTCATACCCGCGTTGAAGGTCTTGTCGACGATCTTGCCCGACAGGACGTTCTTGATCGTCGTGCGCACGAAGGCGGGGCCCTTGCCCGGCTTGACGTGCTGGAACTTGATGACCTGCCACAGCTGGCCGTCCAGGTTGAGGATGGATCCGTTCTTGATGTCGTTGGTAGTCTGTGCCAAATTACTCACCTATTCATTCGACGTGTCGTACAGCTATACAAAGAGCCTTGCATATTATGCCAGCACCTCCATACAGGGACCACGTAAGCGTCCTGCGGAGCCCGTGTAGCGGACGCATGGCTGGCCGCCCACGGTTACGCCGTCGACCGCAACGGGCGGCCGCCGCCGGCGAAACGCGCTATACCTGTGTGCAGTACCTACGTCAGTACCTACGTCAAGGAGGCATCCATGATCGATCCACTCGTCAACGACGCGCTGCTCGACGGCCGCTCCGTCATCATCGTCGGCGCCGCGCCGCTCGCCGACAAGGTGACGACGTTCCAATCCCTCGTCGACGCCGTCGCCGATATGCGCAAGCTCGCCATCATCGACGAGAAGCACGTCCTGCCGACGGTGCCGCCGTCCGCAAACGTCATCGACGTCGAGTTCAAGGGCGTCGACACGATCCACCGCGAGATCCGCGAGCATGACGACACGGCCGTCGCCGTGCCGAACATGCGTCGCGGCGACATCGTCCGTCTGCTGATGGACTTCGCCGGTCAGGAGAACGGTCAGGTGCTCCTGATCAACGACGCGCGCTCGGACGCCGAGGACACGCTGCGCAACGACCTGCCGATGATCCTGCTCAAGTCGTCGCCGTCCGGCCATACCGAGTTCTCCGATGCAGCGATCAAGGCGATGAATCCGGTCGTCGTCTCCCTCGACGAGAACGGCAACGTCGAATCGCTCAAGGTCGTCGATCTGCACAAGGAAGGCCTGCACACGGTCACGTTCCACTGATCACGTTTCACCGATCCGTCCGCCGCTGCACATGACGGCCGCCTGCGCGTCCACTTGGCCGCGCAGGCGGCCGTTTCTTGTGGCTGCCCGTTTTTGCAACTGTCCAGCTTTTGTGACTACGCACAAAAATCGCCGCGCCTCTCCCCGCGATTCGCACAACGCGCGCACATGCCGCGCGTCCGTAGACTGGGCACGTTCGCCGCGCCTTCGGGCGCGCGCATGTCCATGTCCGCCATCGAAAGTGCAGCATCCATGATTCGCAGCAGAACCGCGCAGCTCATCCTCCAGACTTTCTACGTCGCGCTCGGCGCCGTCGGCGTCCTCGGCAGCCTCGGGCTGTACGACGCCGAGTTCGACGCCGACTTCTTCGTCTACTTCACGAACCTGTCGAACTACCTGTGCATCGCCGTCGTGCTGTGCGAACTCGTTCAGACGGCGCACCGCCGCGACGACGGCCCGGTCACCTTCGCCCCGCAGCTCAAGTTCGTCAGCGTCATCGCGATCCTGCTCACGTTCTTCGTCTTCAATCTGCTGCTCGCCGGGCAGCCCGACCGCGACCCCGCGCAGAACTTCCAGGTGACTAGCCTGCTCTTCCACGTCGCGCTGCCGCTGCTGTTCACCTTCGACTGGCTGCTGTGCTACGAACATCGCCGCGTCCGCTGGACCTATCCCTTCGCTGCGACGATCTTCCCGCTGTGCTACGTCGGCTTCGTCTACATCCGCGCATGGCTGTGCCATTTCGATCCCAGCACGCCGCTGCTCTACCCCTATTTCTTCCTCGATGCTGCACAGCTCGGCGTCGGCGGCGTCCTGCGCTGGATCGGCGTCCTGCTCGTCGCGTTCATTACCTTCGGCTATCTGATGGTCGGCCTCGACCGTGTGCTGCCGACCAACGCCGACGCGCCCGCTGTGGCGCGCGCCTCCGCGACCCAAGTCGACTGATCCGCAACCGCCACTTCTCCCCCGCAGCCGCCCACCCGGGCGGCTGTTCTGGTATACGGCGGCTGTGTGCCGCCCAGATGGCAGTACGTGATTGATGTCAACCACAAACTTCCACCCACAACCTTCACAACGGCAGTCTGCGATTGACCGCAACCGCCGACTGCCGCGGACCACCCCAGAAACAGCAGTACATGGTTGACCTTAATCACCGACTTCCATCAGCGGCCCCCACAATATCAGTCGGTGATTGAGCAATCATCAACTTCCACCAAATCCTCACATTGGACCCCCAACACGCCGCAGATACAAGGAAGCCCCCACCGGTTGGGGTGGGGGCTTCCTCAGTCGCGTACTACCGCGTCAGATCCGCTGAAACAAAATCAGCCGAGGATCTTGGTGACACGGCCCGAGCCGACGGTGTGGCCGCCTTCGCGCACTGCGAAGGTGAGGCCCTCTTCCATCGCGATCGGCTGGATCAGCTCAACCGTGAAGGTCGCGTGATCGCCAGGCTGAACCATCTCGACGCCTTCCGGCAGCGTGATGACGCCGGTGACGTCCGTCGTGCGGAAGTAGAACTGCGGACGGTAGTTCGAGAAGAACGGCGAGTGGCGGCCGCCCTCATCCTTGGTGAGGACGTAGACTTCGCCTTCGAACTTGGTGTGCGGGGTGACCGAACCCGGGGCGGCCACAACCTGGCCACGCTCGACGTCGGTACGGTTGATGCCGCGCAGCAGCAGACCGGTGTTGTCGCCAGCCTCGCACTCGTCCATCTGCTTGTGGAAGGTCTCGATGGAGGTGACGGTGGTGGTCTGGGTCGGGCGGATGCCGACGATCTCGACGTTGGTGTTGATCGGCAGGCGGCCACGCTCGACACGACCGGTGACGACGGTGCCACGACCGGAGATCGTGAAGACGTCCTCGATCGGCATCAGGAACGGCTTGTCGAGGTCATGGACCGGCGTCGGGATGTAGTCGTCGACGTCGTTCATCAGTTCCTTGACGGTCTCGACCCACTTCTCGTGATCCGGAGCATCGTCGTGCAGCGCGCCGTAAGCGGAGGTGTGGACGACCGGGCAGTCGCGATCGAAGCCGTTCTCGTCGAGGAGGTCACGGACCTCTTCCTCGACGAGCTCAATGAGCTCTTCGTCATCGACCATATCGCACTTGTTCAGCGCGACGAGGATCTTCGGGACGCCAACCTGACGGGCGAGCAGGACGTGCTCGCGGGTCTGGGCCATCGGGCCGTCGGTGGCGGCCACAACGAGGATCGCGCCATCCATCTGGGCGGCGCCGGTGATCATGTTCTTGACGAAGTCGGCGTGGCCCGGGCAGTCGACGTGAGCGTAGTGACGCTTCTCAGTCTGGTACTCGATGTGGGCGATGTTGATGGTGATACCACGCTGCTGCTCTTCCGGAGCGGCGTCGATCTGGTTGAAGTCGTACTCCGGGTTCAGATCCGGGAACTCATCGTGCAGGACCTTGGAGATCGCTGCGGTGAGGGTCGTCTTGCCGTGATCGACGTGGCCGATCGTACCGATGTTAACGTGCGGCTTAGTACGCTCGTACTTTTCCTTTGCCATGTGTTTGTCCTCCTGGACGTTCTCGTAGTAAGCCTTGATCGCTCAAGGCACTTGCTACAGTTTACTGGGTTTCTGGGTTGTCGCCACTTGTAGAGCCCGAACCCAGTCAGCGCTACAGAATATTAGCGCTGACTGGAGACAGGTTCAAGCCAAATGGCAGCGCGTGTCACTCGCCGCGCTGGGCCTTGATGATCTCGTCCGCGACGGCCTTCGGGACCTCCGCGTAGGAGTCCATCTGCATCGTGAACATCGCACGACCCTGGGTCTTGGAACGCAGGTCGCCGATGTAGCCGAACATCTCGGACAGCGGGACCTTCGCGTCGATGACCTTGACGCCGGTGGCATCGTTCATCGACTGGATGGCGCCACGACGGGAGTTGAGGTCGCCCATGACGTCGCCCATGTACTCCTCCGGGGTACGGACCTCGACGGCCATGATCGGTTCGAGGATGACCGGCTTGGCCTTCGGGGCGGCTTCCTTGAAGCACATCGAGCCCGCGATCTTGAACGCCATTTCCGAGGAATCGACGTCGTGGACCTGGCCGTCGACGATCGTCGCCTTGACGCCAACGACCGGGAAGCCCGCGAGGATGCCGGATTCCATGGCCTCCTGCACGCCGGCATCGATCGAAGGGATGAACTCCTTCGTGATGTGGCCGCCGGTGACCTCGTTCGCGAACTCGTAGACCTCGCCGTTCTCGGTGTCGAGCGGCTCGAAGTTCATGAGCACCTTCGCGAACTGGCCGGAACCACCGGTCTGCTTCTTGTGCGTGTACTCCTGGCCGATGACGGCCTTGCGGATCGTCTCACGGTAGGCGACCTGCGGTTTGCCGACGTTGCACTCGACCTTGAACTCGCGGCGCATACGGTCGACGATGATGTCGAGCTGGAGCTCGCCCATGCCGGAGATGAGGGTCTGGCCGGACTCTTCGTCGGTCTTGACCTGGAAGGTCGGATCCTCGTCGGAGAGCTTCGCGAGGGCGAGGCTCATCTTCTCCTGGTCGGCCTTCGTCTTCGGCTCGACGGCCACCTCGATGACCGGGTCCGGGAAGGTCATGGACTCGAGTGAGATCGGGTGCTTCTCATCGCACAGCGTGTCGCCGGTCGTGACGTTCTTCAGACCGACGAAGGTGTAGATGTTGCCCGCCTCGGCCGCGTCGACCGGGTTCTCCTTGTCGGCGTGCATCTGGAAGATCTTGCCGACGCGTTCCTTCTTGCCCTTCGTCGAATCGAGCACGTTGTCGCCCGGCTTGACGGAGCCGGAGTAGACGCGCACGAAGACGAGCTTGCCGTAGAACGGGTGGGTCGAGATCTTGAAGACGAGCGCCGAGAACGGATCGTCGAGCGTCGGCTTGCGGTCGATCTCGATGGACTCGTCAGACGGGTCGAAGCCGACGATGGACGGGACGTCCTCCGGGCTCGGCAGGTAGTCGACGACGGCGTCCAGCATCGGCTGCACACCCTTGTCCTTGAACGCGGAACCGCACAGGACCGGGTAGGCCTGACGCGAGATCGTGAGCGTGCGGATGCCCTTGCGGATCTCCTCTTCGCTCAGTTCGCCGGTCTCGAGGTACTTCTCGATGAGCTCCTCGTCAGACTCCGCGACCTGGTCGAGGAGTTCGGCACGGTACTGCTCGGCGCGTTCCTTGAGATCGTCCGGGATGTCCACGGTGTCGTAGTGCGCACCCATGTCGTCCTTGACGTCGTTCCAGACGTAGGCCTTCATGCGGATCAAATCGACGACGCCGACGAAGTCGTTCTCGGCACCGATCGGCAGCTGGACGACGAGCGGGGTCGCGCCGAGCTTCTCCTTGATGGTGTCCACCGAGTAGTAGAAGTCGGCACCGAGCTTGTCCATCTTGTTGATGAAGCAGATGCGCGGGACGCCGTACTTGTCGGCCTGACGCCACACGGTCTCGGACTGCGGCTCGACGCCTTCCTTGCCGTCGAAGACGGCGACGGCGCCATCGAGGACGCGCAGCGAACGCTCCACCTCGGCGGTGAAGTCGACGTGGCCCGGCGTATCGATGATGTTGATCTGGAACTTGTCGCCCGTGTCATGGGTCTGACGGTTCCAGAAGCAGGTCGTCGCGGCGGACTGGATGGTGATGCCGCGCTCCTGCTCCTGGGCCATGAAGTCCATCGTCGAAGCGCCGTCGTGGGTTTCGCCGATCTTGTAGTTCTTACCGGTGTAGTACAGAATACGCTCGGTAGTGGTGGTCTTACCGGCATCGATGTGCGCCATGATGCCGATGTTACGAACCTGGTTGAGGTTGGTAAGCACGTCCAGTGCCATGAATGTTCCTTAACTCTTCGTTTCTGTGGCTAATTACCAGCGGTAATGAGCGAAGGCCTTGTTGGCTTCCGCCATCTTGTGCGTGTCCTCGCGACGCTTCACGGAAGCACCGAGGCCGTTGGAGGCGTCGAGGATCTCGTTGGCGAGACGCTCAGCCATCGTCTTCTCACGACGGGCGCGGGAGAAATCGGTCAGCCAACGCAGCGACAGCGTGTTCGCGCGGGCCGGCTTGACCTCAACCGGGACCTGATAGGTCGCACCGCCGACGCGGCGGGAACGGACCTCGAGCGACGGGCGGATGTTGTCCAGCGCGCGCTTGAGCACCGCGACCGGCTCCTGGTCAGTCTTCTCCTTGACCATGTCGAGCGCCGAGTAGACGATGTCTTCGGCGATCGACTTCTTGCCGTCGAGCAGAATCTTGTTGATGAGCTGTGCCACGACGGTCGAGCCGTAGATCGGGTCCGGCAGCAGCTGGTGTTTCTTGGCGGGTCCTTTACGTGACATATCTCTTACTTCGCCTTCTTTGCTCCGTACAGGGAACGGCCCTGCTTACGATCCTTGACACCCTGCGTATCGAGCGCGCCGCGCACGATGTGGTAGCGCACGCCCGGCAGATCCTTGACACGGCCGCCGCGCACGAGCACGATCGAGTGCTCCTGCAGGTTGTGGCCCTCGCCCGGAATGTAGGCGGTGACTTCGACGCCCGAGCTCAGGCGCACACGAGCGACCTTACGCAGAGCCGAGTTCGGCTTCTTCGGCGTCGTCGTGTACACACGGGTGCACACGCCGCGGCGCAGCGGGCTTCCCTTGAGCGCCAGCGTCTTGGACTTCTTCGGCTTTGCCTTACGTCCCTTACGGACAAGCTGTTCAATAGTAGGCAACTTGAATTCTCCGATTCAGTGGTTTCTGTTCTTCCTAGTGAAGCCGACTGATCGCAGCCTCACTCTCCCCCGATGCACTGAACGAAGAAAAGACAGCCACTGTTCACCGGCCCGATGACCCTTCGTTCTCTCACTGGTCGCATTGCTGCGCATGATGCAAACGAACTCGGGGATATCCCAGCACATGCTCCTGTCACATAAGGTGCGCGGCTGGCACACACAATCGATGAATATACCACGAAGCCCGGATAACAATCAATTGTGAAGGCTCCCTCGGTGTGTCTTCACAATTGGCTCTCCACCGCCGCGTCCTTGTCGTATCCCACTGCGTCCCGTTCCATCTTCCCCGTCGACGACCCACCCCGCAAGCGGGCCCATCCGCGGGCAGAATCCTCGCCCCTACCGACAAACCAACCCGCTCCGGGGCGACCCATCGCCGGAGTCGACGAACCAACTCGCAACTAGACCCTTCCGCAGGCCGAACCGTCGCCAACGTCGACGAACCGACCCGCATTGCGATCCCTCCGCGGGACGGATTGTCGACGCGGACGACGGAACGGGGCGGAAGCGCCGGCCGAGAACGGGCGCGGAAACACGAAGACCCTCCGCGAGGGAGGGTCTGAGGTGGGGTGGCTAACGCGGCTCGAACGCGCGACCTTCTGAACCACAATCAGATGCTCTACCAACTGAGCTATAGCCACCATCGCAACGGTTCCGTGAAGAACCGGGCAACAGATGAACACTATACACCATCCGCCCCCGACCCGTTCCCACGGCGTGTCGCATCCGGTGCACGGCCTGTCGCGAACCAATCGGGAGTAGACTGGAGACATAATTCAACAGGGCTACAACATGAAGCGCATGTGGCGCTGCAACTCCTTTCCAGCATGATGGTTTCCTTGATCAACGGTGCATGGTTTCCTGATGCGAATGAATGACGCATGAGCCGCATGAATGATGGATTGAGATCGAACGGCGCTCCTGATCGAGACGACCCGCACGGCGTGCATCGAAGGCGATACCCGCCCCACGGCCACGCCACCCGCTGGCAGCGGCTGGCACCCCGAAAGAGGCTGACCCCACCGAAGAGGTACACCACAACACTAGGGTCCGATTCCGCAGGAGGATCCAGCGGGAGTCATCCACGAGGAGCCGACGCACAGCGCAGGCGCAGACACAGGCACAGCGCAGGCACATGGTGGTGCGAACGCGACGCGCATCCCCGCGGATTCGACACAGCGCAGGAAGGCGCACAGGTCGTCCGACGACAGTGAGGATGAGGTACAGAGGAAACAGAAAAAACAGACGAGGCGGCCCCCGAAGCTACCTAGACACTCCGGGGGCCGCCCCTTTTTTTGTGTTCGGACTTCCCTCCGTTCCCATACCAGCGTTCCCATACCAGCCCCCGCACCGCCATCGTCTACGCTGGAACCATGATGATCCTCGCCCTCCCCGCAGCCGCCACATCCGTGGCAACCGCCACAACCGCCGCAACCACCGCCGATTTCATTGCGCGCCGCCAGTTCGCCCCGTGCTACATCTGGCTCGACATCGCGTTCCTCGTCCTGTACGCCGGACTGCTGCTGTGGCGCCGTCGCCGCATGACGGTGCTCATCGGCCTCGCCGCCGGGCTCCTCTACTTCGCCGTCGACTTCGGCATCTTCCATCTGGCCCTCCATACGCGTTCGATCTCGCCGAACGCGTCGTTGTTCTGGGTGCTGCTGTGGATGTCGATGAGCTACGGATTCACGAACTTCACCTGGATCTGGCTATATCTGCGCCGCGACGACCGTCTCATCGAATGGTCGACGCTGATCTTCGGCTGGTGGTTCTGCGCGCCGCTCATCGCGCAGACGCTCACGTCGCGTTTCCTGCCCGGCCAAGCCGCGCACCCGATCGTCATCCAGCGCACGACGGGCGCCTACCACGGTTGGATGGCGCTCATCCTGTTCGTCGGCTACGCGGCCGTCATTGTCCACAACCTGGGCTTCGCCCTGCGTCCCGCGCTGCGCATCGACATCCGGTGGCTGCTCGTGTGCGGCATCGGCATCCAGTTCGCGTGGGAGCTCGCGCTGCTGCTCGGCGGTATCCGCAGCGCCGGACTGAGCCCGCTGCAGTCGCTCAAGCCGCTCGTCATCGATTCGCTGTTGGAGACGAACCTCGGCATGCCGTACATCTACCTGATCTTCCTCGCCGTCTCCGCTCGCTGGCATGAGGATCTGAGCGCCCGCATGCCCGCGCTCTCACTGGCGCAATCGCTCGAACGATCCGTCACGCGCGCCCCGCGCGTCCCCCGCCGTCCGTTCACCGTCACCGCAATCCGCGGCACGCAGCCGCCGACCGACTAGACTTGCCTACGATACGGACCACGCATATCCCGACCCAACACGTCCAGACCCAAGGAGCCCATCATGCTGTCCTTCCAGAACGATTATTCCTCGACGGCCGCGCCGCAGATCCTGACCCGCATGCAGCAGATCGAGCACGAGCAGCACCCCGGCTACGGCACCGACGACTATTGCAAGATCGCGGCGGACAAGATCGTCAAACTGTGCGACGACCCCGAGGCGCAGGTGTGGTTCCTCGTCGGCGGCACGCAGACGAATCAGACGGTCATCTCGGCGATCACGCCGCAGTACGCGGGCGTCGTGTGCGCGGACAGCGGCCATATTAACACGCATGAGGCGGGCGCGATCGAGGCCACCGGCCACAAGGTGCTCCCGCTGCCAAACGAGGACGGCAAGATCACGGCGGCGCAGCTCGACGACTACTGCGAGCGCTTCTATGCCGACGCCAACCACGAGCACATGGTCTTCCCCGGCGCCGTCTACATCTCCCAGCCGACCGAATACGGCACCGTCTACACGCTCGAGGAGCTCGAGGCGCTCTCCCAGGTCGCGCACGACCGCAAGCTGCCGCTGTTCATCGACGGCGCGCGCCTCGGCTACGCGCTGACGAGCGACGGCAACGACGCGAACCTCGACGACATCGCGCGCGTCGCCGACGTCTTCACGATCGGCGGCACGAAGGTCGGCGCGATGTTCGGCGAGGCCGTCGTGTTCACGCGCGGCAACACGCCGAGGAACTTCACGACGCTCGTCAAGCAGCACGGCGCACTGCTCGCGAAGGGTTGGCTGCTGGGTCTGCAGTTCGACACGCTGTTCACCGACGACCTGTACTTCAAGCTGTCCGAACATGCGAACAAGGAGGCCGACAAGATCCGTCAGGCGCTGACGGACAAAGGCTACGACGTGGCCTTCGTCTCGCAGACGAACCAGATCTTCATCACCGTCTCCGACAAGAAAGCTGCCGAACTGGCCAAGCATGTGACGCTCGGTTTCATGGAGGCCGTCGGCACCGACCGCGTCATGCTGCGCATCTGCACGAGCTGGGCGACGACCGACGAGCAGACGGCCGAACTGATCTCCTACCTGTGAGTTTCCGTGAATTGATTTTTGCGAACCGATTCCCTCGCTGCATCGATTCCGAATACGGCTGCGGCCGCCGACGTCCCGTGACGCCGGCGGCCGCAGCCGTTCTTATCATCTTGTGCGATGTCCTGCGCACAATGTCATTACCGTCATTACCCGCGCGACGTCACCGTCCGTCCGAATTGCCGGCGGCGCGCTTGCCCGCCTGATGCGCGGCGATGACCTCGCGTTCCATCCGCACGAAGCGTTTCACCGACTGTTCGACCGAATACGTCTCCTTCGTGTGTTCGGCGTAGGTCTGCCCCCACTCGTTGAGTTCGCGCGGATGGTCGATCCACCAGTCGATGCGGTCGGCAAGCCCTTCGGGATGCCCGACCGGATACGACGACTCCGGCGTCAGCGAGAACTGCCCGGCCGCGCTCAGCGGCGAATCGGCGATGACCGGCACGAGGCCGCACGCCATGCCTTCGATGACGCTCACCGATTCGAGATCGGCGATCGACGGATGGCACAGCAGGTCGCACGAGCGCAGCAGATCCGGCATGTCGGCGTTGCGGTGGAAGCCGATCGTCGCCGGGCGTTTGAGCAGCTTGCGCGCCTTGCGCATGACACGGCGCCTGATCGGGCCGGTTCCGGCGATCGTCAGATGGATGTCGTCGGCGTGCGCGCTCATCGAGATCGCCTCGATGAGCTCCACATGGTTCTTCTCATTGGCGAGCCTGCCCGAGGCGATGATGCGGAACGGCACGCCGGCGGGCTCGGCGCCTGGACGCTGCTGCTTCGCAGTGAACCTCGGCTGGTAGCCGTTCGAGATGACGTAGATCGGCTCGCCGTAATGGTGTTCCTCGAGCAGATGCGCGCCGAGCCTCGTCGGCACATGGATCGCGTCGACGTTGCGGTAGAGCCAATGGTGGAAGAGCCAGTACAGGAACGAGTTCATGCCGGGGATGTAGCGCAACGGACCCGCCGAATACATGACGTTCTCCGGCTGCACGTGGAATCCGGCGGTCACCGGCAGCCCGTGCTCGCGCGCGTTCTCGAGCGCATGCCGTCCGAACTTGAACGGCTCGTAGATGTGCACGACGTCGACGCCGTCGAAGGCGCGGTCGAAGAGCGTACGGCTCGGCTGCGCGAACTGCATCTGCTGCTTCGCCGAGATCCAGCTGACAAGCGGGATGCGGTTCTCCCTCGCCGGGTATTCGGGCGCGCCGATGCCGACGAGGCGCACCTCATGCCCCTGCCGCCGCAGCTCCGCCGCCCATTGGGTCGCCGAATTGGAGGTACCGTTGCCGCCGTTGCCGGACGTGTCGACGACGAGCGCGACCTTGAGCGGCCGTTCGTCGTGCTGCTGCTCCGCGTCAGCGGATGCCGTGTTCTGTTGTGCGCACATAGTCGTCCAGTCTAGCGGCCGCGGCGCCGAACCGGCGGTTCGTGCCCACGCGGCGCCCACGGCGCGGCCGTGCACTGCCGGTGGCACAATGGTTGCCATGACGAAAATCGATTGTGCACTCGGCACCCCCAACGGCAAACATCCCACCCGCGCGCTCCTGCTCGGCTCCGGCGAGCTCGGCAAGGAGGTCGCGATCTCGCTGACGCGTCTCGGCGTGCGCGTCATCGCGGCCGATTCGTATGCGGACGCGCCGGCGCAGCAGGTCGCGCACGAGGCGCACGTCGTCGACATGGCGAACGCCGATGCGTTGCGCGCACTCATCGCCGACGTGCATCCGGACATCATCATCCCCGAGGTCGAGGCGATCGCGACGTCGGTGCTCGAAACGGCAGAGCACGACGGCGTGCGCATCGTGCCGAGCGCCAGAATCGCGGCGACGTGCATGGACCGCGAGGCGCTGCGCACGCTCGCCGCGCGCGAACTCGGACTGCCGACGACGACGTTCCGTTTCGCCGGCACCCTCGACGAACTCAGGCAGGCGGCCGACGCGATCGGCTATCCGTGCGTCGTCAAGCCGGTCATGAGCTCCTCCGGGCACGGCCAGTCGGTCGTGCGCGCCGCAGACGGCGTCGACGACGCGTGGACGGCGGCGCAGCAGGGACGCCGCGCGCACGACGAAGGCGACGTCTCCCGCGTCATCGTCGAGCGTCTCGTCGACCTCGACTACGAACTGACGATGCTCACGGTCAGCTCGATCTCGGGCGTCGTCGTGTGCGAGCCGATCGGACAGCGGCAGCAGGACGGCGACTACCGCGACTCGTGGCAGCCGGCGAACGTGGCCGCCGACGTGCTCGAGGAGGCGCGCCGCATCGCGCACGCCGTCGTCGAGGGACTCGTCGCGCGCGCCGGCACCGACACGGCGTGGGGCGTCTTCGGCGTCGAACTGTTCGTGCTCAAGGACGGCACCGTCCTGTTCAACGAGGTCTCGCCGCGGCCGCACGACACCGGCATGGTCACGATGATCAGCCAGCGGCTGAGCGAATTCGACCTGCATGCGCGCGCGATGCTCGGCGTGCCGGTCAAGGAAGGCCACGTCGCGCTCAACATCCCGAAGTACACGGCAGCCGCGAGCCATGCGATCGTCGTCGAGGGACACGGCGAGGCCGAATTCCACGACCTCGACGAGGCGCTCGCGCAGCCGGGCGTCGACGTGCGCGTGTTCGCCAAGCCGAAGGTCGACGGTCACCGTCGCATGGGCGTCGCGCTCGCGCTCGGACAGGACGTCGAGGAGGCGCGTATCCGCGCCGTCGAGACCGCGCAGGCGCTGCAGATCAGCATCGTGTGAGCCGCGCGCGGGCGCGCCCCGCACGTTGTTTGAAACGTGAGAAGGGACGCGCCCATGTTGCCGCCGCTTGCTAGGCTGAGGGCGTCAGTTCACAGCGTTCCATTCCTCTTATCCACGGAAGGCAGAAGCAACACCATGCAGAAGATGGACAAGCTCTACGAGGGCAAGGCCAAGAAACTGTACGCAACGGACGACCCGGACGTCCTGTGGGTCGAATACATGAACCAGGCGACCGCCGGCAACGGCGCGAAGAAGGCTCAGATTGAAGGCAAAGGCAGCCTCAACAACCGCATCACCTCGGTCCTCTTCGACCTGCTCAAGGCGCGCGGCGTGGACTCCCACTTCATCAAGCGCATCTCGGACACCGAGCAGCTCGTGCGCTCGATGGACATGTATCCGCTTGAGATCATTATGCGCAACACGGCGGCCGGTTCCTTCGCGAAGCGCTACGGCGTCGAGGAAGGCACGAAGCTCGAGCGCCCGATCCTCGAGTTCTGCTACAAGTCCGACGAACTCGGCGACCCCTTCATCAACGACGACGGCATCGTCGCGCTCGGCCTGGCCTCCGACGAGGAGCTCGCCGAGATCTCGAAGCAGGCGCGCGCCGTCAACGACGCGCTGCTCGACATCTTCTCGAAGATCGACGTGCAGCTCGTCGATTTCAAGATCGAGGAAGGCAAGACCTCCGACGGCACGATCCTGCTCGCCGACGAGATCACGCCGGACACGTGCCGCCTGTGGGACCTGAAGGACGGCTCGGGACAGATCGAGCATCTCGACAAGGACCTGTTCCGCCGAGACCTGGGCAACATCATCCCCGCCTACGAGGAGATCTACGACCGCCTGACGGCACTCGCCGAGCAGGAAGGCATCGAACGCGCCGAATGACGCCGACGGCCCGCATCCGGCACCCACCGGATGCGGGCCGTTTTGCCGTCCCCGGCGGCGCGCCGCCTGTGGCCGCGTGCCCTTCATCCCCCAATTTCATTGCATTCCTACCCATTCCACCTGCAACCATCAGAGTCAAGAGAGCAAGGAAGAACCGTGGTTTTCCGCGTATATGTTGAAAAGAAGCCGGGCTTTGACGTCGAGGCCCAGCAGCTCACCCAGGAACTCAGGACGATTCTGGGCATCAAGCCGCTCGAACGGATCCGACTGATCAACCGCTACGATGTCGAAGGCATCGGCGAGGAGCTGTTCGGACAGGTCGTGCCGACCGTCTTCAGCGAGCCGCAGTCCGACGAGGTGTCCTTCGACCTTCCCGACTTCGGTGACGATGCCGTCTTCGCCGTCGAGTTCCTGCCCGGTCAGTTCGACCAGCGAGCCGACTCGGCGAGCGAATGCATCCAGCTCATCAGCCAGGGTGAACGGCCGACTGTGCGCTCGGCCACGCTCTACGCGCTCAAGGGCAACCTGAGCGCGCCGGACATCGACGCAATCAAGAAGTACGTCATCAACCCGGTCGAAGCGCGCGAGGCGAGCCTCGCGACGCGCGACACGCTCGCGACGCAGATCCCGACGCCCGGCAAGGTCGAGGTCATCGACGGTTTCCGCGACATGGACGACGAGCAGCTCGAACGCTTCATCGACGACCGCGGGCTCGCGATGGACGTCGCCGACCTGCAGTTCTGCCGCGACTACTTCGTCGGCGAGGAACGCGACCCGACGATCACCGAGATCAAGGTCATCGACACGTACTGGTCCGATCACTGCCGCCACACGACCTTCGGCACGCAGCTCGACCATGTGACGATCGACGACGAGACCGTCCGGGGCGCCTTCGAACGCTACCTGAGGATGCGCGAGGAGCTCGGCCGCGGCGACCGTCCGGTGACGCTGATGGACATGGGCACGCTCGGTGCGAAGTGGCTCAAGGCGAACGGCATCCTGACGAACCTCGACGAATCCGAGGAGATCAACGCGTGCACCGTCAAGGTGAAGGTGGACGTCGACGGCGAGGACGAGGACTGGCTGTTCCTGTTCAAGAACGAGACGCACAACCATCCGACCGAGATCGAACCCTTCGGCGGCGCGGCGACCTGCATCGGCGGCTGCATCCGCGACCCGCTGTCGGGACGCTCCTACGTCTATCAGGCGATGCGTGTGACCGGCGCGGCCGATCCGCGCACACCTATCGACGAGACGCTCGAAGGCAAGCTGCCGCAGCGCAAGCTCGTCACGACGGCCGCGCACGGCTACTCCTCCTACGGCAACCAGATCGGTCTGGCGACCGGCCAGGTCGATGAGATCTACCATCCGGGATACGTCGCCAAGCGCATGGAGGTCGGCGCCGTCGTCGCGGCGACGCCCGCCGACCATGTGCGCCGCGAGACGCCGGCGCCCGGCGACCGCATCATCCTGCTCGGCGGCCGCACGGGACGTGATGGCATCGGCGGCGCGACCGGCTCGTCGAAGGCGCACAACGTCGAATCGCTCGAACTCGACGGCGCCGAGGTGCAGAAAGGCAACGCGCCCGTCGAGCGCAAGCTGCAGCGCCTGTTCCGCCGCGGCGACGCGTGCCGCCTGATCAAGCGCTGCAACGACTTCGGCGCCGGCGGCGTCTCGGTCGCGGTCGGCGAGATCGCCGACGGCCTCGACGTCGACCTCAACCAGGTGCCGAAGAAGTACGAGGGCCTCGACGGCACCGAGCTCGCGATCTCCGAATCGCAGGAGCGCATGGCCGTCGACGTGGCCGCCGAGGACGTCGACGAGTTCCTCAGGTACGCCGCCGAGGAGAACCTCGAGGCGTCGGTCATCGCGACCGTCACCGAGGAGCCGCGCATGGTCATGCGCTGGAACGGCGACGCGATCGTCGACCTGTCGCGCGAGTTCCTCGCGTCGAACGGCGCCGACAAGCATCAGGACGCGCATGTGACCATGCAGGACGGCTACGTCACGCCGTTCAACGAGGGCACGCTCGCCGAACGCATGGACACGATGCTCTCCGACGTCAACGTCGCCTCGAACAAGGGCCTGTCCGAGCGCTTCGACTCGACGATCGGCGCCGGCACCGTGCTGATGCCGTTCGGCGGCCGCACGCAGCTGACCGCGCCGATGGCGATGGTCGCCAAGCTCCCGGTGTTCGGGGAGACGACGACTGCGTCGGCGATGGCGTGGGGCTTCAACCCGTACATCATGGAGAAGAACCAGTTCACCGGAGCCTACCTGTCCGTCGTCGAATCGCTCGCCAAGCTCGTGGCCGCCGGCTTCGAGCATGAGAAGGCGTATCTGAGCTTCCAGGAGTACTTCGAGAAGCTGCGCGACGAACCGGAACGCTGGGGCAAGCCGCTCGCGGCCGTGCTCGGCGCGCTGATGGCGCAGGTCGACCTCGGCGTCGGCGCGATCGGCGGCAAGGATTCGATGTCCGGATCCTTCGAGGACCTCGACGTGCCGCCGACGCTGATCTCCTTCGCCGTCGCCGTCGGCAACATGAACCGCGCAACGAGCCCGGAGTTCAAGCAGGCCGGGCACCGCGTCGTGCGCATCGCGCCACGCTACCTCGCCGATGGCCTCACGCCGGACAAGGACGCGCTGCTCGAGGCGTTCCACGTCGTCGAGGAGCTCGTCGACTTCCATGACGCGCTCGCCGTGGCCACGCCGGGATACGGCGGTACCGCGGAGTCGCTGTTCCGCATGACACTCGGCAATCGGATCGGCGTCAGGCTCGACGACTCGATCACCGTCGACGACCTGTTCGCGCCGGCATACGGCTCCTTCATCGTCGAACTGACCGATGACGCGAAGCTTCCGGCGACCTCGAACCTCGTCGAGATCGGCTTGATCGGTGAGACCACTGACGACTACGTCTTCCATGCGGCTAACGAGGATCTGCCGATGGCGCGGCTGCAGGAGACGTGGGAGCGCGGCCTCGAATCGGTGTTCCCGTATCGCACGCCGGCCGGCACCGAGAGCGAGCAGGTCGAGACGATCTCCTTCGAGACGGATCGTCGCGTGCAGTATTCGGGACCGAAGATCGCCAAGCCGCGCGTCGTCATCCCGGTGTTCCCCGGCAACAACTGCGAGTACGACACAGCGGCCGCGTTCGAACGCGCGGGCGCCGAGGTGACGACGCTCATCGTCAACAACCTCACGCCGCAGGCCGTCGCCGACTCCGCTCAGGCGCTCGTCGACGAGATCGGCCGCAGCCAGATCGTCATGATCCCCGGTGGTTTCTCGGGCGGCGACGAACCGGACGGTTCGGCGAAGTTCATCACGGCATTCTTCCGCGCGCCGGCCGTCACCGAGGCGGTGCGCGACCTGCTCAAGAACCGCGACGGCCTGATGCTCGGCATCTGCAACGGCTTCCAGGCGCTCATCAAGCTCGGCCTCGTGCCCTTCGGCGACATCGTGCCGATGACCGACGCGTGCCCGACGCTCACGTTCAACGAGATCGGACGTCACCAGAGCCGTCTGGTGCGCACACGCGTCGCGTCAAACCTTTCTCCGTGGCTTGCGAAGACCGAGGTCGGCGATGTGCACACCGTCGCGATCTCGCATGGTGAAGGCCGTTTCGTCGCATCTCCCGATATGCTCGCGCAGCTCGCCACGAACGGCCAGATCGCCACGCAGTACGTGGACGAGGACGGCGTGCCGAGCATGGACCTGTCGGTCAACCCGAACGGTTCGTTGCTCGCCGTGGAGGGCATCACGAGCCCTGACGGCCGTGTCTTCGGCAAGATGGGCCATTCGGAGCGTTCCGGCAACGGCCTGTATCTCAACGTGCCGGGCAACACCTACCAGCCGATCTTCGAAGCCGGCGTCGAGTACTTCGGCTGAGACGGCGTTCGGCGAACGTCTGGGCGGCCCCGCGGAATTCGTTCCGCGGGGCCGTTCCCATAAGGAGCAGCTGCGTGTGGATACGCAGCTATAAGTAAGGAGGAGCTCATGAGCTTTGCCTCTTCGCAGCCGCGTCCCATGCGGCGCGCCGAGCGCGAGGTGACCGATCCGGCGCAGATCGAGCAAATCCTGCGCGACTGCGATGACATGCGCGTCGCCTATCAGGATGCGCAGGGATTGACGATCGTGCCGGTCAACTTCGCATACACGGCCGATTTCGGGACCACACCGCACCGGCTCACGTTGTTCGCGCATTCGGCGGTCGAGGGGCGCAAGATCGACGCGATCCGCGCCGCCGGCAACGCGCTGCCGGTCGCGTTCGAAATGGACTGTGACACACGGATTCACACCGGTCACACGCCCTGCGCGACGACGACGGAGTTCCGTTCGCTCGTCGGCACCGGCACGGCGAGTCTGGTCGACGACGTTGAGGAGAAGATCGCCGCGTTGCGCCTGCTGCTCGAGCAGTGCGCCGGCATGCCCGACGCGCCGCTGCTCCCCCGTCAGGTGAGCAAGGTGGCCGTGTGGCGCATCGATGCCATCGACTTCAAGGCCAAGCACCATCCTGCACCGGCCCGGCACCGCGACTAGCGCCCCTATCTGCGATTTTAGGGTGGGCACCTCCGGAGACTTGACCGATATTCGTGCGCTTCCTATCGCTTTTGTGTGCATATGGTAGGTTCAAGGGGTATCCGAGCAGAGGTCTTCAAAACAGCACCACCCCAAAATCGCAGATAGGGCCACAACACCCATGCGCCATCACTCCATACGATGGGTCGACCATCCAACCGCAACCACCCAACCGCATAGCTCGATTGTTTGCCTGGACAACCGAGCTATGCGGCCACGGTGGCATCCAGCGGGGAATGCGCATGGGCAGAATGAGCGGTCGCATGCGGATCTGAGACAATATGTGCGCATAACCGCCAATCATGTGCAAATATGTGCGCATACGATGATCCAAGCCGAGATAGCCTCCTTCCCTGCGGCGCATATCTCGTTTTTTCATATGAATTACCGAGATATGCGTCCGACCTTGGCTGGTTCGGCAGGCGACATGAATCAATGCCGCCGATCATACCCAAGCACCATTCCGCGCCGGCTATGCCCCGACTGCCCTCCTCCTCGCCTTTCATAACGAACGCGGGCCCGCGCACCCAACCGGATGCGCGGGCCCATCTCCGTCAGCGGAGACCAGCGGATCGTATCTACAATCCCAGGATCTGCTTCTTCTTGAGGTTGAACTCCTCCTGCGTGAGGATGCCGGCGTCAAGCAGTTCCTTGAGGTTCTTCAGCGCCTCCATCTGCTCGGACAGCGACATCGACGACTGCGCGGACGGCTGCGCAGAACCGCTCTGCGCCGCCGCGTCGGACTGCGCAGCCGACGTCGTCACCGCGGCGTTCGCCGAATTGACGAGCTGCCCCATCTGCTGCCCGGGCATCGCGCCGGTCATCGGGTTGACGCCCTGTGCGAAGCCGACGCCGAGCATCATGCCGCCCATATCGCCGAATCCGTTGTCCTGCACGCCCTGGGCGATCTTCTGCTGCGCCGCGATGTTCGACGCCTGCTGCGAGACGTTCTCGTATGCGGTCACGTTCATGCGGTTCGCCGCGTACTGCTTAACGAGTTCGCGCGATTCCGGCGTGAACTCGATGCTTTCGATGCCGATACCGGCCAGATGGATGCCGAAGCGCGACTCCCACGTGCCGGCGTTCGCCGCGTCCGCCGAGATCGCCTGTGCGATCGCGTTCGCTTGGCTCGGCAGTTCGGAGATGCGGTATTCGTTCGACAGCGAATTGAGCGCGACCGAGAACGACTGCATGAATTCGCTCAGCAGCTGCGATTTCGTCTTCGGCTCGTCGAAGCTGATGTAGTCGACGTTCGGCGGCACGAACTGTCGGATGAAGGCGGTCGGGTTCGTGATGCGCAGCGACATCATGCCGCGTGCACGGATGTCCAGATCGGTGTCGTAGAACCTGTCGTGGTACATCAGCGGCGCCGGCGTGCCGAATTTGAGGCCGCGGATCTCGCGCAGGTTGACGAAGGCGACGCGCTTGTTCGCCACTGGCTCGCCGCCGTACTTGAAGCGTTCGCCGATCTGACCGAAGATCGACTTGCCGATGCCGTCGCCGGCGAAGACGCTGTCGGTGCCGCCGGTGCGGTATTCATAGCCGCCCGATTCGGTGATGATGTTCTCGATGCCCGACTGGTCGAAGATGAACGCGGCCGTGTTCTCCGGCACGTAGATGCGTGACCCATTGGAGATCACCGCGTCCGAATGCCGCGTGTTCGAGCCGCGCCCGCGGTTCGTCTCCTGGTAGACGCCCGGCATCAGCGCCGCATGCTCGTCGAAGCGGTCCACGGTGATGATGTCGAGCCACTGGTCGGCGAAGGTGCCGCCCAACGCCCCGGTGAATGCCCTGATTAACGCCATAGCTGCCTACTTTCTGAAGTTCCCGTGGATATGGTTTAGAGGTGTTCGTTCCTGCCGCAGTATTCGCATGTGACCGACGCGCCTTCGGTGCCGTGCAGCGCGGCCCGCAACCGAAGCAGGTTTTCGACACCGTCTTCGCAGCCTTCGGCTTAGTCAGGCCGCTCATGTTGAACGCCTCCGCCATCTCCTTGGTCGCGCCGCTCAACGCGCTGGCGATGCCGCTAATGAACGTCTTCGGCGCACCGACGATGTCCTCATCGCTGCCGGTGATCTCCTTGTTGATACCGTTCGCGAGCTTCATGAGATCCGTATGGGACTCCATACGCAGTTCGATCTTCCCTTTGCGTAGCAGAATGTCGCATTGGTGGTTGTCGCCTTTGTCGATGATGAGCTGTGGCTTGCCGTTCACCACCTTGATATCGCGCAGCGCCCACGAGAACGTGTGGTCGATGTCCTTGCCGAACATCTTGATCTGCGTGTACGTGAACACGAGACTCATGTTGGTCAACGTCAGTTCTCCGCGCTCGAAGCCCTTGAAATCGGGGCTTTCGCAACCGACGCCGTCAAACTGCGCGATGATGCCTTCATTCGGCAGCAGATCGATGCTGTGCATATCTGTCCCTCCTCACTTCCTTGTGGAATGTGCTTCTCTCAGCTAAATTCACCGTACCAGAGCGGCCTTAGCTGTCATGCGCTGGCGACTGCGTTCTTGTTGCCGCGCTTGACGACGATCATCCAGATCGATCCTACGATGACGGCGACGGCGGCGATGTAGAACAGATAGACGCCGAAGCCGAGGCTATAGGATCCGTATGGGGTGAAGCTCATATTGAAATAGACGTAGGTCAATGTCGCGATGATCGCGAAGACGAGCGTCGGGATGCCTTTCGCGGCGATCGCGAAGATGAGCGCGAGCACACCGCATGCCGCGATGACGATGATTATGCCGAGGATGACCTCGGATACGCCGAAGCTCATGTTCGCGATCTGCTGCATTTCCTTCCACCGTTCCGCGATCGTGAACGCCGTCATCGTGTCATTGCTTGCCGTGGCGTATGGCAGCACGAGTGAGACGAGCATGACGAGTGATCCGATGATCGTGAGCGCGCGCGGTCCTGCGAGTGATGTCCTCTTCATGATGACTCCTTATATAGAAAAGAAAGATTGATTGAATGAATGGATGATTGCTACCCATGACTGATTTGGACGACGATCGACGCGCACAGCAGCAGTACTGTCGCGACACATGCGATCGCGAGCGCGATCAGGACAAGGTTGCGTCCTGACACGTGCCCTCGGCGCCCAGTGACCGCGAATGCCACGCCGCATATGGTGAACATGAGGATGATGAACATGAGGGCGCCGCTCCAGTTCGGGCTCCATTCGTCGAAGCTTGATACGCCGTATATCGCGCCAAGGCATGCGACGACGACCGCGGCGATCGCCCATTTTGAACGTGGTCCGTTGTTGTCCGCGGTGATCCAACGCCAGAACCGCCGTTTCGCGATGACATCCGAGGGAACGACGGTGCTCTGCGCGGCCATCTGTTCGGCAAGCTCACGGTACAGGCGGCTGCATGCGCCACTGCTGTCGTTCGCGCCGAGCGGCGCGTCGATGATGACCGCACTCTGTTCGCCGCTTTCGACGACGCGCGCCTCGTATGTACCACCACCGTTTGGAAGATGGAAACTCACGGTGCGCGCGGCGTCATCGTTGCCGACCACGTCGAATCCCGCACTGTACCGCAACGTCTGCAGCAACGTGGCATAGGTCTGCGCGACGGGCGCTTGATAGCTTTGCCGAGCTACTGGCACGCGGTGTGTCGCGGGATTCGATTCGGTCATGATGGGTCCTTCGGATAAGTGGATTGTGATTGGGAGTGGATCAGCCGACCGAGGCGAGCCGCTGGTTGACGCGGTTCATGACCCCAAGGTAGTACTGCAGATCGGCGTCGGTCCATGTGGACTGGTCCATTCCCTCGATCTTCTGCGTCATATCCGAATATTCCTGCATCATCTTGAGGTATTCGGTCATCATGCCGGACTGGTCGGAGGACGAATTGTACTTCTCCATGAAGTCGCAGTACTTGTTCATATACGACTCGTAGGAATCCATCGCTTCCTTGACGGCAGGGGTCACGCCACCGGAGTTCTGGTTCTGCGCCTCCTGCTGCTTCTTCGCTTCCTCCTCCTGGGCCTTCCTCCCCTGCTCTTCGAGGCGCTTCTGCTCCTCCTCGGCCTTCTTGCGCTCCTCCTCGGCCTTCTTCTCCTCTTCGGCCTTCTTCGCGGCTTCCTCCTCGGCTTTCTTCTGAGCTTCCTCCTCTGCCTTCTTTTCCTTTTCGCTCATATCAGCGCGATATCGTTCGGCAGATTTGACTGTAACATCCATTTCTCCGAAAGAACTATAGTGTGTTAAATCAATATAGTTTCCCTCAGAATCTTTTGCACTATAGTCAGAACTTGAGCTTTTGTAATCTCCAACGAATCCATTGTCCTTTGTCTTGCTCACGTATTCTGCGAACTCAGCATCATCGACATTACAGACCTTGATACTCACGTAATCCGCATCATCATTCCATACATAACCCTTGAGTTCATTGGGCTTCGGAGCTTTCGCACCTACACCAGCCGTCGGCCAGCTAATCGCTTCGCAGAAGGGGTCGTCAGCAGCGGAAGAAGACGCGCTGGAGTCAGAGGACGACGATTCCCTCGCCCTGGAACCGGTTGCTGTGGCACCGATGAGCGACAGCACCAGCGCGACGATGGTGGCGCCCGCAGCGATCACCGTGAACAGACGGCCATGTTCCTTGCCCGGCTGCGTATTCAGATACGCAGCCGCACACAACACCGCGGCGATAACCGCGAAGACGATGCACAGCACAACCGGCGGATGCATACCGAGGGCCACAAAACCGAAAATCAGGAACACGACGGAGACCACAAGCGCGACAATCGCCATCGTGGACGTCTTGCCGGTGTTCTCGTCGGTCAGCAGCGCTGCGAACTTGTTCTTCGGCGCGCGATGCGTCGGGGCGCCCGACTGATTCTCGCCGGCGGCGGCGTCCGCAGCCGGAGCAGCCGATGCCACAGGCGCCTCCGGCGGTGTCGGCATCGTCTGTGTCGGCTGTTCCTGCGTGTTGAGCACGGTCGTCGTCGTGGCCGGCATCGTCTGCGTCGCACCCTGCACCATCAGCTGGTCGCCGAGATCCTTGTAGAATTTTGCGATTTCCGACTGCGCATCTTCGCCGGCTTCGACCGGCACCGTCACCTGCACGATGCTGGAGGAAGGATCGGAGCCTTCCGCCACCTTCGCAACGAACAGTCCACTGATGCTCGGAGCGCTGAACGTGACGGTCCTTGTCTGATCGTCCTTATGGATCAGATCGAATCCAGCGCTGAACTGCAACATCTGCTCCAATGCCCCGTATACGTCATGCGTCGATGCCATATATGTCTGTTGACTCGGCTGCGAACCCGCTCCCGGATTCACTTCTGGCGTGGCCATGGCTTCTTCCCTCCTCGTTGGCGTCAGGGTGCGCGGATGCATGACCATGCATCCGCGCACCCGATCACCTATCGGTCGTTCTGCTCCGGCAGAGAACTCCCCATGGCGGCCGCCGGGCTCCCGTCGTCCGCAGGACGCGGACGGCCGTCGTCCGACGACACCTCGCGTGCCACCTCATCCAACTCTCGAACGCCGCGCAGAATCATGCTTGCCAACTGAGCGAACATATCTGCACTCCTTTCTGACGAGAGATACTCCACGACCGGCCTTCGGTCATGGCGGACTTGTGTCCTGTCATGCTTCTCGTCATTAAGGGGCATGTTTTATTCGCGAACCGTTCTCCTTACTCTCGCGAAATCGGCGGTTTTCCGGGGATTATGACGAGTTCTCTGCCCTGTTGTTCCATTCTCGAAGCTTCGTCATATAGTGTCAATGACATATCATGTTATAAATACGCGGATTAAGAGAAGGGGAATATAGCATGGATGATATAACCCAGCTTCGCGCCGCCTGCTGGCGGCAACGACTGCGCGAGTGTCTGAAGGAGCGTGGCCTCACACAGGTGGAATTCGTCAGCGCGCTCAACCGCACCTATCTGACGCGCTTCCACCAGAAGGACGTCAGCAGGTGGCTCAACACCGGCAACCAGACCGCCAACGGCGTCATCGGCTTTCCCAAATACGAGACGATGATGCTCATCGCTGACTTCCTCGGCGTCGACGTGGGCTATCTGACCGGCGAAACCGACGAGACGTCCTTCGATCTGGAGAAGGCGAGTTCTTATACGGGTCTGAGCAGCGACGCCATCCTGTCCATCCGCCAGTGGATCGACGCCCCCGACAACTCCCCCGATGCCGAGCTGCGCGATTGGCGCGCCGATACGATCAACCGCCTGTTCTTCTCCTCGTATTTCGACGAGCTGGCGGCCAAGATGCTCACGCTCTACGAGATGTCCACGATCTGCTACACCAATCCCGAGCGCTTCCAGAATCTGATGCGATCGCTCGCCGCCAGCAGCGATATGCCAAACGACCTGACCTTCCAATTGATCATCGGCGCGTTCTACGGCATGGCGAATGAATCGTTCTCGGCGCTGCTCAAGGACGCCTACCCCACCCCGATCGAACAGCAATTCGAGTATTCCCTCGACATGCAGGACATGGCGGACAAGCAAGAAGATGAAGATGATGAAGATGATGAAGATGATGAAGATGATGAAGATGATGAGGATGATGACGAAGATGAGGAAGACATCTCCGATCCCGAAGACCTGTGGTTCGGCGCGCTCTGAAATCCACCACCCGGCGCATACGCGACCGCACCGACATCCGCATCCACATCGGTTCCGGCATATATTACATCCATGACATAGGGCATCCGCGTTGCCACATAGCGAAGCGCCTCGGCGGCGATGCAGTCAACGACGCATCGCCAACGAGGCGCTTCGTTTCTATATCCGCCTATCGTCGCAACGATCAACGATCGCTCGGCTTTCCGGCGGCTTGCTCAGGCGTCCTTGTCGCCGCTCTGCTGGAACGTGAAATGCAGTTGGGTCTCCGGACTGACGCTTCTGACGATGGACGTGTAGAACGACTTCGCCTGCTCTTCGAGAATGTCCCTGTTCGAATCGACGTATTCCTTCTTCGCCTTCTCAGTGAGGATGTTGTTGACCATGTCGAGGGAGTCGATCTGCTGCGTGCCGAAGCTCAACGCCCCATTCTGTTCGACTATCACCCGGTACTCGGGATCGTCGTAGCCGATGAATTTGAACTCGGGAATCGTGATATAGAAGGCGTTCTCGCCGGTCTCCTCGATGACGACGTCCTTGCCCTCGAATCCGAGCTTCGCATCGAAGGTGTACTGGATGAACCGCGCACGTTCGGTGCCGGGAATCTCCATATTGAAGAAATGGCTCTTGTTCTCCTTCGATATGATGCCGGTCACGCCCAGTCTCAGCAGCGACACCTCCCTCGTCCGTCGCATCGAACGGATCACCTGCGTATCCTCGGTGCCCTTCTCACGCATTGACGCCGGCATCGTCCACGGAAACAGCGAATAGAATCCAACGCTCGTGGCCCATCCTGCTCCCATAGCAGCCAGCAGCCCCACGATGACAACCCAGATTTTCCACTGCTGCCACCACTTCTTCTTCTCATCATCCTTACCAAGGCTGCCACTTTCGTTCGTTGTCATCGTTTCTCCTCCTTCGCTCCCTTCGGGAAACCATCGGTTCCCATATGCGACGATGCATTCGGTACAGCTTGACGGGAGCGCCCAACGCCTTCACGCTCGCGCTTCGCCCCGCCGCAGATTTACTCTATCAGAGAATGCGGCGCCAGCATGACCATAGCCCGTAATCTCCGCAGATACCTGCGCGCAGATGCGATATAGGCGCGATCGTCACGCCGACCAACTCTTGTGCACACCAAGGAAACTAGATAATACCGCGTGATCTGATTCATTCTCCCGAGTCGGAAGAATCCAGACAAGCACATTCCATGCGGCACGGCCCCTCCCCGTTGACGCCGTGCCGCATGTCGACTCCGCCACCGCCTACTTCTCCCGTCGCAGGAACGCCGACTTGACGAGGTCGATGATCATCTGCCGCATGTCCTTGCCGCCACCCTGCGCGGCTTCGGCGATAGCGCTGACCTTGCCGAGGTACGCGTTGCCGAACTGCTCCTCCATCAGCTGCCGCACCCAACCGAGGTCGCGCATGCTTCTACGCCCGGTGTAGACCTGTTCGAACGCGGCGACCGCGCCTTCGCCGAGCGCGGCGATGATGCTCGCGGCGACGATCGCGTTGACGACGCTCGCGGCGAGGTTGAGCCCCGGAATCGCCTTGATCGCGCTGATCGCCGAATGCGCGATGACGCTCGCCGTGCCCACCTGCACAATCGAATCGAGGAACTGCTTGGCGTCCTCGTCCTTGTCGATGCCGTACAGGCGCGCCAGACCGTTCAGCTCGGCGAGCTCCAGCGGGGACAATACGAGCGTGTCGGCGATCGGGATCGGCACGGCGCCCACCGTGGCGCCAGCCGCGACGCATGCGCCGATCAGACCTTGCGCGAGCATGCGCTTGCGCGTCAGCTTGAACTGCTGCAGGTCGTGTGCACCGCCGCGAAGCCCATCGGGCATCGCCTCCATCGTCGCGTCGATGAGGTCGGCGACACCCTCCGGCGCCGCGAACGCCGTGTCGTTGATGACGTAGGTCTGCGCGACGACCGGCACAATCGCGCGCAGGTTGTGCTCGATGCGCGTGCCGTGGAAAGCCTCCCGCACCATCGCGACGTTGCGTTCGCGGTCCGGCTGCGAATACGATTTCGTGACGGCGGCGACGATCGGCACCGACTTCCACATCCGCACCGCGTTCGCCAGATTGCGGATTGTCTCACGGAACAGCTTCGCCGCCGTGCCGTCCACGCAGAACCAGATCACGTTGATGCGCGTGTTCTCGTTGCCTTCCTTCGCGCTCGCCCGCGACCATGCGCGCACCGCGTGCACGGCGCGCAAAGCCGCGATTGGCGACGGCTCGAAGCCGATCGAGTCGATGACGCGGAACGGCACCGACGGGCTTTCGTAGATCGAGAGCTCCTTGGTCGTGCCGCTTGTGCCGAAGCTCGTCTTCGCGACGTCGTCGCCGATGACGGCGTTGATGAGCGTCGATTTGCCGACGCCCGAGTTGCCCAGCACGAGCACATTGCCTTTGGGAGCCAGCTGCCGCGACGGCGGCATGGGCCGCGCGCCGTCCGTCTTGCCATTATCGTATGCCATGCCGCCATCTTAGCCGCATCCGGAGCGGCCGCGCCATGGCGGCCGCTCCGGCGATATGCGTCGGCCTACGCCCTCACTTCGTCTGCGACGACGATCCCGACTCATCGTCGCTCGAGCCGGAGCCTCCGGTCAGCGCCTTCCTCGACTTCTCGGCGGCCTTCTTGCGTTCCTCGGCGAGCTTTTCCGCCTCCTCGGCCGTGCGCGGCGTGCGCACGAGTTCCGAACCGGTGGCCTCAACCATCATGTCATCGACACGGTCGAGCATCGCGTCGAACTCCTTCTTCTGCTCGGGGGTGAGTTCCGTGTCCTGGACCGCCTCAAACTGCGCGAGGATGTCCTCCATCTGGCTGTTCCATTCGATGTAGCCGTCCACCTCGTCCGCCGGCAGGCCGTCCTGGCTGTTGAGCAGCTTCGCGTAGTACGCATATTTCGTCATGAACTCCTCGTAGTTCTTCATGACCTGTTCCGGATCGGTCGTCGATGGCGTGACCTTCTTCTTCTCGCCGTCCTCACCTTCCTTGTCCGCGTCCGCGCTTTGCGATGTGGACGCGGACGGCTTGGCTTCGGCAGACGCGTCCTCCTTCGTGTTGAAGCGCAGCGCGACGATGATGCCGACGGCGACGAGCGCGGCGGCGACGACGCCGACAACGGCGATGATCCAGATCTTCTTCTTCGACATCGGCTGCTTCGATTCCGTCTGCTGCGGTTCCGTGGTTTCCATCCGAACTCCTTGACCTCGGCGACGGCGGGTGGCGCCGTCCTCCTTGCGTGCGACCGACATGCGACCGGTGTCCGTCGCGCATCCATCGTTTGTAGAACGATGGTCTCAACTTATCTTCCATCCTAACAAATCAGACGATGACAACGTCGGACACCGCGACTGTTTCACGATGTTTTTCGACACAATCTTCACGCTTCACGCGCGACCTTCACGCTTCGCGCATCCCACCTTCACACCGCGCACACCACTTTCATGCGCCGAGTTCACCCATCGATTGCATCCGACGACACCGCCGCCCTCATCCGTCGACGACGATGCGCACGATGTCCGAACACGGTACGACGCACGCCGCGCCGTGTTCATCCACGATCAGCAGCCGGTGCGCCGTCCCGTCATAGCGCGTCACCGCGCCGCGCACCGTCACATACGTGCCGAATTCCTCGTCGACTTCGCTGTTGATTCCACCATCGATTCCGCCACCGATTCCGCCATGCTGACCTCCACCACGATGCCGGCTCCCGTCATCCTCAGGCACGAAGTACGTCACTGCGACGCGCGGCGCATCGTCGAAGCGCGCGAGCAGCGTGGCGAGACACCGATCGAGCTCCTTGCGCGCGTCCTGCCCCAGTTCGATGCGTCGCACGCGTGGGCGTGCGGCATCCTCGATGATCTCCTCGTATCCAGCGAGCGCCGCGAAAGGCATGAACTGCGCAGCCCGCTGCGCCGCCGACAGCGGCGCATGGACTTGCGACCGATGATGCGGCATGTCGATGATATCGTCGTAGCGATGCGTGCGTTCGAGGCTCATGCGGCGTGCCCTCCAATCTGCCCGTTGCGTTCGACACCGGTCGCGCCGTCCTCGAGGTTGCGCCCGGTGATCACGGCGTTGCCGCCGAAGCGTCCCTTAATGCCAAGCAACGCGCGCTGCACGGCGAGTTCGCGCGCATCGCGGTCGCCCTCACGGTCGCCGTCACAGCTGCCATCGCGACCGTCCGTCCCGCGCATGCCACCCCCACCGTCCACACTGCCATCATCCGCGCCATCCGTATTGTCGACGGCGGCGAACAGATCCGGCTGCTCATACCTTCCGCCATGCGGGGCGCCTGCCCCGACGCTGCGCCCATCCGATCCGCCGACACTCGACCCATCATCGACCCTCGTCGCGCTCACGGCGACGTGCCGCACGAGCAGGTCCGGGTCGACGGTCCGCTCGAAGATCTCGGCGAAGGCTTCACGCAGCCGTGCCGCGTTCGCCGTCGCCCGGCCCATCCGATGCGAACCGTGCGCGCTTTTCGGCACGCGTCTGCCGTAGCGGTCGGCGACGACGGGTCCCGCATACCCCTCGCCGCGTGCCCCGCCGAGGCTCGCGGCGTCGTAGCTGACGGTGAGCGTGACCAGATCGGTCATCTCGCCGTGCCTAAGCAGGTCGTAGGCGAGCTCGTTGGCCATCTCGAACACGATCGTGCGCGCCCGCGCGTACGCGTACGGCTCGTGCAGCACCTGCCCGCAGCTCATCGTCGAGTCGTGCGGACGGTACGCCTTGATGTCGGCGATCGTGCACGGCTCCCATCCCCACGCGTGGTCGATGAGCAGCTCCGCGTTGACGCCGAACAGCCGGTAGAGCAGCCCCTCGTTGTAGTAGTCGTTCGGCGAGCCGACCGAGCAGCGCGCGACGTCGCCCATCGTCAGCAGCCCGTGATGTTCGAGCGTGCGCGACATGCCCGGCCCGATGCGCCAGAAGTCGGTGAGCGGCCGGTGCGCCCACAGCGCGCGCCGGTATTCCATTTCGTCGAGCCGCGCGATGCGCACGCCGTCCTCGTCCTCCGGAATGTGCTTGGCGACGACGTCCATCGCAACCTTCGCCAGATACATGTTCGTGCCGATACCTGCCGTCGCTGTGATGCCGGTCTCGCGCATGATGTCCGCGACGATGCGCCGCGCGAGTTCATGCGCGTCGCAGCCGAAGTATCCCAGATACGACGTGGCGTCGATGAAGACCTCGTCGATCGAGTAGACGTGGATGTCCCGCGCGTCCGCATAGCGCAGATAGATGCCGTAGATGCGCGCGCTCGCTTCGAGATAATGCGCCATGCGCGGCTTCGCGACGATGACCTCCGCCTTGAGCGACGGGTCCGCCGCGAGCGCGGCCGCGCTCGTCGATGCACCTGCGAAGCGGCGTCCCGGCGCGCGCAGCCGCCGTTGCTCGTTGATGTCGCGCATGCGTTCCTCGACTTCGAACAGCCGCGGACGGCCGCCGATGCCGAGCAACGCCTTGAGCGATGGCGAGACGGCGAGGCAGATCGTTTTGGACGTGCGCGAGCGATCCGCGACGACCAGATTGGCGTCGAGCGGATCGAGCCCACGCTCCACGCATTCCTCGGATGCGTAGAACGACTTGAGATCTATGGCGAGATAGCTCCGTGCGTCCATGCCCTCCATTATCGAACAAACGTTCGAACCTGTCGAATCCCGCGTGCCGCGAGCGCCGTCGCGCCTGCCGCACGCGCCCCGCCTTACGCGTGTCCCGTCACGCAAACTCCGCCGCGCAGATCGCCGCGACCTCGCGCACGCACGCCTCGGCCATCAGCCTTCCCGCCTGCGCCGTCGCGCCGCGCGGATCGGCGAGGCCGCCGTAGGCGGGCACGTCGCCTTCGCGCACCGGGTAGCGCACGTACGGCTTGGGCGTCACCGGCTCCTCGTAGACGATACGGTCCATGTGCACGAGTTCGGGCGCGTAGTGCAGCATGAGCGCGGTCTCGGTGACGGCCGCATGTTCGAGCGCCCATCCGGGGAACTCGAGGTCGCCGGCGAACACTTCGTCGATGACGTCCGCGGTGAGCGGATCCCACCAGTTCGTCTCGATGATCGTCGCGACGCCGCCGGTCTCGCGCGTCACGAGGTCGATGGCTTCGACGATGAACGCCTCGTTTTCGAAGTGCGCGTTCATGACGACGATCTTCGTGAAGCCGTCGTCGATGAGTTCGCGCAGCACGTCGTGCATCTGCGCGATGACGGTGGCGCCGTTCATGTCGATCGTGCCGGGGAAGAGCGGTCCGCCTCCGGAGAGCGGCTTCGATTTGTATCCGTAGTTGAGCGTCGGCATGACGGTGCCGTCCACGGCCTGTGCGAGGTCCTCGGCGATGCATGCGGCGAGCGTCGCGTCCGTCTGCATCGGCAGGTGCTGGCTGTGCTGTTCGGTCGACCCGATCGGCACAATCACCGGCTTGTCCTTGCGCGCCGCGAATTGAGGCCATGTCATTTCGTCCATGCGGTAGGTCATCGTCTTCTCCTTATGTGCTCCGTTGATTGATGTTCCGCTGATTGATTACTGCTGCGTTGATTGATTGCCGCCGCGTTGATTCGACTGATCGATGCTGATTTCAGATCGCGCCCAGATCCTTCTCGGTGTTCTCATGCGACAGGCACATCGCCACGAGCGCGACGGCGGCGGTCGCCACCATGTACCAGGCCGGCGCGATCGGCGAGCCGGTGGCCCAGATGAGCCATGTCGCGATGAACGGCGCCGTGCCGCCGAAGATGGCATTCGCGAGGTTGAAGCTGAACGCGAATCCGGTGAAGCGCACGCTCGTAGGGAAGGTCTCGGTCAGGTAGCTCGACAGCGTGCCGTCGTTGGCGGTGAGCGTCGCGCACAGCGCGAGCTCGACGAGCAGCACCGGCCAGAACGCGCCGGTCTCGAGGATCATGAAGGCCGGGACGGTCAGCACGATGAAGGCCACGCAGGCGCCGATGAGCACCTTCTTGCGTCCAAATCGATCGGAGATGTGCCCCATCGCAAAGACGAGCCCGATGTACAGCACGAGGCAGATCGTCGTGACGAGCGAGGATTCGGAGACGGCCATGCCCACTGTCTCGGTCAGATAGGTCGGCAGATAGGTCAGCACCGTGTAGAAGCCCACCGCGTTGAGCATGCACGCGCCGAAGCTCAGCAGCACCTGCTTGAAGTGGTGGCGGAACAGCGTGCGCAGCGGCGAGACGGGACGCCCGGCATCGTATGCACCCTCCTGCTTGCGCTCGAGTTCAGCGTTCATCTGCTCGTAGATCGGCGAATCGGCGACGTTGTTGCGGATGTAGTGCACGATCAGGCCGAGCGGGCCGGCCATCAGGAACGGCACACGCCAACCCCAGCCGCCCATCGCGGCCGCGCTCAGATGCGAGGTCATCACCATCGCGAGCGTCGAACCGGCGAGCAGGCCGATGGCGGTCGACGCCGGGATCAACGAGCAGTAGATGCCGCGGCGCTTCACCGGCGCGTATTCGCCGAGGAACGTGGCCGCGCCGGCGTATTCTCCGGACGCCGAGAAGCCTTGCACCATGCGCAGCGCCAGCAGCAGCAGCGGCGCGACCAGGCCGATCACCGCATAGGACGGCAGGCAGCCGATGAGGAAGGACGCGCCCGACATGAGCAGGATGGACAGGCTCAGCGCACGCTTGCGGCCGAACCGGTCGCCAAAATGACCCCAGAACAGCGCGCCGACCGGCCGAAGCACGAACGACAGCGCGAACACGCCGAAGGTCTGCATCAATGCGACGGTGCGGTCGGCCGACGGGAAGAACACGCCGGCGATCACCGTGGCGAAGTATGAATACGAGGCGTAGTCGAACCATTCGATGAAGTTGCCGAGGAACGACGAGAGCGCGACCTTGCGTACCATGCCCTGCCGTTCATCCACCGAGGAACGTGCGACGCCCTCCAGTTCGCGCACCTCCATGCCCATATCCGTTATGGCGCTCATGGCATCCCACCTTTCCGACCGTTGGTCGTGTTTGATCGCTTGTCATTGTCACGGCCGATGCACCGTGCTATCCGCGACTATCCCGCGCCGCGTTTGCCTCGTCATGAACGTGCCGTTAATGCGTCCATCGGCGCGCAGGACGTTTCGTCAACAACGATCCGCGCCGACCCAAGCTGATTGCGTCCCCGCCGACGTCTGGCCGTCACGCGTCGAGAGCGCGAGCTGCGCGGCGAACAGCAGCAACGACCATGCGACGCCGTCGTCCGGCGTGATGCCGGAACGACGTTGCACTTTGTCCAGTCTGTTGTAGAGCGTCTGGCGACGGATGCCCAGCGACGCGCATGCCCGCGTCCTGTTGTCCCCAGCCGCGAAGCAGGCAGCGAGCGTCGTGAGCGCGACGTCGTCGTCCTTCAGCGATTCGCCGAGCATGACGCCGAGCAGCATCGCGAGCGCGGTCCCCGTCTGTGCGACGTGCGCGAAGCGTGCGAGCAGCCCGTCGTACACGGTGCGCATCGTCCCCCACGGCGGCGCGGCGTCATGTATCGTCGCACGCATGACGCCGATGACGTCGGCGAGCATGCCGGCCTCCAAGCTCGCGCGGCCGCCGATCGCCCAGACGTCGCCGCCGTCGGCCACGACGTCGGCGAGTATTCGCGCGCACGTCACCGCGAGCGCCGCCGGATCGCCCACGCACGCCGCCGCGTCCGTCCTCACAATGTCCGTATCACCACTCGTCTTCGCCGCGCACGGCACGCCGACGACGCCGAACAGCACGCCGCCTTCGAGCAGGCACAGCGTGCGCGCACCATCGATCGCCGCGAATCCGGACAGCAGCCGTTCCATGCCGGCCGCGGATGCGACAAGCGAACGCATCCCCATCGCAAACGGGTAGTACGCCATCTCCCCGCCTGCGCCGAGCGCGCCGAGCATCTGGGCGACGTCGGCCGCCTGACGCGCGTCCGCATGCACGCCGTCGGCGGGGCCCGAGAGGATGCGCGCGGTCATCGACACGGAGACGTCCCACGGCATGAGCGCCGCCATGACCTGCGAGACGACCTGCGCGATCTGCGTGCGCGTGCGTTCATCGAACAGGCGCACGCGCTGCGAGATCTCGAGCGTGGCGATCGGCACTCCTTGACGTTCGACGGCGATGAGCACGGTCGGCTCGTCGCCGGAGTGGATGCGCGGGCCGGCGAAGGCGACCGGCAGTCCGTCAGCGTCGAAAATCGCGACCGATTCCCCACAGATGCGCGCAAGGCACGCGCCGACCTGCCCCACGTCGTGCGCCTGCGCGAGTTCGCGCCGCAGCACGGTGGACAATGCGTCCACCTCCATCTGCACGAGGAACTGATCCTTGACGATGAGCGTGTTCACGCTCTGGCAGGCGTCCACAAAGGGAATACGCGCACGCAGTCCGATGACGGGAAGCGCGCGTCGACGTGCGCGTTCGAGCAGCGCCGGCGGCACTTCGCGCAACCCTTCGACGAGTTCGACGACGATGCCGGCGGCGCCGATGTCCGCGAGCGAATCGACGTACCGCGCGAGTTCGGCGTCGTCGAGATGCGCGAACAGCGCACTGCCCTCAACAATGACGAGCTCACCTCCGCACAGGAAGCGCGCGACGTCGTAGCGCTCGTTCGTGTACGCCCATCGGACGGCGTTGCCGAGCGAGGCGTCGGCTGCCTCAACAACCGGGTCCGCCTGCGCGAGCACGGATCTTTCGAGCGCTTCCCTCACCGTCACCGTCATACAAACCGTCCATTCCCGGCCTCCGCGCATTCACACGGACGCCATCCGCCTGCAAATGATGACGGCGACAATAGCGGCCAAGGATTACGCAAGGCCGCGGCCGCCGTTACCTGCACGTCACGGGGCCGCAATGACATGACATGACACGTCACGACACGAAAGGGCATATGATGACCGCCACACTCTTCACGAACGCCGCACTGCGCGGCCACGACCGTCTGCAGGACCTGCTCGTCGAGGACGGCCGCTTCCGGCTTATCGGACCCGATCTGGCGCCGCAGCTCGCCGCGCAGGGCCGCGACCTCGCGCGCATGGACGTCGTCGACCTCGGCGGACGGCTCGTCAGCGAGCCGTTCTGCGACACGCATCTGCATCTCGACTATGTGTTCACGTCGCGCAAGCCGGGCGCCGCGAACACGTCGGGCACGCTGTTCGAGGGCATCCAGCGCTGGGGCGAGACGAAGGCGGATCTGACGGTCGACGAGGTGAAGGCGCGCGCACGCCGTGCGGTGGCGATGGAGATGCGCCACGGCGTGCAGTACATCCGCACACACGCCGACGTCACCGATCCACAGCTCACGTCGCTGCGCGCGCTGCTCGAACTGCGCGAGGAGCTCGCCGACCTCGTGACGATCCAGATCGTCGCGTTCCCGCAGGAGGGCATGTATTCGTATCCCGGTGGCGCCGAACTCGTCGAGGAGGGACTGCGCATGGGCGCCGACTGCGTGGGCGCGATCCCCCACTACGAAGCGTGCCGCGAGTTCGGCGAACGCTCCATCCACACGACCGTCGAGCTCGCCGCCCGCTACGGCAGGCTCATCGACGTGCACTGCGACGAGACCGACGACCCGAACTCGCGTTTCGCCGAGCTGCTCGCCGCGCTCGCGCACGCCGAGGGCATCGGCGCGATGACGACGGCGAGCCACACCTGCTCGCTCGGCTCGGCCGACGACAGCTATTTCTTCCATCTGACCAAACTGCTCAAACAGGCGCGCATGAACTTCGCGTGCGCACCCACCGAGAACCTCTATCTGCAGGGCCGTCAGGACACCTTCCCCAAGCGCCGCGGCATCACCCGCGTCAAGGAGCTCACCGACGCGGGCATCAACGTCTCGCTCGGCCAGGATTCGATGCAGGATCCGTGGTATCCGCTCGGCAACGGCAACATGATGATCATCCTCGATTACGTGCTGCATCTGGCGCAGATGATGACGCCCGCCGAGATCGACCGCGCGCTCGACCTGCTCACCGTCAACGGCGCGACGACGCTGGGGCTGCGTGAGGGTTACGGCATCGACGAGGGCAAGCCGGCGAACTTCGTCGTCCTCGACGCGCCCGACGCGTTCGGCGCCGTGTATGAACGCGCGGACGTCGTGATGTCGGTGCGCGCCGGCCGCACGCTGTTCACGGCGCCCGATGCGCTGCGCACCGACGTGCCGCTGCTCGCCGACCATCTGCGCCCGGCGCCCCCGATCGCCGCCCGCCCCTTCGCCGCCGCCGGGCAGTTCACGCGCGCGTGACGTCATCCATGCACGGCTCTGACGTCGTCCGTGCATAGCCCCGGTCACCCGTTTCGAGGTGCCCGGGGCTGTGCATATTGAGGTGCGCTGTCCGGCATGTGAATGCGGTCGCGACGTAGAATCGGCGAAATCATGCGGTTTTCGTGAAACCGCGGTTTTCCGATGTAGCCGACACTTGCTAGGGTTTATCCCGTAGCGAATCCCTTGTCTCCAGTTGTGGAAGGAGTTTTGGCTTGTCGGCTGAACTCGAAGAGATCCATGAGGAATGTGGCATTTTCGGCGTATGGGGACATCCCGATGCCGCGCGTCTCACTTACTTCGGATTACACGCATTGCAGCATCGTGGACAGGAGGGGGCGGGCATCGTCTCCAACGACCACGGCCATCTCATCGGACACCGCGGGCTCGGCCTGCTCACCCAGGTGTTCCAGGACGAGAAGGACATCCAGCGGCTGCAGGGCGACGCCGCGATCGGCCATGTCCGGTACGCGACCGCCGGCTCCGGCGGCATCGACAACATCCAGCCCTTCGTCTTCCGTTTCCATGACGGGGACATGGCGCTGTGCCACAACGGCAACCTGACGAACTGTTTCTCGCTGCGCCGTGCGCTCGAGGACGAGGGGGCGATCTTCCATTCGAACTCGGACACCGAAGTGCTCATGCATCTGGTCCGCCGTTCGGTGCGTGCGAAGATCACCGACAAGCTGCAGGAGGCGCTCAACACGATTCACGGCGGCTTCGCGTATCTGATCATGACCGAACATGAGATGATCGGCGCGCTCGACCCCAACGGATTCCGCCCCCTGTCCCTGGGCCGCATGTCCAACGGCGCCTACGTGCTCGCGTCCGAGACCTGCGCGCTCGACGTCGTCGGTGCCGAACGCATCCGCGACATCCAGCCGGGCGAGATGATCGTCATCGACGACTCCGGCTACCGCATCCACACGTACACGAGCCGCACGCAGCTGTCCATCTGCTCGATGGAGTACATCTACTTCGCGCGTCCCGACTCGGACATCTACGGCGTCAACGTGCATTCCGCACGCAAGCGCATGGGCGCGCGCCTCGCCCAGGAGTCGCCGGTCGACGCGGACATGGTCATCGGCGTGCCGAACTCGTCGCTATCGGCGGCCTCCGGCTACTCCGAGGAGGCGGGACTGCCCAACGAGATGGGCCTGATCAAGAACCAGTACGTCGCGCGCACCTTCATCCAGCCGACGCAAGCGCTGCGCGAACAGGGCGTGCGCATGAAGCTCTCCGCCGTCAAATCGGTCGTCAAAGGCAAGCGCATCGTCGTCATCGACGATTCGATTGTGCGCGGCACGACGTCGAAGCGCATCGTGCAGCTGCTCAAGGAGGCCGGCGCCGCCGAGGTGCATATGCGCATCAGCTCGCCGCCGCTCAAATACCCGTGCTTCTACGGCATCGACATCTCGACGACGCAGGAGCTCATCGCCGCGAAGAAATCGGTCGACGAGATCCGCGAGTTCATCGGCGCGGACTCGCTCGCGTTCCTCTCCCTCGATGGCCTGATCGAATCGATCGGACTGAACGCGGACGCGCCGTACGGCGGCCTGTGCGTCGCCTACTTCAACGGCGACTACCCGACCGCGCTCGACGACTACGAGGCCGACTTCCTCGCCTCGCTCACCCCCGAGGATCGCGTCACGCTGCCCGGATACAACGGCAAGAAGACGATGTACGAGGGCACCGAATACACGATGCACCAGAAGCCCTTCGGCGAGCACGCCTCCGACGAGCCGACCGAATACATGGTCCCGAACATCTAGGCCGCCCCTTGCGTCCGCGGACCATCCCATCAACCATCCGAACACCAATGGAACAACTCGCCGATCTACGCGGCGGACAGGAAGGTCACCATGCCACAAGCATATGAAGACGCGGGTGTGAGCGTCGAAGCCGGCTACGAAGTGGTCAAGCGCATCAAATCGCACGTCGCACGCACGGATCGCCCGGGCGTCGTCAGCGGCATCGGCGGTTTCGGAGGTCTCTTCGACCTCGCCTCGCTCGACTACAAAGAGCCGGTGCTCATCTCCGGCACCGACGGCGTCGGCACGAAGCTCGTCATCGCCAAGCTCATGGACAAGCACGACACGATCGGCGTCGACTGCGTCGCGATGTGCGTCAACGACGTCGTCGCCCAGGGCGCGCAGCCGCTGTTCTTCCTCGACTACATCGCCTGCGGCAAGAACGACCCGGCCGTGCTCGAACAGGTCGTCTCCGGCGTCGCCGACGGCTGCGTGCAAGCCGGCGCCGCACTCATCGGCGGCGAGACCGCCGAGATGCCGGGCATGTACGACGCCGACGAATACGATCTGGCAGGCTTCACGGTCGGCTGCGTCGAGCGCGCGAAGATCGTCGACGGCTCCGCGATCCGCTCCGGCGACGTCCTCATCGGCCTGCCGTCAACCGGCGTGCATTCAAACGGCTTCTCGCTCGTGCGCAAGGCGCTTTTCGAGCAGGCCGGCTACACGGTGCACACGCGCCTGCCCGAGCTGGGCGACCGTGAGCTCGGCGACGTGCTGCTCACGCCGACGAAGATCTACGTCAACGCGCTCATGCCGCTGTTCGAGGCCGACCTCGTGCACGGCGTCGCCCACATCACCGGCGGCGGCTTCATCGAGAACGTGCCGCGCATGCTGCCTGACGGCCTCGCCGCGCGCATCGACCTGAGCGCCTGGCCGGTGCCGCCGATCTTCGACGTCATCGAGAAGGCCGGCGACGTCGACCATATGGAGATGTACAACATCTTCAACATGGGCATCGGCATGGTCGTCGCCGTGCCCGCCGACCGCGTCGACGAGGTCATGAACCTGCTCGACCACGCGGGCGAGGCGGCGTACCGCATCGGCGCCGTCGTCGACAAGTCCGGACAGGACGTCGAGCTCGTCTGAGCCATCCGAAGGCCGTGCGCGTCACGCGTGCGGCCTTCCGCGTTGTCTTCCCCCGACGATTTTGCGTTGTTTCCAACGATTTTTTTCAACCACTCCCCCGAAGAAAGAAGAGACATGAAGGTTTTGGTCATCGGTTCCGGTGCGCGTGAGCATGCGATCGCCGACGCGCTGCTGCGCGGCGGCAGCGTCGAAGAGGTCACCGTCGCCCCGGGCAACCCGGGCATGGAGCTCGACGAGGGCATCCGCACACTGCAGCTCGCGCCGTCGAATCAGGCCGCGCTCATCGACTTCGTGCGCAACAACGACTACGACTGGGTCTTCGTCGGCCCCGAGGTCCCGCTCATCGACGGCATCGTCGACGCCTTCGCCGAAGCCGGCATCAAGGCCTTCGGCCCGCGCAAGGCCGCCGCGCAGATCGAAGGCTCGAAGGACTTCGCCAAGCAGCTCATGGAGCGCTACGGCATTCCGACGGCCGCCTACAGGACCTTCGACGAGCTCGCCCCGGCCGTCGAATACGTGCACGAGCACGGCGCGCCGATCGTCATCAAGGCGGACGGTCTGGCCGCCGGCAAGGGCGTGACCGTCGCGATGGATGAAGAGACGGCCGTCGCCGCGCTCAACGACATCTTCGTCGACCATCGTTTCGGCTCGGCCGGAGCGAAGGTCGTCATCGAGGACTTCCTCGAAGGTCAGGAGTTCTCGCTGATGAGCTTCGTCAACGGCACCAACTTCTGGCCGATGCCGATCAGTCAGGACCACAAGCGCGCCTACGACGACGACCAGGGTCCGAACACCGGCGGCATGGGTGCCTACAGCCCGGTTCCGCAGATCGGCCAGGACGTCATCGACGAGGCGATCTCGACGATCGTCAAGCCGACCGTCGAGGCGATGGCGCAGGACGGCACGCCATTCACCGGCATCCTCTACGCCGGCCTCATCGCGACCGCTGACGGCCCGAAGGTCATCGAGTTCAACGCACGCTTCGGCGACCCGGAGACCGAGGTCGTGCTGCCGAAGCTCACGAGCGATCTCGGCACTGCGATCGACGCGATCCTCAACGGCGAGACGCCCGAGTTCACGTGGGACGAGGACAACGCGACGCTCGGCGTCGTGCTCGCCTCCGACGGCTATCCGAACGACGTCGTCAAGGGCGCGCGCATCCCCGAGCTGCACGTCGACGCCGACTCGCACGTCTATTACGCGGGCGTCGCGCGCGACGGTGACGGCCTCGTCGCGAACTCCGGCCGCGTGCTGCTCGTCGAATCCTCGGCGCCGACGCTCGCCGAGGCGCAGCGCAAGGTCTACGCGATCCTCGACGGCGCCGACACGACCGGCATGTTCTACCGTCACGACATCGGCGCGAAGGCGCTCAAGGGCTGACGGCACCTAATACCATCTTCATAGCACGGGGCGGCATCGATGATGCCGCCCCGCTATTCGTTCGAGCCGGCTACACGTCATGCACGGTTCCGTCATCCAACATGATCTTCGGCATTTATGTCATTCCACCACATATCTCAATGGCCTCACCATACAATCCCATACCCAAAATGTGCACAGTGATGGACAGAACCTCAACGCTTCATCCATGATGTCCCAAAGCTTCAATGAAGAAACGGGGATAGCGATGAGGAAGATGATTGCCTTACTCTCAGCATTATGCGTTGCGGCCATACTGGCAGGTTGCGGCCAATCACAATCCGCACAACCAGTCAATTTCGACAAGAACGATGTCACGTTCACGGGAGCAAATTCCGTCACTTTTCAAAAAGCATACGATATGACACAATCCGATGTCGTACGAAAGATGCTCATCGATGAGCATATTACCGATGCGGAATTTGATCAGGTAAGACAGATGTATGCCGACTGCCTCGGGGAGAAGGGCGCCACCGTGGAATACGAGGGAACGGACGGCAGAAGAAGTGAACGTTTTCCTCCCGGAGTCAGCGTCGATCAAATAGATGAATACATACAAGAATGTGTCGCCGACACTGCGTTGCCTTATGTAGAGCAGCTGCATCAGCTCGATGGGCAAGATCCCGACTCCGATTCCGTGGAGGCGCTTGTCGCCTGCCTCAAGCGTCATGATATTGCCGACCAGACAATGACCGCCGACGACTACAAGCGCATCGTCACCGACCCCAACCTCGACGACGAGTATTTCGGCAAATACTTCAACGAGCAACGTGCCGACTACGACGCCGAGAAATCACCCGCCTACTGGGCCTGCAACGCCAACCCCAACGCATAAGGCCGAATTCGCAACATCACGAGAGAAGCCATCCCCATGAACAATCACACGCACCCAAGGAGCATGCGCCACACGCCGCGCATCAGCATGTCAGTCATCGTGTTGCTTTGCGCGGTCATGCTCGCCATCGGCATGGGACTTGCATTGCTTCTCATACGCCCCATCCCTCCCAAGGACCTTGACTCGAAGGCGACAGCCGGCACGATGACCGTCGAGGACGGCGTCTTCGACGATCGGCGCGCCGTGACCTTCCGTCTCACCCAAAGCAGCGCTTCGACATTGCAGATGCCGCAGGACGGGACGCTCACCTCCTCCACCTGCACCGCCGGCGCCGCATTGCATTCGGGAACGTCGATGTTCTCCATCAACGATCATGCCGTGCTGTCGCTGCATACCAGCATCCCGTTGTACCGGCCGCTCGCCATCGGCACGCAGGGAAACGATGTGCGCTCGTTGCATGACGCACTACGTGACCTTGGATATGCGGCCCCCGATACGGATACGTTCTCCTCCGACTCCATCGCCGCGTTCAACGCGCTCGCCGAGAAGACCGGGGCTCCCCTCATCACGGCGGACAACGGATGGAGCTTCAATCCAGCTCAGATTCTGTGGCAACCCGCCAGTGCGATGACAATCCGTCAATGCCCGGTGCGAGTCGGCGCGCAGGTCCATGCAGGAGACAACATCGCACAAACCGCCCCGATCATCACCAACGTCGCAATCATCCGTACTCCCGAAAATGCGGACGGGCAGCCGGCGGCGGGTAAACGCACGGTGACGATATCCGACAAGACCTTCGAAATAGACGACGATGTCACACAGATGAACGATCCGGCTTTCCTCAACGCAATCGCGGCGAGCCGCGAATACCAGTCGATGCTCTCCGGCAGCGGATCGGGCGTTTCGGCATCGTCGTCCTCGGGCGCATCACCACAGCAATCCGCCGCAGCAGACGGCTCGTCCGTCGACGTCATCTATCAGTGGTCGCTGGCAGAACCGCGCGCAGTATCGATCGTTCCTCCGTCCGCACTGACCGGTGTAAGCAGCGGGAAGGGCTGCGTGACCGTCGACGGCAGGCCACAGCAGGTGACGATCGTGGCCTCGCAGCTGGGAAGATCGATGGTCTCCCCGCAATCAGGCACATTGGAGCATGTTGACGTGCCCGCCGACAAGACGGTGAGTTGCCGATGAACGCGGCGAACACAATGGACGCAACGGTCCTGTTGCACGATGTGGGCCACGCCTTCCATGCGAGCCACGGAGGTCATGATGGTGCGGACATGCTGTTCCATGGCCTCACACGCCGATTGGACGCAGGTCACGTCTATGCATTGATCGGACCGTCCGGCTCAGGCAAATCCACGTTGCTTTCGATCATCGCCGGATGGATCACGCCGTTGGAGGGAAGCGTCGAACGTGTGCATTGCGAACAGCTGCATTGGGTGCAGCAGAACCCGCACGGCGTCGCGTACCGTAGCGCTCTCGATCATATGACATTGCCGTTCATCGCACGCGGCGAGCGTCGCGAGGCGGCGAACCGCCACGCGCTTGCGCTGCTTGCCGCTTTTGGACTCAAATCCCTTGCCATGCGCAGGTTCTGCGACCTGTCCGGCGGCGAAGCGCAACGTCTGATGCTCGCTCGAGGCATCGCCACCGCACCCCAGCTGCTGCTTGTGGATGAGCCGACCGCGCAGCTCGACCGGCACACCGCGAAGGAAGTGAACGACCATCTTCACGCGTTGGGCCGATCCGGCGTCATCGTCGTCATCGCCACCCACGATCCAGATACCCGCGACGCATGCACCGACGTGATCGATCTGAGGGACTACCAATGAGCGCAGCACGGAACGGGCACAGTTGGGCACAGCGAGCGCAGATGCGGCTGCGCGGCGTGACCAGCGAAGCCATGCGCGACATCCTTACCGGCACGACGCATGCGTTGCTGTACGCGGCGGCGCTTATGGCCATCATGCTCGCCGCCGCAGGTGCTGAGCTGTTCCAACTGCGCTCGATCGGCGAACGCATCGACGACTACGTCTCCTCGGGGGCCTCGACCTACGTCGTGGAGTATCCCGGCCGCATCGACGCGCGATCCTGCGAGTCGCTCGCCGACGTCCCGGGAGTGCATGCCGCCGGCGCGATCCGGACCGCCGAGACGCGCATATCGTTCGCCGTACTCCCCTCCACGTCGCTGCCGCTGCTGGAGGCGACGCCGGGCGCGGTGCAGGCGCTGGCCTCCGCGAACAGCCGCGATACACGCGCGCTTACCGGCTCCGAATCGAGCGGCATCTGGCCGTCCGGTCAGGCTGCCGAGACGCTCGGCCTGGCAAGCGGGCAGACGGCGAGGCTCGCCGACGACACACCGGCGACAATCGCCGGGGTCTACCCTTCCCCCGAGGACGGACGCAGCTCCAATGCAACCTATGCCGTCGTGCAGCCGGTGCCCCGGGACGGCGTATTCGACGAATGCCTGGTGAAGACATGGCCCGTCCCCGATTCGATCGAATCATTGGCGCTGCTCAGCGTCGGCACCGTGTCCGACGACAGGGACAACCGCCCCACCGTACGGCAGCTCAACACAAGGTTCGGAGCCCGGCTTGATTCCTCCACGTTGTTCTCATCTCGCGCAACGGCGTGGATGCCCGCGCTGGCCGGAGGCGTCGCATTGGCGCTGGGCTTCGTCGCCGTGTGGACGCGGCGTCTCGAATTGGCGTCCGCGTTGCATTGCGGCGTACCGAAAACGGCGCTTGTGCTCCAGATGATGCTGGAGACGACCAGCTGGACGTTCGCGGCGACCGTGCTGTGTCTGCCGTTGCCGTTGTCCGTCATGCATCTGTGGGCGGGTTCCGCGCCGCAGCAGATCGTCGTTCTGACGCTGCGCCCGATGCTCGCCGCCGCTTTGGGTGCCCTCGCCGGGGCCACGGCCGGCGCGCTGTGCGTGCGCGAGCGCGACCTCTTCGCCTATTTCAAGCACCGCCTATAACCATCGCAGCCCTCCTGCCCGACACAATGCAGACGCGGTTGCCGGCGGCATGACCGCCGGCAACCGCGTCATAGGCCGCGTCGGATTGCTACTCCTGCTGCGGCTTGGGGATCAGGAACGAGCAGGCGAGGGCGAGGGCGAGCAGGATGATGCCTCCGACCATCGACGCCATGTACCCGAAGGTCGCGCCACCGGATGCCGTGAACGCCTTCTGCAGTCCGTACAGCACCGCATAGCTCAATCCGGCTCCCAGGTTGAATGCGCCGGCGTTCAGTCCGGGCAGGTAGCCGGGATTGTCCTCCGGGGAAAGCACGATGCCCAGTCCGTTGAGCATGATGTTCGCGGTGCCCGCATACGAGACGCCGAGCACGACCGACAGGACGATGAGGTTCCAGATCGCGGGGCCGTGGCAGACGAAGATACCGAAGACCATCGCGATCGCGGAGACGACGAGACCCGCGCGCAGCACGAAGCGGTATCCGCGCTTGGATGCGAGCACACCGGCGACGGGGCCGAAGGCCAGACCGACAAGCGCGTACGGGGTCAGCGTGAACAGCGAGACGGTGTCGGTGGAGATGCCCGCGCCGAACTGCGTGTCCTGCGCAAGCGCCGGGACGATGCCGTTCATGATCGCGAAGACACCGGTCATCGTCAGCAGCGTGGTGAGCAGCAGGCCCCAGGTGCGGCGCTGCTTGAGGTACTTGGTGGCGACCATCGGATTCTTCTTATGGTTCTCGACATGCCAGAAGCCGATGAACAGCGCGGCGCCGGCGACGAGCTCGATCGCTACGAGCCACCAGTTGGCGCCGGCGAGCTTCTGGATCTGGTCGATGGCGAGATAGACGGCGAGGAAGGCCGCGGACAGCAGCAGCACGCCAAGCCAATCCATCTTCTCGCTCTCCTGCGCGCGGCTTTCGGTGGCGAAGAGCCAGACGAGGATGATCGCGAGGAGCGCGACGCCCGCCATCACCCAGAAGATCGAGCGGAAGCCGAAGTGGCCGGCGAGCCAGCCGCCGAGCAGCGCGTCGACGCCGCCGATGCCGCCGTTGACGGCGGTCAGGATGGCCATAAGCCGCGCATAGTGCGCATCGTCGGTGACGCGAGCGTGCAGCATGAGCAGTGTCATCGGCACGACCGGGCCTGCGACGCCCTGGATGACGCGTCCCACCATCAGCATCGGCACGTTGACGGCGAGCGCCGAGATGCAGCAGCCGATGCCGGTGAGCGCGAGCATGCCGATGAGCACCTTCTTGCGTCCTGCAAGATCGCCCAGTCGCGGCAGGAACAGTGAGAACACGGCGCACGCGGTGAAGAACACCGTCTGTGTCATGCCTATCTGGGCGTCGTCGCTGCGCAGCTGATTGGCCATTGTGGTGAGCGCCGGGGACAGCATGGACGCATTGAGCTGGAACGCGAAGATGGCCGCCATGAGCGCGACCATGAGCGCGACGATGGATTTGCCGTCGCCGTTGTTCTTCACGGGTGCGACGGGCTTCGTCGATGTGGACATGATGGATGCTTCTTTCGTTGAATCTTCGTTGATCCCTTTGGGCTTGCGCCCGGTTCAGCCGAGCGCCTTGATGGCGTCGATAACGAGGTTCCAGAACTTCTCGACGTCCAGATGGACGGCGACCTGCGTGTGGCATTGCTCGGCGGGCGGCTCGGCGCCACGGAAGTCGGCGACGGTCATGCCGAGGGTGAGGTCGCCGTGGATCTCCACGTCCACCGGGCAGCGCCGCGTCGTGATGACGGTGGGGTCGATGAGGTACGCGACCGTGCACGGATCGTGCACCGGCGGATCGACGAAGTCCTGATTCTCGCGGTAGGAGGCGCGGAAGAAGTCCATGAGCCCGCTGACGAAGGATGCGAGATCGGTGCCGAGGTCCTCCATGCGCCGCTGCACGGCGGGCGTGCACAGCGCCTGATGCGTCAAGTCGAGACCCACCATCGTGATGGGCCAGGATTCGTTGAACACGATGTGCGCAGCTTCGGGGTCGACCTTCACGTTGAATTCGGCGACGGCGCTCCAGTTGCCCACATGGTAGCCGCCTCCCATCAGGACGACCTCCTTGACGCGTTCGACGATGCGCGGTTCGAGGCGGGCCGCCATCGCGATGTTCGTCAACGGGCCAGTCGGCACGAGCGTGATCGTCTGCGGCGGGTTGGACATGATCGTGTCGATGATCCAGTTGACGGCGTGTCCTTCGTCGAGCGGGCGGCTCGGCACCGGCAGCTCGACGCCGTCGAGTCCGCTCTGGCCGTGGATCGTCGCGGCGGCTTCGGGCTCGCGGATGAGCGGGCGTCCACAGCCCATGTGCACCGGCACATCGACGGCATGCGCCTTCTCCAGGACGGCGCGGGCGTTGTAGGTCACCTTGTCGAGGCTCTGGTTGCCGCCGACGGTGGTCACGCCCAGCAAGTCGATCGCGGGGTTGCCGAGGGCGAGCAGGATGGCCACGGCGTCGTCATGCCCGGGATCGCAGTCGAGGATGATCTTCTTTCCCATGGTATTCTCCTTTGAATCCAATCTCAGCGGCGATGCGCACAGGCTTATCTATCCGTGCATCACATCATCACCACGTCGGTAAAACGTTTTACCAACTACAAGAATAGACGATGACAACAAAATCCCCCGAGATTTTACTCTGGGTAAAATGTCAGGGGATCGTGATGTGCATACCGGCGACGCCGCGCGGGGCGGCCGGTCTCACTTCGGCAACGTCATGAAATCGGTGTCCTTGAGGTAGTTCGCGCCGGCCGTGATGTCGTATTGGATGAGACGGTAGTCGGCGAGCAGCTGCTTCGTGGCGGCGTCCATGTCCGCGTAGTTCATCGGCTCGCCGTCCTCGTTGAGGTAGATCGCCTGCCCTTCGGGAATGCGGTCCCAGCCTTGGATCGTGTTGACGACGGGCGGCTCCATCGCGGCCACATGCTCGTGCATGCGCGTGAGGAAGCCGATGTACGGCGAGACCTTCGCGTTCATCTGTTCGGCGGCCTGCGCGATGAAGAAGTTCGGCGACGTGTACGCGCTGTCCTCGATCTTCGTGTCGTGGCTCCATGACGCCTTGTTCGACCAGATGAAGTAGTCGGTCAGATGCAGCCCGATCGAGTTCTTCGCGTCCGCGCCGGCCGTCGAGTAGATGCCGGGCAGGTGGTCGCCATAGAAGACGACGGTGATCGGCTTGTCGATCCCGTCGAGCTCCTCGAGGAAATCCTTCGTCGCCTCGTCGGTCAGCTCCATGCCTTTCGCGTAGGTGCGGATCGACTTCTTCTCCTTGTCGGTGAGCGGCTTGTCCGAGCCGGCCGCGTCGGTGACCTCGAACTCGTTGTCCTTGTACCAGTCGTTGTACGGCATGTGGTTCTGCATCGTGATGACCTGCAGGAACTGGTTGCCGTCACTCTTGCGGATCTCCTCGACGGTGCTCTTGTAGGTCGCCTCGTCGGAGACGTACGGCGAATCGTCGATCTTGTCCTGATGCGCGATGATGTCCTCGCCCTTGAGCGCGTAGAAATGCGAAAAGCCAAGCTTCTTGTAGTTCGTCTCGCGCGAGTACATGCTCGGCTCATACGGATGCAGCCCGATCGAGTTGCTCGGCGGCCCCCACAGCTGATTGACGCTCGGCGTCCAACATGCGCCGGGCACGAGCTGCTGGTAGGGGCTCGTCAGCGACGCGTCGAAGTTGACCATGCTCATGCCGGTCAGTCCCATGTATTCGAGGTTCGCGGTGCCGCCGCCGTAGCCGGACGACAGCATCAGGCCGCTCGTCGTCTCCCCCTTGATCTTGCGGATGTCGGGCATCGGATCCTTGTTGAGTTCGACGCCGGGCACGCGCGTGGGGTCGGAGAACGATTCGGACAGCACGTAGACGACGGTGCTGTCGTCGAGCGAATGCGTCCTCTTCTCGTTGATCGCCGCCGCCTCTTTCGCGTAGCGCGCCGCGACCTCGTCCATCGTCTCCTTGCTGTACGTGGCGGGCATGTCCATGACCTTCGGATCGACCTGCCGCAGGAACGAGACGACGACGCCGTTGCGCTGCGCGTCGTAGACGGAATCCCACATCGACGGCTTGTCACCCATGCCGCGCGAGACGTGGTATCCCCACGAGCCGACACTGCCGACGGACTGCGCGTAGCCGGCGACGGCAAGCGCGGGCAGCAGCATGAGCAGGATGCGCGTGCAGGCGCCGACGGCCTTGTTGCCGCCGGCGATGAGCGCGCCGCGGCGCGGGTCGAGACGCCAACAGACGACGGCGACCACGATCGAGACGACGATGATCGCGGCGGCGATGGCAATGATGCCGCCCGCCTCGGGCGGCAGGAACTTCATCAGGTCGCCGGTGTTGCCGCCAAGGAAGTTGAGGTCGGAAGGCAGGATCGCCTCGTACCGCGTCGCGATCTTCATCTTTTCGGCAGCGGCGATGACGGCGGCCACGGACAGCAGGATCGGCGTCGCCACCCAGAAACGGTTCGTCGCCATGAGCAACATCAGATAGACGAATCCGATAATCAGCAGGTTGAGCAGCAGCACGCAGTTGCCCTGCGTGAACATCTTGTGCCACATCGCGCCGAGACCCTCGTTCGCGCTCGACAGCTGCACGCGCGTCGACGTCAGCGCGACGCCCCACTGCATGATCGCGAGCGCCGCGTAGTCGGCGAGCAGGAAGACGACGGCGTAGACGACCGCCCAGACGGCGCGTGTGCCGTGTGCGCCGCGCGGACGCATCGCGCGGGCCTGCTCCGGGTCGATCGTCCGGATCGTCAGTTCCTCGATGTCGGCGTCTGCTCGCCGTTGTTCGTTGTCCACTGTCTTGCCGCTCCAGATGTCTTGGGTTCTTGGATTCACCAGTGCCGATCCGTCCGCGATGAGTCGGCGGTACGGTCTCCCGACGGGAAAGGGCGCGACCATTGTCCCCCGACAAGCTGACAATCCGCTGTGCGATGAGCCGGCGGCATCGGGCGCCCGGTTCAGCGATGCGGCGAATCGTCGGCGCGCCACCCGACGGCGCCGTTACAGTGTGTACCGCCCGCACGCGGGCGTCGAAGGATGTTGCAGCCGCCACCGATGGGAGGACGATCATGGCTTGCGCCACCGCATGGGAAGGGTTCTACGCGATCCGCATCACGCGCGGATGGTTCCCGATCCTGTTCTGGGCGCTCGTCGCGCTCGGACTCGCCACGCTCATCATCGCGCAATCGGACCGGACACACCGCCGCGCGCTCGCCCGACAAGGGCTCGTCGCGCTCATCTGCGGCCTCGTCGGCGGCGCCGCCGTCTGGTTCGTCTCGAACGGCATCGTGCTCTTCGGCGTCGAACTGGGACGGGACGTCATCATCGCCTGCGCCGTCGGATTCCTGCTGCTCGGCTTCTTCGTCGCCGCCGCCATCGGCACGCGCGGCTGGCGGCGCGCGCTCGCGATCGTCATGGTGCCGTTGACGTTCGTCGCCACCGGCGTGCGCGTCAACGCGATCTACGGCGAATACCAGACGATCGGTTCGCTCGTCGACTATTCGCCCTATCCGCACATCTCGACGCTGCACATCTCACTCGACACGGTCAGCGTCGACGCATGGGCCAAGCAGGTCGACGCCGGCGAGGTGACGCCGGCGAAGGAAGGCAAGCTGCTGTCGGTGGACATCCCGAACCCGGCGTCGAAGTTCCGCGCGCGCAAGGGACTCGTGTGGCTGCCGCCGGCGGCGCTCGCGAAACGGCCGCCGAAGCTGCCGGTCATGGTCATGCTCGCCGGCCAGCCGGGCAGTCCGACGCGTTTCTTCACGGCGAGCGACACAATCGCCGACCTGACGCGGTACGCGAACAAACATGACGGTCTGGCGCCGATTGTCGTCTCCCCCGACCAGAACACGGCGGCCTCGCGCAACTCGCTGTGTTCGGACACGACCCGATGGGGCAAGGCGGAGACCTACCTGACGCGCGACGTGCCCGACTGGATCCGGCGCAACCTGCCGGTGAGTGAGAATCCGGACGAGTGGACGATCGGCGGCTTCTCGCAAGGAGGCACCTGTTCGACGCAGATCGGCCCGAACCATCCGGAACTGTATGGCAACGTGCTCGCCGTGGACGGCGAGATCGCGCCGACGGACGGTAGCGTCGAACAGATGGTCGAACGCTATTTCGGCGGCGATCGGGCCGCCTACGAGCGACAGGTGCCCGTCAACGCACTGCGCGCGCACGCGCCGTCGAACCAGACGATGATTCTGGCGGCCGGAGAAAAGGACGTCGTCTCGACGGCCAACATCGCTACGATTGGTGAGGAAGCGAAAAAAGCCGGATGGAAGGTCGTCGAGATCAAGGTCAAGGACGCGGGGCATGACTGGCGGGCGGTCAACGAGACGCTCGCGGTCGCGCTGCCGTGGCTGTGCGACCGGATGGGACTGGACGTCGGCGGGGGTCGGGACGGCGAGGCCGGCACCGACGAGCGACGGCAACGGAAGGAAGAGCGGATGGAGACGAATCCGGGAATCGAGGTGCTGCAATGAACGGCGCAACGGCGGCGCGACGGCCGCATGACGACGGCGGGGTGGGCGCCCAGCTCGGCCATGACCTGCGACGGTGGGCGCACGAGCAGCGGTTCGCGCTGTGGACGACCTTCGCCTTCGTCGTCGTCAACCTGTGCTGGTGGCTGTGGTATGCGGTGCAGCACCGCACGCTGCCGTACGCGTCGATGCGCACGACGCTCGGCGCCTTCGACCTCGCGAGGCTGATGCCGTCGCTTGTGCTCACACGCAGCGTCTTCCAGCTTGTCGTCGAGGCGCTGCTGATTCTGTGCATGCTGTGCATCGCCGAACCGATGATGGGCGTGTGGCGCACGGTCGGCGCGAGCCTGACGAGCGCCGTCGTCGGCATCGGCTTCGGCCTGCTGCTATGCGCAGGCTTCAACACGCTGCTGCAGGACAACGCGATCATCTACCACGTCCCGTTCACGCTCTCGCCGCTCGTGCTCGTCATCGGCGCGCTGTTCGCGTCGACGGCCTTCGCCTATCAGCTGTGGCGTCGGCGCATCCGGCTGATCGGCTACACGGCGATCCTCGTCGTGCTGCTCTACGGCGGCAACCCAGGCGACTACTGCATGCTCGTCGCCGCCGTCGCCGGCCAACTCATCGGCCGCGCGATGGCCGGGCCGCCGATTGAGGACGAGGCGTGGCACTGGCAGTACAGCAGCTCGTCCGAGACGCGCCGCATCCTCGGCGCAATCGGCGCCGTGCTCGCGCTCGGCCCGATCGTAGCCGCCACGTCGCGCTCGCATGCGGGTCCGCTCACCGGACTCGCATGGGTGCTCAGCCCCGGCTCGGTCAACACCGGCAAGCTCGCGAGCTGCATGCACGGACAGGTCACGAGCGGCTGCTTCCGGCAGTACGAGCTTATGCGCGCAAGCATGACCGGCGACCTGATCCGCTCGGTGCTGCCGCTGCTCGTCATGCTCGCGCTCGCCTGGGGCGTCTATCTGGGCCGCCGCACGGCCGCAGTGTGCAGCATTGTCTTCTATCTGGCGTCGAGCGTGATCACCGTCAGCTATTACTTGGTGATGCCCTTCGCGCTCGGTAGCTCGGCCACGGCGTTCTCGGGGCGCGCGATCGAGACGTGCCTCGTCAACACGCTCGTGCCGCTGCTGTACGCCATCGCGATCATCGCGAAACTGCCGGACTTCTCGATTCGCACGAAGGCGCGTCCGCTGCGCATCGGTCTGATCGTGCTCGGCGCGACTTTCGTGGCATGCGCGGCCGTCTATCTGATCTTCGGCCTGACGCGTCCCGGCGATTTCACACCGCGTCCGGGCCTGCGCGTGCTGCTCGCCGAACTGCCCGGCCGGTTCCTGCCGATAGGCTTCCTGACGAACACGCGGTTGGCCTTCATGCCGGACACGCCTATCGCCTCCCTCGTCTACCAGGGCGTCGGCATCGTGTTCTGGGTCGTCTTCGTCGTCGTCGCCTTCGCATGGCTCAACGCGACGATCGACTACGACAGGAAGGCTCGTGCGCGCGCCGAGGAGCTCGTCGAGCACGGCGGCGAATCAATGAGCTTCATGACGACGTGGGAGGGCAACGAGTACTGGATTTCGCCGACCGGCCGTTCGGCCGTCGCCTATCGCGTGCTCAACCACATCGCGCTGACGACGACCGGCCCCTTCGGCGACCCCGAGGAGTGGATGAGCGACCTCGACGAGTTCGCGCGCTTCTGCCGCGACCATTCGTGGTCGCCGGTGTTCTACGCCGTCCATCAGCCGGCGCGCGACCATCTGGCGACGCTCGGCTGGCATTCGATCATGGTCGGCGACGAGATGGTCATCGACCCACAGAGCTGGAAGACGACCGGCAAGAAATGGCAGGATGTGCGCACCGCGATCAACAAGGCGAAGCGCGAAGGCATCACCGACGAGATGAGCACCTACGAGGACGCGCCGGCCGACGTGCAGACGCAGATCCAGGAGATCTCCGAACAGTGGTCACAAGGCAAGGCGCTGCCCGAGATGAAGTTCACGCTCGGCGGCGTCGAGGAACTCAAGGATCCGCGCGTGCGCATCCTCTACGCGATCGACGTCGACGGCGTCGTGCAGGCGGTCACGAGCTGGCTGCCGACGTGGCGCGACGGACACATCGCCGGATGGACGCTTGATTTCATGCGCTACCGTCCCGGCAGCTACAACGGCATCATGGAGTTCCTCATCGCGCGCATGGCGCAGCGCATGCACGACTGGGATGAGGAGCATCCTGACGAGAAGGTCGACTTCATCTCGCTGTCGGCGGCGCCGCTGACCGGACTGCACGATGCGTCCGAGGCGAAACCGGACGACGACACGAACATCGACGGCACCGTCATGCTCCAGCATTCGCTCGCGCTCGTCGCCGACCTGCTCGAACCCGCCTACGGCTTCAGGTCGCTGTACAACTTCAAGAAGAAGTTCCAGCCCTCCGAGCATCCGGTCTACATCTGCTACCCGGATTCGGCGCTACTCGCGAACCTCGGCATCGCGATCGTGCGCGCCTATCTGCCGACGCTCACGTTCCGCGGCGCCCTCGGCATGCTCTCCACGTTCAAGCCGAAGAAGGACGCAGCGAAGACAAACGCAGCGAAGAAGGAGGGTGCAGCGAAGGAGACTGGAGCTGAGAAGGACGACGCGCCCGCGCAGCAGGCTGCGCCTGCAAAGGACGATCGTCCGCAGGCGCCGAAGCAGGATACGATGTCGCTGAAGCAGCCGAAACAGCCAAATCAGCAATAACACCGCAACCGCGCACAGCGGATATGCGAAGGGCCGCGCACGAACGTTCGTGCGCGGCCCTTCGCTCTCTCTAGTCGGCCTGATCGGCCTCGTCGGCGTCCGATGAGGTGGCCTGACGCTCGCGGCATTCGGCGCACAAGCCGAAGACCTCGAGCGTGTGGGATTCGATCGTGAAGCCGTGGGAATCGGCGACCTTCCTCAACCACTGTTCGCTCGGCGGATCGATCTGAACGGTCCGGCCGCACGAGACGCACACGAGGTGGTGGTGATGGCTGTCGTCGCCGCACAGGCGGAACAGCTGCTGCCCGTTCATGCGCACGGTGTCCACAAGGCCCTGCTCCTCCATCGCGTTGAGCTGACGGTAGACAGTGGCCAGGGCGATGTGTTCGCCGGCCTCCTCGAGCTGTTCGTGCAGACTGCGGGCGGAGACGAATCCATCCGCCCCCTTGAGCGATTCGCGGATCACGTCCTTCTGCCGTGTGTTGCGCATACGGTCGTTGTGCTCCTTCCCAAGCGGCGTCCCGTGCGACAAAGCCGATGCCCGTCGCGTCCACGGACGCCTATGATTCCTACCGATCTTCCGGCCCGCCGATTCCCGACGGCGCGCGATGCACACGAAACGTGCACGTCCCGCGTCTCGCTCAGCGGTTGGTGATGTCAGCCCAGCAGCCGGTCGCGTCGAGTTCGGCGACGGTGCGTTCCGCGTCGTCGGTCAGCACGGTGATGTGCCCCATCTTGCGGTTGTGCTTCGCCTCGGCCTTGCCGTAGTCGTGCACATGCCATTCGGGATGGTCGGCGATCGCCGCGCGCGTCGGTGCGACGTGCTGGCCGAGCACGTTGACCATGACGGCGGCCGGCGTGAGCGCCTGCGGCTGCGCGAGCGGCCATCCGCAGATGCCGCGCACATGCAGGTCGTACTGGTCGAAGTCGCACGCCTCGATCGTGTAATGGCCGGAGTTGTGCGGACGCGGTGCGAGCTCGTTGACGATGAGCGAGCCGTCGGCGCACACGAACAGTTCGATCGCGAGCGTGCCCGCCAACGCGAAACCTTCGGCGAGCGCGACGGCCAGTTCGCGCGCACGGGCCGCCATGTCGTCATCCATCGGCGCCGGCATGATCGTCTTGTGCAGGATGTTGTCGCAATGGATGTTGCGCACGACCGGGAAGGTCACGTAGTCCTCGCCGTTGCCGCTCACGAGAATCGATGCCTCGTAGTCGAAGTCGACGAATCCTTCGAGGATCGACGGCGGGAAGTCCTCGTCGTCCCACACGCGCGCGAGGTCGTCGGCGTTCTTGAGCACGATCTGCCCGTGGCCGTCATAGCCGCCTTCGGCCGTCTTGAGCACGGCCGGATAGCCGATCCGTTCGAGCGCGGCGTCGAGTTCGGCGCGGCTGTTCACCGGCGCCCACGGCGCCGTGGCGATGCCGTGGTCGTTGATGAAGGTCTTCTCGGCGACGCGGTTCTGCGTCACGCGCAGCAGGTCGGTGCCCTGCGGGATCGCGACGCGGTCGCGCACCGCGTCGAGCGCGTCGGCGTCCACGTTCTCGAATTCGTAGGTGAGCACGTCGCTGCGTTCGGCGAGTTCGCGGATCGCCGCCGTGTCGTCATAGTCGGCGACGATCTGGAAGTCGGCGACCTGCGCGGTCGGGCAGTCCTCGGTCGGGTCGAGCGTGCCGACGCGGAATCCCATGTATTTGGCGGACAATGCCATCATGCGGCCGAGCTGACCACCACCGACGATGCCGATTGTGGCCCCCGGCGCCAGCATGGTCGTGCGTCCCGCGGTTTCCTCAGACAAGCTTGGCATTGGATTCGTCCACCTTCTTCTTGAGTTCCTCGCGGTAGTCGTCGAGCGCCTGCGCGAGCGCCGCGTCGTTCATCGAGAGCATGCTCACGGCGAGCAGTCCGGCGTTCGTCGCGCCCGACTTGCCGATCGCCGTCGTGGCGACCGGGATGCCGCCGGGCATCTGCACAATCGACAGCAGCGAATCCCAGCCGGACAGCGCGTGCGACTGCACCGGCACGCCGATGACCGGCAACGTCGTCTGCGCGGCGACCATGCCCGGCAGATGCGCCGCGCCGCCCGCGCCGGCGATGATGACCTTGATGCCGTCGGTGCGCGCCGCGTGCGCGAACTCACCCATGAGTTCGGGCGTGCGATGCGCGGAGACGACCCGCTTGAGATACGGCACGCCGAAGCGCTCGAGCATCTCGCAGGCGTGCTTCATCGTCTCCCAGTCGCTGGCCGATCCCATGATCACGGCCACTTCGGGCTTGCTGGCTGTCATTGTTACCTCCGCAATGATGTGGACGGGTGGTTTGCTGCGTGTCCCACTGTACGCCGACCCGGCGCGCACGGCACCGCGGCGCGCGCCCGTCGTCTCACATCGCGGCGCGCTTCCTGATCATCCCGGCTCGGCCCGGCTCACGCCGTGCGCGGCAGCCCGCGGATGCGCGCGACGATCGCCTCGACCGTCATCCCGTAGCGCGAGTCGAGTTCGGCGAGCGGCGTGCGGTCGGTGAATTCCTTGTCGGCGCCGAAGTTGAGCACATGCATGCGCGCGTCGGGCATCTCGTTCGCGTAGAAGGCGGTGACCTTCTGCCCCCACCCGCCTTCGAGCTGCGCGTCCTCGAGCGTGACGACGACGTCATGGCGCGACGCGAGCGCTGTGAGCGTGCGTTCGTCGAGCGTCGAGAACTGCAATGGGTCGATTAGCGTCGCGTCGATGCCGCCGTCGTTCTTGCCGCTGTCGGCGAGCGCGTCGACGACCGCCTTCGCCGTCGGATACGCGTTGCCGAGGCCAAGCACGGCCACGTCACGACCGTCATGTGCGATGCGGTAGCCGCTCCACGGGGCGTCCGCGTCGGTGCGCTGCGGCTTGGCGGTCGCATCAGCGTCGAGAAGACCCGCGCGTTCGGCGTCGAGGATCGCCGCGCCGGGCACGCGGATCAATGTCGGCGTCGTATTCGCCGGCGACGTCGACCATGCGAGCATGTCGAGGAACATGCGTCGCGACGTCGGCGCAAGGCAGCGCAGGCCGGGGATGTTGCCGAACATCGTGATGTCGAAGGCGCCCGAATGCGTGTTGTCGGCGTCGGATACACCGCCGCCGAAGGACAGCAGCGTCACCGGCTCGCCGTTGATCGCGACCTCCTGCTGCAACTGGTCGAAGGTGCGTTGGAAGAACGTCGCCGACGTGGCGACGACCGGCCGCCCGCCCGCCTGTGCGATGCCCGCGGCGAACGCGACCGCATGCTCCTCGGTGATGCCGGTGTCCACGTAGTGCGCGCCGGCGTTCGCGCGGAAACGCTGCGTGATGCCGTTCGATCCGGGCGTCGCTGGCGAGATGACGACGAGTCCCGGCTCGGCGTCGAAGCGCCGCTCAAGCGCCTCCATCGCCAGCTGTCCGTAGTATTTGCGCGCGCCGAGCGGCTTGTCGGCGTCGCTCATCGGCGGCTGCCAGTGGTTGGCTTCGCAACGGCCCTCCCTGATGCCGTGCGCGGCGTCCTCGGCGTCCATGCCGAGGCCTTTCGTCGTATGGATGTGCAGCACGATCGGATGGTCGATGTCCTTGACGTCCTCGAAGGCGCGCACGAGCGCATGCACATCGTTGCCGTCCTCGACGTAACGGTAGTCGAGACCAAACGCCCGGAACAGGTTCATGGCGCAGCGACCGTGTGAGGCGCGCATCTCGGCGAGCGTCGCGTACATGCCGCCGTGGTTGTCCGCGATCGACATCTCGTTGTCGTTGAAGACGACGATCAGGTTGCCGCCCTGCTCGGCAGCGTTGTTGAGCCCCTCGAAGGCGACGCCCGAGCTCAGCGCGCCGTCGCCGATGACGGCGACGACGTTGTTCGTCTGTGGCGCGAGCCCCGCCGCCCGGCGCATGTCACGCTCCTTCGCCAGACCGCAGGCGAGCGAGATCGACGTGCCGGTATGCCCCAGCACGAACAGGTCATGTTCGCTTTCGTCCGGATTCGTGAAACCGGTCACCGTGTCGAACAGCGACGGATCGCGGAACGCCGGCGCACGCCCTGTCAGCATCTTGTGCACATAGCTCTGGTGGGAGACGTCGAAGACGATCTTGTCGAAGGGTGATTCGAAGACGCGGTGCAACGCGACGCTCGCCTCCACAAGACCCAGATTCGAGCCGATATGGCCGCCGTGGCGTTTGCCGAAATCGACGAGCGTATCGCGGATCTGCGCGCACAGGGCATCCAGTTCGTCCCCGCTGAGCCTTTTGACGTCCTCGGGTGCATGCATGTTCGCCAGAATGTCGCCGGTCATGAGCCTGATCAGATCCTTACGCTTGCGTTCGATGGACGCGGGTGTGCGCCCCCGGGAACCATATTATAGTGTGCCAGCCTCGAGGCGGCCCGCGACGCGTTAGAATGACGGTTGGCGGGCGGACGACGTGGACGCCCGAACGGATGTAAGGAGCGGCGATGAGGGCCGTATACGCACAGGACATCAATCCGCAGCATCCTCTCGAGGCGCTCGCGGTGGGCGAATTACCGACGCCGCGGCTGCCGTACGGGTGGACGCGCATCAGGACGCGCGCCGTCTCGGTCAACCATCACGACGTCTGGTCACTCAAAGGAGTGGGATTGTCCGCGGACATGACGCCGATGATCCTCGGCACCGATGTGTGCGGCGTGCTCGAGGAGGAGCCGGAGGGACGCACAGGGCTCAAGGCGGGCGACGAGGTCGTCGCTTACACGGTCATCGGCGCGGACGGCGCGGGCGTGGCCGCCGGCGAACGACGCACGATCCTGTCGGAGAAGTATCCGGGCACGATGGCCGACAAGACGCAGGTGCCGGCGGCGAATCTGTTCGCGAAGCCGGCGAACTGCACGATCGAGGAGGCGGCCGCGCTCGGCACGAGTTGGCTCACCGCGTATTCGATGCTGTTCTCGCGCGAGCACGGCGCGCAGGTGCAGCCCGGCGACAGCGTGCTGATCCAGGGTGCGGGCGGCGGCGTGGCGAGCGCGGCGATCCAGCTCGCGCATGCGGCCGGACTCGAAGTCTTCGTCACGTCGCGCAGTCCAGAGAAGCTCGAGGCGGCACGACGCATCGGCGCCGACGCCGCCGTGCTCACCGGCGAGAGGCTTCCACACAAGGTGGACGCCGTGCTCGATTCGGTCGGTTCGGTCACGTGGGCTCATTCGATCCGTTCGGTGCGTCCCGGCGGCGTCGTCGTCACGTGCGGCGCGACGAGCGGCGACCAGCCGGGCGCCGAACTGACGCGCGTGTTCTTCCAGAACATCCGCATCCAGGGCAATACGATGGGTTCACGCGATGATTTCGCAAGGCTGCTGCGCTTCGTCGAGCACGCGAACCTGCATCCGATCATCGACGCGACCTATCCGGTTGAATACGCGAAGGACGCCTTCGCCCGAGTCCTCTCCGCCGACCTCTTCGGCAAAGTGGTGCTCACGTTCTAAAGCGCCAAGTATGTGAGTGCGGGTGCGGGATGCGAAGTGCGGGGATGGCGAGAACGCCATCCCCAATCGTGACCCCGGACGGGCTCGAACCGTCGACCTTGAGATTAGAAGTCACATGCTCTATCCAGCTGAGCTACGGGGCCAAGCCTGAATAAGTATAGCGCACGTCTGAAGAAACCGCCGACCATCCCCTCCATCCCAGTCCCATTCCGGGTCGAACCATCGCCCCGGTCGACGAAGCTACCCGCAAACAGGCCCAGTTCCGGGCCGAGCTGCCAACCACGCCGATCAACCTGCCCGCTTTGGGTCGAACCATCGCCACCGTCGACGAACCAACCCGCAAACCAGCCCTGTTCCGGGACGAACCATCGATCACGTCGACGAACCAACCCGCCAGAGGGCCTCGTTCCGGGTCGGGATGTCGACTGCGTCGACGAAACGACCCGCAGATCACCCACGCACCGGACCCAAACCTACTCGATAATCAGCGCCAGCAGGTACAGCAGCAGCAGGAACATCACGCTCACCGCCGTATACATGGCCAGATAGCGGCTCTTCTTGTGTGGATAGGCGCGGGCGTAGTTCTTGTAGGTGATCAGCGACGCCATCGACGCGATGAGCGTGCCCATGCCGCCGATGTTCGTGCCGATGATGAGCGGCACCCACTGGTCGCAGAATCCGGACAGCAGCAGCGAGGTCGGCACGTTGCTGATGACCTGGCTGGATACGATCGACACCTCAAGCGGACGCTGCCCGACGAAGGCCTGTGCGATCGCGCAGAACTCCGGCACGCGTTTCATGTTGCCGATGAAGATGAAGAACATGATGAACGTGAGCGGCAGGCCCCAGTCGGCGTGCAGGAACGAGCGCCGGTCGCAGATGAGCATCGCGGCGGCGGTCACGACGCACATCACCCACAGCGGAATGAGGTCGCTGACCGTGAGCACGCACACGAGAAACACGCCGGTGTACACAATCGCGCGCCATCCGCCGTATCCGGCGCCGTAGCCGGTGACCTTGATCTCATCGGGCTGCGCGCGCGAGGAGTCCGGCGCGAGCACGCCGCGTTCGATGCCCTTGCTGTCCATGCCTTCGAACTCGGTGATCTTGCGGCCGCGGAACACGACCGCCGTGACGAGGACGAGCAGTACGGCCGAGAGCGCCGAATACGGCGCCATGATCTCAAGGAAGCGTCCGGTGCTGATGCCGGTGAGGGCTTTGAAGTACAGGTTGTGCGCGTTGCCGATCGGCGTCAGCATGCTGCCGGTGTTCGCGGCGACCGTCATCAGCGCGCACACGATGATCGCCTTGTCCTCCATGTGCGCCATCGTCAGCACGGCCAGTCCGAAGGGCACGAAGGTGAGCAATGCGACGTCGTTCGTGATGAACATCGACGAGATGAAGGTCAGTGACAGCAACGTGAGGACGAGCCCGCGCGCCGTGTGCACGCGACGCAGCAACGACGCGCCGATGATCCTGAAGACGCCGATGCGCTGGAATCCCGCCACGACGAGCATCAGGCAGATGAGCTGTGCAATCGTGCTCACGTGCACGTAGCCGCCGTAGTCGCCGTCCGGCGGCACGATGAAGCATGATATCAACGCGAGTATGGACGCGACGATCAATATGGTCTCGCTGCGCATGAACGTGAGCACCCGTTGCCGCATTCATCCTCCAGAACGCACCTGCTAAAACAAGCCTATCCTACACGAAATCGCGCCGTTGCAACGATTCGGCGTGGTGTTTCCCCGACCGTTTCCGCCGCGCACACCCGCAATCTGTTGCAATCATTACGTTCGTGCGCCGACGTTTTTCATACGCAGCCGTCGTGCTGTGTCGGCTGCGCATTATTAGTTCGTCGAAATGACTAAACCTGCCGCTTTCCTGACGATTCCGCTCACCCGCCGAAGATGCTCGCCTTGAGTTCCTTGCGCGCCGTCTCGAGATGCTGCAGCACGCCGAGCAGCTCGATCTGCCGCTTCGAGTCCTGCGTCTGCGCGATGCGGTGCTTCGTCTGTTCGATTGTGCGCATGTAACCGGCGTCGAGCAGCTTCGCTAGCAGCTGGTTCGCGTATTGCCGTTCCGACTGCGTCGCCTCACGCAGCGGCTGCGTGACGACGCCGGCGCCCCCGTGCATGTCCTGTTCGCGCTGCACGGCGCCCTCGTCGAAGCGCAGCGGCAGCGGCATGACGGCGAGTTCGTTGATGACCTGTCCGAGCATCGGGCCACCCGCTTCGAGCAGATGCTCGAACCACTGCTGCTGCGTCGACGAATCCGGCGGCAAGCCGCCCGCCACGTCGACCGCCTGATACAGCGTCTGGAACACCGGCGTCTGGAAGCAATGCACATTGAGGCCGCGGAACAGCTCGGCGTTGACGGCGCGCGGGATCTGGATGAGCGTCGCCATGAACTGCTGCTCGCAGATGAACACCGGATCGGGCACACGGTAGAAGGTCTGCCTCTCGGCGTTCGCCTGCTCGATGAGCCGCGTCTGCACGACGGTCGGCTCGCTCTGGCGTTCCATCTCGCCGGCGCGCGGATAGCGGTTGCGGCGCGGCGCGTACGCGTCCTCGTCGCGTACATGCAGCGCCTTGCGTGCCGCGATGACCTCGCGCCGCATGACGTCGAGGTCGACGCCGATCGCGCGCGCCTCCTTGCGGGCGTACAGATCCCACAACGAACGATCGCGGATCTGCGCGATGAGCGGCGCCGTGGCTTTGACTGCGCCCATTTGCCCTGCCGTGTACGACGTGTCGAAGCGGTTGACGGCGGCGCCGAGCACGAAGTCGTACAGCGGCTTCGCGTTCTCGACGAGCGCGCGCAGCGCGTCGTCGCCGTGCTGGATGCGCAGGTCGCAGGGGTCGAGGTTGTCCTCGGCGACGGCGACGAAGGTCTGCGACAGAAACGCCGTGTCGAGGCCGAATGCGTGCAGCGCCGCCTTCTGTCCGGCCGCGTCGCCGTCGAAGGTGAAGACGATGCGCGAGCTGAGCGCCTGCCCTTCGACATTGAGCGGGCCAACGAGCTGCACGGCGCCGAGCGAGTCGTCGTGGATGAGGCGGCGCACGATCTTCGCATGCTCCTCGCCGAACGCGGTGCCGCAGGTGGCGACGGCCGTGTCGATGCCGGCCAGATGCATCGCCATGACGTCGGTGTAGCCTTCGACGATGACGACCTGCCGTTTCTTGACGATCGCGTCCTTGGCGAGGTCGATGCCGTAGAGCACCTGGTTCTTGTGGTAGAGCTGCGTGTCCGGCGTGTTAATGTACTTCGCGCCGATCTGATCGTCGTCGTACAGTTTGCGCGCGCCGAAGCCGAGCGTGCGGCCGGTCGAGTCGCGGATCGGCCATGTGGCGCGGCCGCGGAAGTAGTCGTAGATGCCGCGCTGGCCCTGACGCGCCAGTCCCGCGTCGAGCATCTCCTGCTGCGTGTAGCCTTTGCCGGCGAGGTGGCGCACGAGGTTGTCCCAGCCCTGCGGCGCGTAGCCGCAGCCGAAGCGCGCGCAGTCCTCGCGGCTGAAGTCGCGGCCGCCGAGCAGCTGTCGTGCCGGCAGCGCCTCCTGCGTCGTCAGCTGTTCGACGAAGAATCGCTGCGCTTCCTCGTTCATTTCGAGCAGCCGTGTGCGCTTCGAGCCTTTGCGCGCGTTGTCGGAGCCGCGTCCCTGCTCGCGATGCAGCTCGATGTGGTATTTGTCGGCGAGCAGTTCGACGGCGTCGGGGAAGTCGAGGTTCTCGCGTTCCTGCACGTAGCCGAAGACGTCGCCGGAGCGTCCGCAGCCGAAGCAGTGCCACAGGCCCATCGACGGGCGCACGTAGAAGCTCGGCGTCTTCTCATCATGGAAGGGACACAGGCCGGAGAACGAGCCGACACCCGCCGGCTTGAGCGACACGCTCGCGGATACGATGTCGTACAGATCGGCCGCGTTCCTTACCTTGTCTATATCCTCTTGCCTGATCAAGCCCGCCATGAGCCAACATCATATCAGCCGACCGTCATCGCGGAAGCCGACGTGCACCGATGCTTCACGGACGCGGCGCGTTCACGAACACAGCAGCGTGTGCATCGTCATCGCCGACGCGTCGGTCAGGCTTGCGACCTGATCGATGGCGACGCGCAGCCGCGCGCCGTCGTCCGCCGCATCCATCCAATCCTCCCAGAACACGCGTTCCAACGCGAAGGGCGGCGTCGAACGGTCGTTCATAATCACTTCGACGAGGTCGGTCACGATGCGCTGTTCGTCCTCCTGCATCGGCGAATGGTCGCGCGGTTCCATCAGATAGTGCACGGCGATGCCTTTGAGCACGAGGATCTCGTAGCGCGTCGCGTCGGGCACGGCGAGCGCGCCCGCGTATCGCGTCAGCGCGCCAGGTCCGTGGATCGCGCGCATCGCCGCCTCGACGCTCAACGCGAACCTGCCGATGAGCATGCTCGTGACGTTCTTGAGCTGCGCGAGCGCGCGCCGCGAGCCGTCGAATGTCTGCGGGAACGCGTCGATCGCGCGCAGCCGTCCGAAGGCGCGCACGAGTTCGTCGGGATTCCACTGCGGCCCGTACCACGCGATGATCTCGCGCACGATCGCGTCGACGACGGCTGTGCGCGCGAGGTCGCCCAAGTCGGCGGCGCCGATCGCGACGGCGTCCTCGAAGTCGTGCACGCTGTAGGCGATGTCGTCGGCGAGGTCCATGACCTGCCCTTCGAGCGGCACGGTCTCGTCGGGCGCGCCCTGCTTGAGCCAACGGAAGACGTCCGTGTCATCCGGGTAGACGCCGAATTTGCGGCTGCGTTCGCCTTTCGGGTGCGCGTCGGCGCGCGCGTAGTCCCACGGGTATTTGACGGAGGCGTCGAGGCATGCGCGCGTGAGGTTGACGCCGGCGGAGCGTCCGTTCGTCCGGAAAATCTTCGGCTCGAGCCGCGTGAGCAGGCGGAAGGTCTGCGCGTTGCCTTCGAAGCCGCCGATGTCCTTGGCGAGCGCGGCAAGCGCGCGTTCGCCGTTGTGTCCGAAGGGCGGGTGACCGAGGTCGTGTGCGAGGCATGCGCAGTCGACGACGTCGGGGTCGCAGCCGAGCATCTGCGCGATCTGGCGGCCGATTTGCGCGACTTCGAGCGTATGCGTCAGGCGCGTGCGTGCGAAGTCGTCGGTGCCGGCGACGAGGATCTGGCTTTTCGCGCCGAGCCTGCGCAGCGCCGACGAGTGGATGAGGCGCGCGCGGTCGCGTTCGAAGGGCGTGCGACGGCCTGATTTCGGCGCCTCGCCGACCCACCGTTCGACGTCGTGCGCCGTGTAGCCGTCCGGCGTCGGCTCGCCGATTGCACTCTCTTTGCCCATCGTCGCCCCTTCCCTCGCGCGCCGTGCAGCTTCGTTACAGGATGCTTGCCGGGTCGAGCTTCGTAAGATCGTCGGCGTCGAGCACGTCGGTCGCGTGTTCGTACAGCCTCGGGATGCGGTTGCGCAGGCAGGTGAAGATCTCGTAGCTGATCGTGTCGGCAGCGCGCGCCCAGTCGTCGGCGGTCGGCTCGCCGTATGCCTCGCCGCGGCCGGGGCCGAAGAGTTCGACGGTGTCGCCGATGGCGACGCCGAAGTCGTCGGCCATGCCGTGCAGATCGATGATGAACTGGTCCATGCACACGCGGCCGCTGACGCGCATGAGCTTGGGGCCGTCCTTCGTCATGACGCGCACCGGGCCGCCGGGCATCGTGCGGGCGCGCGATCCGAGCGCGCCGAGTTCGTCCGCACCAGATGCGGAACGGTGGATGCCGTCGGCGTAGCCGACCGGCACAATCGCGACGCTCGTGCGTTCCTCAGTCAGGTAGATGCGCCCGTAGGACAGGCCGCTGTGCGCATCGACGTCCTTGACCGAGCTCAGCTGCGCCTGCAGCGTCATCGCGGGCTTGAGGCCGTAGCGTTCGGGGCTGCCCATGTCCGGGTCGGCCTCGTAGCCGTACAGGCCGACGCCGGGGCGCACAAGGTCGTAGTGGATCGCCGGGCGGCTCAGCGTAGCCGCCGTGTTCGCCAGATGCCGGATCCGCGGTTCGATGCCGGCGTCGGCGAGGCGTGCCGTGAATTCCTCGAAGCGCGCGATCTGCGCTTCGGTTTGTGCGACGAAGTCAGCGTTGCTCGGGGCATCGGCGACGGCGAGGTGGCTCCATTGGCCGACGATGTCGAGGACGCCTTCGTCGCGCAGCGCGACGAGTGTTTCGGTCGCTTCGGACAGATTCTCGAACGTGAAGCCGTTGCGGCCGAAGCCGGTGTCGACCTTGATATGCACATGAGCGGGGCGTCCCGCCTCGCGCGCGGCGGCAGCGATATGTTCGAACGCCGTCGTCGTGGCCACCGACAGGTCGATGTCCGCCTCGATGAGTTCACGGTAGGGCGCCTCGAGTGGATTGTTCACCCAGGTGAGGATGCGCGCGCGGTCGGGGCCGATGCCGGCGCGGCGCAGCAGCAGCGCCTCGCGCGCCTGCGCGGTGCCAAGCCAGGTGGCTCCGCCGGCGAGTGCGGCGAGCGCGGTCGGAATCAGGCCGTGTCCGTAGGCGTCGGCCTTGACGACGCCCATCACCGCCGTCTTTCCCCCCTCGCGGTTCACGACGTCGACGAGATGGCGCATGTTGTCTCGGATGGCGGCGAGATCCACGATCGCCTGCGCCGGATACCGCCGGCGCGCGGCCCAGTAGTTGGCTTCGCCCTGAGGCGAGGAGAAATGCGGTTCGGCAAGTGCTTGTGCGGTCATATCCGGTATTGTCGCGCACCGCTGTGACGTCGGCGTGCAGTGCCCGTTCACCATTCGTGCCGCTGGTAGGCGATGCGCGTCGTGTCCTCGTCGCGGTCGAGCAGCTGGATCAGGCCGCAGCGCGCGAATCCGCAGGTCTCGAGCACATGCTGCATCGCCTTGTTGTTCGGATGCGTGTCGACGCGCACGTTGCCGTAATGCTTGAGGCACCATTCGACGCAATCGCGCGCTGCGTGTCGCACGAGACCGCTTGACGCAATCCGGTGGATCGTGACGTAAGAGGCGTTGTCGAGCCACGCGCCGTTGATCTTCACATAGGTCGGGTCGATGCCCGGACATACGGCGAACTGCGCGAGGATGCGCTCATGGCCGTCGACCGTGTCTACGAGCAGCATCGTGCGGTGGTTGGCGATGTCGTCCTTGACCACTTCGGACCTCGGGAACGTGTTCCCCCACTGCGTCGGGTTACCGTTGCGTGCCATCAGTTCGCGCGCACGCGCGTAGTTGCGTTCGATCTGCGGATAGTCCTTCATCGTCGCATGGCGGAACCGCCGTGTCGATACGCTGCCCATTGCGTTGCCTCTCCTTGATGTCGATGCCATATTCGGACGATTCCCTTCGGCGCGCGTCCGTCGACGGGCGCGCGCCGAAGTCCGCTCGTCTCAGACGACTTTGCGCTCGAAGGGGTCTGAGCTGATGCCCTGCTCGAGGATGTCCCTCGCCCACTGCTTCGCCGTGAACAGGCTGTGGTCGCGGTAGTTGCCGCAGCTTTCGATCGTCGTGGCCGGCACGTCGTCCCACGTCGCCTCGTTCGCGATGAACTCGAGCGACTCCTTGAGTGCCTTCGCGACGTCCTCGGTGGAGTGTTCACCCCAGGTGAGCAGATGGAAGCCTGTGCGGCATCCGAACGGCGAGCAGTCGATGTAGCCGGGGATGCGCTCGCGCAGCAGCACGGCGATTGTGTGTTCGATCGTATGCAGGCCGCCGGTGGGGATCGCGTTCTCGTTCGGCTGGACGAGACGCAGGTCGTAGTTCGAGATGACGTCGCCGTTCGGGCCGGTCTGCGTGTCGATGTAGCGCACATACGGCGCCTTGACCTTCGTATGGTCGAGCTGGAAGCTTTCGACGACCGGCTTGTCCTGCTGCTCCTGTGCCATGGTCTCCTCTTTCGTTTCGTCGTTGTTCGCCGCGTCCCGGCGAACCCATGCCGCCCCCATGACGCGGTGGGGCACCGGACGCACGGCACGCCGTACGGGCGCATGCCATCCCACAGTGTATCGCCGCGAGTGTATCCGCACACCGGCGCGTCGCAATACGCGGCGGCGCGATGCACATCGTGCTTCCAGTGTGCGCGGCCGACGGACAAGGCATCGCGATGGACCGGCCGCCAACGCCCCGGACGAGATAACGGGAAATCAGGACGAGATAACGGGAAATTAGACAGACATCGGGCCGGGTGATCTTTTCTCCACCTCAAGCGAACGCCGTTCGTCGGGCTTCATAGTATGGCCATCAACGCGTCGGTACGCCACAAGCTCTTCGCCGTCGCCAGCAATGCATCAAGTCCGCAACCGAACGCATGCGCCGCCATGTTCCATCAGAACGCGCCGCCGCCTTCCGAACGCCCACCCCACCGAACGCCGTCCGCCGCGTGCGCGGACGCCCAGCACTCCTCCCCCGGATGGATGGAGGAGACACCAGACATAAGAAAGAAGAGCTTTTCATGGCCACCTTCGTCCAAGACACCGATGTCCGTCCCGGCCCGAACCGCTACGTGAGCGATCCGGGAGTCGCCAAGATCGTCCCGCAATACCTCGAGGACTATGAGCATCCGGTCATCATCACCGGCGTGAAATCAGCACAGGCGTTCCTGGACTACAACGACGCGGACGAGTTCTTCGCACCCGCGCTGCGCTACGACGGCACATCGAGCGAACGCAACGCACGCGAGCTCGCCGAGCAGGCGAAGGCGCTCGACGCGGACGCGATCGTGGCGATCGGCGCCGGCAAGCTCTCCGACACGGCGAAGAACGTCGCCGACATGCTCAACCTCGATCTGATCATCGTGCCGACGCTCGCCTGCGCATGCGCCGCCTACTCGCCGTATTCGGTCGACTACGACGACGAGCACCGTTTCCTCGGCGTGCCGGTGCATCCGAGGAACAGCACGGCGCTGCTCGTCGACGCGGCGATGATCGCGCGGGCGCCGTCCGAGAAATTCGTCGGCGGCATCGGCGACACGCTCGCGAAGTTCTACGAATCCGACCCGGTCTTCGCACAGGCGGACGACCTGACGGTCTTCGACAAGCTGTCCCGGCACAGCGCGCGCCTTGTGCGCGACACGCTGCTCGAGGAGAGCGAACCGGCGCTTGAGGCGCTGCGCGCCGGCGACTACGACGATGCGCATGTGCGCACGCTCATCGACACAATCATCGGACTGGCCGGCACCGTCGCTGGTTTCGGCGGCGTGAGAGCCCGCGAATCCGGCGCGCACACCGTGCATGACGGCCTGACGCGCATCCCGGGTTCGGCCGAGACGATGCACGGCGAGAAAGTCGCCTACGGCGTCATGGTGCAGCTTGTGACCGAAGGCAAGGAGGACGAGGCGCGGGCGTTGCTGCCGTTCTACGACCGCATCGGCCTGCCGCATTCGTTCGCGCAGATGAACCTGCCGTTCACCGACGAGAATCTGCGCGTCGTGGCCGATTTCGCCGCCGCCGAGGGCTCGCCGTTCCACGCGGCCGTGCCGGACGTGACCGCCGAGCGGATTATCGATGCAATGCGTGTCGTCGAAGGCTTCCCTCAGGCGTGATCCTCCGGCCGGGCGACCTTCTGTAGTCCATCCGGATGGACTACAGAAGGTCGCCCGGCACCCCATAGGGCATCCCAGCGATCGCTACCGGTGCATTCCACGACCATTCCGTTCGCAGATGCACTCCTTAGCGATCGCTACCGGTGCGTTTCATGACCATTCCGTTCGCGAACCGTATAATTCCGCTCCTCCTCAGCTAAAATACGGATAATCTCCCATCACAAACACGCCGACACGCCCGGGAATGCGCCCACGGCACCATTCCCCCGCGCGACCGACACGGCCGGGCGAATCCCGATACGCTTGGAATATGGCATTCTTGATTATGTGTATCGTGGCGCTGGCGATCAGCGCAGTGGGGTTCCACCGCTACATCTGGTTTATCTCAATCGGCTACGGCTTCTCAATCGCCGGCATCGGTTCGGCGCTGCTCATCTACTTCGGTCTTCGCGGCGGACTGACAACCGTCGCGGCCGTCATGGCGGCACTGCTCATCGTCTACGGGCTGCGGCTCGGCGGTTATCTGCTCATCCGCGAGTACCGCAGCTCCTCCTACCGGCAGGTGATGCAACAGGCGATCGACAACGGCGCGCATGTCAGGCCGCCGCTCAAGCTCCTGACCTGGATCGGGTGCGCGCTGCTGTATGTGTGCGAGGCGTCGCCGATCGTGTTCCGCCTGCAGAACCACGCGGGCACCGACGCCGTCGCCATCACGGGTGCCGCGATCATGGCGGCCGGCATCATCCTCGAATCCGCCGCGGATCTGACGAAGAACCGCTTCAAGCAGCAGCATCCGCACGCTTTGTGCGATGTCGGCCTGTTCCGTCTTGTGCGCTGCCCGAACTATCTGGGCGAGATCATCACATGGACCGGCGTGTTCGTCTCCGGCGTCACCATCCTCAACGGCGTCTGGCAGTGGCTCGCCGCAGTCGGCGGCTATCTGTGCATCTGCTGGATCATGTTCGGCGGCGCACGCAGGCTTGAACTTCGCCAAGACAAGGAGTACTCCGACGATCCCGACTACCGGCGCTACGCCGAACGCACCCCCATCCTCATCCCCTTCATTCCGCTGCACAGCCTGAGCAACGCCAAGTGGCTCATCGGCTGAATTTCGGCGCGTCACGCAGCAGCGGCGCCTCTTCCGGCATCCTCCGTGCGGCGCTGCGCTGCTGCTATGCTCGGGTATGCGGACGAGGATCCGACGGGAGGTGAACGGTCATGCGGCGCAGAATCATCATGAACCGCACCCACGAGACCCTGGCGTTCGATTTCGACGAGCGCACCGGGCATGCCGTAGGCACTGCCGCCGTGATTGACGAGCGACGCATGCCGCCGGAATTCACCACGCATGGCAAGCACGCCGTCTATGCGCATCGAGTGGATTCCTGGTGGCGAGGAAGGGCGATCCCCTCCACCCGTGACGGCATTACCCGCGTGCTCGCGGACCTGCGTCTTTCCAATACCGTCGAACTGCTCGACCGCACCCGCGGCCTGAGCCTGTCCGACCAATACTGGGTGCGGGACGCGGACGAAGACGTGCGCTGGGAGGACATCAACTTCTTCAACAACTCCTTCCCCGAACAGCTTGGATACGCACTGCTGTCCGAACGCTCGTCGTCGCACCGGTTCAGTTTCGACGCACCCGACGCATCCACCGGCGGCGACCTGCCGAAACGATGGACGGTAGGAGCGGATGGGACACGGCTGCTCATCAAGGCCGGTCGTACCGGTCAGGAACCGATCAACGAACTGATCGCTTCCCGCCTCGCGGACCGTCTGCATATTCCCGCCGTACGGTATACGCTCGGCGAATACGACAACCGTCCTGTCTCGATCTGCGCGGAGATGCTCTCGGACACCGAGGAGCTAATCAGCGCATGGCAGGTGTTGGGCACCGTAAAACGGGACAACCGCCTGTCCGCCCGCGATCAATGGCTTGCCGCCGCAGCTGCATTGGGCGCCAATGAGCAGGAGACGTCCGACGCCACGGACGACTGGCTGCTCATCGACTGGCTCATGCGCAACATCGACCGCCACTACAACAATTTCGCGTTGATCCGCGACGTGGAGACCCTTCACGCGCGCCCCGCTCCCCTCTTCGATACGGGAGCCTCGCTGTGGGCCGGCGAACTGCGCATCAGCAATGCGGACTACAAGGCCAGGCCGTTCTTCGTCACAGCCAAATCCACCACGGCGCGCAGGCAACTACATCTGATACGCCATTGGGACCGCTATGACCTGGATGCGCTGGACGACTGGCCCGAGGACGTCGCCCGCCACTTGGGCGAGTATGGACTCATGTCGGAGGTCCGGATCCGCCTGATCCGACAGGCGCTGCAGGAACGCATCCAGCAGGCGAAGCAGGCACGCGACCGATAACGCACGACAATACCGGACGCCGCTCCGCATCCGAATGACCTTGTTAGCCGCCTCCAGTCCATTGTGCCCTGCGCCGGCACATGATCCTCTTTGATTCACATTTCGCATGGTTCGGACTCACGTTCGTACGGCACGCCACGCACACACTTTACCTACTAGGCATTTCTTATTATTATGTGCCATATTGCGTCGATGATGATGCGATACAACCACACCGTGGCGAGGAGGGCAACGCGTGTCACACAGCCAAAACCCGCAACACCGCATGTACTAGCACCAATCAACACAGCAGAAGGGATCTGAACGACCATGGACGACAACACGACCACGCCGGGCACCAACCCCATCAACGAACCGCCCCGCGATTCCTCCTTCAGCGAATCAGATGCGCCGGCAACGCAGACCTACAACGTCGAACAACCCGACCCCCGCCCCGATTCCCAGCAATACACGGACACAGCCCCGTACCAGCAGGCCATTCCCAATACTTCCACCTATCCATCGAATCAGTTCGGCTCCGCACCGAACGGTGCAGCCGCCATCCATAAGTCAAGGTTGACGAAATGGGTCCATGCAGCGTACATCAGCGTCATCCTCATCCTCGCCGCCCTGCTCGTCTACTCGCTTGTGGCTGGCGGTAATCTGCGCACGCAACTCGCAGAGACGCAGGCGCAGGCACAGACCGAACAAGCGGATTGGAAGAAAAAGAACAACGAGCTCAACAAGCGCTATGAAACGCTGAATTCCGACTATCTTGCGCTCAAGGATGAGATGGAGAACGGCAGCAGCCGGATGCTCATCGACGTCAAGAACGCCTACGACGCCGAGGATTGGAACGGCACGATCGAGGCCGCTGATCTGCTGCACGAGAAGCACAACGGCGACGCAAAAGATCAGGAGGGCCAACAACTCAAGAAGAAAGCCCAGCAGAAGATTGACGAGGCGAAGGCTGCCGAAGAACGCAAGAAGCAGGAAGCAGAGAAGAAAAAGCAGGAAGAGGAGCAGAGGAAGCGTGAGGAGGAGGCCAAGGGATATGACACCGGCATCACCTACGATCAGCTCGCCCGCACACCTGATGACTTCCTCGGCAAGAAAGTCAAATTCACTGGCCGTGTCGTGCAGGTCTTGCGCGGAGACGAAACCACCGACATCCGCCTAGCCGTCGACGGCAACTACGACACGATCCTGCTCGGCACCTTCTCGAATGATCTGACGAAGTCGCGCATCCTCGAGGACGACACAATCACGATCTCCGGCACATCGCTCGGTGAGTACAGCTACAAAGCCGTGCTCGGCCAAACAATCTCGGTGCCCCTTGTGGCCGTCGCCAAGATCGACCAGTGACGTCAGGCAGACAGACAACGGCCATCCACGAAGCGGCGCCAACATCCTACATGACAAGAGACGCATAGGATGTTGGCGCCGCTTCATCTTTCACCGCGTCTTCCACATTCAGCGCGACCCTCCGCGAACGGGTTGGGTGTAGTCCGCACCTGACCCATTCGCAACCGCCTATCCCAGCGAACGTTCTCGGCACAACCTGCACCCAAGCTGTTCGCAACCGTCTGCCCCAGCGAACGCTTCCGACACAACCTGCACCCGACCCATTCGCAACCGCCTGCCTCAGCGAACGCTTCCGACACAACCTGCACCCAAGCTGTTCGCAACCGTCGTGCAACCGCCGCAGAACGCCAGCGAGGTGCCCGTCGTCCGCCCCGGAACCGTACGATGCGTTCATGACCACCGCTGCGAACACACCAACCTCCCCAGAGACCACACACACTACGGCCAGCGCGACCATCCGCCGCGCCCAGCCTTCCGATTCCGCCGCCATCATGAACCTGCTGCGCCAGGTCAACGACGTGCACGCACACGGCCGCCCCGATTTGTTCGTCGAGGGCCGCACCAAGTACACGCCCGACGAGCTCGCGCGGATCATCGTCGACGACGACCGTCCGATCTTCGTAGCCGCAAACGAGGACGGTGCCGTGCTCGGCTACGCCTTCTGCGTGCGCGAGGACCATGCGGGCAGCAACAACCTGCAGCCGATCGCCACGCTGTACATCGACGACATCTGCGTCGACGAGTCCGCCCGCGGCAAACACGTGGGCACCGCGCTGTACCGTCACGTCCTCGACTACGCCCGCACGCACGGCTACCACAACGTGACGCTCAACGCCTGGGCCGCAAATCTTGCCGCCGTCAAATTCTACGAGTCGCTCGGCATGCGCGTCTACAAATACGGCATGGAGCAGATCCTGTAGGGACGTATTCGTTCACTATGCGATCCGCTACCCCACCCGCACCGCGTGCTCGCGCAGGAAGCCGGCGAGTTCGTCCGCGCCGCCACGGCCGGTGACGATGTCCTGCACCCACTGATACAGCTCGTTGCCTTCGGCGTCCACGGCGTCCACGGCCCGCACATCCCAACCGCGCATCGTGAGGATCGCGAGCGCCATTTTCACGGCCGTGCGCTTGTTGCCGTCGGGGAAGATGTGGTCCTTCGCGAAGCGCGTCGCGAAATCGGCGACCTGCGCGAACACGTCCGCGTAGCGTTGCCGCGGCGTGACGCCGAAGAAGCTCAGGAAGGTCGCGCCGAGCACCGACTGCACGCGTCCGAGGATCTTCTCGTCGACGGTGGCGGGCGCGGTCGGCGTGATGTCGAGTCCGGTGCCGCGGATCGTGTCCAGATACACTTCGAAGATCGATTCGGCGATCGCGTCCATCTCCATCACGTCGCCGTCGAGTTCGATCGGCGCGACGTCGGCTGCCGCATCCTGCATGTTCCGCTCTCCGTTCATCACGAGTTCTCCAACAGCCGCAGCGCGTTCGGGTATTCCCGCGTCACCTTGTCGACGCAGCCGGCGAGCGTACGCGCCGGCACCGTGCGTTGCATGTCCGCCGACGTGAGGATGTCGTCGACGTCGACCGTCGCCGATCCCCTGTCCTTCGCGCACCGCCATGCGCCGTCGTCGGCGCCCGACATCTCCAGCAGATCGATCGCGGTCAGCGCGCCGAGCGTATCGACGACATGCGCGACAATCCGCTCAGCCGATGCGTCGAGCGTCGGCTCCTTCCATTCGTCGCGCTGCCGTATCATCCGCGAGCCGAACGACGCGTATTCGTCCCACACGTCCGTCTCGACGGGGCCGCGCTCCCCGACGGCGATCGCATCCTCGAACAGCGGCGCGCCGGTCTCGCGCAGCGCCTCGACCTGACACCAGTAGACGAGCAGATTGAGTTTGAGATTCGTCAGGAACCGTTCGCTCCCGTATTGCGCGACGATCCGCCGCGCGACCCGAAGTGCGTCCATGCCGTCCGATTCCTTCCGCGTGCTTTCACCTTGTGCGCCGTGTCGCTGTGTGCGCAGGTGTTTCCGACATCGACCCTACTCCTCCTCGTCGTCGCCGGTCAGATGTTGGTAGAGTTCCGCGCTCAACGGCCTAGTCAGGCGCAGGTCCATTTCCACGAGCCGAACCGTTTCGCCCTTCTTGTCGCGCGTCGTCTCATGCAGGTTCGAATACGATCCGACATGCCCGGCGTAGTAGTACAGCTTGAGTTTCTCGGTATATCGCTAGACAATACGAAAATTTACCCAATATCGAATATAGTTCGCGGTAATATATTTAACTCATTCTCCAACCTAACAATAGCCTCAAATACATTATTTATATCACCGCCTTCATCTAATACTCTACAGTGATGCCCTTGATCCAACTCTTCTTCTTTGTGTGCAGTTTCTAAATAATCTTTTCTAATATGCAAAGTATTTTGTAAGAAGGGAAGTTTTTTCTTTCCTTTCTGGCCATACCCACAAAAATGAGACATGGAATCAATCCATACCTGATCTCGTGCCGTAATCAATACCACCCTTGCCGGTAGACCTTCCCATTTCTCATCCACAATACCCACCTCCCCCATTCTATATGCATCAAGAACAAACATAAAAAAACAATCCCAAGCAGAATTCCACGCCTTATCTTCGATAGACATACGTTTTTTATCTATCTTCAATAATGCTCGCGCCCGACCATTCTCTTCAGATTGCCCAAGAAATAAAGAACGAGCAACCATCCTTGGATAAGCTGAGACACAATTCAGCTCCTCCCTTACCCAACGACAATGTTCAGAATAGGCCTTCCCCCTATCTTTTTGGTTCTTTTCATACATCATTATCATATGAAGATTTGTTCCATACATTACGTAGAAAACATCCGGAAGTTTAATAATGTTAGCAAAAATACTCTCCATAAACAGATTCTCAGACCTCACCTCCCCTTCACCGGCAATCACACTTTCGCAAGCAAGCATCATATCTATCTTTTCTAGATCTTCAATCCACATCTCACGAATTGCATTTCTCATTCTTACCGCATGAGCAGCATCGCACTTTGTTCTCTTGAAGCAAGTTTCCATAAGTGCATATCGATAATCTAAGTCATCAACTTTTCTAAACTCATGAAGAAGAGCACGAAGGTCCTCACGAGATTGACTTGAAGCTCCTCTATAATAGAATTTATCTATATCAATTAATACATTAGAATCCAAAATAACTACATCAGCTTCATCTTGTTTAAATTCACCATTTTTTATAATAGAGTATTTTCCTATTCTCTGCATTCTTCTCCTTTCCTCTTGACATGCTACTTTAGTTCTACCTCGATCGAACAGGCAACAATGCATACGCACCTACTTCAACGCAGTAGGGCATTAGGTTAACATCCGCCTGGACTTTTCTCAGTTTCTTCCCTATACTGAACTGTCATGCACACCTTCATCGAACTTTTCGCAGGATGCGGAGGCCTGAGTCTCGGCCTCCGTTCCGCCGGCTTTGAGGAACTGCTCGCCAACGAGCTCTCCCCTATGCCGGCCGAGACGTTTGCGCTCAATCTCATGGGCGTTGACATGCGATCACCCGAGTTTGCCCAGACCAAGCCATCCGACCGCCCCGTTCTCTGGCTCGATTCGGATACCGACGACGTCATTGAGCGTCTGTCGGACAATCCGTTCGAACGCCCACAGACCGATATGAGCGAAGTCGGGAACGCGGGCGATCTCACTGGCCGTCTTATCGTCGGAGACATTCGACGCCTGAATCAGTTCATCGAAGACCGACACAGCCCTCTCATTCACGGCGAAGTCGACCTCGTCTCCGGCGGGCCGCCCTGCCAGAGCTTTTCACTTGCCGGACGACGCGAGCTCGGTAACCAACGCAATCAACTGCCCTGGGAGTTCGCAAAGTTCGTCGACTACCAGCGCCCGCGCATGGTGCTGCTGGAGAACGTGGAAGGCATCCTGCGCCCGTTCAAAGAGGAGTCGAAGACCTACTACGCATGGTTCGAGGTCTGCAAAGCGTTCGCCTCCATCGGCTACGTTACCCGTCCGCTCTTGATCAACGCACGTTATGCCGGCGTGGCACAGAACCGCCCTCGTTTCATCATGCTTGCAGTACGTGAGGATCTCGTAGACCAGCTGTCCGAGAAGACCGCGGAATGGTTCAAGCAGGGTGGGCACCTGATTGAGGCCGTCAAAAACAATGATGCCGATTACGATAAAGACCGTTGGTCCTATCGCGACCTCACCACTCCGGAATGGCAGAAGGCCGCCACCGATTCCGTCTTCGCACCGCTCGTCGCATTCCGCGATGAAGCAACGCAGCACACCATCGAAGACGCCATCGGAGACCTTCAGGACGAGAATCCGGATCCGCAGAGTCAGTACGTCGTTAACTTGAACACAGAGCTGGGTACCCATCTCGCGGATTCCGAACACGCGATGCTCAATCGGCAGCACCCCAACAGCACGCCGCGTGTGCGTGCACGGTTCCGCATCTACCAAATCATGGCGAATGCCCCGAAACCGATTGCAGATGAAATCAAAAATGTCATGCGCGGCACCTCGGATGAGTTGTCCGCGGAAGCCGTCGACTTGCTGAAGGAAGGACATCTGCTCAAGTACGACAAGCCCGTGTCAAGATCAAAGAAAGGACTCATTGAGTATCTTGCAGGTCTGAAGACGAAGAAGTTCTCCCAACGAGCGCTGCGCCGCGGCGTTCCGGCACCTGCCGCATTGTCCATCCCCGACGATGTGTGCCACTACACCGAAGCGCGCACACTGTCGGTGCGCGAGATGGCACGAATCCAGTCGTTCCCCGACGCCTTCGAATTCCGCGGCATCGCCACGACCGGAGGACTGCGCAGGCGGTATCAGGTGCCGCAGTACACGCAAATCGGAAACGCCGTTCCACCTCTCCTCGGTAAAGCGTTGGGAGAGGTGGTCGATGGCATACTCGACGAGATCAAAGGATGAACTCCTCAGGAGTAGCGAACAATAGAGGCAGATTCTTCTTCTCTATCTTGAAGAGTGCTCCATGATCCCTGTATTTTCCGGCCTCCGTGATGTGAGCAGCGAGATCGACGGTAATCACGCCGGAGGCCAGCAACGGGGTCAGCAGCGCCGTATTCGGATTCTTGGTGTAGAGGATTTTCGTATAGAGGAAATGCTCTACACCACTGATCGTTTCCGATTCAGCGGTGATCCAGAACGTGCGCGGATGCTTTTGCAGTAATCGTTTACGCAGCTTCGACATATCCCACCAGCTCACCCGCGTCTGTTTTCCAGTCTCGGGATCCTGATGCAGGATATACAGTCGATCGCTCGCCTCATCCACATCGAGCAACAACCCATACCCATTGACATGCGCCACTCGGAACGTCTCATAAAGCTGGAATCGCGGCTTGTCCTTGTTCCGCGGAATCTGCATTTTGCCGTATGCGCCAAGTATTTCGCGGTACTTCAACCCGCCATCGGGCACCTGCGAAAACAGAGTACTTCTCGTCTCCTTCTTGATCTTGCCGTTGCGCTTGGCTCGTAGCGTCTTGAGCTCGATGCCCTTGTAGTCCGGATTCTTATCATTGTTCCGGCTGATGCCGAGCGCATGCTCAAGCGTATCGCCAACGCCAGGATCTCCTTCGGTGACCGATGGGAGGAATCCTTCATCGTGAATCGCCTGGATCTTCCTGAGCAGTTCTCGCTCAATGATGCTTTCCTCCGCATCATCAGTGGTCAGCAAGTTACGCACATAGCCGCCATCTATCAACGACTGGGCGATATCCGGATTCGACAAATCGATCACATAGATGGCGCCATCGATCACAACAAGCGCAAGAAGGTTGTACGGCTCGCAGTATTGCTTGAGACCCGAGAACCATATACGAGGATCGCCGTGCTTCGTCTTGGGCCGATACAGCGACGCCTCCGTCTTTTCCAAATGGTCTGGATACACGAAGTAGGCATCGACTTTCTTCTTGTTCTCCGGCCCTTGCAGCTGCTCCTCGTAGACATGCACCCTCGCATCCTCAAGAAGCTCGCGAACCGGAGCCGTCGCATCCATGATTGATTTCGTATACCCCGTTTGCGTCGGCACCAAGAACGCGACAGGAATGTTCAGCTGCGCAAACTGAGCCAGAAACGGCTCTAGCGGCACATCAGCGGCACTTAGCATAATAACCTCTCTCTCCAGTCTCTACTAGGGCACAGTTACTACTCACCTAACCGGAGCACCGCGAAGAGTACAGACACTTCAGATAGGTGTCACATAATCATCATATCGCACAATCAAAATTTGATTTGTCGCCATGTCATTACACAAAAATGTTACAAAATATAATCAAATAGTGAAGCATTTCAATCCATCTCACATAACAGAATAATCTAATCGTTAATGGCTAGATTTCCTCTAGCCTCTCTCATTTTTCCTATTATGTATATTCGAAATTGTAGCAATAACGGAATATGCAGTTTATGCTCGTCACCGATATAAGGAGGTAGAATTTTTGAGGAACGAATTCGATACGGCGGAATCATCACCCACGGATTCCCTCTACCATCCCCCGCAAACTGCAAACACCAATAAACCACACCCGATAGGTTTGCATACTGAACTAAGAAGAACTCCTCATTAAAGCAAGATTCCAGCGTAGTATCCACATCTCCATCTTCGCCTGACATCAAATTCTGAACAGCAGCTTTGAAGTGAAGAGTGTAGCCCCTCCTCTTCGAGAGCCTCGGAATCTCTTTCTTGATATGGAATATCAAAACATTAATAGATGTTTCTTGACCTATATTACGTACTTTACGTTTAGATGGATTGATTTCAACCAGCGGTATCTTATACCTGTCATCCAAGAATCTCTTTCTAATCCTTGACCAGAAGAACAAAAAGACCACTGCAGCCACAGCCGCCGCAAGTAGAGTGGATAATGCATCCTGCAGAACGATATTCCATTGTATTTCATCGAAAATACTTTTTGTCATATACAATCATCTTCTATTCACATCAAACGACGGAAAACAAATAGCTGAAGGATCACACCACACCATCGTCCTCTCTATATGTACAAGGATGCAGAGAATGAAGAACAATAAATACTTTAGAGTCCGATGGTTTCTTCACCTATGAATCAACGGATTGTCAAGAGTAAGCGATGGATCCTCATCGGCGGCCAATTCATCGAATATGGCGATATGTTCTTGATGCCTCTGTTCGGCGTACTTTTGCAAATCATTCAGCATGACACGCCGATGACGGTCAATCTCAACGTAAGGAATATAGCTGTCTTCAAGCAGCCGCTCCAATGCAGCTCGGGAGAGCCTAGGAAATCGGCAGCTTCCTGAGTCGTGAGCTGAGCGTCACTCTTCACCATATGCATCGTCTTTCTCTCAACAGCGATTTAGCGGTCCGGATGCGCGCAGCCCGAGTTGCCGCTGTTGCCCGAGCCGTTGCCGACGAAGATCCACTGGAACATCGAGAAGCCGTGGTTGTCGATCACGATCACCTTCGCGTTGTTGCCACCGGCCTGCGACGGCTGGTTCGCGATATTCATCACCGTCTTGCGGTTGCCGAGCATGAGCAGCAGCACCAAACCGAACACGCCGAGACACACGAGCAGCACCGTGCGGTGGCGTTCGATCCACGGCCTGACCGGGCAGGCACGGCCGGCGTCGGTATGACGGCCACAGTCGCAGCTTCGGTCGTCGCGCGCGGCATCCTCGCGCGTGTCGTCGGCAGGCATAGTCGACATCGTCATATCGGCATCAGTGGTGTGCTGGGTCATCGTCGCTCCTCGTCGTATCGGTCATATCGGTCGGCATCGGCCGGCGGAACGGCAGCGGTTCCGTCCCTCACACCGTAGCAGCGGACGCCATGGCGACGGCTCGCCCATCTTGGTCCGCGGAATCGGCAGGCGGATACGCGGCGAGCGCGGCCGCTCAAAAAAGTCAACTACCGCACCGCGTTAAGCACATCCAGTGCCACATACCGCATGGCCCGCTCATCGGCATCCCCCACAGGCACGAGCACATGCTCGTTGACGAGGTTGCGAATGGCGTTCGACGCGGACGAACGGCTCATATGGAGGCGTCGCACCACCGAGGGCGCGGTGACGTATGGGACGCCGATGAGAGTCTCCGCCAAGCGGCGCGTCGGCTCACCATACGACGACAGGCGTGTGCGATACCGGTCACGAATGGAGGTGAGCTCGACGACACGGTCATAGGCGTCGTCAGCGGATTCCTCAATCGCCTGACAGAAGAAGACGACCCAATCCTCCCACGCGCCGCGCGTGGAGACGCCCAGCAACAGGTCCTGATGCTCCGCGCGCCGCTGCTCGAACCATGGGGAGATGGAGACGAGCGGGTGTTTGAGCATGCCGCGCCTCATGAGCTGCAGCAGGATGAGCAGACGGCCGATGCGTCCGTTACCGTCCGTGAACGGGTGCAGGGTCTCGAACTGATAATGGAACATCGCTGCGTCGAGCACGATGAGACCGGGATCGGTACGCGACTGCCACCAGTCGAACAATGCGCCAAGCTCCGCATCCAACTGCTGCCCCGGTGGCATCGGAACGAATCGGGCGTCCTCGATACGCCGCGTATTCGCACCGATGAACACCTGCGTGGTCCTGACGTCACCGGCCTGCGGACCATCCGATCTCGTTCCGGTCACCAGCAGCTGCTGCAACTCACGCGTCAGCGATCTGCTGACCGGTCTGCCGTCCTGCACGGAAAGGATGCCGTGTTCGGTAGCGTCCAGATAGTTGAGCACCTCACGCATCGATTCGTTGTATCCATGTTTGCTTTCACCGACTTCATACTCGGCCGCCAGCACCGTCTCAAGACGCTCATAGGTGCCTTCGAGCGCACTCGTGCTCTGTGCCTCGCGACGGATGGTCGGGCGCTGCAGCAATTCCGGATTCGGTATGTTCGCGCCGATGGCGTCGATGCGACTCAGCGACGCGGTGGCGCGACCGATCGCGCCCACCATCGACGGGGCAAGCGTGGGATACGCGTCCAGACGTTTCGGCTTGAACGCGAACGTATGATACGGAACCACCCCGTAACGGGTGCTCACTTCGCCGTCAAGGGGAAGCAGGACTCCTGTGGCCCGCTCCGTGAACAGATCTTCGCGCATGCGTTCAGCATAGCAGGCACACAGGTCTCTAATGAACAGATAGATACGTCATCCTGAACACAAATGCTCATTATGTTCAGAATCAGGCCTCATTCTGAACATCAAGACGTTCAATGTTCATCGTCGACGACATTCCAACGTTCATCGGGCTTACCCTTTTGCCCCCGGGGGCGGACACGCGCTGCAGTACCGCAAGCCGTACTAAGCGCGTTGCGACCGCTGCGGAATACGCAGCGAGCGCAGCAGCGTCTTGCGCGCGGCGGGTATGCGGTAGGATTCGCAGGCCTTCTGGATCGTCTTGTTATGGGTCCACGGATCCAAGCTCCGCTGTTCGAGCAGTGGCAGCGCATCATCCCACTGCTTGGCGAGCGCGGTCGCGAAATACCATGCGCGCGCCATGTTCACGTAGTAGTCGTCGGAACGAATGCCCCCAACGAGTCGCAGCTGTTCTGCGTCGAAACGGTCGCCAAGGAAATCGGTCATCAGCGCCACGACGGCGTAGCGGACCGTGTAGGCGTGGTCGTCGCGTATCCATCGCGCGAGCTGGTCGAGCCATACGCGCGCATCGTCGTCGGAAAGACGCGGCACGCGGATCGTGTCGGTGACGGCCCAGTTGTCGGCGTACGGCAGGAATCGCGACAGCGCGGCGATCGTCTGCTCGATCGACGGGTACACGTCGCCGATCAGGATCGCGTGCAGCATGCTCTCCTCGAACCAGCGATGAGGAAGGTCGGCGAGAAATTCATCGAGGATGCGCGAATCGCCGCGGCGCAGCCGCTTCGCGAGCGCGCGCAGCTGTGGCACGCGAATGCCGATCATCGTGGCGGGATCGATGGTCGGGACGAGCTTCGCGTTGAAGGCCTTGTAGTCGGGTTCGGCGAGGGATTCCAGACATGCGCGGATGGACACCACGCCGTCAGGAAACGCCTGGGAGATCGTCGGGGACACCGTGGGCTCCTTATCGGGAACGGATGGGCGATGTGCGGGAACGGACGACTATGCGCGGATCATCTTGAACATGCCGGGGCCGTCCCAATCGTTGGGACGCGACTCGAAGCCGTGGCGCTCGTAGAACGCGACGGCGTCCTGTGAGGAGATGAGCTCGAGGCTCACGCCCCAGCCGGGTTCGATCACGTCGCACACATGGCGCTCAAGCGCATCGAGCAGCGCGGCGCCGACGCCTTGGGACTGCATGGACGGGATGACAGCGAAATCCTTGATGTAGAAGGACATGCCGCCGTCACCGATCAGCCGGACCATGCCGACCGGCTCGGGGGCGACTTCGGTTTCGGCTTCCGGGTCGGCGTAGGCAGTGAAGGTGGCGGTCGAGTTGGCGAGCGCGACGCGCACCTGCTCGACGCCGGGCGCGTCCCAGCCGACGGATCGGTACAGCGTCAGGAACAGTTCGGGGGTCAGCGTGTCTTGCTGGATCGTCAGTCGCATTTCTCTCCGTTCGTCGACGGGCGCACATGAATGTGTGCTTTGTGCCATTGCCTCGGGGATTCGCCCCGAATCTCAAGATAACGGAATCAAGTGCGATGCACGGACGGATGCTCGACATGAGAGCGGATCACAGACGGCAAGACGGATAGGAATCGCGTCGAAGGTTCCTCGGAATAGGATTCTGGAAGGCGGAGTCCTGAAATCAATCATGGAGGACAACACGGAAAAGGGCGCCGGCTTCGTTGCCGGCGCCCTTTTGCGGAGTTGGGATCCGTCTGTGCAGTGTGCGGTGGTGTGGCGTACGCGGTATGCGATGCGTGGAGAGCATCACTTCGCCTGACGTTCCGCGATCTCGCTCATCACGGAGACGGTGGCCGCCGAGTTCATCGACGTCGTCGGGACGCCGGCGGTCGTGTGGTCGAAACCGAAGATCATGTTGAGGAAGCTCATCGTCTTGTCCTTTCGTCCGTGGCGCTTGGTGCGTCGTTCTTGTTGCTTGATGGTTACAAGATACGGCGTCGGCGCGGTCCGTCACATCGGACTGCGGGATGAATCCTGCAGGCGACGCGACGCTCCCTCAGCCTTGAGGATGATGCCGGAGGATGATGGGGTGATGACAGGCACAGATGGACGAACACCGGGCGTGGACGGCAGAGTTTCGGCGCGGATAACGAGGTCACAATGCGGCCTCGGACGGACCATGGCGGCCCCAGACGGGTGTCGGCAGCACACCTCGGCTCGTATCTCGGCTGGGAGGTAACGTTTTTCCGCATATCGCCAAGCATGGCTCCCGAGGAGAAGCCGTTTTGAGGCCCTCTACTTGGACTCCCCACGGAAAAAGCTACCGCCCAGCCGAGATGGGTGTCGCGGATGAGGGAAATGCCCCTCCGACGCTATGCTTGGGCGTCATGACGAAGCAGCAACTCACGACGCAACGGCTGATACTGCGACCTTGGCGCGATTCGGACGCGGCGGCGCTGTACGAATACGCGAAGAACCCGAACATCGGTCCGGCCGCCGGATGGCCGGCGCACCAGAGCGTCGAGGAAAGCCTTGATGTGATCCGCAACGTGTTCAACGGCCCCGAGGACTATGCGATCACGCTCGCCGAAGATCCGGACACGGCGATCGGCGCGATCTCGCTCAAGCTCGCCGGCGGCTCCGATCTCTTCCCGGCCAACGACACGACGCAGGCGGAAATGGGATTCTGGATCGGCGAGCCGTTCTGGGGCAACGGCTATGTCCCCGAAGCGGCCTGCGAACTGCTGCGGCACGGCTTCGAGGATCTGGATCTGGCCGCGACCTGGTGCGCATACTACGAAGGCAACGTGAAATCGGCACGAGCCCAACAGAAGATCGGTTTCGAGCCCGTGCACGTCATACCGGATACGCCGGTGCCGCTGCTGCACGAAACGCGCACGACCCATGCGAACCGGATGATGCGCGCCCGCTGGCAGGAACTTCAGGCATGTTGACGCACAGGCGACAAAACCAAGCGCCAGTAAGGGTTTGCCGCCCCTAACATCCAAATTACATAGAGTCTACCTATCAGATTACATAAACTCTACCTATCGAATTACATAACCTCTACCTACCAAAATACATAAACGCTACCTTGCGGATCGCATACGAAGATCGCCTGCGCATACCGCCCAACTACCGCCCAACTACCGCCCAATCACCGCCCAGCCACCTCCCGATTGCACCACACGCGCGCATCTAGGCCAAACGGCACCCGCCGGTTACACTGGTGCGTTATGACGATTTCGCAGGAGGAACTCGACGCGCAGGCGCTCGCGACATTGCGCAGGTACTTCGGCTATGAGGATTTCCGCCCCGGGCAGGGCGCGCTCATCCACGCCATCCTCGAGGGACGCGACGTGCTCGGCGTCATGCCGACCGGCTCCGGCAAATCATTGTGCTACCAGATCCCGTCGCTGCTGCTGCACGGCCTGACGATCGTCATCTCCCCGCTGATCTCGCTGATGAAGGACCAGGTGGACGGCGCGAACGAAATCGGCATCCCGGCTGCCTTCATCAACGGCTCGCAGTCGATCGACGAACAGGAGGACGTCTTCGCCGCCGTGAACGCCGGCCGCGTCCGCCTGCTGTACGTGGCGCCCGAACGACTGGAAACACAGCGGTTCATGAACTTCGCGACGCACGCGGACATCGCGCTCGTCGCCGTCGACGAAGCGCACTGCGTCTCCCAATGGGGTCAGGACTTCCGCTCGTCGTACCTCGGCATCGGCGACTTCATCAACGCGCTGCCCGACCGCCCCACCGTCGCCGCATTCACCGCGACCGCCACTGAGCGCGTGCGCCGCGACATCATCAGCATGCTCGGCCTGCGCGACCCGGAGGTCGTCGTCACCGGCTTCGACCGCACGAACCTGTACTTCGACATCCTCAAACTCGGCACGCGCGACAAGGCGAACTGGATTGCGCGCTACGTGGCCGACCACGCTGACGAATCCGGCATCATCTACTGCGCGACAAGAAAACAGACAGAGGAACTCGCCGAGACGATCAACACGCTCGTCCCGCAGCTGCGCGCCGCATCCGACGCCGCGACGCCCTCGCCCTCCCCAATCGCCGTCGCCTACCATGCGGGACTGCCGCCGGCGCAGCGCGAGCGCGCGCAACGCGACTTCGTGACCGACGCTGTGCCGCTCGTCGTCGCGACGAACGCGTTCGGCATGGGCATCGATAAATCGAACGTGCGCTACGTCATCCACCACAACATGCCCGAAAGCATCGAAGCCTACTATCAGGAGGCGGGGCGCGCCGGACGCGACGGCGAGCCGAGCCGCTGCACGCTGCTGTGGAACGAATCGGACATCGTCACGCGCCGGCGACTGCTCGACAACGGCGGCGCCAACGAACGCCTCACCGAGGACGAGCAGGAGCAGGTGCGCCGCTGGAAACGGCACCTGCTCGATGCGATGGTCGGCTATTGCCGCACGACCGCATGCCTGCACCGCTACATGACGCGCTACTTCGGCGAGGACGGCGACACGGCGTCCGGCGCGCATTGTGTCGGCGGCTGCGTGAACTGCGACAGCACGTTCTCGACGACCGACGTCTCACGCGTCGCGCGCACGATCAGCCGATGCGTGCACGACCTCGCGCAGTCGTATGGCAGCGGCAAGATCGTCGCGGTGCTGCGCGGCTCGCAGGCGAAGGACGTGCTCGAACGCGGCCTCGACCACGTGCCGACCTTCGGCGCACTCGCCGACGTGCCGCAGTCAACGGTGCGCGACGTGCTCAACCAGATGGTCTCGGACGGGTTCCTGACGATCACCGAGGGACGGCTGCCGATCGTCATGTTCGGCGCACGCGCGGCCGAGACGATCGACCCAGCGTTCCACTACGAGATGAAAAGCATCAGCAGGCCGAAGCCGGCTGCCTCGCAGCGTCCGTCGAGCCCGACCACGGAACCGACGACCTTCGGCGGCGGCCACGGCGGCACCGACGAGGCGCTGTTCGAGCGTCTGCGCGAACTGCGCCGCGACATCGCACGCGAAATCGGCAAGCCGCCGTACATCGTGTTCTCGGATCGCTCGCTGCGCGACATGGCGACGCGCCGCCCGCACAACGACGACGAATTCATGGAAGTCAGCGGCGTCGGCGCATCGAAGCTGAGCAAATACGGCGAGCGCTTCATGCAGGCGATCGCCGACTTCGAGGACTGAACGCGGCGTTGGGCGGCGCCCGCACCGCCGAGACCCCGCGGCCTTCGCCCGGGACTACTCCCCGAGCGCGGCGAAGGCGCCTTCGAGGTCGCCGATGAGATCGTCGACGTCCTCGATACCGACGGACAGGCGCACAAGATTCGCCGGCACTTCGAGCGCAGTGCCCGAAACCGACATGTGCGTCATCGCGGCCGGCACCTCGATGAGCGATTCGACGCCGCCGAGCGATTCGGCGAGCGTGAACAGCCGCGTCGAGGCGGCGAAGCGTTCCGCCGCCTCCTTGCCGCCGGCGATCTCGACCGAAATCATGCCGCCGAAGCCGCCGTGCATCTGCCGTTCGGCGATCTCATGGCCCGGATGCGATTCAAGCCCGGGATACCAGACGCGTTCCACGCCGTCGTGCCCCTCGAGCCAGTGCGCGATCGTCATCGCGTTCTCGCTGTGCTTGCGCACGCGCAGGTCGAGCGTCTTGAGTCCACGGATGTCGAGCCACGAGTCGAAGGGTGACGGCACGGCGCCGGCCGCGTTCTGCAGGAACGCGACCCGCTGCGCGAGCTCGTCGTCATTCGTGGCAACGGCGCCGCCGACAACGTCCGAATGGCCGCCGATGTACTTCGTCGTCGAATAGACGACGGCGTCGGCGCCGTCGGCGAGCGGATGCTGCAGGACCGGCGACGCGAAGGTGTTGTCGACGACGACGCGCGTGCCATGCTCGTGCGCGAGCGCCGCCGTCAATGCGATGTCGGTGATGCCCAGCAGCGGGTTCGACGGCGTCTCCACCCAGATGTAGCGGTACGCCTTGCGTGCGAGCGCCGTGTTGACGGCGGCCGGGTCGGTGATGTCGATGACGTCGAGTTCGACGCCCCACGGCACGAAGACCTTCGCGAGCAGGCGGTAGGTGCCGCCGTAGACGTCGTTGCCGATGAGGATCGCGTCGCCCGGCTGGAGCGTCGAGCGCAGCAGCACGTCAATCGCGGCGAGTCCGGAGGAGAACGCGATTGCGTGCTTCGCGCCTTCGACGGCGGCGAGTTGTTCGGTGAAGGAGTCGCGCGTCGGGTTGACGGAGCGACTGTAGTCGTAGCCGTGTCGCAGGCCGCCGACGCCGTCCTGCTTGAAGGTCGAGGTCATGTAGATCGGCGTGGAGACGGCGCCGGTGATCGGGTCCGGCTCCTGCCCGGCGTGGATGCCGCGCGTCGCGATGCCGTAGGTCGTGGTTTCGTTGACGTCGAAGTCGCTCATGGTGGTGTTTCGTCCTTTGCTGCGATTGATGATGTGCTGTTCAGTGATTGCGTATATGTGGATACGTGATTCGTCCGATGATCTCCGCCACCGCGCGCCCGCTCAAACGCGGCGCGGCCGTGCGATGTAGCTCGTGACGCTGCCGTGGCCGTGCCCGCGCAGCGGCGTGTGATGGATGAGGAAGGTCGTGCCGCCGGCCGTCCTCGTCCCCGTCGTCCCCGTCGCCGCCATCGTCATCGTCGTCGTGTGCATCGTGTTGTGGTTCATGTTCGTCGTCTCCCCTGTCGTGTTCCGTCGTATGTTCCGCTCTGCGTTCCGCCCTATGCTCAGGCCGGCAGCAGCGCCTCGTCAACGATCGACGGGCGCGCCGTGGCGGCGACGACGTCCGCGTAGCCGTGGTCGATCATCCAGTCGTCGTTGAAGATCTTCTCGAGGTAACCGCGACCGGAGTCCGGCAGCAGCACGACGACGGTCTGCGTCTCGTCGAGGTCGTGCGTCTTCGCGTACTTGACGGCGGCGGCGACGGCCATGCCGCTCGAACCGCCGACGAGCAGCCCTTCTTCGGCGGCGAGGCGGCGCGTCATCAGGAACGCCTCGGCGTCGGTGATCTGCACGATCTCGTCGGCGATGTGCTGGTCGTAGGCACCCGGCATGAAGTCCTCTCCGACGCCTTCGATGTTGTAGCCGTGGATGTTGTCCGGATTCGAGTAGATCGAGCCTTCCGGGTCGGCGCCGATGACGGTGACGGCGCCGTCGGAGACGTCCTTGAGGTAGTTGCCGGTGCCGGAGATCGTGCCACCGGTGCCGATGCCTGCCACGAAATGCGTGACGGCGCCGTCGGTCTGCGCCCAGATCTCCGGGCCGGTCGTCTCGTAGTGGCTGCGCGGGCCGGCGGGGTTGAAGTACTGGTTCGGCTTGAACGCGCCCGGGATCTGCTCGGCGAGGCGGTCGGAGACGCGGTAGTAGGAGCGCGGATCGTCCGGTGCGACGTCGGTCGGCGTGACAACAACCTCGGCGCCGTAGGCGCGCAGCACGGCGCGTTTGGTTTCGCTGACCTTGTCCGGCAGCACGAAGATCGCGCGGTAGCCGCGCTGCTGGGCGACGAGCGCGAGGCCGACGCCGGTGTTGCCGGAGGTCGGTTCGACGATGATGCCGCCGGGCTTGAGTTTGCCGTCGCGTTCGGCGGCGTCGATGATCCGTTCGGCGATGCGGTCCTTCGACGAGCCGCCCGGATTGAAATATTCGACCTTGACGGCGATGGTGGCGCGCACGCCTTCGGTGACGTGGTGGAGCTTGACGATCGGGGTGTTGCCGATGTTCTCGGCGATGGTTTCCTGCAGCATGATGATTCCTTCGTAGTACGGTTGTGGTTTGTTTGTTTTCTCCGCCGCAATGCATTGTCTGCATTCGACTCTTGGTTTTCATTACGCCACAAGCTCGCTTTGGAACCGTATTACGCACAGTTTGCCTATATGAGTCCCGACGATCCGCCGACGTCTCCCCACCGAAGTTACGTCAGCAACGGTTGGAAAACTTTGGAATCATTGGGTTTCGCAGATGAAACATCTGATATTGACACCAAATCGCATCGATGAATGATGCTGATGAATGATTCTGCTATCTCAAGTTATGCGTCGATACCCGCGCGCCGGAGGCGTCGGTCAGCGACAACAACAACATGAGCGATTGATCATGGTTGCAAGAATATGACATCGCGCCGACAAACAAAACCTCCGCTGTCCGCATACTGAACACTCGCGCTCGCGAGGAGGGCGCTCACAGTGTCGCCGCGGCGACGAGGGCGCGGGTGTAGGGGGCTTGGGGATCGGCGAGGACGGCGGCCGCGCTCCCCTCTTCGACGACGACGCCGTCGTGGAGCACGACGATCGTGTCGGCGATCGACTGCACGACGCCAAGGTCGTGCGAGACGAGCAGCATCCCCATGCGCGGATCGTTGGCGCGCACGGCGGCGAAGGCGTCGAGGATCTGCAGACGCGCGGCCACATCGATCGCGCTCATCGCCTCGTCGGCGAGCAGCAGCCGCGGCCCGGTGACGATCGCGCGCGCGATCGCGACACGCTGCGCCTGCCCGCCGGACATGTCAATCGGATAGCGCCCGAGAAAATCCGACGGGTCGAGCGCCATCAGCCGTAGCGCATCGCCCACCCGCGCGACGAGTTCGTCCTCGTCGCCGATCCGCCGTCCCTTCCGTCGCAGGCGCAGCGGTTCGCTCACCGATTCGTAGGCCGTCCATCTGGGGTCGAGCGACGCGAAGGGGTTCTGGTAGACGATGCCCGAGGCGTGCCGCAGCCGCCGCATCCCCTCCGGCGTCGCGATCGGCTCGCCGTCGAAGCGCACGACGCCCGAGTCGGGCGTCTCCAGGCCGAGCAGGATGCGCGTCAGCGTCGATTTTCCCGACCCCGAGCCGCCAATGACGGCGACGCATTCGCCTTCGTGCACGCGGATCGTGCAGCCGTGGAGCACCTCGTGCCGTCCTGCGCCCTTGCCGAAGCTCTTGCGGATGTCGACGCCCTCGAGCAGCGTCGGCGCACCGTCCATGACCGCCGTGGTCGTTTCGTCCATCCCGCTCATCGCCGCCCCTCCGTTCGCGTCGCCGATGTCATTTCGATGACCGTCTCCTCAACGACTCTCTCCTCGGCGTCCATCCGCTCCTCGCCAGTCATGGCCGTCTCGTCGCCGTCCGCCGTCTGCTCGCCGACGTGCAGCGTCAGCCGCCGCGCCGCCTCGACGAGCGTGCGCGCCTGCGGCGTGCGCGGCGTCTCGAGCAGCGCCGCCGTGCGTCCCTGCTCGACGATCCGTCCCGCGTCGAGCACATAGCAGTACTGCGTCGCATGCGCGAGCACCGAGAAATCGTGCGTGATGAACAGCAGCGCCGCGCCGGCCTCGTCGACGAGCGAGACGAGCAGGTCGACGATCTGCCGCTGCGTCATCGAATCAAGTGCCGTCGTCGGTTCGTCGGCGATGATCAGGCGCGGCGACGTGATGAGCGCCGTCGCGATGCCGACGCGCTGCTGCTGGCCGCCGGACAGTTCATGCGGCCGCCTGCCGTACAGATCGTCGGGCAGCCCGACCTTGCGCATCATCGCGCGCACGCGCGCTTCGCGTTCGTCGGCCGTCAGCTCGTAGTGCAGCGCGAGAGGCAGCGCGATCTGCCTGCCGACGGTGAGCAGCGGGTTGAGCGACGTTCCCGGATTCTGGAAGACCATGCCGACGGCGGCACCGCGCAGCGCAGCCATCTCGACGTCCGGCAGCCGGACGAGCTGGCGGCCGCCGAGTTCAATCGAGCCGCTGCGCTCGGCCGTCGGCGGCAGCAGACCCATGATCGCGCGCGAGATCATCGACTTGCCCGAACCGGAAGGTCCGACGAGTCCCACGCGCTGCCCGTCGCGCACTTCGAGATGCACGCCGTGCAGAATCGGCCGCGATGCGATCGTGACCCGCAGATCATCGACGACGACGCCCATCGGCACCTCGCAATCTCGGGTTGGTGAGTGGGTCGGCGGCCTCACGCAACGCGTCGCCGAAGAGGTTGAGCGCCACGACGACGACGGTCACGAGCAGGCCCGGCCACAGCACCGTCAGCGGATAGATGTTGATGAAACGCACCGACGTGCTCAGCGAATGCCCCCAGCTGGGCACGCCCGACGGCACACCGACGCCGAGATAGGTCAGCCCGGCCTCGGCGAGGACGGCCGTGCCCGCCGACAGCGAGCACTGCACGATGAGCGTCGGCATGATGTTCGGCACGATGTGCGTGACGAAGACGCGCATCGCCCCCGCGCCGTTCGCACGCGCCGATTCGACGTACATGCTGCGCGCGGCGAGCATCGCCGACGGACGTGCGACGCGCGCGAGATTGAGCCCGTAGCCGAAGCCGCAGGCGAGCACGATGACGGCGACCGACGCGCCGAGCGGCACGGCAAGCATCAACGCGATGAGCACCGTCGGAATCGAGATCAACGCGTCGATGAGCACGACCGAGCCGTGCGCGAGCGCGGCAGCGCGCGACGTCATCGCGGCGACGAGCAGCAGGCCGATCGCGAGCGCGACGAGCACGGTGAGCATGACGATGACGAGGTCGATGCGCGAGCCGGCCATCAGCCAGCTGAAAACGTCGGCACCCACGCCGTCGGTGCCGAGCCAGTGGTCGGCGGACGGCTGCGCCCAGACGGCGTATCCGTTCGTCTCCCACAGTGAACGCGGCGTCCAGATCAGCGAGACAAGCGAGACGAGGATCCACAGGCCGAGCGTGACGAGCGCGAAACGGCCGGTGCCGCGCGCCCACATCGACGCGACGACGACGCCGGCGCGCCGCAGCCGACCGCGTGGGCCGCGCTCGACGACGCCGTGCGCGGCCGCAGAGGATGCGTGTTGATTGTCATTCATCGTCCTGCCCCAATCTCGGGTCGAGCGCGCGGTGCGTCAGGTCGACGAGCAGGCCGATGACGAGGAAGAACGCCGCGAGCATGAACAGTTCGCTCTGCACGGCGATCAGGTCGCGGTGCGTCAGGTCGTCGACGAGCCCGGAGCCGATGCCGGGCAGCGCGAACAGGTTCTCGATGACCATGACGCCGGTGATCATCTCGGCGAAGGTCAGTCCGACGACGGAGACAAGCTGCGGCATCGCCAGCCGCAGACCGACGTGCGTGAGCGCGCGTCGGCGCGTCATGCCACAGGCCATCGCCATCTCGATCGCGCCGGTCGAGGCGACCGACTGCAGCGCCGAACGCGTGTAACGCATGATCGACGCGCCGACGATGACGCCGACGGTGACTGCCGGCAGCACGAGCGCGGCGAACGCACGCCCGGGGCTGGACCAGCCGTCCTGCGGGAATCCGGAGGCCGGCAGGATCGGCAGCAGGCCGGTGCCGCGCCCGAACAGCAGGATGAGCACGAGCCCCGCCCACAACGCCGGCACGGCACCGCCGACGATCGCGACCGCCTGGTAGAGGCCGCGGGCGCGCGCGGATTTCGCCATCACCGACGCGCAGCCGAGCGGCACGCCGAGCGCGAGCGCGATCAGCAGACCCAGCACGATGAGCGGGAACGTGATCTGCGCGCGTGCGCCGACGACGGACGCGACCGGCTGCCCGGTGAGCATCGTCGTGCCGAAGTCGCCGTGCGCGAGTCCCGCGATCCACGCGCCGTACTGGGCGACGAGCGGACGGTCGAGTCCGAGTTCGGCGCGCAGCGCGGCGACGCGTTCGGGTGGCGAGTTGAGTCCCGCCATGATCGTCGCGAGGTCGCCCGGCAGCACGCGCAGTGCAAGGAACACGACGACGGAGACGACGAACAGCGCGAGCGCGAACAGCGCGCAGCGGCGTGCGAGGTACTTGAGCATCGGCGAGTTAGCCTTCAGTCATCAGGGATCATCGGGGATCATCGGAAATCAGTCGGCGCACGGCGTCACTTCGCCGGCGTGTAGGCGACGTTCCACAGCGGCAGATACGTCTGGTTCATGTTGAGCGGGAAGCCGGTCACGCCCTTGTCCATCGCCGTCGTGATGCGGTAGTTGAGCAACCAGTCGGCGGCCGCGTCCTCGCTGACGATGCGCGCGGCCTTCGCGAGCTTCTCGTCGCGCGTCGCGTCGTCGGTCGCGTGCAGCGCCTCGTCGGTGAGCTTCTGGACGTCCTTGTTGTCGTAGCCGTAGTAGTAGTCGGGGTTCGACCACTGCGTGAAGTCGTGGCTTTCGTTGTGGTCGACGAGCGAGAGGTCGTAGTCCTTGTCGGTGTACACGTCCTGCAGCCATGTCGAGAACTCGACGACGTTGACCTTGAGGTCGATGCCGACCTCCTTGAGCTGCGAGCGCAGCTGGTCGCCGATCTCGCTGCCGTAGGTGTTCGCGTAGGTGAGCGTGAGCTTGAGCGGATGGTCCTTCGTGTAGCCGGCCTCCTTGAGCAGCGCTTCCGCCTTGGCCGCGTCGTGCGGGTACAGCTTCGTCAGGTCCTCATAGCCGGGGTCGAGCGACGGGATCGGGCCACCGAGCGCCTTGTCGACGCCGCCGCGTGCCGCGATGAGCTGGTCGTGGTCGATCGCGTAGCGGATCGCCTGACGCACCTTCTTGTCGGCCGTCGGCCTGCCGGCCGCGTTGTTCATGCCGAGCACGTACTTGTCAGTGCCTTCGCCGGTCTTGACGACATATTTGGCCGTGTCCTTCCTGAACGGCTCGGCCAGCTGCGCGCTGATCGGCGCGAGCACCTGCACCTCGCCCGACTTGAGCGCGTTGACGGCCGCGTTGTCGTCGGCGTAGTAGCGCACGACGACCGTCGGTGTCTTCGGCTTGGCGCCCCAGTACGTCGGGTTCTCCTCGAACGTGATCATCGTGTTCGGCTTGAAGTCCTTGACGAGGTACGGGCCGGAGCCGACGGCCTGCGTCTTCGCGACGTACTTCGCGTCCTTGTCGAAGACAAGTCCGGCGCGTCCGGTGAGCGCCCACAGCAGCTGCGAATACGGCTGTGACAATGTGATGACGACGGTGTCGTCGCCGCTCGCGCCGACCATCTCGAGGTTCTTGAGCGAGTCGGCGTCGTGGTACTGCTTGGAGACGAGTTCGTCGAGCGACCAGACGACGTCCTCGGCCGTCAACGCGTCGCCGTTCGAGAATTTCACGCCGTCTCGCAGATGGAACGTGTACTTGAGGCCGTCGTCGGACACCTCCCAGCTTTTCGCGAGCGCCGGGACGACCTTGTTCTCGCTGTCACGCGCGACGAGCCCCTCGTAGACGTTGCCGATGAGAATCTGGTCGAGGCTCGAGCCGGCCGTGTTGCGGATGTCGAGGTTCGTCGGCGCAAGCTTGAGGCCGATCGCGACGCTCGACGCGGCGCCGCCGTCCGCCTTGCCGCCGCCGTGCGAGTTGGCGGCGCGCACGCCGAAGACGACGGCGATGAGGACGGCGACGACAAGGACGACGCCGATCCACGGCGCCGCCTTACGCGGGCCGCCCGGCCGCTTCGACTTCGCGGCGAGCGACGCATCCGTCGTCATCGAAGTGTTCGTGTCCGCCTGCTGCGGCTGCTGGTTGCTGTGCTGGTTCTCGGTTGCGCCGGCCTCGCCGTGCGCACCATCTGGTGATGCCATCTTCTGGTCTTTCGTTTTCGTTGGTCGGGTTCCCCGCTTACGGGCGCAGTCGGCACGCGGCGGGCGGTTGGCCGCCTCGATGGGTCGGCCACCACGCGTTATTGTAGAGGACGGTCCATATCTGCCGTGCCAGGCGCGGCGTCATCACCAAGCAAAGGAGCGCATATGCTGATCGCGGTCGATATCGGCAACACGAACATCGTCATGGGATTCGTCGACGACGACGAACGGATCTTCGGCACCTACCGCGTCACGACGAAGGCGAACCACACGTCGGACGAGTACGGCCTGATGCTGCTGCAGTTCCTCGCGCTCAACAAGCTCAAGCCGGCCGACGTCGACGACGTCATCATCGCCTCCGTCGTGCCAAAGGTCATGCATTCGTTCACGTCGAGCATCATCAAGTTCCTCGACGTCGACCCGATCGTCGTCGGCCCCGGCATCAGGACGGGCATGAACATCCGCATCGACGACCCGCGTTCGCTCGGCGCCGACTGCCTCGCCGACTGCGCGGGCGCCTACGCATGCTACGGCGGGCGCGTCCTCGTCATCGACATGGGCACGGCGACGACGTACAACTACGTCGACGCACACGGCACGATCACCTGCGGCCTCGTGACGACCGGCATCCGCACGGCCTCGGAGGCGCTCGCCTCGGCGACGGCGCAGCTTCCGGAGGTGCAGATCGCGCGACCGACGACGATCCTCGCGAAGAATACGACGAGCGCGATCCAGGCGGGTCTCTACTACGATTTCCTCGGTGGCATCGAACGGATCATCACGCAGTTCCACCGCGAGATCGACGACGACTTCCGCGTCATCGCCACCGGCGGACTCGCGCGCGTCATCGAGACGCCGATGATCGACATCGTCGACCCCGACCTCATCTTCAAGGGGATGCTCGCAATCTGGCGGCGCAACGTGTGAGCCGCGCGGCTCAGTGCATCGTGAAGCCCTGGTTGGCGCCGTACTCCTTGAGATCGGTCTGCCATAGCGCGATGCCGTCGCGCAGCGTGACCTTCGCGCCCGGCTTGGCGGGCAGGTCCTTGACGTCGACGAGCCCCTCCTGCAGGCGGCGTATCGCGTCGTTGTAGCGTTCCGCCTCGTTCGCCCACGTGTACGCAGTGCCGACGGTCGCGCGGAAGTCGGCGCGCGCATACACTTCGAAGGGCAGGTAGCTGAAGCGCGTGCTCACGCGGGCCGCGGCCTGCGCGAGCACGCGGTTGAACTTCTGGCCGCCGAAATACGGCACGTCGATGCCGCGCGCGTCGGTGACGGTCGTCTTGTCGAGGAACGCGTCGCTGTCAAGCGTCGCGTTGTCCGCCGGGAATGAGCCGCCGTCGACGCGCGTGCGGATGCCGGCGCGGCTGTGGCATACGTAGTCGACGAACCGGAACGCGGCGTCGGGTTTGCGGCTCGAATTGAGCACGCCGAGCGCGGATCCTCCGTTCTCGGCGTTCGTCGCCTTCCCGTCTCGCGTCGGCATTTGCGCGACGCGCCACAGGCCGGCCGTGCCGGGCACGTCGGCGAGCAGCAGCGACGGCATCCACGCGCCTGCGAAGACAGAGGCGACCCGTCCCGAGCCGAGCGCCTGCTTCCAACGGTCCGACCAGGTGACGAGCGTCGTGTCGACGAGGTCGTCGTCGATCATCTGCTGCCAGAACTCGGTGAAGGCCTGCGTGCCGGCGTCGGTATCGAGCGTGATCGAGACGTCCTTGCCGTCCTTGCTCGTATGGTAGGGCGTGCCGCCGGCGAGCCAGATCATCGCATTGTAGAAGCTCGCGTCGCCGGCGTCGGCGGCGATCGACACGCCGATGTCCTTGAGTTTCACGGCGGCTTCGCGATAGTCGTCCCAGCTGCGGATCTTCGTCGCGTCGACGCCGGCCTGGCGGAACACGTCCTCGTTGTAGAAGAAGGCCATCGGGCCCGAATCCATCGGCACGCCGTAGACACGGCCCGCCAACTGCACCGACGCCCACGAGCCGGGCGTGTAGAAATCGCCGTACCCCTTCGTACGGTCGGTCAGGTCGCGCAGTTGTCCGCTGACCGCGTACTGCGGCAGCGCGAAGTATTCGAGCTGCACGACGTCGGGCGTGCCGTAGCCGTCCTGGATCGCCGAGTTGAGCTTCGCATAGTCGGCGGTGCCGATCTGCGTGACGTGGATGTCCGGGTTGTCCTTCTCGAATCCCCGGATGAGCGCGGCCATGCTCGGCTCCCACGACCACACGCTGATCTGCGTGCGCGTGTCGCCGTGTCCGCAGCCGGCTGCGGACACGGCGCCGGCGAGCGCGAGGAGCGCCGCGAGCGCACGCGTCAGCCGTCGGCGCGCGCCGACGGTCCTCGGAAAGCGGATCTTCGCAAAGCGGAAAAACTGCACCGTTTCAATATAGCCGATGTGCGCTATCGGCCGTCGTCATGCAGCCGCCCGCAGACGGCTGCATGACGACGGCCGCCCATGCGTCAGATATCGATGCTGACGCCTTCGTCGGGGCGCACGGCGATGCGCACGATGTCGCCTTCCTTGACGCCGTTCGAGGCGAGACGCTGCTGCGGGACGCTGACCTTGTCCACGCCGGTCTCGGTCTTGCGCGCCGTCTTGCTCGGATGGGCGTTGTACCACAGGATCCGCACGTCGGCGGTGCCGTCCGATTTCGGATCGATGTGGTTGACGATTCCCTTCTGATGCCAGCTGCTGCGCTTGTCGTCGTCGTAGATGATCGGCGTGCGGTAGAGCTCGTCCTGCTTGTCCGCGTCGATGCCGGCGAAGTAGCGCTCCTCGCGTTCGCCGTTGTCGCGTCCGAGCACGTAGGCGATCGCCGCGAAGGCCGCGAGCGCGACGACGCACATCGTGATTGCATATCCCATGTCTGCTCCTTGGTCACTACCGTTGTAGCAAATCCGGGCAGCCGCGGAACTGTTTTGCGCTACCTGCACAAGCGATCCGTGAACAATCGACGATCAAAAACAGCCGACCGACGACCAACACGCGCCGCGTCACCCGTGCAGCAGCGGGACCTGCGACGTGAAGACGCGACGTTCGCCGCTCAGCGGATCGGCGAACTCGAGGCGGCGCGCGACGAGTTCGAGCGGGCGGGAGAAGTCGTCCGACGCGCGTTCCTCGATCGCCGGATAGAGGTCGTCACCGACGATCGGCAGCCCGAGCGCGTTCATGTGCACGCGCAGCTGATGCGTCTTGCCGGTGCGCGGTCGCAGCACGTAGCGGGCGATCGGCGTGCCGTCAACAGCGTGTCCAAGCGACTGTGCGCGTTCGATGTACGTTTCGGCGTTGACGATGCCGGGCGTCTCGCACGCCTGCAGCACGCCGCGCGTCTTGACGATGCGCGAACGACGTTCGAGCGGGAACGGGCGCGGCGGCTCGAGGCGGCGCACGGTGCCGGTGCGGGGCCTCGACGCCGGACGCAGCGGCGCCGCGCATTCGTAGGTCTTCACGGCACGCCGCTCCTGGAACATCGTCTGGTAGGCGCCGCGCGCCGCCGGGTCGCGCACGAAGACGAGCACGCCCGCCGTCGCCCGGTCGAGCCGGTGGGCGGGCGTGATGTTCGGGTCGTCGTACTGTGCGCGCAGCCGCATCAGCGCCGTCTGCCGATACCACATGCCGCGCGGCATCGTCGCGAGGAAATGCGGCTTGTCGATGACGATGATCGCCGCGTCCTCGTACAGCACCGGCATCGCGAAGGGGATGTCGGGCTCATCGACGACCCAGCGGTGACGCCGTGGCGTGCTCACTCGACGGTGACCGACTTCGCGAGGTTGCGCGGCTTGTCGACGTCATAGCCCTTCTGGTTGGCGATGTCCATCGCGAGCAGCTGCAGCGGGACGACGTCGACGAGCGGGCTCATCAGCGTCGGGCACTGCGGACGCCAGAAGATGATGTCGGCGTAGCGTTCGACGTCTTTGTCGCCTTCCTCGGCGACGGCGATGATGTACGCACCGCGCGCCTTGACCTCTTCGATGCCGGAGATGACCTTCGCGTGCAGGATGTTGCGTCCGCGCGCCGGCGGCACGATGAAGACGACCGGCTCGCCTTCGTCGACGAGCGCGATCGGGCCGTGCTTGAGCTCGCCGGCGGCGAAGCCCTCGGTGAAGGTGTAGGCAATCTCCTTAAGCTTCAACGCGCCTTCGAGCGCCACCGGATAGCCGACATGGCGGCCGAGGAACAGGAACGAGTTGGCGTCGGCGAGCTGCTCGGCGGCCTTGGCGACGCGCGGCGGCTGCGTGTCGAGCACCCACTGGATCTTCTGCGGCATCGCCTTGAGCGAATCGAGCGTCTGGTGGATCTCGTCGCGGAAGACGGTGCCCTTGAGCTGCGCGAGGTACAGGCCGAGGATGTAGGCGGCCGTGATCTGAGCCACGAAGGCCTTCGTCGAGGCGACGGCGACCTCCGGGCCGGCGTGCGTATACAGCACGGCGTCGGACTCCCTCGGAATGCTCGCACCCTGCGTGTTGCAGATCGCGAGGACCTTCGAGCCCTGTTCGCGCGCGTGTCGCAGCGCCATCAACGTGTCCATCGTCTCGCCCGACTGCGAGATCGCGACAACGAGCGTGCGGGGCGTCAGAATCGGGTCGCGGTAGCGGAACTCGTGCGCGAGCTCGACCTCGACGGGGATACGCACCCAATGTTCGATCGCGTATTTGGCGACCATGCCGGCGTAGCTCGCCGTGCCGCAGCCGATGACGATGATCTTGTCGATCGCTTTGAAGTCGTGTTCGTCGATGCGCACCTCGTCGAGGTTGATGTTGCCGTCGTCGTCGAGACGGCCGAACAATGTGCGCTGCACGGCGGCCGGCTCCTCGTGGATCTCCTTGTCCATGAACGAGTCCCAGCCGCCCTTTTCGGCGGCGGACGCGTCCCAGTCGATCTCGTAGACGGCCGGGTCGGACACCGTGTTGCCGTCGAAATCGGTTACGGTCACGCCGTCGGCCGTGATCATGACGGCCTGGTCCTGGTCGATCTCCATCGCCGTCTTCGTGTATGCGACGAACGCGGCCACGTCGGAGCCGAGGAAGTTCTCGCCGTCGCCGAGTCCGACGACGAGCGGCGAGTCGTGGCGCGCGCCGACGACGACGCCCGGCTGGCGGCAGTCGATCGCCAGGATCGTGAACGCGCCCTCGAGCATGCGTCCCAGACGGCGCATCGCCTCGAACAGGTCGGGTTCGCCAGTTTCGGCGATGACGTTGTCGACGATCTTGCCCAGCAGCTTCGCGGCGACCTCGGTGTCGGTGCTCGACGCGAAGCGGTAGCCTTCGGCCTGCAGGTCGAGGCGCAGCTGCGAGGCGTTCTCGATGATGCCGTTGTGGATGATTGCGACCTTGCCGTCGCGGCTCGAATGCGGATGCGCGTTGACGTCGTTTGGCACGCCGTTCGTCGCCCAGCGCGTATGTCCGATCGCGACCGTCGCCTCCGGCAGCGGATCGGCCTTGATGTCGTCGATGAGATTGGACAGCCGTCCCGCCTTCTTGCGCACGGCCACACGCTCCATGCCCGGTGCCGTCAGCGCCACGCCGGCCGAATCATAGCCCCGGTACTCAAGGCGCTGGAGGCCTTGGAGGCACACTTCGAGCGGCCGCATCGACGGGGAGTTCACATTACCTGCATAACCTACGATTCCACACATAGGCAACAGCATAACGGAAAAACGGCCTCCCGTCACTGTTTACTGTGACACACGGCAAACCCTTCCGTTCCTCCCCTCACGCCGTCATCGTCTCACGGCGTTTTTCCCTCCGCAGAACCCATAAGCGCCTATCCGGCAACGAGCGCAAGGATATCGCCTGCATCAACGATTCGCTCACAGACGACGTCTTCGGAGTCCTTGCAACGCATGACACAACACGAACCAGCAAGCCATACATCAGCCGCGAGATGAGAAAAACAACATCTCGTCCCCACAACGAAGCCATCGCCGCACGAAGCAAGAAGACGCCCAATGAACCGCATGCCTACGCATCATCAGCGCATCCAGCAAAACGCCATCCGGCGCCATCGCATGAACAGGGCGAACATCCTATTGCCGTTTTTCGAGAATATACTTGATGTATTCCTGTACGGTCATTTCCAGAACACTCGCCTGCTTGGCCATTTCGTCATAAAACGCTATCTCTTCCCCGCTCCAGACAATTTCCGTACGTCGCAACTCAGGTTGTGTGCCAAATGTTGGTGTCAGGCCCGGATGTGAAAAGGGGTCATCGCCTAGAATCGGTTAAGCCTAAAAAACTGATTCGCAAAGGAGATGACCCTGATGACAAGTGTATCCGATGACGTGGCCCTGACGATGGACCAGATGCCGCTGGGCGAAGACGGCCTGATCGATTTCCGCCGTCTGGCGGTGGACCTGATCGAGACGGTGATCAACCACGCGATGGAGCTCGAGGCCGACGAGCTGCCGGGCGAGGGCAACCGCAGGAACGGCTACCGCGAACGCAGGCTGAAGACCGTGATCGGCGAGATCACGCTGCGGGTGCCCAAGCTGCGCGAGGACACGTATTTCCCCGAACGCGTGATGCGTCCCTACTCGCGCGTGGACCGCGCGATGGTGGGCGTGGTCTCGAAGTCGTACGTCAACGGCATGAGCACCCGCAAGATCGAGAAGGTCGCCTAGGAGCTCGAGTTCGGCAGGCTGAGCCCGTCGACCGTCTCGCGCATGCTCAGGTCGCTGGACGGGGAGGTGGGCGCACTGCGCATGGCCGAATACGATTCGCCGGTGCCGTATCTGTGGCTGGACGCGACCTACGTCAAGTGCCGCGACGACGACTCGCGCGTGTGCTCGCAGGCCACCGTCACCGCGATCGGCGCGTTCATGGACGGCGCCAAGCGTTTCGTGGGCTTCGACCTGGTGGACACCGAGTCGTACGACTCGTGGAAGGGCTTCCTGCTTTCCCTGCGCCGGTGGGGCGTGAACGGCGTGGCACGCGTGGTCTCGGACGCACACGCGGGTCTGAAACGCGCGATCGCGGAGGTGTTCCCGGGTGCGGCGTGGCAGCGGTGCATGGTGCACCTGCAGCGCGATCTGGCCGGCCGCGTGCGCCATAAGGCGGATCGGGCGCGCATCGGCCGGGCCGTGAGCGAGGTCATGCGCCAGACGGACGAGGCCATGGCCCGCGCGGCCTATGACGAGGCCGTGCGCCAGGTCGGCGCGATCGACCGCAGGGCCGGCGAGCTGCTCGAGGACGCACGCGAGGACGCGCTGGCGCATCTGGCGTTCCCTGCCGAGCACTGGGTGCGTCTGCGCACGAACAACGTGCAGGAACGCGCCAACTGCGAGATCAAGCGACGCACCCGCGCCGTGCATATCTTCCCATCGCGAGAATCGCTGCTGCGTCTGGTCGGCGCCGTGCTCATCGACATCAACGAGGCCTGGGAGCATGGCCGTTTCATGACCGCACCGGCCATGAGACGCGTCATGACGCCGCACGCCACGAAGCCCTGCGAAATCGGCGAGGAGATCCGCCGACGCGCCGAACAGATCATCGCGGACGCCCTGGCGTCCGCGGCATGACCGTATAATCAAAACCAACCGATGCCGGCGATGACGCTGACACCAACATTTGAAACGCGATCCACCGCCTCACTATAATTATTGGCATATAGGAACTAGACGTGTTGTTTATGTTGCCGCTCATGCCTTGTGGCAGTAGGCGTGTCGTGGGTTCTTTATTGTGTCTGTTCATTAATACGGCGCGTTTTCCGCCATGCGGGGTATGCCGCGGGCATGAGAAAGAAATCGATCAGGGCACGGCGGTGCCCGGTATGCGGCGAGGCGATGATCAAGCACGGAAGGAGCGCTTCGGGCACCCAACGATGGCGTTGCGCCTCATGCGCGCTCGCCTCCACGGCGCCCAGGGCCGACAAGGCCCGCCGTTCCCAGCTGGGCGAGTTCCTCGATTGGCTGCTCGAGGCCGCCCCGCAGCGCAAGCGACACGAGAGCGCACGCAACTTCAGGAAGCGCACCGGCTGGTGCTGGCGGCTCGAACCATCCATCCGGCCCGACGGCGTGGTGCATCACGTGGTCATGGCCGACGGCACCTACATGAACGGCTGGTGCCTGCCGGCCGCGATCGACGGCATCAGCGGCGAGGTGCTCGCCTGGCAATGGTGCGAACGCGAGAGCACCGCCGCCTACAACGCCCTGTTCGCGCAGATCGCGCCGCCTGACGTGCTCGTATGTGACGGCATGAAGGGCATCCAAAGAGCCTGCGCCGAGAGCTGGCCGCACACGCGCATCCAGCGATGCCTGATCCACATACAGCACGACACCAGACAGGATCTGACCTGCCGGCCACGCCTCGAGGCCGGCAGGGAGCTCAAACGGCTCGCCGACGCGCTCACCTGCATCCACGACGCCGACCACGCCGCACGCTGGGGCGAGGCGCTCAACGCATGGCGCGAACGCTGGCGGCACATGCTCGCCGAACGCACCTTCGCCCGAGAGCACCCCGACGACCCCAGGGCGGCCACGTCCAGAAGCGGCTGGTGGTGGACGCACCTGCGGCTGCGCCGCGCCTATTTCAGGCTTGAACGCCTCTTCCGCGACGGCTCCCTGTTCTGCTTCCTCGAGCCCGAACCACAGGCGTACGGGCCGGTGCCGCGCGACGGCAACCGGCTCGAGGGCGGCCTCAACGCCGCGATCAAACGCATGCTGCTCAACCACCGCGGCATGCCCGAGAACCACATGCGCCGCGCCTGCGAATGGCTCTGCTACATGAAAAGCGCCAAACCAGACCCGGCCCGCATCCTCAAGGAACACGACCAGCATGCCGCCGACGCCGATGACGACGACGCCGATGACGATGGCGAATCGACGATCCAACCCACCCTCGGCAACGGCATCGACTGGAACGAATTCCACAGCTCCACCCGCTACCCGAACGGCACCGACTAGCAGCCTAAAACAACACGTTTAGTTCCTATATGCCTAATTCTGTGTCTACTTGCAAAACCGGTTCGTCGTAGAGAGAAGAACCATCAAGCGCCACGACACCATTAACGAACATCGAGGAAGGACAGTGAGTATGCATAAAAGAACTGGATTGGCCGCAATCGCCCTACTTTCCATCACGGCGACCTTTGCAACCGGCCTGATCGCCAACGCCGACGAAACACCGGCGAACAACGACATCACCATCACCGCGCCCGCAGGTGGCACGAATCTGATCGCTCCCACCGTAGACGGGCGCACATTCAAAGCGATCCGTATCGCCGACTACAAGGATGTGGCGGTCAAGGACGGTAAGATCACCGGCTTCGACCTGACCCTAGCGGACGGAGTGACCGACGCGGCACTGACCACGGCGATCCTTGCCGCCTACCCGAGTGGTGTGGAGAGCGTGTTCACCGTCAAGGGCGGGACAATCACCCTGCAAGGCGCATACGAGAACATGACGCTGATCCAATTCATCGGACAGTATTTCTACGGTAACGGCAGTGACGTGTATGGCAACACGAACGCGGACTCCGAGGCAGTGCGCAAACTGGCCGACTCGCTGATGGGTTCGCTTTCCTCTAACCCGGCAATCACCGCCACCGGCTCAGATGGCAAGGTGGTCATCGACGTGCCCGACGGTCAGGAAGGACTGTACCTCATCGTCGAAACCACGCCGAACACGGACGCGGGACGCGGCAAAGGGCAGACCATCAGCCGTGCGATGCTCACCGGAACCGGCGCGACCGTGGGCGGCACCATCTACACTCAGGTATCCACCAAACACGGCGACACGGATGTGACCTACACGCTCGGCGCATTGAACCTCAAGGCCGAGAAAGTCACCTTGGATAAAGAGGTCGAACACCCAGACCAGCTTATCCAGATCGGCACGAGCCGCCAGTTCACCATCACCACGAACGTGCCGAACTATCAGACGGACTATCCGACGTGGACGCCCACCACGTTCCAGTTCACCGATAATCCGTCGGACAACATCGACCCGTTCAACACGGACGGCACGGTGCGCAATCTCAAGCTCCAGTCCAGCAATGATGGTGGCACCACATGGACGGACATGGATGCCTCCAAGTACACACAGGCAAAGAACACCACCACCGAGGATTCAAACGATTTCATTGTCGCACTGACCCAGGCAGCGATCATCGCACATCAGGGAGAGCGGATCAAACTCACCTACGATGGTGTCATCACCAGCCTCAAGATGGACACTGCCAACGATGACGCGCACACCACGTTGAACACAGTGGACTTGGACTTCTCCAACAATCCGAACGTCGCCGACGACAAGGCCACGCTCACCGACGACGTGAACCTCTACGACGTCAAACTCGACATCGAGAAGACGGATATGGAAACCCGCAAGCTTTTGGGAGCCAAGTTCGTTGTGACCGTCAATGGCACGAAGATCAAGTTCATCAAGAGCGCCAATGGAGACCAGTACACGGTGGTCAAGGCCGGTAGTGCTCAGGACGCCAGTAGCGTCGATTCGATCAGCGTGGGCTACGACGACAATGGCACCGTCAAACCGGTGACGATCAACGGTCTGGCTGCGGACAACTCCGGTGCGACCGTGTACACATTCACCGAAACGCAGGCGCCGGAGGGCTATATCCTCGGCGCGAATCCAATCACGTTCACTGTCACCCTGACCCCGAAGGACGCAAACAGCGACGGAACAGTGGATGGCGTGGACGCCGCCGTGAATGCTGGCACATTCGGCAACTTCGTCGTCAACGGCACTTCGAACACGAACGCACCGGTTTCCGGCCATGAGTTCAACGTCGGACAGGTCACGGTGAAGAACACGAAGAACATCTCCGACCTGCCTCAGACCGGCGGCACGATCAGCAAGGTCATCGGCGCTGCCCTCGCCACTGGCGCGTTCGCAACACTGCTGATCGTCGGCGTGAAACTGCGTCGTAAGCAGACGTCCGACGAGAACGGCTCCACATCAAGCATGGCTTGACAATCGAAACTCCGGGGAGGGGTGAGCACACAGCATGAGCACAGCCAGACGCAAGGCGTACAGGACTGCGGAAGACCGGATACTGCTCGCCGTGACCGTCATCGCGTGGCTGTTGTACCTGCTCAGCTCACTCCTCCTGTCATGGAGCGTCTATCATATCCTCGCCAATGACCATATGGTGAGGCAAAGTGCAAAGGACGCGGTTCACGAGACGTCAGGATGGTCTACGGTGCAGCGAACCGAAATGTTCCAGACCGCGATTGAATACAACAACCGTCTTGAGCAACGATTCGGATCCAGCATTCCGGCGGACATGCGCAACGAAGAAGGGCAGCCGTTGGAATTGCTCGACTCCGAATACATCAACATGGGTGGGAACACCATCGCCACATTAAACATACCAGGCATCAGCGTGACCGTGCCGATCTACCATACGACCCTCGACACAGTGCTCGACAAGGGAGCGGGTCACATGTACGGCACTGCGTTGCCGGTCGGTCAGGAAGGCACCAGTTCCGTGATCGCCGCCCATTCGGGAGGTGTGCAGGGTTTGCTGTTCAGCAGGCTCGTCGAACTGAGGCAAGGCGCTTACTTCTATGTGAACGTCTACGGCACAACCCACGCATACCAAGTGGATGCGATCACAACCGTGCTACCCGACCAAGTGGAACAAGCACTCCAAGAGGAAATAGCCAAAGCCCGCACGGCAACCTCGGCAACAGCCAAGAAGACCGATGACCCCAGTGACATGCGCACGCAGATACCAGCGCCGGACAAGTCGGGAACGGCAAGGGTGAGCATGGTCACATGCACCCCGATCGGCGTGAATACGCACCGGCTCATCATCAGCGGGCACAGGGTCGGAACACCGTCGCCCGCCCCCGCAGCGGATTCGGTCAAAGACACCAGATTGCAGGCGTTGATTTGGGCACTGGTCGTTCTCGTCATTGCAATCACCGCCGCCGTCATCTTCCATATCATCCGCAAGCATTCGAACATCAAAACAGCTAAAGGTAGGCATCATGCGTAAGCGAGTTTTCAAGGCGTTGACCGCACTCACCGTCGCGTTCGGTCTGCTCATGCCGACAAGCGCGTACGCCACCGGATCAAACATGCTGCACACAGTGAAGGCGAACACGACGATCACCACGGCAGATCAGATGTTGAAAGCGGACAACAAGGCAACAACGCAAGGTGACGGCGAGCACATGATAACCGGTGACGATCTCGCCAAGCAATCCGAACAGGACACGAAGCTCGATGGGGTTGTCGGCGAATATAAGCCGACGCAGGCCGAACCGTTGCCGCAGGAGCGATACAGCGGATGGCCGCTGATCGGCGGACTGCTCAACAGACTGTTCGTCACGGACAGGAACGTCGGTAAGACGGCAATAAACGCCGACGGAGAGGACGATCGCCCCACGCTGGATGGCACGACCATCGAGAAGATCACCGCGAAATGGTTGGACACCAGCGAGAAAACATTGGTCAAACAGCCGAGCACGAACACCGGTCTGACATTCGGCGCGCGCGTGGATTTCTCCGTGTCCGGCCAACACCAGTATGAGCCGGGTGACGTGCGGTTCACCATACCGTTGAACATCTTCAAGGACAGGTTCGGCAAGGACGAGGGCCGGATCGACATATCCGTGCCTGAAGACCCGGCCAAGGGCGCGGTGCTCACCTACAAGCGTGTGGACGACAAGATCGTCATCTCCAACGCGCAGACGATACCGGCCGCCTACCAAGGCTACTTCGAAGTGTATTGGGATGACGTGGTGCCCGCCGAAGTCGTCTCCGGCGCGTTGTCGGCCGAGTTCGGCGCGGTCATCGAGGTCACCACCCATGAGGGCAACGAGATTTCCAAGACGTCGAATCTGATCGACGCGAAGATCATCACGGATGAGAAGATCAGCTCCGCGACGAAACGTTCCAGCGGTGTCGTGACGAGCAAGCCGAGCGGGTTCACGATGCCAGCCGGTCTGAACCCGGACGACTACTATTACGTGGACTGGTATTCCTACGCCTACATCTCGGGAAACCAATACTTCACCGTTGACGTAGAGGATACGCCCGCATTCAACGAGATCATCGACCCGGACAAGCCGGACACGCCGGACAACCGGTACGCGGACGGCATCATCGTCGGCACCACCATCCCGAACGCGACCGTCAGCGCCGACCGCAAGTCGCTGACGGCGAAGAACGTGACGAACGGCGCCGTGTATCGAAACAATGGGACGAACTTCTTCTACCACACGTATTGCGCCTACCCGAAAGAGCAGTTCGCGTATGATTACGACAAGAACGGGCAGCCGAGCGGGCCGGTGAACATCAAACAGGTCAAGAACAATGTGAACTACACGCTGATCACAGCCGACAGCCTCACCCAACGTGGCGACGGAGGCAGCGACCCATCGAGTGAGGAATACCGAAAGAACCGTGTCACCTCGACAAACGCCGTGGCGACCGACGTATACCGCGAATACCCGTGGAGCGTGCCCACCGGCCACTTCATCAGCTACAAGTCGGGCGTCAGCTCCAACGGCGACTACTCGTATCTGGGGGCCTCCGGCCACATCGGCCAATACCCATATGTGCTCAACCGTCTCGCCAAGGGGCAGGACGTCGATCTGACCTACAATGTGGGCACACACAATTACCCGTATCCGTGGACGTGCGACGAATCACAACCACCGGTGCAGAACCCCACGGACGGCACATGGTCTCGCGGCGGATGCGCGATCATAGGCTCCGAGCATTACGGCAAACTGCCAGTGCGTGTGACGAACTTCGACGGCGGCATCTACTTCAACGAACTGAACAACGCGGGCGGTGACAAGCTGACCGCCGACGACTATGAATTCACGAAGATCAGGGTGCTCACCCCGCGCATGTATTCATACGGCGGCAGCATCAACTACGGTTGGAATTATCGTACAGACAGCACGGTAGCACGCCCGGCACAGGAATACCATGCCCGTTCAGGTGAAGGCGAATGGGTGCATTACGCGACCGTCACATGGGGCGACGACGGGCTGGCGGCCACTCCGACCGTCACCGCACATAACGGTGCCACCGCGAACGGTGCGACCATCACATTCCCGCAGGGGGCGCGCCTGACCGAATGGAAATGCGAATACGAGACCGCCGCCGCAGGCATCCTGACCGGCGCGCTTGCGACCATTCGTTTCCGCGCCACCGACAAAGTAGTCAAAACCGTGCAGGATCTGATGGCGAACTCGGATACGAACAGGTACACGGACGTGCGCAACACGGCAGGTGAGACCATCACCCAAGTACAGGGCGCGGCGAGCGGCAATCCGACCACCGTCACACTCTACTCCGACCGCACACAGGGCGTCGATCGTCTCTCCAGCGCCGCACAGTCGGTGTGGATGACCAAGACCGGCACACCCCAGCCGCAAGGACAGGCGGACAAGATCGCCAAACAGGTGCGCGTGAACTATTCCGCGACCGTCACCGTGGTCACGAACCAGACCTCCAAGAACGACTACGAGGAGGTCATGGCCGATCATGTGCTCCCATTGGACGAGTCGGGCACTTACTATGATCTGCTGCCATTGGGCTTCCGTCTCAATGCGAACAGTGTGAGCGCACCCGGATTGAAGTCGTTCAGAACCGTGGACAATTGGCGTGGCTCGGGACGAACCATGCTCATTGTCACCGTGGACAACAACACTGCACCGCAATGGGTGCCCCGCTATGAGGGCGCATACAGCGATAAGGATTACCGTTGGGGACAGCGTCATTCGGTCACGTTCGACGGCTACTACACATGGAACGAGATGAAGGATATTGACATCAAGCTCGATAACCATATCGCCTATGCGTCCGCCGCCCCCTATCTGGGCACGGTGAACGGCATGAAAGGCGAGCCTGACAATCCCGACGCCGGTAACAACACGTATTCCAAGGACGCGACGGCCGGCGTGGCCGACCTCATGACCGGACTCGTGGACGGCAACGACAACCCGTCTGTCGTCTACGCGAAGGCAAGCAACATCATCCACGCACGCACCTACGCGCTCACCGGCTTGCAGAAGGACGTGTCCAGCGACGTGGACGGCCGTTGGGGCACCGGCTTGGACAAGGACAAGGACGGTTCAATCGACGAGACCCAGTCCATCATCGTCCCCACGAGCGGCACCTACAAGTACCGCATCCGCATGGAGAACGCGGACGGTGAGAGGCTGAAGAACATCGTGTTCTACGATGATCTGGAGGCTTACAAGCCCACGGCGGACAAGCCCGACCATGGTGACAGGCAGTGGGAAGGCTCCTTCCTCGGAGTGGACGTGGAAGCATTGAGACGCAAGGGCATCGAACCAACCGTGTATTACGCGACCCGCCATGTCGATCTGACCCAATACAAGGACGACGGCGAGACCGTGCATCTTCCCGACCTGAACGACACCGGCGTGTGGACGACAAGCATGCCCGCCAATCCCGCCGAAGTCAAGGCAATCGCCGTGGATTGCAGACACCAGAGTGACGGGAGCGAATTCGTGCTTGACGCCAACCAGTCCGTCCAGTTCACCATCCGCATGCGCGCCCCCGACTCCGACACGGCAAGACAGGCGATCGAAGCCAAGGCGCACGCCTACAACAACGTGTACATGTCCAGCACGCATTTCACCTCCGGCGGGCAGGAATCCAACCATTACATCCATCAGGACTACACGAAACTCGGCTTGGAACCGTACAACCTGAACGTGAACAAGATGTGGGACGATGACGACGATCGTGACGGTCTGCGCACGCCGAACGTGACCATGCAACTGCTGCGCAACGGCGAACCGTATGGCGAGCCGGTGACGTTGGACAACGGCAACGATTGGACGCACCGATACGAGTATCTACCCAAGACCTTGCCGAACGGTGACATGATCGAATGGACACTGCGCGAAGAGCCGGTTCCCAATGGATATCAAGTGTCGAACACGGTGAAACAGGATGGCAATACAGCCACCATCACCGCCACGAACCGGCACGAACCGGATCGTGTCAACATCGAAGGCGTCAAGACATGGGAAAATGAGACCGATCCGAACACCCGGCCGACAAGCATCACCGTCTGGCTCAAGCAGGACGGCAAGCGCATCAAGTCACAGACCGTCCATGCGGACACGAACGGCAACTGGCACTACCAGTTCGTAAACCTGTTGAAGAACCATCGCGTGGATGGCAAGACCGTCGCATACGTGTACGAGGTCGAAGAGGAGTACACGGAAGGCTACACCCCCACATACACGGCGGAAGGCATCGTCAACACGTACTACCCGTATGGCGACATCACCTTGACCAAACGCGCCACCGACACGACCGACGCCAGCAAGGACACGCCGTTCACGTTCGAACTGACCCTGCGCAAGAAGATCGGCACCGGCACGGACGGCACACCCATCTACGAGTATGCGACCGGCCGATACGAGTGGACGAGCAGCCGTGGCGATCGCAAGGGCACCATCGAAAACGGGGGAACCGTGACCATCCGTGACGGTGAGACCATCACTGTGCATAAGGTGCCGTCCAGCTTCGAATACGTGTGGGTCGAACGCGACACGAATGGCTTCCAGATCGGCAGCAGCACCGGAATGAGCGGTACGGTCACATCCGGCGGCAACCATGCGGCCGAAGTCGAAAACGTGTACACCACCATCGGCTCGGCACAGTTGGAAGCCAAGAAGACCCTTAAGGGCCGCGACCTTCGCGCCAACCAGTTCCGTTTCGAGGTCATGGACGAGGCCGGCGATGTCATCCGTTCGGCCACCAACGACAAGAACGGGAAAGTCCAGTTCAGCCAGATCGGCTACACGAACGAGGACGTGGGACGCACCTACACGTACACGATCCGTGAGGTGAACGCCAACCGTCCCGGATACACGTACAGCACAGCGACCTATGAGGCAACTGTCACGGTCGTGGATAACGGCGACGGCACAATCACCGCCATACCCACCTATCGGGTCAAGGACGGTGAGAACGTGAACCTGCCGGAGTTCAGGAACGAATACCATGCATCCGGCACGGTGAACCTGACCGCAGCGAAACAGTTCATCGGCGGCGACCTGTCCAAGAAGCGGTTCACGTTCGAACTCGTGGACGCGGCAGGCAACATCGTCTCCACCGCCACCACCGACACGAACGGCGAAGCCCGATTCCCCGCCCTGTCCTACACGGAGAAGAACGTCGGCCAGACACTGACCTACACGGTTCGAGAACAGGTCGATACCGCGGACAAGAGCATCATCTGGGACAACCACGAGGAAACCGTCACCGTGACTGTGACGGACAACGGCGACGGCTCGTTGAACATCGCACAACAGTTCAGCAACCCGTCCCAGCCGCTCGTGTGGACGAACCAAGCAGCGAACGGCGGCCTGAAGGTGGTCAAGAACATCACGGATGACGAACAGACCGTGGCCCGCAGGGACACGCAATTCCCTGTAGAGATCGTGTTCAACGCGCCGAGGGGGGCGAGCCTGCCCGGCAAGCTGACCGTGAAGACCTCGACCCCGGTGTGGAAGAATCCTGAGGCCACCGACCTTGAAATCGACCACATGGACGAAACCACCAGCGAGATCGAAGTCAAGAACAACCGCATCCGCATCACGGTTCCCGCCGAAGGCTGGATCGAGATCATCGACCAACTGCCGGGCGGCACCACCTACATGGTTTCCGAAGTCGCTTCGATCGACTGACACGGGTGCCGGGGCTCCGCCCCGGCACTCCCCTCCCCCACCACATTCACACAACACACAACAACTCGTTGATCGGAACAGAACGAGAGGAAGAGGAGCATCATGGTACGCGCACTGATTGCACTTGTCATGGGACTTACGGTGATGATGCCGGGTATTCCCATGACCACTTCGCAATGGTTGGGCCGAGTGTCGAGCATGGGCGCGAACACGGACAGTGAACAGTCCAAGGTTCACGAGATCAAGCGAGACACCGGCATCACGCAGACACTGGTGGAATACGAGCCGACCGTCAAACCAGCAGTGAATGATACAACCACGGAGAACAGGGTTATCCCGGTTGAGGACACTAAACAAGCCGACGAAACACCCCTGCCCGAAGCCGCCGCAACTGCCGACGAGCCAGCCGATGGAGGGTATACGGAGGAGGACGGTTGGACTGTCAACGAGGCAACCGTCACCTATCAGTCCGGTGACACCTATGCGTTCGATGATGGCAGCCACGAGAACAAGGTGAAATACCGTAGCGCATGGAAAGGCAATCCCGAAACCAAATACGCACACACCCGCAACGTGAACGATGACGGCGTGCAATCCGGCACATATGGCAATAATGTGGTATCGACTCAAGTCGTCACGATACCCAATGCGACAAGTCTTAATGTGTCCCTCACTTACCAGACCGAAAACAACATGTATGACTGGGTGTGCGCCTATCAAGGCGTTGGAGGAAAGGAGAGTTGCGATGCATCACTGACCGGCAAACTCGGTGGCACCAGTAAGCAGACCAAGATATTCACAGTGGACGGGGACACGGTGACTTTCTGGTTCCGGGCAAATAATTCGAACGATAATTATTACGGATATCATGCCACCGTCACCGGTGAAAGCATGATCGTGCATAACACCATCCTTGACGGAACAGTGAGAACACCTGTCATACCGGAAGATGATTCAGGTAATGCGTTTCTGGGGTGGAAGCCGAATCCGGAAACCATGCCGATCATGGTTGATATGACCACGGAAGCGGTCTATGGGCAATGGCGTGAATGGGGTACATGCTTGTGGAGCGTGGATGAGGATGGTGTGCTTCGTATTCGCCCCAAGTCGGGCGATAGCGGTGAACTGGGTTCCACGAATGGCCGTGTGAGTGGAGCTCCTTGGTACGGAAGGAATGTGACGCGCATCGAGTCTCAAGGTACGATCATCCTGAATCAGGATTCAAGTTATCTGTTTTATGGGCAAAGATCCCTTGCATCCCTGTCCGCCCTCGCCAAATGGGACGTGAGCCAAGTCACCGACATGGACGGCCTGTTCTCCAACTGCACGAGCCTGTCCGACCTGTCCGCCCTCGCCAAATGGGACGTGAGCCAAGTCACCGACATGAGCGCCCTGTTCTCCAACTGCACGAGCCTGTCCGACCTGTCCGCCCTCGCCGCCTGGGACGTGAGCCAAGTCACCAACATGTACTCCCTGTTCTCCAACTGCTCGAGCCTGTCCGACCTGTCCGCCCTCGCCAAATGGGACGTGAGCCGCGTCACCAACATGAGCTCCCTGTTCTCCAACTGCTCGAGCCTGTCCGACCTGTCCGGCCTCGCCAAATGGGACGTGGGCCAAGTCACCAACATGAGCGCCCTGTTCTCCAACTGCTCGAGCCTGTCCGACCTGTCCGGCCTCGCCAAATGGNACCGGGTACACGTCACCAGCATGTACTACCTGTTCTCCGACTGCACGA
>NZ_NMYC01000002.1 GCF_002860345.1 Bifidobacterium anseris
GTAGGAGTCTGGGCCGTATCTCAGTCCCAATGTGGCCGGTCACCCTCTCAGGCCGGCTACCCGTCAACGCCTTGGTGGGCCGTCACCCCGCCAACAAGCTGATAGGACGCGACCCCATCCCATGCCGCAAAAGCCTTTCCCACACCCCCATGCAGGGGCGCGGAGCATCCGGCATTACCACCCGTTTCCAGGAGCTATTCCGGTGCATGGGGCAGGTTGGTCACGCATTACTCACCCGTTCGCCACTCTCACCCCGGCAGCAAGCTGCCAGGGATCCCGTTCGACTTGCATGTGTTAAGCACGCCGCCAGCGTTCATCCTGAGCCAGAATCGAACCCTCCACAAAAAACATTCATGGAGACATCCAACAGATGACTCACAAAAGAAAAAGACGGACCATCCAATAAGGAAGGACGATCACACAAAAACCCCGACACCCATCAAACCCCCTCGGGTACCACACGGGCGGGCATCGGACTGGCAATCAAAGACCACCACACAACCAACACGAAGTCAGTCGCATGATGAAGTAGTACAGTACACACTATTGAGTTCTCAAACCACCACACACACCCACAACCCGACCAGTCAACCAGACCAGCAAGCCGTGAGCGGCAGCAAGAAGAAAATTTACACCACCCCAAACCAAAACACAAACCCACACCACCAAAACCCAACAAACACAACCCCTCCACGGCGTGTCACAAACCACCACAACCACACCCCAACCCGTCCAGTCCACCCACGCTACGCCCCACCCCAGCGAACGCCACCGGCAAGGAACATGCCAACCGCGTTCGCGCAAAGAGGTCTTAGCGAACGTCACCGACGCAAACCACGCCAACCGTGATCACTCAGCGCCGCCCAGCGAACGCGACCGGCACCCACCCCGCTGGAAAAGGTCGCAAACGGGCTGGCGTCGTCAACTCGGCAGGTCACTATGGATGACATGAGCAGACAGCAGCCAGAGGAACACCACGAACCACGTAACGAGACGGCAGACACCGCCTCCGCGGACACCATGCCCGCCAACCCCGCCGCCGCCGAGGGCCCGCAGGCCTCTGCCAGCACCGCGAACCCCGCCACACCGCTCACCACACGCGCCCACCGCCACACCGCGACCTTCTGGGCGATTGTCTGGGGCGCGCTTGTGGTCGTGTGCGTCATCGTCGGTATCGTCATCGGCGGCCTCATGCGCAGCGGCGCGGACGAGCGGAACGGCAGCGGCGAAACGTCCGTCGTCGCCACGCAGCACGGCAGCGGCACAACCGTCACGCTGCCCTCCTTCTACGGCGACAACATGGTCGTCCAACGCGACGAACCGTTCACCATACGCGGCACCGTCCACGCGGCCACCTCCCCCGAATCCACCGAGTCCACCGAATCCGCCGAGCCCGCCGCCTTCAACGCCTTCAACGTACGCGCCGTCAGCGCCGACGGCACGAAGGAGGCGGTCACCCATGTGAACGACGACGGCACCTTCACCGCCGAGTTCACGCCGACCGCCGGCTCGCAGACGCCGTACGTCATCGAGTTCCGCGACGGCGCGACGCCGGTGCATGTGCTCGCGAACGTTGTCTTCGGCGACGTCTTCCTCGCGTCCGGACAGTCGAACATGGAGCTCAACGTCGACCAGTACTACGGCGATGCGAGCAAACAGCAGGCCAACCTCGGCGGCCAGTTCACGATGAACGACCTGCCGAAGCCGCTCGTGGACGCCGATGTGCGCTTCGTCGCCGCCGACCGCGTAGCTGGCGACGTCGGTTTCCCGGCGCGTGCCGTCACGAGCGGCCGTTGGCTGCCGGCGTCCGACGCGCAGCAGGTGCGGCCGATGAGTCTGCTCGCGCAGCAGTTCGCCGCGCATGTGCGTCAGGCGCAGCCGCTGATTCCGGTCGGCGTCGTGCAGACGGCGTGGGGCGGCACGCCGATCGCGCGTCATGAGGCGGGCGGCGACATCTATGCGAGCCATATCAAGCCGTTGCGCGGCATGCGTTTCGCCGGCGTCCTGTGGTATCAGGGTTGCGCCGACGCGTCGCGTGCAGCCGACGTCGACGCCTACACACAGCGGATGGTCGCGCTCATCAACCAGTACCGTGACGATTTCGACGATGCCGACCTGCCGTTCCTCTACGTGCAGCTCGCGCGCTACGCCACGGATCAGGATTTCCGTGGCATCCGTCAGCGGCAGCTCGACACGCTCGGCGATGCGCGGCTTGCGAATCTTGACAACGTTGCAATGACCGTCGCAATCGACACCGACAAAGGCACCGACGCTGTCATTCACCCGCTCGGCAAGGACGTGCTCGGCGCGCGCATGGCCGCACAGTGGCTTGCGATGACGCGCGGCGAGGCGGTGCCCAACGGCCCGATCATCGAAAAAGCGACAACGGGCGCGACGAAACCGGGCACGGTGCGCCTGCGTTTCGTCGATGGCACCGCCGACGCGCTCAACGTGCGCGTGCCCCGTCGCGACGTCAGGGCGGGCGTCGACGACATCGCGACGCCGACGACGGGCACCATTGAAGGATTCGAAGTCGCCGGATCCGATGGCGTGTTCGTGCCGGCGCGCGCGGCGATCGACGGCGACGGCGTCGTGCTGCGGTCGGATACCGTCGACGAGATCCGCGCCGTGCGCTACCTCTACGCGAACGATCCGCAGGCGCGGCGGCTGTTGTACAACGACGCACTGCCGGCGAGTCCGTTCATCATTGACGTCTCATGACAACGGCGACAACAATGTGACAACAACAAAGGCCGGGCGTGATTCCGCGGAATCACGCCCGGCCTCGCCGATGATGACGACAGATACGACTGAGATTACGCCGCTCAGCGCTGCTCAAGCAGCGGCGCGACTTCTTCTTCGAAGGACGTGAGCGCCTGATCGAAGACCTGATCCATGTCGTAGTACGCGTACGTGCCGAGACGTCCGCCGAACACGACCTTCGGCTCGGCGGCGGCCTTCGCCTTGTACCGCGCGTACAACGCCTTGTCCTCGTCGGTGTTGATCGGATAGTACGGCTCATCGTCGCGATCGGCGAAACGCGAATACTCTTCCCACACCACCGTCTTGTCCGGATTCTGCTCGGCCGCGCGCTCCGGATTGAAATTCTTGAACTCGATCGCACGCGTATACGGCACATCGGCGTCCGAGAAGTTCATGACCGGGCAGCCGAAATGATCGCCCTCGTCATAGCGCACCTCCTTGAAATCGACGGTGCGCCACTTGAGCTCGCCCAGATCATAGTCGAAATAACGGTCGACCGGACCGGTGTAGACGACCGGCACGGCCGCCTCGAGCAGCGCCTTCTTGTTCAGCGGCTGCGTCTCATCGAAGAAATCGGTCTCCAGCTGCACAGTGATGCGCGGATCGTCGATCATCCGCTCAAGCCACGCCGTATAGCCGTCCTTCGGCAGACCCTCCCACGTGTCCTTGAAGTAACGGTTGTTGTAGTTGAAACGCACCGGCAGACGCTTGATGATGCTCGCCGGCAGCTCGCTCGCGTCCGTCTGCCACTGCTTGGCCGTGTAGTTCTTGATGAACGCCTCGTACAGAGGACGGCCGATCAGCGAAATGCCCTGATCGTTGAGATTCGCCGGATCGGTGCCCGCCAGCTCGCCCGCCTGCTCCTCGATGAGCGCCTTCGCCTGCGCCGGCGTGTAGTTCGCGCGGAAGAACTGGTTGATCGTGCCCAGATTGATCGGCAACGGGAACACCTCGCCGTCATGCGTCGCGTACACACGATGCACGTAATCGGTGAAATCGGTGAAACGATTCACATAATCCCACACGCGCTCGTTCGACGTATGGAACAGGTGCGCGCCGTACTTGTGGATCTCGGCACCCGTCTGCGGATCCATATACGAATAGGCGTTACCGCCGATATGGTCACGCACGTCGATGATCGTCACATGCGCGCCGAGCTTCTCAACGGCCTGCTGCGCGATGGTCAGACCAAAGATACCGGCGCCGACGATCACCAGATCGGGCATGGCATTGCGCTCGTTCGAGGTCATAGATGTCCTTCCGAAAAACATACGAATCGATGACGTCCGCAAAGCGTTACCGCATGGACGTTCACGTTGCCGCGCCGGCGTGGCAAGACGCGGCGCGCATTCGGCACCAGCTTAAAACGCGGTATGCACACGACGGGACGAGGTCGCGCGCATTCCGCATCGGACCGCCGATTCCGCCGGCCGTGGCCGCCGTCCGCGCGCTTGCGGCGCCGCAAGCGGCCACGGCCGTGGTTTACGATAGGTTGCATGAACCAAACGGAACGCCGGGAGACGACGCCCCCCTTCACGCTGCTGATGGCGGTGTACGGGGGCAATTCGTTGCGTGAGGTGGAGCGTTCCGTCCAGTCGAGCACGATCGAGCAGACGCTGCCGCCGTCGCAGATCGTCATCGTGCGCGACGGCGCCGTGCAGGAGCCGGTGCAGCGTTATCTCGACACGTTGCAGTCGACGATGTCCGTGTGGTTCACGGCTGAGCATCCCGACGAGCCGGTGCCCGAAGTGACGATCGTGCCGCTCGACGAGAACCGTGGACTTGCGCATGCGCTCAACGTCGGGCTGCAACATTGCCAATACGATATCGTCGCGCGCGCCGACAGCGACGACGTGTCGCTGCCGAACCGTTTCGCGACGCTCATACCGCTGTTCGTGCGCCGTTCGAACGCCGCGCATACCGATGAACAGTCGCGTCGCCCGGTCGATGTGATGGGCAGCGCGATCCGCGAGTTCAGCGACGACGAGGACGACCCCGGTCAGATCCGCATGCTGCCGGCCGAAGGCGCCGACCTTGAGCGGTATGCGCGCCTGCAGTCGCCGGTGCATCATCCGAGCGTCGTCTTCCGCAAGTCGACGGTGCTCGACGCCGGCGGCTATCCCGAGCATTCCGGCAGATTCGAGGATTACATGCTGTGGGAGCGGCTGATGCTCGCCCATGCGCGATTCCTCAACGTGCCGCAGCCGCTCGTGCTGTACCGTACGAGCGAGGCCGCGTACGAGCGCCGCGGCGGCAGCGAGATGTTCCGCGACGAACTGAAGCTGCAGTGGCGTTTCCTGCGTGATGGTTTCACGACGCCGTGGCAATTCCTGCGCAACGTGTTCGTCCGCGCCGCCTACCGCGTGATTCCGACGTCGCTGCGCAAGCGCGCGTACCGTTCGATGACGTCGCGGCACAACACCGAGATCGCTACGTCGCCGCAGCCGCCACTGCCGCCGCAGCACGGCCGTCACAGCGCGGCGCCGCGCGAAGACGCGAGAGCGACGTCCACGTCATCAACAATGCCCGCGTCATCAGCGACGTCCGAGCCGCACGCGCCGCCGCTGCAGTGACATCATCGTTCAGACTTCGATCCAGTCGACGTAGGTCGCGATCGGCGGGTAGACGTCGGCGAAGATCGTGCTGTTCGATTCCGGTCGCGTGTGCCAGCCGTCACGCCATCCATCGCGCAGGCACTGCGTGATCTGCGCGCGGTCGCCGGCGCGCAGCCATGTGAAGACCCAGCGGCGCAGCGTCTTGAGCAGCAATGTGATCCTGCCGCCGAACGTGAAGTCGTCGCCGCAGAATCGGAACATCCAGATCTTGTTGCGCACCTCGTTGTAGAAACGCTCGCCGGGATCAGCGTCGGAAGAGCCAAAACGCTTCGTTTTATGGACGACTTCGCTCGTCGGCACGTAGTAGCCGATGCCGTCGCGCAGCAGTCTGCTCGTGTATTCGAAATCGTCGTTCCACAGGAAGAACGCGCTGATCGGCAGCCGATGCAGCCCGCGGACGGCGCCGGCGTTAATCAGGCAGGAGACGAAGGACAGCGAGCGCACCTGGAACGCGCCGTCGCGCATCGTGCGCGCGCCCTTCGCGAGCGCGGCGCGCGGACGCGGCCTGTTCATCCGATGTTCGCGGCCGTCGACCCACACGGCCTTCGAGCCGAGGACCGTCGGCAGGCAGCCGTTCGTCTCGACGCACAGGTCACAGGCGCGCAGCAGCGCGGCGAGCGCGTCGGGCGTCGGCACCGTGTCGTCGTCCATCAACCACAGATAGTCGACGGCTCCCGGCTTCGGCAGGTTCTTCTTGTTGCCCATGCCTCTGCCCACCGCGTAGGCGATGCCGGCGCAGAAGCCACCGGCGCCGCCGACGTTCTGCGGAAGTCCGATGACTTTCGTGACGATCGGCGAACGCTCGGCGAAGTCGTGGGCGACCTGACGTGCGCCGTCGGTGCTCGCGTTGTCGACGATGATGATGCGGTCGGGGCGGCGCGTCTGTCCGAGGATGCCGTCGAGGCATTCTTCAAGCAGCTGCTTGCGGTTGTAGGAGACGACGACGGCGGTCACTGAGTATTGCATAGCCGCCATTATATGGGCGTATATGGGCGATAGCCGCCGGCACCCGACATATGCGCGGCGACGGGACGTAATCAGGTGGCGACGTTACAATGGCCTGTCATGAGTCGGAAACGCGGCGTCGCACGCGATGCCGCACGGTCCGCCACGCCGTGTCCGCCGAATCACGTTTCCGTTACCGTTTCACCGCAATGCAGTGTCCGCGCTGTTGCGATCCCATGCAGAAAGGCCCAGCACGATGCGTGATTCCGAGCTGCCGCAGTCGACGAATCGACGTTCCGACGACGCGGACGAAGCCGCCGTCGACATCGAGGACGTCGAGATCATCGATCTGGACGCCGACGACGCGAACGACGATGTGAACGACGACGGGAACAACAACGCGACGACCGTCGGCGAGAAGACGACTCAGGATGCGGACGCGGGTGTCGATGCGAGTGACGGGGACGCAGACGTGGACGTCGCCGCAGCTAACGAAGGCGATGCCGCAGATGCCGGCACGACGAGCGACGGATCTGCAACTGCTGACGAATCCGCAGCCGCCGAATCCAAAGAATCCACCGAATCCACCGAATCCACGGACACCGCCCCCGCGAAACCCGGCTTCCATCCAATCGCGACGGTCAAGCGGCAGTGGAAACGGTTCACCGACACGAAGTTCTACCGGATCTGGAACAAGCGGCCGAAATACTCGTACGGCGCGTATCTGTGCGTCGCCTTCGCGCTTGTGCTCGTCGCGGACATGATGCTGCTGTGGAGCATCGACACAAAGCACATGTACGATCCCGAACTCGAGCATTCGTTCTTCCGGCAGATCCTCGACAGCTCGTATCACAGTCTGTCGTCGGTCGCCGGCATCCTCAACTTCTTCGCGCTCGCGATGATCTATCTCGTGTGCGTAACCGTCATCAACCGTTTCTGGGTCGGTACGGCCATCTTCGGCGCGCTCGCCGGCGTCTACGCCTTCGCGTGCAAGATCAAATACGCGATGCGCACCGAGCCGATCCTCCCCTCCGATCTCGGCTTCCTCAGCGGCGGCGGCGACGGCGAAAGCGTCGCGGGCTTCGTCACCGACGAGTACCGGCCGATCATCGACCATGGCGTGCCGTTGATCATCTGGTTCGTCGTCATCTGCATCGTGCTGCAGTTCCTCGATCGCCGCCGCGCGTTCATCCACTGTTCGTGGCTCCACCCAATCAGGAGCGTGAAGAACATCTTCGGCAACATCTGCCGCATCCTCGCGCCCGTGCTGAGCATCTGGCTGATCGTCAGCTACGCGAGCGGACTGTCGTCGGCGCATTCGTCGATCCGTGAATTCGTCAACGAGATCGGCTACTCCCCGATCATCTGGAACGTCGGCGACGACGCACGCGCGAACGGTGCCGCGACGACCTTCCTGTCGCTCACGCGAGTCAAGGCGATGGAGGAAGAACCTGATTACGACGAGGCGATGATGCAGAAGATCAACGACCGCTATGCGAAGCAGGCGGCGACAATCAACGCAGAACGCAATGCGACGCTCACCGACACGACCGTCATCAACGTGTTGTCGGAGACCTTCTCCGACCCGAACCGTGTCCCCGGCGTCCATTTCAACGTCGACCCGATACCGAACGTGCACGCCCTCGGCGAGACGACGACGAGCGGCCTGATGCTGTCCCCCGGCTACGGCGGTGGCACCGCGAACATCGAATTCCAGCAGATGACCGGCCTGTCGATGGCGAACTTCAATGGTTCGCTGCTCTCGCCGTACCAGCAGCTGCTGCCGACGCGTCCGGAGGTCTTCGCCTTCAACCAGATGTGGAACAAGGCTTGCGGCTCCGACGCCTGCTCGGTCGGCTTCCACCCGTTCCTGCAGCGCTTCTATCTGCGCAACGCGAACTACAGGAAGTTCGGTTTCTCGCATCTGTACACGCTCGACAGCGACCCGAAGATCAAGTACGCCGGCACCTATCAGGGCAAGAGCGGCAAGTCGGACACCGTCACCGACGAGCAGGCGTACCGCAACGTCATCGACGAGGTGAAGGCGAACGCGGACGCGAACAAGCCGGCGCAGTTCATCGAACTCGTCACGATGCAGAACCATGCGCCATATCCGGGCATCTACGGCGACGAGAACGAGTTCTTCGCCGCAAACGAATCGTCGGTGCCGGACGGCGAGAAGGGCGTCATCGCCAACTACGCGAAGGGCCTGCAGCGCACCGATGAGGCGACGCAGCAGTTCCTCGACGAACTCGACGCGATCGACAAGCCGATCACCGTCGTCTTCTATGGTGACCATCTGCCCGGCATCTATTCGACGGCCGTCAACGATCCGAAGAACAGCCTCGCGCTGCACGAGACGGACTACTTCATCTGGTCGAACAAGGCGTCGGCGACGCACGGCACGAAACTGCCGGCGTCCGACGCGGCGTATTCGTCGTCGAACTATTTCATGGCGCAGACGGCGCAGCAGCTCAACGCGCGCGTCTCGCCGTACCTCGCACTGCTCACCGAGCTGCATCAGGAGATCCCGGCGCTGTCGCGCGCCGTGACGAACGGCGGCACCTGGTCGGCCGATTCATCGGTCACCTATCTCGACGCCGAAGGCAAGGAGATGGATCCCAAGCGGTTCTCGAAGAAGGCGAAGCAGCTGCTCGCCGACTACAAGATAGTGCAGTACGACATGATGATGGGCAAGAACTATCTGCACGGCATGGGATTCATGGATCTGCCGAAGCAGTGAGCGCCGGCCGCCTCCCCTACTACTATGGGCGGGTATGGCAGTGACTTCTTCCCCACAGCATGACGAACGGCACGACGAGCGCACGCAGGAGGCCGCCTCCTGGCAGACCGTCAGCCGCGTCGTGTTCCCGACGACCGATGCGGATATGACGATGCCGCTGTACGCGATCGAGTGGACGCGTCCGGTACTCAGCGACGACGTCGTCAACGCGTTCGCCGATTTCTATTCGCTTGATTTCGACGCGATGAACGAGGCGGAGCTACGTCGGCTGCTCAACGCGAACCGACGCACGCCCGCGAACACATCGTCCGCCGTGTTCACCGTCGACGGCCGCGACGCCGTCACCGTGCACGCCGGTCGTCACGCCTCGTTCTGCACGTATTTCAACGCGTTCCCGGCGAGCTACTGGCGTCGCTGGACGCGCGTGGCCGCTGTCCGTTTCACGGCGGATGTGCGCGGCGCCGGCGTGCTGCAGCTGATGCGTTCGACCGGCCGCGGCCTGATCCACCCGGTGCGCGAAGTGCGCGTCGACGCGACCGACGCTCCCTCGACGGTGAGCGTCGACATCACGATGGACGGTCTGCTCGACGGTGGCTTCTTCTGGTTCGACGCGAAGGCGGATATCGACGCCGAACTGCACGTCGCGCACGCGCAATGGGCGGTGCCGCAATCGGCGCGCCGCGAAGCCGAGGTACGGCCGTTCTCGATCGCGATCGCGACCTTCAACCGCGCCCCCTACTGCCTGCGTCAGCTGCGCGCAATCGCCGCCGATGCGAACGTGCGCGCGCGCCTCGACACGATCTACTGCACCGATCAGGGCACCGACCATGTCTGCGACCAGCCGGGATTCGCCGACGTGAGTACCGAGCTCGGCGAACAGCTCACCTACATCCAGCAGGCGAACCTCGGCGGCTCCGGCGGCTTCTCGCGCGGCATGTTCGAAACGCTCAAGGCGTCACGCAGCGCCTACACGATGCTGCTCGACGACGACGCGATCAGCGAACCCGAATCGATCATCCGCGCCGTGCAGTTCGCCGACTACTGCACAACGCCGACGATCGTCGGCGGCGGCATGCTGCACCTCGACAACCGCACCGTCATGTATGCGCAGGGCGAGCGTTTCGACAAGACCGAAGTGCGCATGTTCCCGTGCGTTGGTGCCGAATACAACCATGACTACGCGCAGTTCCCACTGCGCGACTGCCCGAAGCTGCACCGCCGTTTCGACGCCGATTTCAACGGCTGGTGGCTGTGTCTGATCCCGACGGCCGTCATGGAGGAGATCGGCCTGTCGCTGCCGGCCTTCATCAAATTCGACGACATCGAATACGGACTGCGCGCGAAGGAGCACGGCTATGCGACCGTGAGTCTGCCGGGCGTCGCCGTCTGGCATCAGGCGTGGCATGACAAGGATCCGGGACGCTCGTGGGAGGAGTATTTCAACAACCGCAACCGTTGGGTGTGCGCGCTGCTGCACATCGACCGTCCGAAGTGGCAGATGTTCTACCAGATGGCCTACGGCGACGCGAATCTGGGGTTGCGGCTCGTGTATTCCGGCGTGAAGCTGCGGCATCTGGCGCTGCGTGACGTCATGCGCGGCCCGCAGTACATGGTCGACGCGCTGCCGACGGCGCTCGCCACCGCACGCCGGGAGCGTCAGGGATTCTCCGACTCCGATACGCGCGCGAATCTCACCGATTTCCCGCAGGCGGAAAGCGAATACGAGCCGCAGGGGCGTCCGAAGAGCCGCAAGCGCGTGCAGCGGGAATGCTTCGGCGCCGTCTTCGAATCGCTGACGACGCATCGTGACGGCACAGCGGACAAGCGTCCGCAGCGCGCCATCGCGGCCAAGGACGCCACGTGGCGTGCGTTCCGCGGCGCGACGTCGGTGCTCGTGACGTCGGCGGACGGCAATTCGGCCGCCTGGTGCCGCCGCGACAATGCGTTGTTCCGTACGCAGTTCACGCGCGGACTGTTCCTCTCGAAGGAGTTCTTCAAGCGTTGGGACCGTCTCGCCGCCGACTATAAGGCCGCCGATCTCGGCAGCGTCGCGATGTGGGAGCGGATCTTCCGCGGCTGAGCACGGTCTTTGACCATGTCCTGCGATCATCCTGTGCACACCGCCGCTTCGGGATGATCGCAAGAGGGCTGGAACGCGAAAGCGGGAACCTGTCGAACAGGTTCCCGCTTTCAATTGGGCGGAGGATGCGAGATTCGAACTCGCGAGGCTGTTACACCAACACGCTTTCCAAGCGTGCGCCATAGGCCACTAGGCGAATCCTCCAACTGCGATGCCCTAAGACACGCAACTTGAAAAGGATATACCACTTCCGGTGACACACGCAACTTCGGCGTGTCGCGTCGATGACGCCGCGGCGGCCGGCGTCAGACGCCCAACCGGTTACCGAGCCGATGCAGGAACGCCGCCATGTCCTGACGGTAGACGACGGTCATGCCGCGGAACGTGCCATCCGCATAGCCCTGCGCAATGCCGGCACCGGCGAGCCAGCCGATTTCGGCGGCATGCGGCGTGGATCCGTTCACGTCCTTGAATCCCTTCGCCGTCACGCCGGCGCTTTTGTGCGCTTGATCGGCAAGCCGCTTGAGGAACGCAGCCATATCCTGACGATATACCGGCACGGTGCCGCGGAACGTGCCGTCCGCATAGCCGTCGGCGATGCGCGCATGGGTAAGCCACAGAATGTCTTCGGCATGCGGCGTGCCACGGTTCACATCGCAGAAGCGCTTCCAGTCGGCGTCCGACGGCTTCCATGTTTTCGCGTCACCGACGTTGTACTGCGCGGCGAGACGCCTGAGGAACGCGGCCATGTCCTGACGCACGACGGTGTTCATGCCGCGGTAAGTGCCGTCGGCGAATCCCCGCGCAATCTGCTTGTTCCAAACCCAGACGATATCCGCGTAATGCGGCGTCGAACGGTTCACGTCCTTGAACACCGTCATATCGAAGGCGTTCATATCTACGGCTCCATCAATGCCATTCACGTCGCCTGACTGCGTGTACTGCCATCCGCGAGCGCCCCCATAGCCGGGGAACATGTAATCGCAGCGACTGTTGTACTGTGCGACCCATCCGGCGCGCGACATGATGTTCGGATGGTTGAGCCGCGTGTTGAAGTAGTAGAGGTAGCTGTAGATGCGCACGTTGCTTCGGCCGTTCTTCGCCATCGCATTGAGGAAGGCGTTGACGACGGTGTTGTACTGCGCCGTCGTCGTCGGTACGCTGTGTTGTCCGTCCTCCCAATCCCATGTCGACCATTCCTCGAGATCGTAGAACATCGGGTAGATCATGTCGTCGAGCTTGTACCGGTTCATCTGCCTTGCGACGAAGTCGCCTTCGATTGCGCCCCATTTCGCGTTGTCCGCATAGCTGTACAGATAAATGCCGTAGGGAATCTTCAGGCGGCGCACTTCGCGCAGATTGCGCTCGAAGTACGAATCAAGATTGTTGCAGTAGCCGAGACGCAGGATAACGCCGTCGATCCCCGACTGCTTGACCTTGTCCCAGTCGATTGAACCTTGCCATGCGGAGACGTCGATGACCTGCGCGGCCGGCGATGCGAAGACCTCGTTGTTGCCGTGCAGGAAGGTCTTGACGCCGTCACGCGTCGTCCACTGCGTTCGCATGGCCGAGCGTGCGCGTGGACGCGCCTGTGACGCGTCGTCGTTCTGGTTCCACATATGCTGCGGATCGGCAACGGCGTCCTTCGTTGAGCCGTCTGCCACCGCTTCCGCCGCAGCATCCGCCGCGGTATCCGTGGCATCCGAAGCATCTGCCTGTGCGTCGGTGGTCGTGTCCGTCGTCTGTACGGTGTCGGGAACCGCCAGCGCCGTCTCGTCGGCGAACGCCGACTGCACCGTGCACATTGTGAAGGTCAATGAAGTGACGAGCAGACCGACGATGGCCCGCGTCGAAAATCGTTTGCGCTGCGTCATGCGACTCATTGTAGAAAGACGACGTGGATATTCCGCCGATCCGTCGTTCATCGTCAGAGAACATGGCAACAGTGCAGCGCACCCCTCGAAAACGCGATGTGGTGCCGATTCGTCAGAATCGGCACCACATCATTGTCTAAGCAGACAGTCGACGCCCATGTCCATATCTATGTCCGCGGCTGGCACTGTCATCCGCGCTGACTGAGCACCTCAGTCCATCTGCAGATAGGCCTTCCAGAACTCGACCGATTCCATCCGCGGGGCCGCCGCCAGATATTCACGCGACAGGCGGTCGGCGTGCTTCTTGTAGTAGGCCAGATCGCGCTTGTAGCGCTTCTGCACCTCCTGGTAGCGCTTGACGTCCTTGACGCGGATGACGCCCTTGCGCGTCGCCCAGTCGATCGCGATGATGATGTTCTCGTTGTGGATCATGCCCGCCGGATACAGCCAGCCGGCGCTCGGGATGATCGTGTATTCGACATGGTCGGCCGCCGCATCGCCGTCGATCTTCTTCGCGGCGAACTTGTCGGCGCCGAAACGCTGACCGTTGCGCGTCAGGAAATCGAAGGCGCGCTGCTTGAGCGTGCGCGGCTCGTCGAAGTCGATGACCTGACGCGTGAGCATGTCCGGATCAAAATCATCGATGCCGAGCTGACGCGCCTGCTCGCGCAGCTCGTCGAAGGACACAAGCTGCTCCTTCTCGCGGTTGGCGCGCATGAAGCATTCCTGTGCGACCGGCTGCATGATGAACTTCGGCCCCTTGAGGAAGTCCTCGAAGCCCTGCAGCGCGAGTTCGGCGTCGGTGTAGTTGAACTTGCGGCACTCGAGATCGACCATATGGTGCAGGCTGTGCAACATCGTCTTCGTATCGGGCACGAGGCCGGTCGTCATCTGCCCGATCATCTGGTTGCGGATCGTCTGGTAGCGTTCGACGCCGGCGTTGTAGCGGATGTCGAACTTCGCATGCCACACGCAGATGCCGTTCATCGTCATGAACTTCGGATTGCAGCGGATGCCGTACTCGACGTCGTCGAAGCGCACGAAGACCGGCAGCGGCAGGCCGTTGCGCTCGATGACAGCCGTCGGGATCACGCAGTACCACCAGGCGGCGTAGCGGTGCGCGTCCGCGGGCACGCTCAGCTGCTCGTCGTAGCACTCGTTGTACACGACGTCGACGAACTTCGTCACCTGCAGCGGCGGCTTCGCCGGCACGCACGAGCCGTCGTACGTCGAGATGAAGCCGGTGTCCTCCTTCTGGTCCTGCGTGTCCTCGATGTTGAGCATCGCGCCGGAGACGAAGGCCTCGGCGTATTCGTCGTTGACGATGCGCAGCAGGTTGTAGGTGCGCAGGATGCTTTCCGGCGAGACCTCGACGTCGTCGTCCATCAGCAGCACATGCGTCGCCGGCGTCGACTGCTCAAGCGACTCGATCATGCCGCGCGCGAAGCCGCCGGCGCCACCGACGTTCTCGTTCGGCGTGACCGTCACATGTTCGTCGCTCAGCGCGGCCGCGTCGAGCGTGCTGCCGTTGTCGATGACATGCATCGTCAGATGCTTGGCGATGTCGTAGTCGGAGCCGAGCAGCTCGGTCTTCACGAGTGCGATGTTGCGTTCGATGAACTTCTCCTTGCGGAACGTCGTCGTCACGATCGCCAGTTCGACGTCGCGCGGATCGCCGTCGAACTCGACCTCGTACCAGCCGTTGCGGATCGTCGTCTTCGCCTGCGTGGCGATCTGGAATCCGGCGATGACGGTCGTCGGGTCGGTCGTGATGTCGAGCGTCACCTCATGCCACTTGTTGTCACCGGGCACGTTGGCCGTGACCGATTCGACGAGCTGCGGCTGCATCGACAGACGCTCGGCGCGCGTCTGCGTCAACGTGACCGGCTTCGCGCTCTTGACGTCGATATGCAGGCGGAACGCCGTCGCTCGCGTGTACTTGAGCAGCTTGAGCACGGACAGCGCGTTGAAATACGTCGTGAAATCGACGGTGCCGGCGCCCGCGATCGTCCAGTCGCCGGTGCGCGGATCCGGCGTCAGCAGCTGGTCGGTGTGGTAATACATCGTGGGATAGCTCAGCGCACGCGGCTTCGTCTCCAGCAGCACGTTCGCGAATCGAATCGATGACATGGGTCCTCACTTGCTAGTCGTCACTTGGTCGTTTGCAGCCTTCAATCACGCTTCAGCATAGTCCGTGCAGCGAAAAAGGCGGCGGGCGACCGAGCGGGCCCCGCGCACTGCCGAGACGCCCGCATATGATGGTCGCATATGATGGCACGGTGGCACGGCTACAATGAAGCGACTGGACCCGAACAAAGAAGGTGCGAGTGAATACGCTGAGTCAACGGTTGAAGAACCGCTACGGATACGCCATGACCGTGTTGCGCGGCCTGGTGAAGACCGATTTCAAGATGCGCTATCAGGGATCGTTCCTCGGCGTGGCATGGTCGGTGCTCAAGCCGCTGATGCTGTTCGCCGTCATGTATGTGGTATTCGCGAAGTTCATGCGCATGACCGACGGCACGCCGACCTTCCCGGTCGTGCTGCTGCTCGGCATCAGCTCATGGCAGTTCGTCACCGAGACGGTCGGCATCGGCCTGCGCTCGATCGTCGACCGTGGCGACCTGCTGCGCAAAGTGCACTTCCCGAACTACATCGTCGTCGTCTCCGCATCGATCGGCTCATTGATCTCACTCGCTATCAACTACGTCGTCGTGCTCATCTTCGCGATCTTCATGCGAGTGCAATTCACATGGCGGGTGCTGTGGCTGCCGCTCAACGTGCTCGAACTGTACATCATCGCGCTCGCGCTTGCGCTGATGCTCGCCACGTTCTACGTGTTCTACCGTGACGTGCTGCACATCTGGGAAGTGCTGCAGCAGATCATCTTCTACGCGATGCCAATCATCTACCCGCTGAGCTTCATCACGAAGAACCATCCGGAGTACAGCACAATCGCCAATCTCGAGCTGATGAACCCAATCGCGCAGACGATCCAGGACATCCGCCACAACTTCATCGCGCCGGCGACGCAGCCGACGGTCTGGAACACCTTCGGCTCATGGTGGGTCAAGCTGATTCCGCTCGCGATCACCGCGCTGCTGCTGTGGTTCGGCGTGTGGGTCTTCCGCAAGAATAGCCGTCGATTCGCGGAGGTGATGTGATGAGCGACAAGAACGTGGAGAACACTGTGGAAAACAACGACGTCGTCACAATCGACAACTACATGGACCAGCCGGTCGTGCTCGACGTCAATCATGTCGAGAAATGGTTCAAGCTGCCGACCGAACAGGCGAGCGGTCTCAAGCAGGCCTTCATCAACTGGACGAAAGGCATCAAGGGCTACAAGAAGCAGCAGGTGCTCAAGGACGTGACGTTCCAGGTGCACCGCGGCGAGTTCTTCGGCATCGTCGGCCGCAACGGCGGTGGCAAGTCGACGCTGCTCAAGATCATTTCGCAGATCTACTATCCGAACAGCGGCTCGGTGCATGTCGAAGGCAAGCTCGTGCCGTTCATCGAACTCGGCGTCGGTTTCAACCCGGAGCTCACCGGCCGCGAGAACGTCTATCTCAATGGCGCGTTGCTCGGCTTCACGCCCGAGGAGGTCGACGCGATGTACGACGACATCGTCGAATTCGCCGAGCTCGAGGACTTCATGGATCAGAAGCTCAAGAACTATTCGAGCGGCATGCAGGTGCGTCTCGCATTCTCGGTGGCGATCAAGGCGCAGGGCGACATCCTCGTGCTCGACGAGGTGCTCGCCGTTGGCGACGAGGCATTCCAGCGTAAATGCGACGACTACTTCACGAAGGTGCGGCAGGATCCGACGAAAACCGTCATCCTCGTCACGCATGACATGAGCGCCGTCAAACGCTACTGCACGCGCGCGATGTTCATTCAGAACGGCGAGGTCGCCGCGATCGGCGATCGCGAAACGGTGTCGGAAAGCTACACGCTCGCGAATCTCGAAGCCGCGCAGGAGGAGAACAAGCGCAAGCAACAGGAGGCGCGCGCACATGGACGTGAGGAGTATCCGAACGGGCTCAACGAACGCTGCCCGCTGCTGCGCACCTACGGCGTCTCCCCGCTGATGCTGACGAGCGACGACGTCTTCCGTTTCGCCGTCGAATACGATTTCGACGAAACCGACGACTTCTATCTGGCGATTGCGTTGCACGACATCCGCCGCGGCGGCATCACCTTCGACACCGGCGCGCGCAATCCGCAGATGCATCTGACGGAGCCCGGCCACCACACCGTGTACTTCGAGATGCCGCTCGACCTGTTCAACAACGGCGAGTTCAGGCTTATCACGTCACTACGCACGCCGATCCCCGGCGACGACGCGATGACCGACGCCGTCGCCGTTGCGTTGGACGACAACGCGTGCACTTTCGTGATCCGCGACCCACGCAACACGAACTACGCGCTGATCAACAACCGTGCGCTGTCGATCACGCCGATCAGCGAGCAGGAGGCCGAAACCGCGGCCGCCGAACAGCGCGCGCACGAGCATGCGCAGGAACGCACCGAACAATAAGTCAACAATAGACTAAATAAGGAGTCGACATGAGCGGCACCGGCTTGCACCTATGGGCGGATGCGAAACGCACGTTCTGGAACGGCGTCACGCGCATGTACAACCGGCACAACGGCATCACGCCGCCGTCGGAGGCGGAACTCGCGCGGCGGTCGCGCGCGCACTATCTGATCGGCGAAGCCGGCTTCCCGAACTACGGTGACGAGCTCATCGCGCGCGAATGGGTGAAATACCTCGCGCAGGTCGATCCGGAGGTCCCGGTGATCTTCGATTGCCTGTGCGCGGGACCGGCGGCCGCGATCCTCTATGGACTGCACCCGAAGCTCACCGTCGTCGACACGATCGCGCAGCTATGCATCGTCGACCGCGAACGGCTGTTCAAAGCGCTGCCCGACGACGAACGCGCATCGACGCCGATCGAGTCGATTCCGGTCACGGCAATCGGTGCAGAGATGACGCGGGCGCTCGACGACGAAGGCTACGCGGCACGTTACGCCGCCGGCATACGGCTGCTCAACGAGCGCACGCAGGATCTGCACATCATCGGCGGTGGCTACATGCGCAGCTTCTGGAACGCGAATCTCGCACGGTTGAGCGCAGCGCAGTGGGCGCAGCAGCACAACATACCCGCAGTCGTCAGCGGCGTCGGACTCGAACCGCTCGAGGAGCGCGACCGCGCCTATGTGGCGGCGATTGCACGCGATATCACGGCGTTCTCATGCCGTGACGTGCCGAGCCGTGACGCGATTGACCCGGAACACCGGACGACGACGCTCGCACCCGACGACTGCTTCGTCAACGCGTTGGAAGGCGTTTATCTGCCCGACGACGCGCCGCTGCCGCAAACGATGGTATGCATGCAGCTCGATCTGGTCAGTGACCCGAAGGCGCTGCTCGAACATATGGTCGCCGTGCTCGAAGCGTGGGACGTCCCGCGGGGCGAACGCATCGGCGTCGTCGAATGCATCCCCTACGATTCGCAGGACGCGATGCATATGCTCGCCGAACACGGATGGCAGCCGTGGCTGTATCCGATGCAGGATCTGCTCGAACGCGGATTCCCGGCGCAGGCCGGACAGCGATGGCTGTCGACGCGCTACCATCCGCATCTGCTCGCGGCGGCGCGCGGATGCTCGGGTTCGTTCATCGCCGTGCAGGAAGGCTACTACGACGTCAAGCACGAGGCGGTGCTGCGCATGGGCTCGCGTTGGACGCAGACGTACATCGGTCAGCGGGACATCCCCGCGCCGGGGCCTGGTTTCACCGACCCCGACGTGCGGTTCATGTACCGCAACGAGATCCGCCAGCAGGTCGCACCGCTGTATGGCGCGCCACATTCGTTTGTAAGTCTGTAACTCTGTAAGATGGTGACGCATGATGCTGATGATTCGCGAGAACGATTTGGAGACGGTGCTGGCCAAGCGCCGCAACTTTATCGGCATCGCCCCACGTTTGGAGAGCGCGCTCACGATCATCACGGGTGTGTTCTATGTGGCATCTGCAGTGGTCATGAACTATCTCTGGTGGAAGATTCCAATGTACGTGCTGGGGGCCATTGTTACTATATATGGCATTGCAGGAGTCATTCGCAAGCCTTACACCACGAAGCAGTTATTCAAGGAGATTGCCGGAATGAATGTCATCGCCAGCTCAATAATCGCAATCACACAGCCCGGCATCTCCGATTCTAACAAGTATCTGGTGTATTGGGACACGAAATGGAAGTGCTGGTTCTTCCCGAACCGTCGCTCCACTCCGAGCGTTCCGGATGACGAACGTGACCTTCGCAACTATCTTCATGCCGAGTTCAAGGTTCCGCAAGATGATTGCATGATTGAGTACAAGACGAACGGGGAGAGCACCAAGTATTCGACGGAACACGATGAGATGCGGCATTATGATTACCGCATCTACCGTGGAGTCGTCTCCGCGCTGCCGGATTCTTGGTCTGTTGACGGGCCATTCGACGTCGGCGACCATCGTTGCAAGTGGATGACCATTGATGAGATGCTCGCAGACGAAGAAACAGATCGCATCAATCACGATGTGATTGTGCTCGTGCGCGACAATGCATGAGTGCCACTCCGCATAGGTCAGAGTAAGCAATACGCTGACACAGAATGTCCGCACGGCTTCGAGTGTTATTGAACTCGGAGCCGTGCGGACATTTCATATGCCGCGCTGGTGGCCACAGCTGGCAGTGACCCAGTGGCGACGATGCATCACTTGGCGAGCTGGTTGTCCAGACGATGCAGGAAGGCGGCCATGTCCTGGCGGTAGACGCTCGTCATGCCTTCGAACCTCCACGTACCGTTCGCATTGCGGTAGCCGGTGGAGATGCCAGAGCCTCCCAGCCAGCGCACGTCGTCGGCGTGCGGTGTGGCGTTCGACACGTCAGTGAAGTCCGTCTTCGGAGTCACGCCGCCGTCCTTCTTGCCCAGCTTGGCCAAGCGACGCAGGAACGCGGCCATGTCCTGACGCACGACCGGGCTCATGCCACGGAACGTGCTCGTGCCGTCCGACTCCTTCCAACCGGTCGAGATGCCCGCATGCGCAAGCCACAGGATGTCCTCGGCATGCGGCGTGCCACGGTTGACATCCTTGAACGTGTTCCAATCAGCCGCCGACGGCTTCCACGTCTTCGCATCCGAGATGCCGCGCTTGACCGCCTCGCGGCGCAGGAACGCGGCCATGTCCTGACGCACGACCGCGCTCATGCCACGGAACTCGTACTTGCCGTCGGCCATCTTCCAACCGGTCGAGATGCCGTTGTCCGCCAGCCACTGGATATCCTCATGATGCGGCGTCGACGACGACACATCACGGAACGTGATCGTCGTGGGAGCGGTCTTCACGGTCCAATGCGCATACAACGTCAGGTCACCGGTGACGGGCTTGCTGAAATCGTATTTGCTGCCGCCGGCCTTCGCCGTATACCAGCCGTCGAAGGTGTAGCCGTCGCGCGTCGGCGTATCAGGCTCATCGACTGTATCGCCGGAGATGACCGAAACCGTCGTATCACCGATACCGCCGTTCGTATCGAAGACAACGGTATGCGAGGGAACCTCGAAATCAATCTCCACCGTCATCGGATCATATGCATCACTGAACTGGTAGTCGTAGAAAACAATGCCTTCGGGGTTCGTCGGCGTCAGGGCACTGCCCTGCAAAGCGCCATCCTGCACATTCGAGATGCGCGACACATCGATTCCGGGTGCCGCCTTCGCCAGATCCAGCGAAACGTCAGTCACGGGGCCAAACTGCTGATCAGCGAAATCCCAGAATTGAACGGATTCCGCGATATCACTAAGATACAACAACCGATTGTTATCGAGGTACAAATCAACAAGTTTAGTGTTAGGAAGCAGATTCACAGATGTTAGTTGATTATTGCTGAGCTTCAGATAATCAAGTGCGGTGTTATGGCTGAGATCGATGGAAGTCAGTCGGTTGTCCGCCGCGTTCAACGATTCAAGTGCAGTGTTGCAGCTGAGGTCAATGGATGTCAACAGATTGTTTTCCGAGTTCAGTGATGTGAGTGCGGGATTGTGACTGAGGTCTATGGTCGATATGGAGTTATTTCCAAGGTCCAGATAATCAAGCTTGGAAGCGCCTTCCAGATTCAAATGAGTAAGCAGATTGTCCTGGAGAGCCAATGTTTTGAGCGCCGCATTGTGACTCACATCCACGGTAGTGAGTCGGTTGCCGCTGGCGAACAACTCGTAAAGCGCGGGATTGTGGCTGAGATCGATGGAGGTGAGTTGATTATCCGAAAGCGACAACTCGTAGAGCGCGGGAGCGTGGCTGAGATCGATGGATTTCAGTTGATTGCCACTGGCAGGGAGGCTCCTGAGCTTGGTGTTGCGGCTCAGGTTCAGGGAGGACAGCTGATTGTCGTAGAGAACCAGGTCTGTGAGCTCAGGGTTGCGGCTCACATCCAGCGAGGACAGCTGATTGCTGTTGAGATCTAGATACGTGAGTTCTGTGTTGCGGCTCAGATCTAGCGAGGATAGCTGATTGCTGTAGAGAACCAGGTCTGAGAGTGCGGTGTTATGGCTCAAATCCACCGAACGCAGCTGATTACTGTAGAGCCGCAGGCTTGTGAGCTCGGTATTCTGGCTCAGGTCCAGCGAAGAGAGCTGATTGCTGTTGAGATCCAGAGATCTGAGTGCGGTGTTGTGGCTCAGGTCGATGGATTTCAGTTGATTGCCACTGAGGTCCAGATAGGCAAGGTTAGGGAAATACTCGATGCCGGCAGCGGATGTGATATTCCCGCAGGAGTCATCGCCATAGCAACCAGCATCGATATCCCACGTGTTTTCTAACTCGGATGAGCTGAGCTTTCCATCGGCATCTGAATCGTTCTGCTGAATTACAGCACGAAACTCCGGGTCCGGGAAATGCGCCGCGTCGATTGGGACGCTGGTTTCGGCGGCGATGCCGGTCGTGCAGGGGATCATCATCAGCGCCGACGCCAATGCGATGCCGAGGGCGCGTCGTGTGGCGCGAGTTATTGCAGCGGTTTTCATACTGCTCTCCCTTCTTCTTCTCTTACTGCTCTTTGTTGTTGCAGAACGGAATTTCACACGTCGAAATTCCAATGGGGAATGTCTTTGTTCCCCTCGCTCAGCGTAGCATAGCTGCACCGGCAAAGTAAAATAATATTGCCGGCATGGCGATGCCATGCTAGTGCGCGACATGCGGTTGCGGACGAATGGCGACTATCGATACAATCAATATCATGATTCTTCAATGGGGACGAATCATGGGAACAATACAAGAAGGAGAAGAGAGGAGCACCATCATGTCCGATGGAACAAGGAAGGGACTGCTCTGGATCAGCGCGCCATTGGCCGCGGCAATGCTGTGCACGATGATGCCCGTCACGGCTCAGGCGACCGACGTCGAAAATTGGGAGCCGCAATTCGAAATCACCGGGCAGGGGCCGATGCGCGCACGCTCGCAGCAGGCGCAGCTGGATGCCGACCTGCTGCTCGAGCAATCCGACGAGCCGCAGCAGTCGCGCAGTCAGGACGCCGCTTATTACGATCTGAACGTCGAGCTCGGCGAAGGCGTCATCGGCGTCGCTCTTGTGCAGCTGCAGCAAGACGCCGTGTACACGCAGGCCAAGCAGAGTCTACGCAAGTGGCGCGAGGACGCCTACAACGATTCGCGCGTCAAGTTCCGCAACAGCAGCGGCAACTACGTGACCGTACAGCAGTGGCTGCGTGAGAAGAACATGAGCAAGGAGACCTATCTCTCCCCGAAGTGGGACAACACGTTGGAGCGCATCGCCATCCAGCGCGCATTGGAATCGACGTACACGCTGAATCATCTGCGCACCGGCAACGATTCCAACATCTGGACCGCGACCGTCGACGGCAAGAGCTCCTACGGCGAAGTGCTCGCGTTCCAGTGGAACACGAACTTCTCCGCAGCCTTCGACCTGTGGATGGGCGAGAAATCAAACTACATCCGCCATACCAACGGCGAAAGCGTCACCGAGAACGACTACGGCCACTACATGAGCATCATCGATCCGGGCTCCGCCAACATGAGCTTCGCGATGATCAACGGCGTGGCCGCCGGCGAAATCAACGGAGGCAACGGCGATACGACGCCGCTCAAGCTCAGGGGATCCTACATGCTGCCGATGGGCGTGAGCGACGACGTCGCACGGACCGCGCAGTTCGATGGCCTGCCGAGCCACTTCGCCGTGGGCAAGACGACTCCGGTGACGCTGTGGGCGAGCCGGGACGCATGGAACCCACAGGGCGCGTATTATGCCCCGATTGACCCCTTCATCATGGGCGAGTGGACCTCCGAGAACACCAATGCGATTACGGCGAACGGCTATGAACTCACGGCCGTCGGCCCGGGCACCGCTCATGTCGTGTTCGATTCCGGTACCGGCCGCAGCTGGTCCGGCGACCTCACCGTCTACCGTTTCACCGATGTCTCGGCGTCGACGCCGCATGAGGCCGATATCAACTGGCTGTCCGATTCAGGCATCACCAAAGGATATGCCAACAGCGACGGCACGACGCGCTTCGAAGGCATGACGCGCGTCTACCGTCAGGATATGGCGGCGTTCCTGCGTCGTGAGGCGGTCAAGCGCGGCATCGGCGACGCCAAGACGTGGAAGCCATCGGCGGCTGATTGGAACACGTTCCGCGACGTCAACCGTGGCACGCCGCACGCCGAGGACATCCTGTGGCTCGCCCACGCCGGCATCTCCACCGGCTGGAAGGAGAAGGACGGATCGTCCACGTTCCGTGGCATGAGCCCGGTCGTACGCCAGGACATGGCCGCGTTCCTGCGCCGGCTCGCCAAGCTGGGCGGCAAAGACGGCGGCGTGACGCCGAAGTATGACTTCCGTGACGTGAAGTTCACCGATCCGGGCAAGACGCCACATGCCGACGACATCGCATGGCTGGCCGGCTCGGGCATCTCCGAGGGCTGGAAGGTCGGCAACGCACGCGAGTTCCGTGGCATGAGCCCGGTCGTCCGCCAGGACATGGCCGCCTTCCTGCACCGCCTGGACAACCAGCTCGCCAAGTAAGGCAGCCCGGATCCATGTGGTTCCGGCCCGACGACCAGGTTGCATGACTGAGGGGCGCAGTTCAACCCGAACTGCGCCCCTCAGTCGTTTCAACCCCCATTTCCGGAACGCATCCCGTCTCGTTCCGTCGACTGCGTCGACAACCCCACCCGCAAAACAGCCCATTTCCGGGTCGTTCCGTCGACACGGCCGACAATCCGCCCCGTGGAACAGCCGGATTCCGGGGCGAATCGTCGACTGGCCCGACAAACTGACCCGCTACGGGGCGACCTGTCGCCATGCTCGACGATCCGACCCGCAAAACAGCCAGATTCCGGGCCGAAACGCCGACGGTGTCGACGAACCGACCCGCGGCACCCGCACCTCTCACGCCGGCAGCACGGATTCGATGATCTCCCTGCCGCGCAGCCGCTCAAGCCAATCCCGCGGTACGTCGCCAGAGCCGCCATGATACTGTATCGCGGCCAGCCCTCCTGCGACAGCGGCTGTCGTATCGGTGTCTTCACCCAGATTGACGGCCGCACGCACACAGTCGGCGTAGCTGCCGGTCGTCGTCAGGCACCACAACGCCGCCGGCAGCGTGTGCAGCACATAGCCGGTCGATTCAATCGCCGAAACCGGCTGTTCCCAAATATCCGCATATCCGGCCGTCGACGCCGCCTCGCGCGGATCGGCGCCGTTGAGCAGGGCGCGCGCGGCATACACATAGGCGACGCACGCGTCCATGCTCGTCGCATGCGCATGCGTGATCGCGGAGACGGCGCGCACCTCGTCGTCGGTGGCATCGGTGAACGCGAGTGGCAGGATGCACATCAGCGAACCGTTGCCGTTGCTGCGTTCGCCGTCACGCCCGACGCCCCGCCGCAGCGCCTCGCGCACGGTGATGCCGCAGTCGAACACGTTGCCGTCGATTGCGTACATGCCGTCACGCAGCCACATGACGAAGCGATGGCGCATGTCATCCACGTCAATCCGGCCGCCGCCCCGCCGCAGCGAATCGACGGTCGCCAACGTCATGCTCGTGTCGTCCGACCATGTGCCCGCCGGCTGCCGATGCGAGCCATAGCCGACCATATCCGTGCAGCGGAAGCTGCCGCGCGCCATGAACTCGTACGGCACACCCAGCGCGTCGCCGACCGCGACACCATAGATCGCCGGCCGCAGCAATGCCTGATGTTCGAACATCATCTCCCCTTTCACCGTTTCCCCGCTGATCCGTTGCGACGATTCTACAATCTCGACGGCCAATCCCGCGGCACATCGCCGCTCCCGCTGTGAACGATCGATGGAGAACGTGGACGTCCGCGACTCATATACTGATATATCTTCTACACTGGCACCGGTAGCATATTCGCGGATTCCACCGCCGCGCGCCCGAATCCGCACCAGCATACGTTCAATCAGATGATTCAGAAGGGAATGATCATGTCCGCCGACGTGTTCCGTAAATCCATCGCGCTGCTCGCGAGCGCGGGCCTGCTGCTGTCGCTCGGCGCGTGTTCGACTTCGACGCCGTCCGCATCCGATGCGCCGAGTTCGGCATCGTCGAGCGAGACGAAGCGCAACCAGTCGGTCGCCGATGACGGCTCGTCCGATGAGAAGCCATCACCGTCCGCCTCCGCCAATGCCGACGCCGACGCCGACCTGAAGGTGCCGGAAGGCAGCGCGCTCGACGTGCTCGAACAGCTGCCGGTCAAGGGCCGCGCGCCGAAGACCGGCTATTCGCGTGACCAGTTCGGCCCTGCGTGGAGCGACGTCGATCACAACGGTTGCGACACGCGCAACGACATCCTCAACCGTGACATGTCCGACAAGACGTACAAGGCGAATACGCATGACTGCGTCGTCGCGACCGGCGTGCTCAAGGACCCGTACACCGGCAAGCGCATCGATTTCACGCGCGGCCAGGACACGAGCACGGCCGTGCAAATCGATCACGTGGTGGCGTTGAGCAATGCGTGGCAGACCGGCGCGCAACAGCTGAGCGAGGCGACGCGCACGCAGTTCGCAAACGACCCGTACAACCTGCTCGCCGTGTATGGCCCCGCCAATCAGCAGAAGAGCGATGGCGATGCGGCGACGTGGCTGCCGGCGAACAAGTCGTTCCGCTGCGAATACGTCGCCCGTCAGATCGGTGTCAAAAAGAAGTACGAGCTGTGGGTGACGCAGGGCGAACATGACGCGATGAAGAACGTGCTGTCGAGCTGCCCGACACAGCAGGTGCCGACCGACGGCGGCGTCATCACGCCGATCGAAGCGCAGTCCCCGGAGCCGACGGCGACTCCGGAACCCGCGCAGACCGCCACGCCGGCTCCCGCGCCCGCGCAGACTCAGGAACAGACGTACGAACCTGCCACGGAGTCGGACGCAAACGTCTATTACAAGAACTGCGCGGCCGTGCGCGCCGCTGGCAAGGCGCCGCTGCACCGCGGCGACCCCGGCTATGCGCCGAAGCTCGACCGCGACGGCGACGGCATCGCCTGCGAGTGATCGTCGCGCCGCTGGCAGCGGCGGCACGACGATGCGCACGATGACTGATGATTGATGATCGATGAGGTGGACGTCAGGCGACGACGTCCACCTCATCGCATTCGTCTCAGTGCCGCGATGAGCGTCTCGTCAGCGTCAGCCGCGACCTCACCGACCCCGACCTCACCGACCGCGACCTCACCAATCTCCCTGACTGCGCCAGCCGCCGTATCCTCACCGTCCGAGATGCCACGACGTGCCGATTCCGCCGCCGCACCGTCAACCGCCGCCGCAGCCTCGCCCATCTTCTTCCCCGCCTTCCCTCTCTCCGCGTCGACCTGCTGCGGCTGGAACAGCGGAATCGTCATCTCGCAGTAGGCCTGCACGTCGAGCTGCATCAGCGCGGCGGCGGCCTCGGCGCGGTAGCGGTCGTCGCCGCGGTCGATCCGGCCGAGCACGATGAGCGCGAGATCGGCACCGACGTCGCAGTACAGCCGCCACGCCTGCGTGCGCGAACGGTAGCCGCCACGGTTCATCTGCGCCCATTTCGGCTCATGCGAGTCGGACAGTGCGATCGGCATCAGCAGCAATGTCATTGTGTCGACCATCTTCGTCACGGTGCGCAGCCTCGCGACGCCCACTTCAAAACGCTGCACGTCGCGCGCCTCGAAACCTTCGACGAGGTCGGCGGCGAGCGACGCGCCGACGAGCGAACGCGCCACGTCACGCAGATACACCGGGTTCTCCCACAGCTTCATGCGCGGATACTCCTGCGTCTGCATGACCTCCGAGAGTACGGCGTCGGCTTTCGGCACGGCGCGGTCCCATAATGCGCGGTAGGAAATGACGAGTCGATGCGCGTCGTAGAGATATCGCCGATCCATTGCCGCCGTCGCCTCGGTATGGTTGGCCGGGTCGAGCTGCGGCAGATCCCAATGGCGCTGCACGGCGCGTGCGTAGTAGAGATCGGCCTGCACATGCAGATGCCGCAGATACGCGAGCGCGCGGCTGACTCGGCAGTCGGGTGCAACGCCCTGCAGCAGCAGATTCGGGTCCTGCCGCAGCAGACTGACGCCGAATTTCGGATCGGACAGCATCAGCGACGCGATATGGTTGCATTCGTCGATCGGCGAGCCCCAGCGCAGCAGACTGTATGCGGTGAGCCGATACGCCTGCTTGCGGTATTCGTCGATGTCCTCGCGGCGCTGCTTGTTCGTACCGTAGCGGTGTGCGGCGTCGGAGCTGACCCAGCGGTGCATCTGGATGCGGCTCATCGGGCGGATCGTCATCGGCATCATCGGGCTTGGTTTGCCGAGCAGTTTCGCCGTCGACGCGTCGGCGATGAGGCCGTGCAGCCAGACAGCCAAACCATTGCGCCGCACGCAGCGCGCCGTGTGCAGCATGAATGCGCGCGCCACGTCGACGATGGCATCGTCGAAACCAAGGGACGCGACGCCGATGAGCGACGCCCAGCAGGTGCCGCCGAACAATTCCGTCGCGAGTTCGAGAATGCGCGCGTCCACCTTCCCTTCGCTGTTGCGCATCCGTTCGCGCACGACGCCGCGTTCGTCGCACGACTGACCATCGTCGACGACGTTGATATCGTCAGCCGAACTTCCGTCAGCCGAACTTCCATCGTCGAAGAGGACACGGGCGGGCGCGACGCCGTCGTCGCGGCGTTCCGGATGCTGGATCGGGTTGGCGTCGTCGTCGATGCCGTCGAACGACAGCGCTGACGATGCGACGACCTGTTCGAAACGCGAGGTCAGCGCGGCGAGCGTCGCTAGAAACGCCTCGGAATCGAAGGTGTAGGTATCGCGCATGGGTGCTCCTTACCGCCGCGGGATGCGGCTACCACACCGTCGGCGGCCATCGCCGACGTCCCACGTCCACCCTCGCATGCCGCCGGGCTGCGCCGCCACCGCCGCACAAACGATTGTGGATATGTGGACAGCGGGCGTGTCATCCACAATGCGACGGCGAATGTGGATACGCACATCGCGACGCTCACCGTGCGCGAAGCCGCGGCCATTCAGGCATTGTTCAGACCGCCTTGCTAGATACAATCACGGTAGTGAACGTGCACGGCCCCAGCGGGCGCGCGCACATCGGGAACAATCAACGGGAGACAACGGATGTTCGTTGCGAAGAACGCATGGTCCGCGTTGCGCCGTCACCCCTGGAGGAACCTGCTGACGCTCATCGTCAGCCTGCTGGTCACCCTCTGGTCGGCCTTCGGCGTGGCCGTGCTGCACGAGTACAACGAGGCGCATGGCGCACGCTACGACCAGCTGGCACCGCTCGGCGTCTTCACGCCAAGCGACCTGAGCAAGGTGCAGGCGCAGGGCGACAACGCCGATTCGACGAAGAACTACATGACGTGGGACGCCTACAACGGCATCGGCGCCGCAGCCAACGAGAAGAACGCGACCTTCGGCTACACGCTCATCGATTCGGTGCCGGTGCGCGGCGACGGCAAACTCAAGCCGGTCGCCGGAGCGCAGCAGGCGGACGTCGACGCCGACGAAACCGGCGGCGACTTCACCTTGCAGTCCTACCTGAGCGAGCAGGCCGTCGCCGCGAACAGCTACGGCAGCTACCGGATCGTCGACGGCAAGGGACTCGGCTACGAGGACGTCACCCGCCACGATCTCATCATGTCGAAGTCGCTCGCCGACAAGAACGGCATCAAGGTCGGCGACAAGGTCACGCTCGGCAACGCGAAGGACGCGAAAACGACCTACAACTACACGGTGTGCGGCCTGTACGAATACACCGATCCGGCCTCCGGCAGTGCGCAGTTCGCGAAATACGTGCGCGACAACGTGCTCTACACGACCTACTATTCCTTCGCCGCCGACGATCTTGACCCGCTCGATGCCTCCGGCTGGCAGCGCCCCGACGTCAACGTCGTGTTCATGTTCCAGGGCATCGCCCAGTACAACGCCTTCAAGCAGGCGGTCAAGGACGTCAAACTGCCGAGCGGCTACCGACTGTCCTCGCCGACGATCGACCAGTACGAGCGTTCGCTCAAGCCGCTCGACTCGCTCGCAGCGAACACCCGACTCATGCTGATTGCGCTGTGGTCGATCGGCGGCGCGCTGCTGCTTGCGCTCACGCTGCTGCAGGTGCTGCCGCGTCGCGAGGAAATTGGCTTCGCGCTGCAGGTGGGCGTCACGAAGGGGCGCCTTGCATGGCAGTTCATGAACGAAATCCTGTGGCCGACGCTGCTCGGCGCCGCGATCGGTCTGATCGTCGGCTGCTGCACGGCGAATCCGCTCGCCGGCAACTTCGTCGACGGCCACAGCTTCACGTTGCCGGGCGCGCTCGTGTGGAACCTCATCTGGATCAGCGTCATCGGCTGCCTTGTGCTCGCGGCGATCGCCGGCATCCGCGTCGCCGCGTTCCCGACCGCGCAACTGTTCGCGTCGCCGTATCTGACGCGCGACGACGAGGACAGCGCGGATGATCGCACGGATGATGACGCGGATGATCACGACGACACGGCATCGACGACGGAAAAGGAGCAGGCATGACCGACGAACAGACGACGACGCCCGCGAAGGACGCCGACGAAACGACCGACGGCGGCACGACGAGCATCGCTTACACAATCGATTATGACGATGCGCCGGCAATCTCGATCGACGGCACGAGCGGCATCGAAGAGCTCGCCGAGGAACTCGACGACTCCGCCGACACTACTGCCGATGACACCACTGCCGCGACTGATGGCGATACGACCGACACGACCGATGACGCCGGAAACGCGACCGCCGCAACTACCTCCCCCACCGCCGATGACGCGGCGTCGGTATCGGCGTCCGTGTCGGCGACGCTCGACAAGGAGAGCCGTCACAGCGACGCCGACGACGCCGTGTTCCGCGCCTATCCGATGCTCGCCTTCGACGGCGTCGGCGTCGACGACCGCAAGACCCACGAACACATCTGGGACGATCTGACATTGCGCTGCGAAGCCAGCCGCAGCTACGGCATCCTCGTCGACAGTGACGACGACCGCCGGCACAACACGCTCGTCGCGCTGCTGACCGGTTTCCTGATGCCGACGCGCGGCCGCGTGCTGACGAAGACGACGTCCTTCGCCGATCTCAGCCCGCTCGAGCTGCGCGGCCACCGCATCGGCGCGATCCTCGCGATGTGGCCGCTGCGCCGCGAGCTGAGCGCCGCCGACAACCTCATCTATACGATGGACGCGTCCGGCCGCAACTTCCTCAAGCCGATCCCGGTCGTCGCGCAGGACCTGCTGCGTGCCGTCGGCTTCACTGATTCCGCCGATTCCGACACCGCCGATTCCGCCGATGATTCCGCCGCGATTGCGACTGCCGATCACGCGCGCACCCGCGTGCGCGATCTCGACGCCGTCGACGCGTCGCGCGTGGCCGTCGCCCGCGCGATCGCGACCGATCCGGACATCATCGTCGCCGACGAACCGACGGCCGCGCTCGACGGCGACGACGCGACGACGATCCTCGATCTGCTGTGCGCGCAACTGCACACCGACACGAAGGCGCGCACCGTCATCGTCGTCACCGCCGACCCGCAGGTCGCCGCTCAGCTCGACGAGACAATCGATCTGCGCTGAGCAGCCCCGCCGACTCTGACAACAGCGGCATCACGCGGAACCGCCCGAACGATCTTCGATGATCGTTCGGGCGGTTCGTGTATCGTGCCATGCCCAGATCAGCTGGCGCGCTCAGGTCAGCTTCTGGTGGTAGTGCTCGGCGAGCGCGGCGACCGGCGGCTCGCCGTATTTGCGCACGAGTTCGAGCCATTCGTCGCGGTTGGCCTCGCCGAAGCGCGCCGCCTTGCGCGCATAGGTCGCGGACGTCAGGAAGCGCGGCGGCACCGATTTGCTGTTGTATTTATCGGCGACCATGACGATCTCCTGCTCGAGGTTGAGCGGCACGTAGTCGTCCGGCGGCAGCGGCAGATGCTGCCGCGCGACCGCCTCCTTGGTGAGTCCGACGCCGGTGTGGTTGCGCGCGAACTGCGCAATCGACTCGTCGATGCCCTCGTCGAGCAACAGCCGGTAGCCGAGCAGTCCATGTTCGATGTAGTTGTCGCCGAATTTGAGCGGACCGCCGTTGGCACCGTTCTCCCGAAGCACGAGATACGTGCCGATGTCGTGCACCATCGCGCCGCGCACCGCCGTATCGACGTCGATGTAACGCGGCGGCACGAGTCCGCCTGCGACACCGTCGGTCGGCGGCACGTCGACCTGCTCGGCGTGCACATCGGTCAATGTGCAGCGTCGCATGAACAACGCGTTCTGACGATGCGCGAGCCGCCGCGTGATGTCGGCGACGATGACGCAGTGGGTGTGGATGAGGTCGTATGCGGCCTGCGACGGCGCAACCTTGCGGTGCACCGCGTCGATCTGCTCAAGTGTGGGAATCGTTCCGGTCATACCGTCATCGTAACGCCGCCCGCCGTACACTCCCTCAGGGTATTCCGGCAGGCAAAGGCGGTGGCAGCGGCATGCCCTCATCAACCAACCTACCCAGATTGATGAGACGTCTACCCAGATTGATGAGATTGATCAGATCGCGCGGATGCGGTAGTCGCCGGTGCGGTTGGACGCGACGATCATCTGGTTGTTGCCGAGCTCACGCCAGCCTTCCGTTTCCGGCTGCGCGTAACCGGAGCTCGTCACGACGACGCCGCGCAGCGACGTGTCGTCCGTCGCGCCGGCGAGGTCACGGTAGCGCAGCACCGCGTAATCCCCGGCTTCGTTGGCGCGGCCGTAACGCGCGTAGACGTCGACGACGCCCTGACGCGTCGGGCCGCCGCTTTCGGCGCGCAGCGCGATGAACGTGTCCTTGCTTTGGATCATGCAGTTGTAGCTGCTGAGCGGATACGCGGCGCGCAGCTCCTTGACGGCTTGCGCGAGCGCCTCCTCGAGTTCGTAGCCGACGCCCAGATACTGCAGCACTGTCGCGAAGTAGATCGCGGAATCGGAACGGCCGCCAGTTTCCTGGACGAGGCTGTGGTCGATCGGATATGAACGGTTCGTCGTGATGTTGCGGCCCTGCTCGTCGGAGATGTCGCCGTTGTGGATGAAGCTTAGCCCGTTCGCGAAGAACGGATGCTGGTTTTCGAGGATGAGCGGCAGGTTGGAGCTGGCGAGTCGCAGATGGAACAGCGCGCTGCGCGCTCCGACCGACGCGAGTTCGTCGAAGATCGGGTCGTAGTGGGCGGCGATTGTGTTGCGGTACAGCGCGGAACCGGTCTCCGGCGACGGCGCGCCGCCGTCGGTCACATGGGCGGCGGCCATCGGTTCGGTGATGAGCGCGGCGCCCCAGCCGTCATTGTGGATGACGCTCAGATCGCGGAACGCGGCGCACGCGCGCATGCCAAGCACCTGATGAAGGCTCGCGTTGACATCGTTCGTGGCGTATCCAAGCAATCTGCACATGGTGGATACTGTAACTGCTGCCTGTTGCGCGCGCGTGCGTTTCTCGCATTTTCGCTATCGGTTTTAGTTCTGACGTCCTCAAAGGCGCCCGAATGGCGCCGCCGACACCGCCGCCGACACCGCCGCCGTCACATGATGCGCTTGAGGCGCGGCGGGCGCACCGTGGACAGGAAGAGCGGCTGCACTTCGGTGACCGGATCGTAGGGCGCCAGACCGAACCATTTGATCGGCGAACCCGCCACATGGCGGATCGTATATTTGACGCGCAGCGCCATCGCTCCGCGCGACGACACCTTCGATTCGGGCATGAGCTCCTTGTGGATCAGCACGTAGCGGATCGGGCCGATCTCGGGATCGGCGTCCACCTTCGGGTAGCGCGTCGTCTGCTTCGGCAGTTCGCCCGAGCGCAGCAGATCATGCATGATCTGGTGCAGATACGCCGGAATCGACTGCGAGACCTTGAAGCCGAGGCGCATGCGCACGCGGAACACGTAATCGGTGCCGAAAGTCTCCACCGAGTATTCGCGTGTGAACGGCTCGTCGGCGGTTTCGACGGAGACGGCCCACCATGCGCGCGCACGCTTCGGATGGTTCGCGAAGATCGAGAAGAAGATGTCCGTGTCGAATCGGCCCATCTCCTGATCGCTCGTCAGGTAGACGATGTTGTCCGAATAATACGGCACCGCCGCATCCTCATGGAGCCGCTGCAGCACCGGCAGGCACTCCTTTGCGCTCATGTGGCGCCGCTGCGCGCGTTCGAGCATCGTACCCTGATCCCACGTGTACATGACGCCGAGGATCGCGAGCATGAGCAGCATCGTGAACCAGCCGCCGTGCAGGAACTTCGCCATCGACGCGACGAAGAACATGACCATGATCGACGGGAACACGATCGCGAACAGCACAGCGGCGAATCGCGAACGCAGATGCCACAGGTAGACGGTCACGAGCACCGACGTCATGATCATCGTGACGGTGAGCGCAAGGCCGTAGGCGGCGGCGATGTGCTCGGAATCATGGAAGATCAGCAGCACGGACACCGTCGAGACGCACAGCACGGCGTTGATCATCGGAATGTACAGCTGTCCGCGCGTGCGCGACGGATACCGCACCTGCATATGCGGCATCCAGTTGAGGCCGGTCGCCTCCGAGACGATTGTGAACGCGCCGGAGATGAGCGCCTGCGAGGCGATGATGCCGGCGGCCACCGACAGCACGACGGCCACGCCGCGCACACTCGGCGTCATCATCGCAAAGAACGGATTCGGCACCGACTTCAGATAGGCGGCGTCGCCGATATGGTTCATGATCCACGCGCCCTGCCCGAAATAGCACAGCACAAGCGCGAGGTTGACGAAAGGCCACGTCAGGTAGATGTTGCCGCGTCCCACATGGCCCATGTCCGAATACAGCGCCTCGGCGCCGGTGATGGACAAGAACACCGTTCCCATCAGTGCGATGCCGGCGACGTTCTGTCCGCTGAACAGGAACGTGATGCCGTGCACCGGGTTGAGTGCGCGCAGCACGCTCCAGTCGCCCGACATGTTCACGAGTCCGATGACGCCGATGAACAGGAACCAGACGAGCACGATCGAGCCGAAGACGCGTCCGATGCTTTCGGTGCCGCGCGACTGGATCGCGAACACGCACAGCAGGATGACGAGGGCGATCATCTCGGTGAGCCCCGAGTTCTCCTCGAAGACGCGTTCGAGCCACGGCAGCGTCGTCAGGCCTTCGACGGCCGAGCTGATCGACATCGCCGGCGTGAGCACCGAATCCGCCAGAAACGCGGCGCCGCCGATCATCGCCGGCACGGCGAGCCATTTGCCGTAGCGGCGCAGACGCGAATAGAGCGCGAGGATGCCGCCTTCGCCGTGATTGTCGGCTCGCATGCAGATGAGCACGTATTCGACGGTCGTGATGAGCGTCATCGACCAGAACACGAGCGAAAGCATGCCGATGACCGATTCGTCGGTCGTGTTTGCCATGCCACCGCGCCCGTAGAGGAAGGTCTGCATCGTGTACAGCGGCGACGTGCCGATGTCGCCGTAGACGACGCCGAGCGCGACGAGCGCCATCGCGAGCGACACCTTGTCGGGGCTTGATTGGAGTCTACGCCATGCGCGTCCGACAGGGCCCGACGATCCCGTCGATTCGAGGCGTTCAGCCTGCGCCTGGCGGAGCTTGTGCTCCTTGAGGATCTCCTCGCGCTCCTGTTTGGTCAGCACCTTGTGGGAGACCTTCGGAGCTTTCGTGTATTGGGCGGCGCGCTTGAGCAGCGTGTCCTCGCCGTTGTCTTCCGGCTTTGCAGCCATCGCGGTTCCTTTCACGAGCAGGATCCGGCCGGCCGCATCATCGGGTTCTCCCCGTCGTTGTTCGCTTATCTTCGGCCGCGCGGATCCGCACTTGCAAAATATGCAATAGGGAACACTATCGCGTCACGCAAGCCGACTTATGCCACGTTTTCCTACAGCATACCGCCGCCCATATCGTCGAGGCCACCGCCTACACCGCGTCATTCGCTCCGCCGCACGCAGCCGCCAGACGGCCGCCGCACGGCGTGTCACACAACTGTCGCAGTGCCATCACACAGCCGACGCGCGGCTTCATGACGCCGTTTGCGCAGCTATGCGCAATCGATTATCCATCCGATTGCGCGGCCGCGCTCACACGCCGTACACTTCGCGTGTCGTCGCCCGCGTCGCCCGCGCGACCTCCTCGATCGGCATCTCAAGATATTGGGCAAGGGATTGCAAAGTGTATGGAATCATATACGGCGCATTCGTCCGTCCGCGGTACGGCATCGGCGTCAGATACGGCGCGTCCGTCTCGACCATGACGTGGTCGAGGCCGACGATCCTCGCCGATTCGCGGATGCCGTCGTTGCCTTTGTAGCTCGACGTGCCCGAAAGCGACAGATACCAGCCGTGCTCGCGCGCGATCTGCGCCATCTCAGCGTCGCCCGAATAGCTGTGGAAGACGGTTTTGCGCGGCGCGCCGTCGGCGAGCAGCGTTTCGATGACGTCGCGGTGCGCGTCGCGGTCGTGAATCTGCATCGGCAGGTCGAGTTCCTTCGCGAGCGCGATGTGCGCGCGGAACGCGTCGCGCTGCAGCTCCTTCGCGCTTACGCCGGTGCGGAACAGGTCCATGCCGGTTTCGCCGATCGCGACGACCTGCTTCGGGTAGGTGACGGCGATGCGGTGCACTTCGGCGATCGCGTCGTCGACGCTCACGTCGTGCCACGGCTTGTAGCGCACCGGCAGTCCGTCGGGGCCGGGTGCGCCGCGATGGCCGTGGAGGACCGATTCGTTCGGGTGGATCGCGATGGCCGCGTGCACGACGCCGGGGTGTTCCCTCGCCATGTCGACGGCCGTCATCAGGTCGGGCAGTTCGCAGCCGGAATCGATGACGCCTTCGACGCCGACGGCGGCCGCTTGTTTGAGCAGTTCATCGACGCTGTAGATGGGCACCGGGTCCTGTCCGCGTTCCTGCGCCTCATGGCTCATCGCCTGCGAGAACGGCACGACGGAGGCGACATGCGTGTGGTTGTCGATGACCTGCGCATCGGCGGGCAACGCCGGCGGCGCGGGCGCCCAGTTGCGGTCGCGGTGTTTTTTGCTCATGCCCTGCTCGCACCTTCCGATTCCGATTCCTTGCCGGCGTCGTCGTAGGTCACCGCGAAGATGCGCGCCGATGGCACGTCGTCGTTCGCAACCGTCAGGCACACCGTCTGCGGATCGACTTGTTCGATCGTCCATGGTTTCGCGCTCGGCGCGTGTTCCGGATGCGCCGGGTCGGGGAAGACCTGCGTGATGTGCGCGCCTTCGCCGAGGTTCAGGTACATCGAGCTGATGCCGCCGCGCCGCCACACAGCGAGGTATTCGCGGTGGCCGTGTTCGCCGATGATGCCGGCGACCTCCGGGTACAGGTCCTTCGAGATGCGTTCGTCGTGCCGCAGGCCGTAGGCGAGCCATGTGTCCCGAAAATCGGGCAGTTCGTACGGCCACCACGGCATCACATGGCCTTGTTCGTCGAGCACCTTGCGGTGCAGAGCGACGGCGTCGCGTACAAGCGCGAGGCGCATCGGATCCATGCGGTTGATGAATCCGGACAGGTACAGACGCCCGAGGATGCCGGCGGTCAGCGTGAAGACGGCCTTCTCGTCGTCCATCTCCTCCTGCGCGTAGCCCCAGTTGCCCTGCTGTTCGGGCAGGACCGTCATGCCTGCGCCGGCGGCGATCGCCGCGTAGACGAGCGGATCGGCCTGGTCGGAGGTCGACTGCAGATCGAGTCGGCCGAGCATCGCATAGTCGGCGCGCATCGCGCCCGAGCCGCAGTTCTCGATAATGACCTCGGGATGGCGGCGGCGCACGTCGTCGATCCAGTCCTGCACGGCGCGGCAGTGTTCGAGCAGCCCCTCACCGACCGAGTCGACGTGCACGTCGGTGCCGACGCCCGGCATCGTGTTGTAGTCGAACTTGAAATAGCCGATGCCGAATTCGTCGATGAGACGGTCGACGGTCGCGTTCGCATGTTCGCGCGCCACCGGCGAACGGAAATCGAGATGGTAGCGACCCTGGTCGGCGACGCGGCGCCCGTGCCGGCAGAAGAACGCGTCGTCAGGCAGCTCCTTGGCGATCGGCGAACGCACGCCGACGACCTCCGGTTCGAGCCACAGGCCCGCGATCATGCCGTGCGCCTGAATGTCGTGGATGAGTCCGGCGAGGCGCACGGTGCCGAAACGGTCGCAGGACGGCTGCCATTCGCCGACCATGTCCCACCAGCCGCCGCCCTCGTCGTCATACCAGCCGGCGTCGATGCAGAAGACGTCGGCGCCGACCTTCGAGGCGCCTTCGACGAGCGGCAGCTCCTTCTCAATCGTCGGATCGCCCCACAGCGTGTTCATGTAATCGTTGTAGACAACGCGCAGCAGCGTATCGTCGAAGACCCCGGAACGGCCCTGCGCCGCCGCGTGGTGGCGGCGCAGCACGCGGCGGTGCACCGTCATCTCGGCGACGACGCGCTGCCAGTCGCCGGCGCAGATCGCGAAGGCGACAGGCACGGAGATGAAATCGTTGCCCTCGCCGAGCATCGTGAACCACTGATGGTCGCGGTATTCAGGACCGTAGGCGCTCACGCGGATACCCGGATCGTCCTCGCCGATCTCCCACTCCCACGCGCCGTTGTGCTCGATCTGCCACATGAACGAGAAGGGACGCGCGGCGACGTCCTCGCTGAAGCCTTCGACGATGCCCGCCGGCTGGTATTCGCCGGTCGACCACGTCGACGACGAGCTGCGCGCGAAACGCGCCGACGACATGCCCGGGTTGACGTGCTGGTCGCGGTCGCGCAACGGCGTCGCGCGCAACGGCTGGCAGCTCCACGCGTTCTCGAGATCCCATGAGCTTTCGCCGGAGTAGATGAGCGTCTGCGCATCGTCGAGACGCGCGGCCGCGAGCGGCAACGTCACATTCATCGACGAGACAGCCTCGACCGGGTATTCGTCGTCGTTGTGCAGCATCGTATAGGTGCGCACGGCGCTCAGGCCGGTGCGCGTCTTGAACACGGAGATGACGAGCGGACCGTTGCCGTTCGGGTCACGCTGCACAATCGCGAGCGCGTCCATCGGCTTGGCGTTCGGGCCGCTGCCCATGCTTTCGTCGGCCGGCGGCGAGACGAGCAGCGCCTTGACGAAACGCAGTTTGAGTCCTGCGGCCGAGGCGGCGAGCTGCAGACGGTTGTCGCCGCCGCCGTCGATCGACGAGCGCAGTTCGACGATCGGTTGCGCGTCGGGTTCGCCGGGGATGTTCGCGTCGACCGGCGACATGCCGCGTCCCGACAGGCCGACGAGCCGCACTGGTGCGGCGTCCGAGGCCTCGAACACCATCGTGATGACGCCGTTGCCCCAGACGAACCGTCCGGCGGCGTCGGGGATCAGCCGACCCGCGATGCGTTCCTCGCCACCCAGCATTCGCTCCACTACGCCAGTCATCGCCGTCGCCTTTCCTCCATGCTGCCCGCATGCGGCTCCGTGCCCGTGGGAATCCCACGGGTCGCCGATGCCGTCCGCATCGTGATCCGTCCTCGTCCATTTCCTTTGATTCCATTATGCACGCGAGCCTGCCGCCGCCGGTCGCGCTGTGCCCTGCGGTGAAACGCGCCGACGGATGCCCGAGTGTGGCAGCAACGACCACGATATACCGCCGACACGCCGACGCCGACGCCGGTTTGCATGGGCGGCGGCATGTGCACATAATGCAAGACGACCATTTCATTCGCCGGATGAACTATCCATCCGTTCCGGTGAACCGCAGCGCACAGGAGCTCTGAGACCACCGATGTACGTCAATCCGAAACGCAACGAACACGCCGGCAACCTGCGCTGGCTCATGGCGTATTGCAAACCCGACCTGCCGCGCGCGATCGGCGCGATCATCCTCTACTTCGTCAGCGCCGCGATGGCACTCGTCACGCCGCTGATCTCGGCGCGCATCGTCGATCAGGTCATCGAACAACGGCAGCTCAAACTGCTCGCCACGTTGTGCATCCTGATGATCGTCGTCACGATCGTGCGCGATGCCGCCTACTACGGCAACGCGATGTGGATGGAACGCTTCGGGCAGAACACCGTCTTCCGTCTCGTCAGCGACGAATACGAGAAACTGCACACGCTCGACTTCAACTACTTCAACCACACGCGCACCGGCGACATCATGAGCCGCATGACCTCAGACACCGACGCGATCCGCCATCTGCTCAGCTGGGTGAGCTATCAGGCGATCAACTGCGTCGTCATGTTCGTCGGCGCGCTCGCGATGATGACGTCGATCGACTGGCGGCTCGCACTCGCGCTCGCCTGCGTCACGCCGTTCCTCTTCGTGCTCACGCGCAAGCTGTCGCAGCACGCGAAACCGCTGTTCCTCGCAATCCGCAATTCGCTCGCGTCGATGAATTCGATGGTCGAGGAGAACATCGAAGGCAACCGCGTCGTCAAGGCCTTCGTGCGCGAAGACTACGAGACGGAGAAATTCGACGAACGCAACGACGACTACATGGAACGCAACATGGACATGGCACGTAACACGCGCCGCTACATGCCATGGCTCGACGGCCTCGGCTTCTCGCTGCAGCTCATCACGATCGCGCTTGGCGGCTTCCTTGTCCTGAAAGGCAACATGACGCTCGGCGGCCTCGTCGCGTTCAGCTCGTATCTGTGGATGATTGATTCGCCGGTGCGCCAATCAGGATGGCTCGTCAACGACTGGCAGCGTTTCAACGCCTCATGCGTCAAGATCCGCCGTCTGCTCACGGCGACGCCGCGCATCCAGGAGCCGCACGCCGACGCGGCGGCTGCTGCGACATTTGAGTCGACGACTGGATCGGCGGCCGACTCGACTTCTGCCTCGACGTCCGCCGCGCACACGACGGTCGCCGCGACCCCCGCGCACATCAACGGCTCGATCCGCTTCGAACACGTCGACTTCTCGTTCCCCGACGATCCGGACACGCCAATCCTGACGGACATCGATTTCGCGATCCCGGCGGGCGCACGCCTCGGCATCCTCGGCGAAACCGGCGCCGGCAAATCGACGCTCGTCAACATGATCGCGCGCTTCTACGACCCCACGCGCGGACGCGTACTCATCGACGGCATCGACGCGCGCGACTGGCCGCTGCACACGCTGCGCTCGCAGGTGAGCGTCGTCGCACAGGACACGTTCCTGTTCTCGGACACGATCGGCGGCAACATCAGCTTCGGTGTCGACGGCGCGCACGCCCCGACACCCGAATACATCAGGCACATCGCATTCATCGCCGGCGCCGACGACTTCATCGAACGGATGCCCGAAGGCTACGACACCGTCGTCGGCGAACGCGGCGTCGGCCTGTCGGGCGGCCAGAAGCAGCGCCTGTCGCTCGCGCGCGCAATCGCCGACGACCCGTCGATCCTGATCATGGACGACACGACGAGCGCAGTCGACATGGAGACGGAAGCGAAGATCAGGCGACACCTCAACGAACTCGACGGCGACAAGACGATCGTGACGATCGCGCACCGCATCTCGTCGATCAAAGACAGCGACCTCATCCTCGTGCTCGAGCACGGACGCATCGTCGAACGCGGCACGCATGAGCAACTCGTCACCAAACACGGCAGATACTGGGCGATCTACCACAAGCAGCTCGGCGCACAGTCCGGGCAGGCGCAGGGATACGCCATCGACGACGAGACGGGCGCGCGCTGAGCGCGGCACACGCAGAAAGGAGGAGACAGCAATGGCGAAACGCAACACCTTCCGCGAAGACGAGGAACTCGAAGAACAGATCAATCTCAGCGACCTCAAACGCATCACCGTCTACATGAGGCCGTACCGCGCGCGCATCGCGAAAATCGTGGCCGTCGTCATGTCGATGAGCTGCATCGCCGTGAGCGTGCCGTATCTGACGAAGGTCGTCATCGACGACGTGCTGCCGCACGGCAACTACGGGCTGCTCGGATGGATATCGGCGATCATGCTCGTGCTGATCGTGCTCTACGAGATCGCGCTGCGCTACCGCACGTTGGAAATCACGCGCGTCGGGCAGATGATGCTCAAGGACATGCGCCGCGACCTGTTCACGCACATCCAGACGCTGCCGTTCAGCTATTTCGATTCGCGGCCGCACGGCAAAATCCTGATCCGCGTCGTCAACTATGTGAACACGCTGTCGGACACGCTCAGTTCGGGACTGATCAACGTCATCTCGGACGTGTTCACGTTTGTCATCACGTTGGTGATCATGTTCGTCATCGACTGGCGGCTCGCGCTGTGGAGCCTCGTCCTCTTCCCGCTGCTCATCATCGCCGTGCGCGTGCTGCAGCACTTCCAGCGCAAGGCGTACCAGAACCTCTCCAACAAGCAGAGCAACCTCAACGCCTTCATCCACGAGTCGATCGCCGGCGTCAAGACGACGCAGACCTTCGCGCGCGAGCAGGAACAGTACCACACGTTCCAGGAGCAGCAGGGCGCCGTGCGCACGGCGTGGATGCGTTCGGTGCATCTGCAGTTCCTGATGTGGCCGAGCATCGAAATCATCTCGATGAGCACGATGGCGCTGCTGTACTACGTCGGCATCATGAACATCGGCGGCGTCGCGGCGACGACCGGCACACTGATCGCGTTCATCGGCTATGCGAACAACTTCTGGAACCCGGTCATCAACATCGGCAACTTCTACAATCAGCTGATCACCTGCTCCGCGTATCTCGAACGCATCTTCGAGACGATGGATGTGCAGCCGGAGATCACCGACGCGGACGACGCTGTTGCACTGCCGCCGGTGCGCGGCAAAGTCGATTTCAACGACGTCGTGTTCCGCTACGAACCGGACAGCAGGAACATCCTCAATCTCGTGGATCTGCACGTCTCCCCCGGACAGACGGTCGCACTCGTCGGGCCGACCGGCGCCGGCAAGACGACGATCATCAATCTGCTGTCGCGGTTCTACGACGTGGCGGAAGGGTCGGTGACGATCGACGGATACAACGTACGCGACGTGACGCTCGCGTCGCTGCGGCGGCAGATGGGCGTCATGCTGCAGGATACGTTCATCTTCTCCGGCACGATCCGCGACAACATCCGCTACGGCAGGCTCGACGCGACCGACGAGGAGATCGAGCGCGCTGCGAAGGCCGTGCATGCGCATGAATTCATCGAACATCTGCCCAACGGCTACGACACGGTCGTCGAGGAGCGCGGCGCGACGTTGTCGATGGGACAGCGGCAGCTCATCGCCTTCGCGCGCGTGCTGCTCGCCGATCCGCGCATCCTGATCCTCGACGAGGCGACGAGCAACATCGACACGAAGACCGAGGAGGCGCTGCAGGCCGGCCTCGAGCATCTGCTCGTCGGACGCACGAGTTTCATCATCGCGCACCGGCTGAGCACGATCGAGAACGCCGACGTTATCTGCTTCATCGACCACGGGCAGATCGTCGAACAGGGCACGCACGACGAGCTGATGGCCAAGCGCGGCCACTACTGGCGGCTCGTCGAGTCGCAGTACGCGATGATCACGGACGCGGTGGAGTAGGGAAAGAAAAAGCCGGCGGAGAGAAGGCCGCCGGCATTTCATAGAGAGAAGAGAGAAGAAGGGTTCAGTTATGGGGTTCTTGGAAGGAACCTCGCCGGCGAGCTTGTGATCGCTGACATGTTTCATATAACCGCCCGTTGCTGAGTGCGACGCTACGATTTTCTGAAAATTCCCTGAAAACAGGTGCGGAACGGGAAAATCGGCCGGCGGCGCGCATGTACGCAACCGATCTCAGCGTCGCCAAAACGGCACCATTCCAACGATTGCCCCACTTCCGCCAACGCCAACCCGCAGTTCCGTCCATCGCCGTGCCACCATCACACCGCCCTTCGCCTCCAGCAAAACCCGTTGCGTGCCTCCGCGCCGCATCCGTCCTGCAACCTGCCGCGTCCGCGGAAATCCATCTCCGCGAACGTAACCGACGCCAATCACACCCGGAACGTTCACAACCGCCCTCGCCCGCGAACGTCATCGATGCAGACCACACCCGGAACGTTCACAACCGGCCATCCCCGTGAACATCACCGGCACGAACCGCACCGCAGACGTTCACAACCGGCCAGACGGACCCGCCCGACACATGGCGAAGGCCGGCGGAGACAAGTTTGTTCCCGCCGGCCTCGTGGATCCGCTTGGATCCGCTGGTGTCGACTATTCGGCGAGCTTCGCCTGCTCGGCGGCGAGGCGAGCCGCTTCGGCTTCGCGACGCGCGTTGAGCGCGGTCTCGAAGCGGGCGAGTTCCTCGTCGACGGCCTCGGTCGGGATCTTCGCGAAGATCGGCGTCGGCTTGGCAACCTTTGCGCCGACCTCGATCGGTTCGCTCTTCCACGGACGCAACGTCTCGCCGAGCACGTAGTCGCCGGTGATGATCGGGTAATGGAAGGCCGGGTTATCCAGATCGGTGACCTCCTCGATGTGCGGCAGCGGCGAGAACGTGCCGGTGCCGCCAAGCGCCTCCCACACCTTCTGCGCCGAATGCGGCAGGAACGGCGCGAGCAGATGGTTCGCGTCGAGCACCGCCTGCGCGGCCACATGGAGCACGGTGCCGAGACGGTCGGCATCGTCCTTGATCTTCCACGGTTCAGTCGCCGAGATGTACTTGTTGATGTCGCCGACGAGACGCATCGCCTCGTTGAGCGCGTTCTTCTGATGATGCGTCTCAATGAGCGAGCCGACCGCGTCGAAGGCGGCCGCCGACTCGGCGAGCAGCGCGCGATCCTCGTCGGTCAGCTTGTCTTCAACGATTGGCGGCACCTCACCGAAGTTCTTCGCGATGAGGTTCGCGACACGGTTGACGAGGTTGCCCCACGACGCGGCGAGCTCCTCGTTGTTGTGGCGGACGAATTCGGACCACGTGAAGTCGGAATCGGAGTTCTCCGGGCCGGCGACCGAAATGTAATAACGGACGGCGTCCACCGGATAACGTTCAAGGATGTCCTTCACATAGATGACGATGCCGCGCGACGAGCTGAACTTCTTGCCTTCCATCGTCATGAACTCGGAGGCCACGACCTGCTCGGGCAGGTTGAGCGGGCCGAGCTGTCCGGCTTCGCCACCTTTCGAGCCGCCGCCGTTATAGGCGATCATCTCGGAAGGCCAGATCTGCGAATGGAACGTGATGTTGTCCTTGCCCATGAAGTAGTAGCCGGGCGTCGACGGGTCGTTCCACCACTTGCGCCACGCCTCCGGGTCGCCGGAGCGACGCGCCCATTCGATCGACGCCGACAGATAGCCGATGACGGCGTCGAACCACACGTACAGACGCTTGTTCGGGTTGTCGACCCAGCCGGGGACCGGAATCGGGATGCCCCAGTCGATGTCACGCGTGATCGCGCGCGGCTTGACTTCACGGAACAGGCCAATCGAGAAGTTGAGGACGTTCGTACGCCAGCCCTGACGCGTCTTGAGCCACGCGAGGTTCGCGTCGGCGAGCGCCGGCAGATCGAGGAAGTAGTGTTCGCTTTCCTGGAAGATCGGCGTTTCGCCGTTGATCTTCGAAACCGGGTTGATCAGCTCGTCCGGGTCGAGTTCGTTGCCGCAGTTGTCGCACTGGTCGCCGCGCGCGCCCGGCGCATGGCAGATCGGGCATTCGCCCTCGATGTAGCGGTCCGGCAGCGTGCGTCCGGTCGACGGCGAGATCGCGACCTTCTGCGTGCCCTTGTAGATGTATCCGTTCTTCAGGCACTGGCGGAACATCTCCTGCACGACGAGTTCATGGTTCTTCGTCGTCGTACGCGTGAACAGATCGTAGCTCAGGCCGAGATTGCACAGGTCGGAGGCGATGACGCGGTTGTAACGGTCGGCGAGTTCCTGCGGCGTGACGCCTTCCTTGTCCGCTTCGACGAGGATCGGCGTTCCGTGCTCATCGGTGCCGGAGACCATGAGCACGTCGTTGCCCTTCATGCGCTGGTAGCGCGCGTAGACGTCCGAAGGCACGCCGAAGCCCGCGACGTGACCGATATGACGGGGGCCGTTCGCATACGGCCAAGCGACATTCACCATAATATGAGTCATGCGCCGATTATCCGGCAGCACGCGGACACCTTCGACGTATGCGACGCACGTCGCGAACACCGCATATCGACTCACCGTTCGAGCATCGTCGACGCCGTGTTCAGCTGATTGATTATCAACCTGTTGTGGATGACGTGTGGATGGCGCGCACGCACTATCCACACGTCATGTTCCTTCCACATTTTCATCCACAGATGGTGGGCGGAATACGCCGATTATCCACATATGCACATCGGATGACTTTTGACTTGCGCGGCCACGGGCACCGCCCATACGCTCGTGCCACGCGTCACGACGCATCCGCGGTGCCGACGGCGCACGCATGGCATGTCCGGTCATCATACGACGGCAACCGATGCCACGGGCTACGTCACCCGACCGGACATGCCACGCACCTACCCATCGCCGCGCCGACGACGGCCCAGCGAGTACAACCAAACAACGACAGCAACAACCATCAATGGCGAGAGGAGGCATAATCGATGGGCATTCATGACCGACATACCGAGGCCTACCAACCGATGCTGCCGCTATGGCAGCCGGCAGAGTACGACCTACAGCCCGACCCGACGCGCGACGACAGACGACAGCCGCCGCGCATCGATCTGCGCAAGGCGGACTGCTTCACCTATGAGTCGGCGAGCGTCGATGGCCTCTTCCCGATCCACGACGCCAACGGCCACGCTGACCATACCGCCCACAGCGCGACCCATCCACCACACGACACCGCCGCGTCTGACGCCGCCACGCCCGACAACCAATACTCTCCCGACAATCCGAGCGGCCAAACGGTCCTCTACACCTATGACAACCTTCCCGGCCCTTTCGCGATGCGCACGCTCGTGCGTGCCGGCGCGCTCGTCGCGCTCGACGAAAGCCACGCCTACCGCAGCGCCGACGGCGAAACCTTGTACGGCCGCGCCGCGATCGTCGCGGCGATGCTACCGAATCCGCAGCTCGTCGCCTGCGGCCGCGCGGCGGCGTGGGTGTGGCTCGGCGGCGAATTCCCGAGCGCCGTCGACGTCCTGTCGACGACGCATTACCGCGCGCCGCTCATGGGGCGCCCGATCAACGTGCGCGAGCGCCGCGTCCCGCCGAAACAGACGCAGGTCGTCGGCCCGCTGACGATCACGACGCCCGAACGCACCGTCTGTGACCTGGCGATGTGCCCGCCGGAGGACATCTACGAGCAGTCACTCGACGAGCTGATCCTGCAGCTGCTGCGTCATTTCAGCATCGACATCGAGGATTGCCTGCTCATCCTCGAAGGCTGCGCCTACCTGCACTCGGCGCAGCGGGCGCGCGAAGTGATTGCCGATTTCGCCTGCATCGCCTGACCGACGCCCACCACCGACGCCTGCCAACCCACCACTACCGACACGACAACCACTGCAACCGCTGCCGACACGACCGCCACCAACCTTGTTCGACACCGCCGCCTACAGTTACCGAATTATCCTTGACCATCGGGGGAACGTTCCATGTCTTTGCTTCATCGCCGCGGGTGCGCGAAACGCGCGCTTTCCGTCCAGCGCCGCCTCGAATCGATGCGAACCGAGGAATGCGCCGTGAGCGAACAGTGTGCCGAGCCGCTGACGCCACCTGCACCGCCGGTGCGCCTGACGCCGACCGTCGCAAGCGACCCGGACACGCCGCTCGAAATCCTGTGGCACATCGCGCGCCACGCGCCGCGGCTGCGCAAATGGGTCATCGTCAACCGTTCCGCCGACGCGAACCTGCTCGAATACATCTCACAGCAGGGCGGCCCCGGCGTGCGCGAGACGCTGCAGATGCTGTTCGATTCCGTCGAGCGTTCGCGCGCTTGAGTTTCCGCCGCGCACGCGGCAGTTCAACCTTCCCTCCGCCCGACGATTCCCACCATCCGACGATTCCGTCCCGCCGCGCCCGACGGTTCAGCCGCGCCCGACAGTTCAGCCACGCGTAGCGAGCACGGCCGCATACACCTGTTTCTTGTTCGCAAGCGCACCGTCCGCGCCCGGATGTTCGGCGACGACCTTCGCGATCGCGTCCTTGATGCGCACGTCGTGTTCCTGCGCATAGCGTGTCGCGAGCGCGGCGAGCGCCTCGACGTCCAGAGTCTCGGCGGCCTGCCCTTCGCCCTCGGCCGCACCGCCGATGACAAGCACCATCTCGCCGCGCGGCGGATCAGTTTCGACGCTGTGCCTGATTTCGCCGATCGTGCCGCGGCGGATCTGTTCGTAGTCCTTCGTCAGCTCGCGGCATAGCGCCATCGGGCGTTCGGGGCCGAACACCTCCTCAAGGTCGGCCATCGCGTCGACGATGCGATGCAGCGTCTCATAGAACACGATCGTGCGGCGTTCGCCTTTGAGTGCGCGCAGATGCTGCACGCGTTCGGCGTGTTTGCGCGGCAGGAAGCCTTCGTAACAGAAACGGTCGGTCGGCAGTCCGGACAACGCGAGCGCGTCGAGCACGGCGGACGGCCCGGGCGCGCACGTCACCGGCAGCCCGCGTTCGATCGCGCGGCGCACGATCGCCAGTCCCGGATCGTTGATCGTCGGCATGCCCGCGTCGGAGACAACGAGCACCGTCGCGCCGGCGGCCGCCTCGTCGAGCAGTCCGTCGGCTTTGCCGCGCTCGTTGTGGTCGTGATTGGCGACAACGCGTCCCGACACGTGCACGCCGAGGCGATTCGCGAGCGCGTACAGCCGTCGCGTGTCCTCGGCGGCGACGATGTCGGCGCGTTCGAGCAGCGCAACGAGACGCGCCGACGCGTCCGCCGTATTGCCGATCGGCGTCGCTGCGAGCACGACCGTTCCACGTGGAACATTGACGTCGAGCGACGTACCGCCGAGCTCGACATCGACGTCCGAACCGCCGTCCTCCGCGAACCCGCCGCGCGTATCGTCATTGATTGTTTCGTCGCCGATCATTTCATCATCGATCCTGTGTGCCGTCATGCCTTCAGTATGCCGCGCGCGTCCCCCAAAACGTCACCGCCCCAAGAACCCCACCCCGCCATACACGACCTCCGGTAGCGTGGGACACGCGCGCCGAACGAAGGCACGGTCGACGCCACGATGTCCGGAGGTTTGATATTGTCCATTGCCAGATCCTTCGCCAACGTCATGCATGCGGCCACGCGCCCGCGGCACGGCCGCCGCGCGCACGACACCGCCAACGACGGCGCACACACAACAACCACCGCAACCACCGCAGCCACTACCGCGCCCACTCCGCCGCTGTCCGCCCCCGTCTCGTGGGGTCTGACGCTCATCGTTGCATTCTTCGGCGCGCTGCTGCGCATCGTGCGTTTGGGAGAGCCGCGCGCCGTCGTCTTCGACGAGACCTATTACGTCAAGGACGCGTGGACGATGCTCAACACCGGCGAGCCGCGCGACTGGCCGGACAGCGTCGTCTACGACGGCGCGAGCGTGAGCCCGAACATCCCCTTCGCGCACGGCGACGTCGGCGGCTGGTTGAGCTCGGCCGAATACGTCGTGCACCCGCCCTTCGGCAAGTGGCTCATAGCGTTGGGGCTCAAACTGTGCGGCGGCGCGCAGCACGTCTACGCGTGGCGCATCGCGACTGCGCTCGCCGGTGTCGCGGCGATCGTCATCCTGATTCGCCTGACCTTGCGTCTGTGGCGCAACATGCCGATCGCGCTCGTCGCCGGCTATCTGATGGCGATCGACGGCGTCGGCATTGTGCTGAGCCGCACCGGCCTGCTCGACAACTTCATCATGGTGCTCGCGCTCGGCGCGTTCATGCTGCTCGTCATGCACCGCGATTGGTCGCGCCGGCGTTTGTTCGCCGCGCACGAAGCCGACCCGGATGGCCGTCCGCCGCAGATCGCGTTCTCGTGGTACCGCGTCGGCGCGGCCATCCTGCTCGGCTTGACGACTGGCGTCAAATGGTCGGGCACCTATTTCTTCGCCGTCTTCTGCGTCATCAGCGTGCTGTGGGATGCGTGGCTGTACCATCAGGCCGGCTACCGGCACTGGTTCCTCAATGCCGGCCTCGGCTCCGGGCTGCTCGCCGCGCTGGTCATGATTCCGCTGTACGCGCTGAGCTATCTGGCGACGTGGATCGGCTGGTTCATCCATCCCGATTCCTACATGCATGACTGGGCGTTGTCCCATCCCGGCCAGGGCGTCCAGTGGCTGCCGCCGACGGCGCGCTCGTTCGTCGAGTACCACCGGCAGATGTGGCAATTCCATACGACGCTCGACGCGCCGCACGACTACAAGGCGAATCCGCTGACGTGGCCGTTGCAGATCCGTCCGACGAGTTTCTACTGGCAGAAGCTCGGCGACCATCCGGGCCTGTGTTCGCTCGCACCAAAGAGCGAATGCGTCGCCGCCGTGACGTCGTTGGGCAATCCGGTCATCTGGTGGCTCGGCTCGCTGTGTACGCTCGTGGCGATCGGCATCGCGATCGCCAAACGCGGCGACTGGCGCATCTGGGCGGTCCTCGCCGGTTTCTTCGCCGGCTGGCTGCCGTGGGCGCAGTATCTGCATCGCACGACCTTCACGTTCTATTCAATCGTGCTGCTGCCGTGGATCATCCTCGCGATCTGCTATGTGCTCGACTGGATCCGCACGACCTGCTCGCCGACATTGTGGCGCGCGACGCTCACCGCCGTGCTCGCCGTGACGACGCTCGTCTCGATCTTCTTCTACCCGATCTGGACGGCGATGCCGGTGCCGTATGAGTTCTGGCTGAGCCATATGTGGTTCGATTCGTGGATCTGACGGCTGGCGTCGCTCCGCCGGCGAAGATATTTCGACGACCGAACTAATATGGGTCGCGAACGATTCATTTTCCGTGCCGGCGACGTCGCCGACCCGAACCAAGGAGTGTCATGCAGTATTTCGAGACGACGATCAGCGGCATCGACGGCACCGACGCGCGTTTCGCCGGCTACATCCCCGACAATTATCCCGACATCGATCTCGAGCGTCGCCGTCCGGCCGTCCTTGTGCTGCCCGGCGGCGGCTACGAGATGACGACCGGCCGCGAGGGCGAGCCGATCGCGCTGCGTTTCCTCGCGCACGGCTGCGACGCGTTCGTCCTGCACTACTCGTGCAAACCTTCCGTCTACCCGACCGCCGTGCTCGAGGTGGCCGAGGCGGTGCGGCAGATGCACGAGCACGCCGACGAATGGCATATCGATACGTCGCACATCGCCGTCATCGGATTCTCTGCCGGAGGCCATCTCGCCGCCGATTTCACCACGAGCGCGTCCGACGACGTGCTGCTCGCCCACGGTTACGACCCGGATATGCTGCGTCCGGCCGCGATGATGCTGTCCTATCCGGTGATCACCTCCGGCGAGTTCCGCCATGACGGCAGCTTCCGCGCATTGCTCGGCGAACGCTACCCCGATCCCGAACTGATGCGTGAAGTGTCGATCGAGGAGCATATCGATGCGAAGACGCCGCCGGTCTTCGTCTGGCACACGGTGCCCGACGACTGCGTGCCGGTCGAGAACACGCTGCGGCTCATCGCCGCCTGCAAGGCCGCCGGCGTCCCGGTCGAGGCGCATCTGTTCCCGACCGGCGGCCATGGTCTGTCGCTCGCGACGGCCGAGACCGCCTGGGGCGGCACCGACGGCATCGAACCGGGCGTCGACGTCTGGATGTCCCTCGCACTCGCGTGGCTCGACCGTGTTTTCGCCCGCTGAGCCCGCTGTCCCCGCCCGCGCTACACTTCTATGCACAGATAATCCACAACTCCGTCGGCCGCAAACCGCGACGCCGATCCTCCATCCCCGTATCGTCGGCGTCGTGCGCCGAGCAAAGGACCTATGATGACAGTCGCCGCATGGCAGCAGATCCTCGACCAGCATGGCGTGTCCCATGAGCCGCGCAAGTCGCTGCTCGCCTCCCATGAGGTCACGGTGCGCGACACAACCTCGGGCAAACGCTTCGTCAAACGCAAGCGCATGAGTCAGGAGGAGCGGCATCTGCAGATCCTGCGCGCCGCGTCGAAGACAATCGCCGTCAAAGGCTACTGGGGCATGTCGCTGCAGGACATTTCAGACGAGATCGGCATCAGCGAGGCCGCGCTCTACCATTACATCGATTCCAAAGAGGATCTGCTGCGCATGGTCCTGTCGGAAGGCTACGACACGACCGAATCGAACGAGTTCGCCGCGTTGAGCGCGTCGGCGGTCGACGGCGACGGCCACCGCATCTACTGCTATCCGCGTTACTGCCTGAACACCGTGCTGTACAACATGCAGCGTCCGGAGATGATTCAGCTGTTCTGCGTGCTCAGCGGCGAGGCGCTCAACCCCGACCATCCGGCTCACCGTTTCTTCACCGGCCGCCATATGCGGCTGTGGGAGATGGTCGGTTCGATGAATTGGCTGCTGCCGCGCGGCATGACCGAGGAACGTTTCTTCGATCTGTTCACGCTCGCGCAGTCGGCGATGGACGGCCTGCAGCAGCGTTGGCTCGCCGACGAATCAATCGATCTGCTCGAAGAGTGGGTGCGCTTCAGCGACGTCATCTTCCCGCGTGCGCTGTGGGAGGGCTGCATGGACCCGTCGGAGCTCGACGCGCACGACACGCGCTGCCTGCTGCCGTACACGCTACAGGAGCTCGGCTGAGCGACCTTCCGCTCAGCGCGCGCCGACGGCGAGCACGTCGCTGGCGCCGCCATGTTCGACGACTTCCTCGGCGAACATGAAATAAGCGCCGACCAGCCCGGCGTTGCCACTGTGGCGGCAGCGTTTGATCTGCGTTTTGAACGCCTTCCAGTCACGGATCGTGTTCAGCGCGTCCTCGAGCATCGGCACGAGCGCCGGCTCGCGGCTGATGCTGCCGCCAACGAGCACGATCTGCGGGTCGACGGCGACGACGGTGTTGAAGATGGCGACCGCCACGTAGCGCAGCCACCGTTCGACGATTGCGCGCACGCGCGGATCGTCGAGCTTGTGGAACAATGTGCTCGGCAGCACGTCGCCCTCGTTGACGCCAAATTCCTCGGCGTACCACTGCGAGAGTTTCATCGTCGAGACGAAGTCGTGCAGCGGCAGCGAGCCTGCGGAATCGTAATTGATGATCATCGTGCCGAGTTCGCCGGCCCGCCAATCCTTGCCGCGCCGCAGCTTGCCGTCGAGGAACAGCGCGCCGCCCATGCCCATGTCGAGCGTGATGAGCACGAAATCGTCGCATTTGCGCGCGTTGCCGGTCATTTTTTCGGCCATCGCCGCGCAGTTCGCGTCGTTCTCCATCCATGTGGGGATGTCGACGCCGAGGCGCGCCGTCAGTTCGGCGCCGATGCGCTGTTTGTACAGGATGCGCAGCGCGCCGGCTGTCTCCGCTGTCTGCGTGCGCGGATTGATGAATCCAGGCATGCTGATCGCGATGCCGTCGAGCTGCACGCCGAGTTTGCGCACGACCTGCACGAGCGCGTCGTAGAATTCGTCGAGATCGGTGTTCGGCGTCGCGAAAGTGCCGGGAATGCCCATCCGTCCGTCGGTGAACAGTGCGTACCGCGTGAAGTTCGTGTTGATCTCGAACGCGAGCACCTGATGCACGCCGCTGCGTTTCGTCATCGTTCGCTCCTCTTTGTCCGTCCTCGCCAATTGTACCGACGACGTGCCCATATCGGCCGGGGCGGTCCGCCATTGCGGCGCCGCCCCGGTACGTAGCTCATCGTTGCACGTCGTTCATCGTTGCGGCGTCGCGACTTGCACGTCGTTCTCAAACAGCAGCACCGCGAAGGGGTCGAGCACGATTCGTTCACCGTCCGCGCGCTCCCACACGCGCGTGGCGTCGCCGGTGTTCGTCACGATTGTGTACACGGTGCCGTCGTCACCGACGCGACTGGCGACCTCGACGTCCTCGGGCGCGTCGATCGTCGCCACGCCGGCCGTGCGCAGCATGTCGTCGAACAGCGCGTCGATGCCGACTTCGTCGAGCGCGGTGCCGACGAAGACGGCGCAGCCTTCGCCGACCTCGTGCGCGGTGACGGCCGGCGTGCCCGCGTAGAAGTCGTCGGCGCCGTAGGTCGCAAGCGTGCGCGCACCTTCCGGCTCGATGATGCTCGCGACGATCGTGCCCGAGCAATCGACGTCCGCGCCGCCGACGTTGAGGCGCACCGGCACGCTCGCGCCGGGCGCGACCGCGTCGATCTCCTCGACCCACACGCCGCACAGACTGCGCAGCGGCCCCGGATAGCCGCCTTCGATGACGAGATCGTGCTCGTCGTGGATGCCGGACATGTATCCGGTCACGAGGACGCCGCCGCCGGCGACATAGCGTTCGAGATTGTCGGCGACGCCCGGCTTGACCATGATCAGCGTCGGTGCGACGACGAGATCGTAGCGGCGCAGCGTCTCCAGATCGGCCGTGCTTTCGATGATGTCGACAGCAACATTGCGCTTCCACAGCGCACGGTAGAAGCGATGCACTTCGTCCGGATAGTGCAGGCCCTGCGTCGGGCCGACGCAACCTTCGAGCGACCAGTAGTTCTCCCAATCGAAGACAACGGCAACCTTCGCGTCGACGCGCGCGCCCATGATGCGCTTCGCACGTGCGGCGACGTCGGCGCCAAGCGCGCGGACTTCGCGGTAGGTGCGGGAGCGGTCGGAATCGTCATGGCCGATGACGGCGCCATGGAAGCGCTCGCAGCCGCCGATCGACTGCTTGAGCTGGAAGAACTGTACAGTGTCGGCGCCGTGCGCGACGGCCTGCCAGCTGAGCTTGCCGACCTCGCCGGGACGCTTGACCTTGCAGTACGGGAACCAGTTCTGCTGGTTCGGCGTCTGCTCCATCAGCATGAACGGCTTGCCGCCGCCGACGCCGCGCATCAGATCGTGGCACATCGCCGTGAAGCTCGGCTGCGTATCCATGCCCGGATAGTTGTCCCAGCTGACGACGTCCATCTCACGACCCCACGCGAAGTAGTCGAGATCCTTGAACGTTCCCATCAGATTCGTCGTGATCGGCGTCTCCTGATCGAATTCGCGGATCGCGTCACGTTCGAGGCGGAAGCAGTCGAGCATCTGCTCGTTCTGGAAACGGCGGTAGTCGATCTGCAGACCGGAGATCACGCATTTGTCGGTGCCGATGCCATCGCCGTAGGTGACGGGCGGCGCGACCTCGTCGAAATCGTAAATCGTATGGCTCCAGAAGTTCATGCACCATGCGCGGTTGAGCGCCTCGACGGTGCCGTAGCGGGCGCGCAGCCAGTCGCGGAACGCAGCCGCGCAGGTATCACAGTAGCAATAGCCGCCGCCGTTGCCGTACTCGTTGTTGACATGCCAGGCGACGAGGCCGTCATGGCCCGCGTAGCGGCGCGCGACGGCCGAGGCGAGCGCCTGCGCGCGCTCGCGGTATTTCAGCGAGCTCGGGCAGAAGTTGTGGCGGCCGCCGAAGATCTGCTGCGTGCCGTCGACGCCTTTGCGCATCACATGCGGGTACTTGCGCGCCATCCACGCCGGCACGGCGGCCGTGCCGGTCGCCATGACGATGCGGATATCGTGGCGGTCGAGCGATGCGACGATCGCGTCGAGCATCGAGAAGTCGTAGTCGCCTTCGCTCGGTTCGAGCAGCGCCCACGAGAACACGTTGATCGTCGCCTCGTTGATGTGCGCATGCTCGAGCAGTTCGAGGTCATGCTCCCAGCTGTCCTGTGGCCACTGTTCGGGGTTGTAGTCGCCGCCGAAGAGAAAATCGTCGAACATCGCCGTCATCGTATCGCTCCTTCGCATAGGACGGCACCGTCGCCGTCCGAATCGCCATCAGTCTATCGTCGTGGGAAAGCGCCACGTCCGGGCGGCCGACGAAACCGCCCGGACGTGAGGGGGATCACACGTTGCGCGGATCCGTGCCGGGGCGCACAAGCACCGGCAGCGTGTGGTAGTCGTACTGTTCGACGTACCAGCGGCCCGGCTCATATTCGGTGCCGGTGATCAGGTTGCGCCACGGGGTGCCGTCGCCGGCGTCGGGCACGTAGAAGCGGGCGATGCCCTCCTCGTTGAAGATCGGCGCGACGAGGATGTCGGAGCCGAGCATGTACTGCGTGTCGATGTCCTCGCACGTCGGGTCGTCCTGGAATTCGAGCACCATCGAGCGCATCATCGGCACGCCGCTCGCATGCGTCTCGCGCGCGCTCTTCTCGAGATACGGGCGCAGCGAATCCTTGAGCTCGACGAATTCGCGGCAGACGTCGACCGCCTCGTCGCCGTACAGCCACGGCACCTTGTAGGCGGTCGAGCCGTGGTAGCGCGAATGCGAGCTGAGCAGGCCGAACTGCGTCCAGCGCTTGTACAGGTCGGGCGTCGCCTGATCCTCGAAGCCGGCGATGTCGTGGCTCCAGTAGCCGAAGCCGGACATGCCGAAGGAGAGTCCCGCGCGCAGCGATTCGGCCATCGACGGGTAGTTCGACGAGCAGTCGCCGCCCCAATGCACCGGGTAGCACTGGCCGCCCACGGTCGCCGAACGCGCGAAGAGGATCGCCTCGTCGGCGCCTTTGGTTTCCACGAGGACGTCATAGACGGCCTTGTTGTACAGCAGCGTGTAGTAGTTGTGCATGAGCTCGGGGTCGGAGCCGTCGTAGTACTGCACGTCCTCGGTCGGGATGCGCTCGCCGAAATCGGTCTTGAAGCAATCGACGCCCATCGCGACGAGCTTCTTCAGATAGCCCTGATACCATTCGACGGCGGCCGGGTTCGTGAAGTCGACGATCGCCATGCCGGCCTGCCACTTGTCCCACTGCCACACCGAGCCGTCCTTGCGCCTGATGAAGTAGCCGTTGCGGGCGCCTTCCTCGAACAGCGGCGATTTCTGGCCGATGTACGAGTTGATCCACACGCACACCTTGAGGCCGCGGTCATGCAGCTTCTTGAGCAGGCCTTCCGGATCGGGGAACTTCGACTCGTCCCACGCGAAGTTGCACCATTCGAGTTCCTTCATCCAACGGCAGTCGAAGTGGAACACCGAAAGCGGAATGCCACGTTCGGCCATGCCGTCGACGAAGTCGAGCACTGTCTGCTCGTCGTAATCCGTCGTGAAGCTCGTGCTCAGCCACAGGCCGTAGCTCCAGTCGGGCACGAGCGGCGCGCGGCCGGTGAGCGCCGTGTAGGAGGCGAGCACGTCCTTCAGGTTCGCACCGCCGATGACCGAGTACGTCATCTCCTGACCGGGCACGCTGAACTGCACGCGCGAGACCTTCTCCGAGCCGATTTCGAACTCGACCTTGCCGGGGTTGTCGACGAACAGGCCGTAGTTCCTGTTGGACATGTAGAACGGGACGTTCTTGTACGCCTGCTCGGTGCCGGTGCCGCCGTCCTCGTTCCAGATCTCGACCGACTGGCCGTTCTTGACGAAGTTCGTGAAGCGTTCACCGAGGCCGTAGATCTTCTCGCCGACGCCGAGGTCGAGCTGTTCGCTCACGTGCAGTGCGCCGTCCGGATCGGTCACGAGCGCCTTCGCGCGCCATCCGGAGTGGGCGATCGGCTTGCCGTCGTAGCTGTAGAGGAAATCGATCGTCTCGCCTTTGGCGATGCGCAGCGTCGTCTTGCCGGACGTGAAGGTCCACGCCTCGTCCGTCTCGTCGATCGTGACGTGCGGGTGGTCCTCGTTAAGCGCGAAGGTCGGCTTGTGCGAGCGGTCCTCGCGGAAGTTGATCAGGCGCGTTGTGATGATGTTCTCGCGCGGGCTCGTCACTTCGATCGTCAGGATGCCGCCGTCGAGCGTCATGCCGGGGTTGTAGATCGGCGAGCCGAAGGGGCAGTACAGCGTGAGCTTGTCCGCCTCGGTGTCCGCCGTGTAGATGTTGGCCGCGTACTTGACGTCGAAGCCGTCCTTGATGAGCCATCCGCCGTTGAGGAACTTCATGGTGTCTCCCTGCTTAGTTGTGTGTGGGTTGATGTTGTTGGTTGATGTTTGTTGTGATTGATTACTTGTGATTGATTGATTACTGATTTGCCGTCCGCTCAGCCGATCCTGCCGACGAGCCGCAGGTCACCGACCGATTCGCCGACGTGCACGGCCGCGCGCGGCGCGAGCGCGAAGGCGTGCGTCCGCTCGCTCCAGTAGCGCAGCGCCTCGTCGCGCGGGATCTCGATCGTCACCTGCCGCCGTTCGCCCGGCTCGAGCGCGACCTTCGTGAAGCCGCGCAGTTCGAACGCCGGACGGTCTTCGCCGGTGTCTTCGAGCGTGACGTAGACCTGCGGCACCGCCTTGCCCGCGCGCGCGCCGGTGTTCGTGACGTGGAAATCAAGGCGGATCATGTCGCCGAGTTCGCGCACTTCGAGGTCCGAGTATGCGAAGCTCGTGTAGGTCAGGCCGTGGCCGAAGCAGAAGCGCACCGGCACTTTCTTCGTGCTGTAGTAGCGGTAGCCGACGTAGATGTCCTCGGCGTAGTCGACGTGCCCGACGAGCCCGAAGGTGCCGATCGCGTGCGCCGGGCAGTCCTCGAGTCGCATCGGGAAGGTCTCCGGCAGGTGGCCGCTCGGGCTCACGCGCCCGAAAAGCGTTTCGGCGAGCGCGGTGCCGCTTTCCATGCCGTTGTACCAATTCCAGACGATCGTCGAGGCCTTGTCCGCCCACGGCATCGCGACCGGCGAGCCGGCGACGAAGACGAGCACCGTGTCCGGATCGATGTCGAGCAGCGCGTCGATGAGCGCGTCCTGCTCGTACGGCAACGTCATGTCCTTGCGGTCGCGCGCCTCGAGGTCGTAGTCGTGGTTGAGGCCGCCGACGAAGACGATCGGGTCGCCGCTCGCCGCGAAGTCCTGCGCGAGCGCGAGCGCCTCGTCGCGCAGCCGGCGTGCGCGCGCCGCTTCCTCGTTCGCCTTCGCCTGCGAGTTCTCGAGGCTTTCCTCCTGCCATGTGTCGTCCTGATTGACCTGCGGCGCGTAATACCCTTCGGCATAGGTGATCTCGATGTTGCCGCCGAGCATGCCGTTGATGCCGAGCAGCGGCGAGATCTCGTGCACCGCCTTGATGACGGCCGAACCGCCGCCGAGCGAGTGGATGCGGTCGGCGTTCGCGCCGACGATGAGCAGGCGGCGGATGCCGTGTTCGTCGAGCGGCAGCACCTGTGCGTCGTTCTTGAGCAGCACGATCGATTCGCGCGCGATGTCGAGCGCCGAGCGCGCCTGCGCGAGCGTCGCGTAGGAGCCGGCCTTGCGATGCGCGCGCGCGTCGCCGAGCATGTTGAGCGCGTCCATGACGGCGAGCACATGCTCGACTTTCGCGTCGATCGTCGATTCGGCGATGCGGCCGTCCTTGACCGCTTCGAGCAGCGGGCGCGCGAAGCAGTAGTCGTCGAAGTCGTAGGTGACGTTCATGTCGACGTCGATGCTGACGGCGGCGCTGCGTTCGGTGTTCTTGATGCCGCCCCAGTCGGAGACGACGAGGCCGTCGAATCCCCATTCGTCGCGCAGCACTTCGTCGAGCAGCCAATGCGATTCGCAGCACTGTGCGCCGTTGATCTTGTTGTAGGCGCCCATGATCGTCAGCGCGCCGGCCTGCTGCACGGCCGCGCGGAAGGCCGGCAGATACAGTTCGCGCAGCGCGCGTTCGCCAATCTTTTCGTCGACTTCGAGGCGGTCGGTTTCCTGGCTGTTCGCGGCGAAGTGCTTCGGGCAGGCGGCGACGTCCGATTCCTGGACGCCTTCGATGTAGGCGTCGCCCTGCACAGCCGTGAGCAGTGGATCCTCGCTCATGTATTCGAAGTTACGTCCGCACAGTGGCGAGCGCTTGATGTTGAGCGAGGGGCCGAGGATCACGTCCTTGCCGCGGCCGCGCGCCTCCTGGCCGAGCACCTGGCCGGTCAGATGCGCCAGTCGCGGGTTCCATGTGGAGGCGACGGCCGAGCCGCTCGGCAGGTAGGACACCATGTCGCGCGTGTTGTTGAGCGGCGCCCAGTTGTCGTCGTGTGTGTCGGCGCGCACGCCCATCGGGCCGTCGTCAAATTTCATCTCGGGGATGCCGAGGCGTTCGACGGCGGCCGTATGGAACAGCGCGGCGCCGTGGATCATGCCGATCTTCTCCTCGAGCGTGAGCTGCGCGGTCAGTTCGCGCGCCTTGCGCATATTCGCTTCGCTGATCATCGTCATTGGTGGTCTCCTTCTCTTTGTTGCGGATTGGAAGTCGTTGCGATTTTGGAAGTCGTTGCGGGCCGATTACTTAGCCGAGCCGCAGGCGGAAGCCGAGCGGCACAGCCATCTCGCCGGCCGGCCGTCTTCGCGTCTCGGGGATCGGCAGGTGCAGCCCGTCAACGCGGCGCTCATAGGGTGTCGGACCGACGCCGAGCAGGTCGACGCCGGAAATGACGCCGTTGAACGCCGGCCGATGCTCGCCGTCGAAGGCGGCGAAGGTGCAGCAGACGAGTTCATCGGCGCCGGCCGGGTTGAAGCAGTAGCAGTAGAGGTCGCCGTCCTTCGCCGTGAAGCGCCAATCGCCGGCGGTCCACGCCGTCGGCTTCTGGTCGGCGAACATGCCGGAGACCAGCGTCGTCGGTCCCTCGCCGCTGATGCGCCACGGGCGGCGGCCGGCTCGATGCCGTCGGCGGACTTCGTCGGCGATTCGTCGGACACGTTGCCTGGCACGCCCCAGACGCCGTCCTGGCCGGCCTGCTTCGTCACGTAGTCCACGCCGGCCTGGTAGCGCTTGACGTTCGTCATCTTGCCGTAGTACGGCGTCATGTCGGTGATGAGCTTTGACTTGACGAGCTTCTGCAGACGGCCGTTCTGCATGCCGACGATGACGAGGTCGCCGAGGTTGCCCGCCGTGGAACGCGTGTCGAACAAGGTGTCGCCGCCGCCGGCCACGTTCGGGGCGATGATGTTGAGCTCCATGTTGAACTTGTCCTTGACGATCTTGGCGAACCAGCCCTTCTGGACGCCCTGGTAGTTCGCGGTCGACGAGAACACGTCCACCTTCATGAAGCTGCCGTCGTCGGGGCCGTCGCTCGCGGAGTCGTTGCCGCCGCAGGCCGCGACGGAGACGAGCATCGCCGCCGAAAGCGTCGCGGCGATTCCCGAGACGATCTTCTTCCTGATTTCCATGAGGAAACCTCCTTGTATCCTTCTAACTTCGGCTCATCACTGAGCACATCTGGTTGGTTGGTGGTTGGTACGGAAACGTGGATCGGGGCGGGGAGCCGCACGGCTCCCCGCGTACGGTCAGCCCTTGACTGCGCCGAGCATCATGCCCTTGACGAAGAAGCGCTGGAAGAACGGGTAGATAAACATGATCGGCAGGACGACGATGACGGAGACGGTCATGCGGATCGCCGTAGGCGTCGCCGCCGTGGCCAGCAGTGCGGCGTTCGCGGCGTTCGCCTTGACCGAGTTCGCGATCGAGCTCGCCTGGTTGATGTAGGTGTAGAGCAAGTACTGCAGGCTCCACAGCTTCGAATCGGTCATGTAGATCAGTGTGTCCTGGAACGAGTTCCACTGGTTGACGGCGGAGAAGATCGCAACGGTCGCGAGGATCGGCGTGCACATCGGCAGCACGATCTTCCAGAACACCGTCATCGTGCCCGCGCCGTCCACTTCGGCGGCCTCCTGCAACGATGCCGGGATCGACTCGATGTAGGTCTTGACGAGGATGATGTTGAACGGCTGCACAATCGCCGGCAGGATGTAGACCCAGAAGTTGTTCGTCAGGCCGTAGTTCTTCATCGTGATGAACATCGGGATCAGGCCCGCGTTGAAGTACATCGTGATGACGACGAAGCGGTACCAGAACGAACGCTTCCACATCTTCTGCTGCGTGAACATGAAGCCGAGGTAGGCGGAGGCGAGGACGGTGAGCACGGTGCCGATGACGGTACGGGCCACCGAGATCCACGCGGACTGCGCAAGGCCGTCGAGGCCGAGCACGGTCTTGTAGTTGTCCCAGTGCAGGCCTTCGATCTTCTAGGTGACGTCGCCGGCGGCGGCCGCCTGGTTGTTCGACAGCGAGTTGATGATCAGATAGTAGAACGGGTAGGTGCAGATCAGCGCGAACAACGTGAGGATGATGATGTTCACGACGTTGTAGATCTTCTCGCCCTTCGTGCGGCGCATGGCCGGCGAGACGCTCGCCTTGGCCCTCTTCGGCCTCTTGGCGCTTGCGGGTGCTGTTGCGGTTGACATGGTTACTCCTTAACCCAATACACGATTCGTGACTGCTGGATGCGAATCAGACGATGCCGACGCCGCGCGTACGCTTGCTTGGACAGCCAGTTGACGAGCAGCAGCAGGCCGACCGAGACGAGAGACTTGAGCATCGAGATCGCAGTGCCGAGCGACAGGCTGTTCTGGCCCATGCCGACGTTGTAGACGTAGAGGTCGAGCACCTGGATCCACTTCTGGTTGAAGGCGTTCTGGAAGACGTAGTACTGGTCCATGCCGTTGTTGAGGAAGTTCGAGATCGACAGCATGAGCAGCACGAAGTAGGTCGGCATCAGCTGCGGGATCGTCACGTGGATGATCTGCTGGAAGCGGTTGGCGCCGTCCACCTGCGCGGCCTCGTAAAGCTCCGGGTCGATGCCGGCGATGCCCGCGAGGTACATGATCGAACCCCAGCCGAGGCCCTTCCACAGGTTCCACAGCAGCATCTTGAGCCAGACCTGGTCGGGCGAGTCGAGGAACTTGATCGGTTCGCTGATGATGTGCAGGTTCATCAGCAGGTCGTTGACCATGCCGGTCGACGAGAACATCGCGAAGGCGATCGAGTAGACGAGGACCCACGAGATGAAGTTCGGCAGCGTCGTGAGCGTCTGGATGATGTTCTTGAACCACTTGGCGCGGATCTCGTTGAGCGCGATCGCGAAGATGACCGGCAGGAACGAGGTGAGGATGTTCAGACCCGACATCGCGAAGGTGTTGAGCAGGACCTGTCCGATCGTGCGCAGCTGCGCCGGGTTCTGCACCATCATCTCGAACCACTGCAGGCCGACGAACTTGCTTTCGGAGAGCGGGATCGGCGGCTGGTAGTCATAGAACGCGTAGATCCAGCCGAACAGCGGGATGTAGCTGAACAGGAAGACCAGGATCAGCAGCGGCGCGACGTAGAGCCACAGCTTCATCGCATGCTTCCTGTCAGTGCGCGATTCGGCAGCCATCTTCGCCGCCTTCTTCGCGGCGCGACGGTCGCGGCGGCTCAGTTCGGATTCTTCGGCGGCTTCGACTTCCCTGCCGACGACCGCCGCAGCGCCACCGGTCGAACCGATGGTCTCATCGGTTTCGGTACTAGACGACGTCTGCATCTCTCCTCCTTCGGAAACTGATGTCAGCGATTCCAAGTCCCGCAACCTCGCGAGGCTTTCTCACTTCTTGTTGAATAGATTATAAACAACGACTATCTTTGTCAAATCAGATAACGAAGTCCCGTGCCACGATGGCGCGCCACTCGCCGGAAATACAAGGCGACACGCAAGTTTCACCATAAGCTGAACTCGCTCTACCTTGAAACGGCAACGTTTTCGCGACACGCGCGATGCTGTTGCAGTAGACAAGCGCGCCACTTATTTATATACTTATCAACAACAGTCGATGTGGACATGCATCCAACAACAACTCCACCACGTTACCCTGCACGGCGAACCGCAGAACGATCTGCACGCCGCCAGCCATCGTCCGACAGATATATACAGTGCGTATATATACGGAGTCGCCGGGTGCACGACGCACACGGCCGTCGCATCGCAGCGGCGCCACGGCACGGAAAGGAAGCAGCATGAGGTTCAACACCGAAGCGCCGTTCTGGCAGTTCATGGGAACGCTCGCGCGATTCACCGCGCTCAATCTCGTCTTCCTCGTCACGCTGCTGCCGATCGTCACGATCGGTCCGGCGCAGGCGGCGCTCTACAGCACGCTGTTCCAGTACGACGAACATGACGACATCCGGCTCGTACACGAATACCTCAAGCGCTTCAAGCGGGAGTTCAAGCAGGGCCTCATCTCCGGACTGCTGCTGCTCGCGCTCGTTGCCGTCCTCATCTTCGGCCTCGCGTTCTGGGTGGCCTGGGACACGAACGCCGCCTACGTCCCGCTCATCATCCTCGTCGCCGCATCGGTCGCCGTGCTGTTCCTCGCCGAATACCTGTTCCCGCTGCAGGCGCGCTTCGCCAATTCGGTCGGACGCACCTGGAAGCTCGCCGCGCTGTTCCCGTGGCGCGCCTTCGCCTGCTCGTTCGCGCTCGTCGGCATCGATGTCGTCGCGCTCGGCCTGGCGTATTTCGTCCCGTTCATCCGCGTGCTCATGCTCATCTTCGGTCTGAGCTGGGTCGCCTACGCGAAGTCGCTCATCCTGCTGTGGGGCTTCAAGAAGTACGGCGGCTACGGCGAGGTCGAACGCCCGACCTACGTGAACGCCAACTCCGGACTGTGATCGGCTCGCGGCACCCGCGCCGCATACCGAGATGGACATCCGGTAAACAAACCAGACTTACCCTTCCCCTTTCCTCAACAATCGGCCGCAGCGCTTCCTTGGCTGCGGCCGCTCTCTTTTGCGGCATCACCCTCCTCTCCGCGACCGCAACTGTCACACTCGCGCCCAACTCCGTTCACTAAGCCCCACCTCAGCGAACACGACCGCCGCGCTTCCGCCCAACTCCGTTCGCTAACCAGCACCTCCGCGACCGCAACCGCCGCACAGCCACCCAACTCCGTTCGCTAAGCCCTTCCGCGACCGTCTCCCCCGACCATCCGCACCCTTTCCGGCCGCCGAGCCGTAGGGCTGACATGCTATACAAGATAACCGGTAATAGGTAACGCATGGCCACGGCGCTTCCGCGTCCTCACTCGTCAAGGATTTCCATGGGATTCATTCATTTCATCGCCAACCTGCTCAAGGATCCGCGCGGCGCGATCGCCGGCTGGATCGCGATGGGCGTCGCCCCCACGCTTGGCTTCATCTTCCTGATCGTCTTCATCGAGACCGGCGTCGTCTTCTTCCCGTTCCTGCCCGGCGACTCGCTGCTGTTCGCCGCCGGTTTCTTCGCCGCCCCCGACGCCACGACCGGTGAATCAGCGCTGCCGATCGCCGCGCTGCTGCCAGTCGTCTGGATCGCGCCGATCCTCGGCGACCAATGCAACTACTTCATTGGCCACTTCTTCGGCCGCCGCATCATCGAATCCGGCAAAGTCAAGGCGATGACGCCGGAACGTCTTGCCAAGACCGAGACGATGATCGACCGTTGGGGTCCGCTCGCCGTCTTCCTCGGCCGTTTCTTCCCGTTCATCCGCACCTTCATGCCGTTCATCTCCGGCATCACCGGCATGCAGTGGCGTCGTTTCACGCCGTTCTCGGTGCTCGGCGGCCTCGTGTGGTCGTCGCTGTTCACGTTGCTCGGCTACTTCTTCGGCGGCATTCCGGTCGTCCAGGAGAACTTCGAGCTCGTCATCGTCGCAATTCTCGTCATTTCGCTGATTCCAACCTTCGTCGGCCTGTTCAAGGCGAAGTTCGGCAAAAAGAAGGTCGCGTCGGCGACCGAACTCGCCAAGGACGAGACAACCCCGCTCGTCGAGTCCCTTGATGACGATTCCGATAACGCCTGATCACCCCGCAACTGCATGCATGAACGCGCCGGGGGCGAACGAAATACCGTTCGCCCCCGGCGCGTTCATCTAGATACAGCCTCGACGCCTGTCAGCAGTCGGTTCGATCGACGACGACGTCACCGTCGCCGTCGCGCTTCGCCGTGAAGACGACGCGACGCCCGTCAGTGCACGTGACCGTCGTGCTCGCCTCGGCTTCGTCACCGAGGAAGACGCGCACGTCGGCGTCGGCGGCGTAGTCGTAGTCCGGCGTCATCGCACCCGGATGGGTGACGATGACCGAGCCGTCGCGCACCCACAGCGGCACCGAATCGAAATCGTGATGCTCGGTGCGCCACATGCCGTGCTCGCTGTGCACATGCTCGCCGGTGAACCAGTTCGTCCACCCGCCGGCTGGCAGATAGTAGCTCACGTCGCCGCTGTAGCTGAACACCGGCGCGACGAGCAGCGAGGGGCCGAGCATGTACTGGCGGTCGAGCGTGCGGCATGCGGGGTCGTCGGGGAATTCGACGAACATCGAACGCATGACCGGCGTACCGTGTTCATGCGCCTCGACGCCCAGCTGATAGAGGTACGGCATCAGGCTGAGCTTGAGTAGCGTGAACTCGCGGCAGACGTCGACGGCGCTTTGGCCGGGCTCGATTCGCCGTCCCTGCTTCTCGTCCTCCTCGTCGAACAGCCACGGCACGCGGTAGACGGTCGAGCCGTGCAGACGCGAATGCGAGCTCAACAGACCGAAGGCGAGCCAGCGCTTGTAGACGGCTGGGTCGGGGAATGCGCCCTCGAATCCGCCGATGTCGTGGCTCCAGAAGCCAAATCCGGAGGACGTGAGCGACAGGCCGCCTCGCAGCGACTGCGCCATGCCGTTGAACGTCGATTCGCAGTCGCCGCCCCAATGCACCGGGAACTGCTGGCCGCCGGCCGTCGCCGAACGCGCGAACAGGCACGCCTTGCCGGCGCCGTACACCTCCCCGATCGCCTCGAACACCGTCTGGTTGTACAGCTCGGTGTACCAGTTGTGCATCGAGAGCTTCGGGGCACCGTCATGCCAGACGACGTCGCGTGGGATGCGCTCGCCGAAGTCGGTTTTGATCGCGTCGATGCCCTGCCTGAGCAGTGCGACGACCTTGCTTTTGAACCAGGCGCGCGCGTCCGGGTTCGTGAAATCGACGAGACCCATGCCGGCCTGCCAGTTGTCGGTCTGCCAGATCGTGCCGTCCGGGTTGCGCACAAGGTAGCCTTCGCGCATGCCTTCGTCGAACATCGCGCCGCTCTGACCGATGTACGGGTTGATCCACGCGCACAGATGCAGGCCCTTGTCCGCGTGCAGCCGCTTGAGCGTTGCCTCGATGTCCGGGAAGAATCGCGAATCCCATTCAAAATCGGTCCAGTGGAACTCGCGCATCCAATAGCAGTCGTAGTGGAACGCGCTCAGCGGAATGCCTCGTTCGGCCATGCCGTCGACGAAGGACGTGATCGTCGCCTCGTCGTACTTCGTTGTGAATGACGTCGTCAGCCACAGGCCGTAGCTCCACGCCGGCACCTCGGCGGGACGTCCAGTCAGCCGCGTGTAACGGTCGAGGATTTCCTTCGGCGTCGGCCCGTAGATGACGCAGAAGTCGATCGTCTCGCCCGGCACCGAGCACTGCACAGCTTCGGTGTTGACAGTGCCCACTTCGAAGGAGACGTGGCCGCGGTCGTTGACGAAGACGCCGTAGCCGCCGCTCGTCATATAGAACGGGATGTCCTTGTATCCCTGCTCGGAGGCGGTGCCGCCGTCCTCGTTCCATGTGTCGACGCTCTGCCCGTTCTTCACGAAGGACGTGAAGCGTTCGCCCAGACCGTAGACGGTTTCGCCGACGGCAAGCGAGAGCTGGATCGACGTGAAGGTGCGCGATTCGTCCTTCGCGAGTCCCGTCGGCGTCACGCCGAACTCGCCAACCGGCTCCGCGCTGACGTTCGCAAGATCGTTGAGCGCGAAGCGCGCGAGCGACTTGCCTTGCGATTTCGTGAGCGTGCGGCCGGCCTCGTCGCTGAACGTGAGGTTCCATTCGGGTCCCTTGACGACGGTCGCCGTCAGGCCGCCGGAGCGCAGCGCGGCCGTCGCGCCGCGCTCACCGGTCTCGCCGTCGCCGTCGCCATGCGTGACGACGCTCACGTAGTCGCGTCCGCCGGCCTCGTCGTGCATGATCGGGAAGCCGATGCCCTGCGCGCCGCCGCGCCAGTGGGTGGCGCGCACGCGGATGACGCCTTCGATCGGCGTGCTGAGTTCCACGTGAAACGCCGGCAGGTTGAGCGTGTTCGCGCGCTCGTGGACGACGCCCGTCGGCGCGAGCACGTCGATTGTCTCTCGCGCCGGATCGGCGTGCAGTTCGTAGGCGTCGCGCGCGAACAGCGCGTCGACGCCGTCACGCATCAGCCAGTAGCCGTTGGTGAATTTCATGGAGTCTCCTTGGTGGATGGTGTGGATGGATGGTGCGCGCGTCACTTGACGGCGCCGGCGGTGATGCCGCGCGACAGCGTGCGCTGGAAGATCAGGAAGAAGATGAGCGTCGGCACGATGCTGATGAGCGATGCCGAAGCCGTCGTCGTGACGTCCATCAGGCGGTCGCCGGTCAGCGAGCTGATCGCGATCGGCACAGTCTGCGACGAGTTGTCGACGAGGAACGCGAGCGGGATCATGTACTCGTTCCATGTCCAGATGAAGAAGAACACGAGCAGCACGCTCAGCGTCGGCTTCGAGATCGGGAAGACGACGTCCTTGAAGATGCGCCAGCGGCTCGCGCCGTCGATCGTGGCGGCCTCGAGGATCGACTTCGGGAAGGTGCCGAAGACCGACGACAGCAGATAGGTGCCGAAGGCGCTCTGGATGACGGTGAAGATGATGACGATCGCCCACGGGTTGTTGTACAGGCCCATGCCCTTGAACATCGTGTACAGCGGATAGAGCATCGCCTCCTGCGGCAGCATGTTCGCGAGCATGATGAGCAGTGTGATCCATTTGCGGCCCTTGACGCGGCCGATGCCGAGCGCGAAGGCGTTGAACATCGACAGCACGACGGCGAGCACGGCCACAAGTCCGGAGGTCCAGATGCTGTTCCAGACCTTCTCGGGGAAGTTGACGCGCTGCCAGAACGTGGACAGGCCTGCGAAGCTCAGCTCCTTCGGCCACGCGAGCGGACCGGAGGCATTGTAGTCGGCGGGCGTCTTGAAGGCGTTGAGCAGCAGCACGATGAACGGGAACATCATGATGAGCGCACCGATGATCAGCAGCGCGAGCGCCACCCAGTCGCCCGCCGTGCGGTTCTTCTTGACATGCGCGATCTCCTTGAGTTCCTTCGGCGTGAGCTTGTGCTGATCGGGCGAGTTGTATTCGTAGTCCTGTTCGGCGGATACGAGCGTGGAAGTCATGGCCTACTCCTCATCCTCTTTGGCGACCTTCTCCTGAAGGTTCGTGAACGCGATCGAAACGATGATGATGACGATGGTGAGCGCCGTGGCGATCGCCGCACCGTATCCCACCTGCTGCGACTGGAAGAACTGCTTGTACGAGTAGTACGACGGCACCGTCGTGCTCGTGCCCGGACCGCCGCGCGTGAGCATCTGCACCGGGCCGAACACCTTGAGTGCGGCGATCGTGCAGGTGAGCGCGACGACGAAGATCTCTGGCTTGATCGACGGCAGCGTGATCGCGCGGAACCGCTGCCACCAGTTGGCGCCGTCTAGGTTTGCGGCCTCGTAGAGCTCCGGATCGACGCGCTGCAGACCGGACATGAAGATGACGAGCGGGTATCCGATCTGGATCCAGATCATGATGAGCATCAGGAAAATCAGCGCCGTGTCCGGCTTGCCGAGCCAGTCGTGCTGCAGGTCGCCCAGCCCGATCGCCTTGAGCAACGCATTGAGCGCGCCGTTCTCCGGACGCAGGATCCAGCCCATGACGAGCGACGCGACGGCGATCGGCAACAGCTGCGGGAAGTAGTACAGCGCACGCATCGTCGAGGCGGTGCGCGGGCCGAACTTCTTCTGCACGACGTCGAACAGCAGCGACGACAATATGAGGCCGACGAGAATCGGGATGATGACCATCGCCAGAATCATCCAGATCGAATTCATGAACGAGATCCAGAACGTATGGTCCTTGACGAGGCGGGCCCAGTTCGTCATGCCGGCCCATACCGGCGGCTTGATGCCGCGGTAGTTGGTGAAGCTCAGATAGATATTCCAGACGGCCGGGATCACGATGATCCACAGCAGCATCAGCAGACCCGGAATCAGATAGATCCAGAATCGCCGCGACGGGCTTCCGGGGATGCGCGACATTCCACGCTCGCGTTTGGCCGCGTCGCGCTCGCGCTTGGTACGGTTGGTTGGTGAAGACATGATGCACTTCCCTCAGCGGTGTTGACCTGCAGGTATGCGGCGGCCGGACGGCCGAGCGCGGAGCTGCGCCGCCCGGCCGCCGCGAATGGAATGGGTTCGGAGGACCGGTCAGTCCTTGACGCCGGCGTCCTGGACGCCCTTGTCATAGTCGGACTTCATCTGGGCGATCGCGCCCTTGACGTCGGTCGAGCCGTTGATGAGCTCCTGCAGCGAGGCGTTGAGCTCGTCGTAGAACGTGGCGGTCGGCCAATCCGGGTAGAAGCCGAGCGCGTTGTCCTTGAGCACCGTGTTGAAGGATTCGATGAGCTCCTTCGTCGACGGATCGGTGATCTTGTCCGGATCGGCGGCGATCGGCAGACCGCCGGAGTTGCCCATCAGGTCCTGCACTTCGGGGCTCAGCGTGATGTTGATGAACTTGGCGGCCAGATCCTTGCGCTTCGAGTTCTCCGGGATGACCCACAGGTTGCCGGAGGAACCGACGACCTTCTTGGACTGCGGGAACGTCGAGAACGTGATGTTCTTGCCCTTCATGTCGTTCTGGAAGCGGCCGAACCACCAGGTGCCGGAGAAGAACATCGGATAGGTGCCGTTGATGAAGCCCTGGCCGACGTCCTCGGCCTTAAGGCCGGTGCAGTCCTTGGAGATGTAGCCTTTGTCGGTCCAGTCCTTGATTGTCTGCGTCGCGTAGACGATCGGCTCCGAATCCCAGTCGACGTCGCCGTCGTACATCTCGTACGCTTTGACGAACTGGTCGTCGGCCTTGCTCAGCGCGAGCTGCCACCACAGATGCTGCACCGGGTATTCGGCGGCGCCCTCGGCAAGCGGCGTGATGCCCTTGTCGACGAACTTCTGCATCGCGTCGGTCAGCTCGTCCATCGTCGTCGGGATCTCGATGCCGTTCTTGTCGAACATGTCCTTGTTGTAGTACATGATCACGTCCTCGCCGTAGTTCGTGATGCCGTACCAGTTGCCGGATCCCATGACGCCCTTGTCGTTGTACTTGCCGGTGTCGGCGAGCGATCCGGTGACCTTCTCGTCCCACTTGTACTGCTTGACGTAGTCGTCGAGATTCGTCAGCAGTCCCTGGCTGGCGAGGAGTCCCGCGGTCGCGTTGCCCTTGTTGTACTCCATGACGTCCGGGGCCTCGTCCGAGTTGAGGATCTGCGACGCGTTCTGGCGGATCTGCTCGAAGGACTTCTTCTCGAATTCGACCTTGACGCCGGTCTCCTTCTCGAAGATCTCCATCGCCTTCTTCCAGGCGACGCCCATCGCGCCGTTGTCCTCCTCGTAGTGCCAGACCTTGATTGACGTCGGGTTCTCCTCCTGCGCGGTGCCGCTTGAGCCGCATCCCGCGAGAGTGCACATGCCGACCGCCGTCACTGCGGCCAGTCCCGCCGCGATTGCCTTGCGAACGTTCATATCTCTTTCCTTCTTCAGCGCCATTACTGACGGATGGATATTGCAGAGGTGGGATTCATCCGTTGAATCTCGTGGGTTAATTAAATCATCGAAGTAACTGACGTCCAAGTCGTTTCGACATCCGTCGAAATCACTTCGAACGATTGCGCGCCGTCACTGCCGCGCACGCATCGTGCCGCGCGCACAGTATTCGCTCGGCAGCAGTTCGACGTAGCCGACGTCGTGCCGCTCACCGCGCAGCACTTCCATCATCACGTCGACGGCGCGTTCGCACACGGCGTTCGGATTCATCGGCAGCTCGTCGGCGAGCCGCGCCGACGATCCGTTCGCACACGCGGCCATGACGGAGACGTCCTGCGGCACGCGCAGCCCACGATGTCCGAGCGCGGTCATGAGCAGCCCCATCTGCGCGGCGTTCTCCTCACAGATGATCGCCGTGATGTCCGGATCCTCGCCGAAGGCCTCGTCGACGGCGAGGTTGACGTCGTCGGCGCTGCGGCCGGACGCGAACTTGCGCACGACGTCCATGCCGAGCTCCTCGCCGCGCTGCATCGCCGCGTCGAGGAATCGCACAAGGAAGTTCGAGCCGTCGAGGAACGCGCGGCGGTCCGGGCAGTACAGCATCACATGACGATGGCCGAGCACATGCGCCTTCTCCATCGCCTCGCGCCCCATGCGCGCGAAGTCCATATCCACCGTGTACACGTTCGACGTGTCGTTCGTATAGCCGATGCTGACGACCGGAATATCGATCGCGCCGGCCATGTCGGCACGCGAATCGCTCAGCAGCACGTCGAGCAGGAAGACACCGTCGGCCATATGCTGTTCGGCGACGCGTTTGAGCTCTCGGTCGCCCGCCTCGTGCATGAGCAGCAGGATGTCGTAGCCGTGCCGTTTCGACGCCGTCGCGAGCGCAAAGAAGAAGGCCGCATAGTTCGCCACGTCAGTGTACGGGCGCAGCGGCGAGCTGACGGCGAGCACATGCGTGGCGTCGGCGGGTTCGGTCGCTTCGACGACCGGCCGGTAGCCGAGTTCGAGCGCGGCCTGACGCACGCGTTCGCGCGTTTCCTCGCCAATCTTGCGTTTGCCGCTGACGACGTAGGAAACCGTGCTGATCGATACACCGGCCTTCGCCGCCACGTCCTTGATACCGGCCATCTGCACCTCGTTCGATGATGTTGTTCGATGATGTTCGCATGCCATCCTAACGTGTTTCGACGCGCCGCTCCATCGTTACGCAGTGATTATCGAAATCAATCGAAACGACGGCGACAGCGTCCGCGACACACGTCACGACACACGCGATTTGCATTTGTTCGCCTCCCCGAGTATCGTTAGGCGAGTTGTCATGCGGAGCACGGCAACATCCACGGGGCTGTAGCTCAGTTGGTAGAGCGCTTCGTTCGCATCGAAGAGGTCGTGGTTTCGATTACCATCAGCTCCACTAGAGCCGCTGCATTCATTCCACCGCAGCGGCTCTTTTCTTTTTCCGACGCCTCGTCTCGTCGCACACGCCACCGCCGCCGCGCGTCCTCAAATATATCAGCAGCATCGGCATTACGATTTCGTATGCATTCCGACGCTCCACAGACATGTGCTTGAGGTGGCGCAGGCATGCGATACTGGCCGCATCGAAGCGGCACTGCGGCCTGATAGGACGCGCGATGGCACAAAGAGGACATGATGAACTGGCACAAGCGTCTTATTGCATGCATCGTCGGCGCGATGACCGCCGTCTCGCTGGCGGCATGCGGAGGTGGCGCAGGCACGGCCGCGACGTCCACGCCGCAGGCCGCACAGACGACCGGAGCTGCTGAGCACACGTCGGCGCTTGTCGCATATTTCTCGGCGACCGGCAGCACAAGGCACGTCGCCGAGGAGATCGCGAAAGTGACCGACGGCGCGCTATTCGAGATCGAGCCGGCCGATCCCTATACGGCCGCCGACCTCGACTACAACGATGCGGATAGCCGCATCAGCAGGGAGCACGACGACGAAAGCCTGCGCGATGTCAAGCTCAGGACGACCGAGGTGCCCAATTGGGACGACTATACGACCATCTACATCGGCTATCCGATTTGGTGGGGCGCCGCCGCATGGCCGGTGAGCACCTTCGTTCGCGCCAACGATTTCTCCGGCAAAACGGTGATTCCCTTCTGCACGTCGGCGAGCTCGTCGATCGACTCGAGCGCGAGCGAACTGGCGAAGCTCGCCAACGGCGGCGACTGGAAGGACGGACAGCGCTTCAGCTCATCGGAAAGCGCGCAGAACGTCGAGGCATGGGTCAAGCAGCAGTCCTGAGTTGCAAATTTCGGTCCACCGTCATCCGTGGGAAACCATGCCGTTTTGCCCCGAATCGAGCGGTCTCGGCATACTGTCCACGATGACCGTCCAGTACCAGACGATGGTGACCAAGGCCTTGCATGCAGCCGTCACGCTGCCTGCAAGGCCTTGGTCATGCGGGTTCGCGCCGAAGCGCGAACCGTCAGTTCTTGGCGGTGATCCGCATCACGATGAACGAGGTGACCAGCACCACGATGACCGCGCCGATGAGCGATGGGAAGACCGCCATGCCGCCGAGCTGCGGCCCCCAGCTGCCGAAGATCGCCTGACCGAGCGATGAACCCACAAGACCGGCGATGATGTTGGCGATCCAACCCATCGATCCGCTGCGGTTGGTGATCGCGCCGGCGATCGCGCCGATGATCGCGCCTACGATGAGCGTCCAAATCCAATACATAATGTGCTTCCTTTACGTCTTGCCAAAGTCCCGAAAACCTTGAACTATCTTCCACAGTACGGGGCCGGGGCGCGCTTCGCCCGCAATCATGCGGTTTTCCGCTACCGCGGCAAAATCACGTAACGCTCAGGTCGGGCTGCTACACATGTTGTTGCGTTCGTAGTGGCCGCAAGAACACGGATGCGACAGGCCCCATTCCGTTCGCATTTCCCATCAACCGCGGCAAAAACGGACATGACGAACCTTCATTGCGTCCTGCCTCCCACCGATCGCAGCGGTGCCGGATACGGATGCGTCAGTGCTGCTGCGCCGCCTGCCGCCGCACCTCGTCCAAGGCGGCGTTGAAGGCGTCACTCGTCCAACTGGCGCCGGCGATCTTGTCGATTTTCAGATCCTTGATCGGTTTGCCGGTAACGGCCCCCGGCACCTCTTTGGCGAAGGCCTCCTGATGACCACGCGAGATGGACGTGAACGGATGCCCGACGACGCGCACATCGTGCACGAGTCCGTCACGTACGCCGACGTACACGTCTATCGTGTCTTCGCCGACAGGGCCATACTGTCCTATCGCCGCGTAATCGCCGTCCGCATACGTGGCGGCCGGATCTGCCCCGGCGTCAGCCGCATCCGATTCCTTGTCGTCGCAACACGACCTGCCTTCGGAATCGGACATCGTCTCTCCCGAATCACCTGCGAACTCGTCGTCCATCGGCCGCGCGCTGGGTTCGCCGCATCCGGAGAGCATCATCAGACCGACCGCCGACAGTGCTGTCAACGCCATCAGTTGCTTCGAGGTTTTCATTGCCGCTCCTGTTCCTTGGATGGTTGTGGATGCCGGGTGCGTGGACGCGCTCAGTCCTCGGCGCCGCCCGTCTTGGCCGCTTTCGTCGGATCGGCAAACGCGATCGGCGCGTCGCCCTCATGCTGCGCGCCGTGGACGGCGGCGCCTGTGAACGCCGGCCGGCCTCCCGCCGCCTCATACTGCGCCCGCGCGTTCTCGTCATGCCATTGCTCGCCCACGAGTACGCCGTGGTTGAGCATGATCTGCCGCTGCGCGCAGCTCGCCACGAGCGCATCATGGGTGACGACGATGATCGTCGTGCCCTGCACATGCAGTTCGCGCAGCAGATCGAGCACGACGTGTTCGTTGGCCTCGTCCAGATTGCCGGTGGGTTCGTCGGCGAGGATGATCTTCGGGCAGTTGATCAGCGCACGCGCGATGCACACACGCTGCTGCTCGCCGCCGGAAAGCTGCGCCGGCAGATGGTGCGCACGCGCTTCCAAACCGACGCGCGCAAGCGCCTCACGCGCCTGCCGCTCGTCCACGACCGAATGGTAGTACTGCGCGATCATCACGTTCTCGAGCGCCGTCAGATGTGGCACGAGATGGAATTTCTGGAACACGAGGCCGATGAGGTTCTTGCGCACGTCCGCGAGTTCGCGGGCGCGCAGCTCATCCACACGGCTGCCGTCAAGTGTCACCGAACCATGCGATGGCGTATCAAGGCATCCGATCATGTTCATCAACGTCGTCTTCCCGGAGCCCGACGATCCCACGATTGCGAGCCACTGCCCTTGCGGCACCGTCAGACTGAGGTCGTCCACGGCGTGCAGCTCACCATAAATCTTGCTCACATGGTCGAGTTCCAACAGCATGCGCATTCCTTTCGAGTTCTTTGGTATTGCCGACGGCATCCGTCACTCCTCGCGCAACACGACCGCCGGGTCGATGCGCGTGGCGCGCCTGACAGGTCCGATCGAGGCGATGACGGCAAGCGCGACCGATACCAGCACGCACAGCGCGGCAAGCCACCAGCTGAACCCTACCCGCCGGTCGAAGACCTGTGCGCACAACGCATAGGCGATGCCGTAGCCGATGGCGCAGCCGATGACGCCACCCGCGACGCCGTACACCGCGGATTCCACAAGGAATTCGCCGGCGATGGAGCGGGAAGTGGCGCCGAGCGCGCGCCGCAGACCGATTTCCGAGCGGCGGCGCGAAACGATTGACGACATCGTCGTGGAGACGCCCACGAGCGTGAGCGCGAGCGCCACGATCGAGACGACGCCGAACAGCATGTGCAGCATCGTGATGATGCGTGCATTCGACGCGGTCATGCGCGTCACCTGATGCGCCCGATAGCTCACCATGTTCGCAGACCCTGCCTGCTGCAGACGTCCGGTCAGCGCGGTGAGGTCGTCGTCCGTGCATTCGGACGCGAATTCGAGCACGTCGGCACCACGCACGCCGGCGAGCGAGCCGAGATCGGAGTCGCTCATGTAGACGAACGAGTCTTCGGCACCGCCGGTGTCCACGATGCCAACGACGCGCATGCGCACGCCGTCGGTGTCGAGAATGCTCGTGGAACGCCGGCCGTTGCGCAGCTGCTCCTCGCCGGAGTCGGTATCCTCGTCACCGTCACGCATGCCGATCGTGACGCTGGAGCCGACCTTGACGCCGAGTCCGTCGGCTACATCGCGGCCCATCATCACGTTGCCGGCGGACGGCCAGTCGCCGTCCACGTTCCAGTGTCGGTTGAGCGCGTGCACGTCCTGCGCGTCGATGCCGGCGAGCGTGTACGGCGCCGAATTGATGCGCACCGATTCGTAACGGTACGAGGCGTGCTTCGCCGGCGCCGCCTGTTCCACGGTGCGCGTCACGCTGGCCACGGTCGCGTCGTCGAAACCGCCGTCGGCCGTCACGATCAGGTTCGCGCCGTACGAGCGCAGTTCGATGCTCATCTGTGCGGGCACGACGAGGCAGATTGTGGCCAGACACAGCAGTGTCGCCGCACCGAGAGTGGCGCACAGCACGGCCATCGCCGCCTGTCCGCGGCGGCGCACGCCGGCGAACAGAATCATCTTCCAGAACATTGCGCGGTTGCCCGCGCCTGCGGTATGCGGTCTATCTGCCATGGAGCACCTGCGCTGGTTGAAGTCGGACGACGGAACGGATGGAGGCGACGGACGCAATGAGTACGCTCGCCGTAATCAGCACGAACACGAGCAGCAGCACGAGCGGGCGCACGGTAATGCCGGTGCCGAACACGAGGTGGCCTACGATCTGCGCCACTCCGATGCCGATCGCACCGCCCACAATTAGACCGGCGAACGCCACGAGCAGCGTTTCGGCGAGCAGCAGGCGCGCCACCGCGCCATCGTTTGCGCCCACCGCCTTGAGCAATGCGAGTTCCCCGGAACGTTCCCCGATCGCGGCCGCCATGAGGTTCGCCACGGCGATTGCGGCCGCTATGAGACACAGCGCGGTCATCACGATCATGACCGCGCGCGTCTTCGTCATGACGTCGCCCTGCAGCGCGCTCACCTGCCGCACCTGCCGCGCCACGGAGCCGGGGATTGCCTCTTCGAGCTGATAGGCGATCGATGACGCATACGCCGTGCAGTACCAGGTCTCCCATTCCTCCTGGCTGAGCATCGCCGGGTTCTTCGAGGCACGCCGCGCCAGCTCGTTCTCCGGCGTCGTCAGCGCCTTGATTTCGATCTGCCCGATCTTGCCCGGGGAGTCCGCGACCGTCTGCACGTTCATGGTCGACGTGTAGATCGCGTCGTCGTCACTGTCCTTCGCCGTGTAGACACCGACGACGGTGAGCGGCACGTCGCGCCCGTCGCGGGTCACCGTGACCTGCGCGGCGTCGCCATGCGCGATGCCGAGCCGCTTGGCGAGCCCGGCGCCGACGATCGCCTCGTCCGTGCCGTCCTTCGGCCAGCGGCCGTCGAGTTTCCACCATGAGCGCATGCCGCGCATGCCGGCCACAGTCGTCTCTCCTGTTTCCAACTGCATACGCTTTGCGAACCACGTTCCCACGACCGGCGCTGTCTGCACCGTCGCGTCCTCTGTGCGCACGCTGCCGCTCGTATCGAGTCTCGGCGCGAAATTCGTGATGTTGTACGCCCAGAAGATCGTCTTGACGTTCTTCGCGTCCGCTTCGTCGAGCAGCGCATCGGCAGAGGACTCACCGGTACCGTTGTCCACCGTCTCATAGAGGTCCGTCACGACGGCGTCCGACTTCGCGCGCACCGTGATGTTCGAGCCGTAGGCGGCGAGTTCCGCGCTGAGCTTGTCCTGCACGTCGAAGACGATGCCGAGCATCGCCACCGAGACGGTCGCGGACAGCGCCACCGTAAGCGCGATGAGCAGCCGGCGTCGCCATTGGCGTCTCACCGAGCGCAGCACCGTCTTCATGAAGAACATCGGCGCTCCTTTCGTTGATCCATCCGTCGTCTATCTGAAGTGCGAGCTGAGTGAGTCGAGTTCGCCGGTCTCGATTTCGATGATGCCGTTGCCGGCTTTGTAGGTGACGGGAATCGGGTTGCATCCGCCTTTGAAGCCGATTGTGGCGAGGTTGATCGCCACATCGCAGCGTTTGCAGATGATCTTGCCGTCCTTCTCGTAGTAGCCGGCGTCGCCGCAGGTCTCGCAGGCGTCGAGCCCCACGCCGTAGGCGCCGCCGTTCTTCTTGATGATGATGAACCGCATCATCGTGCCATCCTGCGCCTTGTATTCGAAACGGTGCAGATGACCGTCCGCCACCTGCGCGAACGTGATCTTCGCCAGACCGTCCGCAAGCGCGTACTGTTCGGGAGGTGAAAGCTCGGGCACTTCACTGAGCTTCGCATCGCCCCATGCGAGCGAAAGCCATGCGAGCGCGATCGCGAGCGTTGAGCTGACGGCCGTGACGAATGCCCGTCTGCGCGTCGCCTTCGCGGCACGCGCGAGCGCGGCGTTCGCCGGCGCGACGGGTCTGCGCAGCCCGGCGACGAAAGAGGCGGCGGTCGGAATCACGAAGACGACGGCTTGGGCGATCACCAACGCGAGCGCATGGTTGCGCATCGTTATGAACATGCGGAACGCCGCGCCGTGCAACGCGAACAGCCGCATGTTCGTGCACAGCGCCACAAGGTCGAGTCCATGCCGCACGAGCTGCACGACGATCAGCAACGCCACAGCCGCGGTGAAGGACGTGCGCACGGCCGTCTGGCGCAGCGTGCGGATGACGGCGGCGACCGCCATGGCCGTGCCCACGCCGAGCAGGAAGCCGATGAGACGCACAAGCATCGCCGATGTGAACGGAGAGTCTCCGGGCTCCACGAAATTCGTCAGCTGCAGGATCACGTCGGGCGTCGCATAGAACACCGTCACGGCGAGCGCGGCGGCGGCGACGATGTTGGCGGCGATCGCCGGGGCGGGCCGCGCGTCGGCGCGTTTCACGGCCTGCTGCGCGCACAGGGCGGCGGCGAGCACGGCCACGTCGAGCGCCACGGCGCAGATGAGTGTGGGCAGGTTGACGTTCGACCGGCGGTTAATCACGGCCGTCGCACGCAACGCGGCGAAGACGATGGCGCCGGAGAGACCGAACAGCACGCCGGCGAGGCGCCAACGGTCGCCGATGCGCAGCGCGCGGCAGGATGGTCGGTTCGTCGAGCCGAGCAGCACATCGAGCCCCGCGACGAGCAGGCATGGACCGAGCAGTCCCTGCAACGCGTGCACGTATTGCGCGAGCATGCCGCCCTCCTTTCACGAGTCGAGGACGCTCTCCTCGCGGCGGGCGCCCTGAAATCACCTATACGGACCGCGGATGCGGCGTTTGCCTCTTCCGCGCAAATCCGGGGAACTCACCACTGGTGGACGGTGTAGTCCCAGTCAAAGGTCGCCTCAAGCGGTTCGGCCCAGAAGTGTCCCTCGACGCCGGTCTCCTTGTCCACATGCAGCATCCAGCCGTTCTCCGCTGGGGAATGGATCTTGAACGTGAGCGTGTACTCGCCGTCCTTGTCAAGCTTGACGTTGCCGCCGTAGTGCGGGCCGTCGGAGGCGTTCATCTCCATGAACGTGCCTTCCTGCTTGTTGTTCGGGTCGTTCTTGTCCTGGATGACATAGTCGACGGTCAGCTTCGGGATGAAGTCGCCTTCGCCGTAACCGAGCTTGTTGTCCTTGAGCGCATGGATGTCCGCCTCCAGATGGAGGTTCGATTCGGCGGCGGACAGGCCCATGCCGGCCGGTTCCATATCGATCGGCTGGAAGTAGACGGCGGCCACGTTGAGCGGGCCTACCTCCTGGTCCTCGCCGATCGGGATCTCCTCGAAGCCTGCGCCAGCATCCTCTTCCTTGCCGGTGGCCTCCTCGACTTCACCGCTCGTCGTGCCCGCGCTGTCCGCGGCCTTGCTGGCGTTGTCCGAGTTGCCGCACGCGGCGAGCGAGACGCTCATCATGGCGGCGACGAATGCGGCGAGCAGTGCGCTCAGCTTGCTGGACTTCTTCATGGATTCTCTCCTCTGATTTCTCTTGATTTCTTGATTACTCTGTTCTGGGTTGGATTGGCTACTCGGCGACCGGCAGTGCGACCGGCTGGTGCTCCGAATCGTCGAGCGACGTATGGGTGGTGTCCGGCGCGCCCGCGGACTTGCCGGCCGTGGTGTCTGCATCATCGTCAGCGATATGCCTGCGCTTGAGCCACGGCAGTACGGTGAACATGCCGATGACGAGCAGTGCGGCAATAATCTGCGCCACGACCGTCTGCAGATACGGGTAGAACCCGAGCCATTCGTTCGTCGGCAGCGATTCGATGTACGTGGTGGCAATCAGGTCGCCTTCGATTAGCGAGTGCACGCCGCCGCCCACGAACACCACGGCGAGCGCGCTCATTAGCACCGAAGTCACCATGAAGAACGCTCCGAGCGGAATGTGTACGGACGTCAGACGGATGACGGCGAACACGATGGCGAGCACGAGCGCGGCCAGACCGGCGCCGATCCACATACCACGCGCATCGGTCGTCATCGAATAAATCGATTCATAGAAGATGATCGTCTCGGCACCCTCGCGGAACACGGCGAGGAAACTCAGCAGCGCAAGCGAGAGCACAGCGCGGCGCTGGGCGGTGTCGGCGCCGAGCGTGGACTTCGCGGTGCCCACGGCCGCCTCGGTCTTCGTGCGGATGTACGTGTTCCACGAGTCGACGGAACGCTTCGAAAGCATCCAATTGCCGGACCAGACAAGCATGACGGCCGCGATGAGCGCGCAGACGCCCTCCATGATCTCCTGCTGCGGACCGGAGCCGCCGAAGAGGCTCATGAACACGGCGGCGACGCCACCGGATGCGGCAAGACCAACGATCGCGCCCACATAGACCCAGCCGACGTACTTCTTGAGTCCCGAGCGCAGCAGATACGCGATGACAGCGGCCACAACGAGCAGCGCTTCCAGGCCCTCACGGATCAGCACGAGGAACGACTGGCCGGCTGCGGACGTGACGAGCGCAGTGAAGCCGTTGATGTTGCCGGAAGCGCCGCCGTCGAGTGCGGCCGCATCCTCGGCGAGCATGCCTTTCAGCTCGTCGACGAGCGTTGCGGCACGCGCTGCATCGCCGGCGACCATGGCCTTGCGGGCCTCCTTGAACGTCGACTCCACCTTCGAGACGCGCGAGCCGCCGATTGCGTTCATCACGTTCTTCTCAAAGCCGAGCTTCTCGTAGTACTGGTAGTACGCGTTGTTGACTCCATCCGCACCTGCCTTGCCGTTGCCGGCCTCGGCCTGCTCCACGGCGTCGGTGAGCACGGCATCCATCTCATCGGCCACCTGCGTCCACGAGCGTTCGCCGCGGCCTTCGTTCACGTGTACCTTCGCCGCGTCGAGCTGCTCACGCTCCTGCTGGGTGCGCTCGGCGCGCGCAGCCGCATAGTCGCGCGGGTTGGCGAACGCGGAGTCGGCATCGAACTGCTGTGCCGCGGCGGTGAACTGCGCGGTCAGTTGCTGAACGATTTCGTTGATGCGCGCGGTATTGCCGTCAGCGTAGACGAGACGCCCGAGTTCACGCAGCTGCGCGAGCTGCTCAGTGTACGCGTCGTTTCCGGACTTATCGGCCACGATCTTCGCGAAGTTCGACGCCACGTATCCGGTGTTCATCGCCTTGCTGAAGTGCGACGCCGCGGCTGCGTGATTGCCGTCCGCGTACGACTGTTCCCCTGCCGCAAGTTCCTGATTGATGGCGTCAGTGACCGCGGCCCACGAATCGTAATCGGTGGCCTGTTGCGCAGCCGACTGCCGATCGGCCGCCGCGCTTTCCGCAATCGTGACGGCGTGCGTGGGACCATCACAGCAGTCGTGCGCCGCCGCGGCAGGCGTCACGGCGAGCGCGACGGCCACAAGCACGCCGGCCAGCGTAACGCCGAAGGATCGAAGGAAAGACATGCGTACTCTCTTGGGAAGTGTGCTGGGTGAATCAGACACTCTTCACGCTACTGTGTGAAGAATTGGAGCAACAGTCTTGTTTTTCCCGGCATGCTGTGTTATGTGCACAGCGCTGCGGCGCGTATGAGATTGGCGGAATTCCGACGTTATTCCGCAACTACTGCTCCGGGCGGCACCGAATCCGGTAGTCCATATTTCGAGACTCGCGGTCTTATGACCGCATTGTGAGATGGCGTAATCGGTCTTGTTCTGCTACCGGCAGCCATGATTCGTAGCCAGTCAATCCATGGAACAGCACAGTCAGTCAAATACAGCCGGAAAGTGCCGAGAGTGCACGAGGCGGCGCCGTGAGTCGAGCACGGCGAAGTCGAACCGCGGCACACGGGCGTCGCGCGTGAGTGTGTTCGGCTCGGCGCAGAACAATGCGGTGGCGAGCCCATCGGCCACCATCGTCGGCAGCGCTGCGAACGTGCGCATCGGCACTGCGGCCCAGCTGGCCGCCACGTCATCCACCGGCTCACCAGTGACGGCATTGAGCAGGTGATGCACCTGCCGGTCGAGCGCGTCTCGCCAATACCGGCGGCTCGGAGCGCTGGCGCAGAGCGCGCCCTCGGCAAGCTGCGCCACGCCGATCGCGCGGTCGGTATCGGCAGGGTCCTCGAGTGCGATGCGCAGTGGTTCGGGCAGCCGGTGCACGCGCAGATCACCGCCGGCGTCAATCACGAACGGTGAGTCAGCGCCGAATTCTTCCTCGAGTCGGGTGCACAGCAGATCCACGCACAGACCCTTGCCGCATGCACCGAAATCGAGTTGCACCGCGCGGTCCGTGACGAGCACGGATCCGCCGTCACGATGTACGTCGAAACCCCAGTGTGCACGGCGCAGCCCCACACCGCCGGCCGCAGACGTGCCGCCGGAATCAATCATTTCGAACGATGCCGCATATCCCAATCGCACAAGATCGGCACCCGCGCACGGGTCCACGCGGCCGGCAGTCACAGCGGCGAGCACATCGGCCCAATCGAACAGCGGCGCAGCCCACGCGGGGAACCGGAACCGGCCACCACGCTCGGCCACAGCCATGCGCGCCACCGTGGAATCGGTGCGGAACCGGGAGAGCGCGCGGTCCACGTCGTCAATCACCGCGCGCAGGCGTGCATGCAGCGCATCACCGACCGGCAGCGCCGTATGCACAAGAATGCCGCCGCCGAGCGCGTTCGGAAACGCGTCGACGTGCGGCATCACAGCGGTCATCATGGGTCACCAGTATCGCACGGGCTCACCGGCACGGCAAGAGACGACCGGCCCACCGCCAAGTCATATAACGTCCTCGTGCCGCGTCATGCATGATTGAACCCGGCTCTGCCGCCATCCGCAGCATCTACGGACACGACGGAGCATTGTTTGGTCCGTTTTTTGGTCTGAAAACGGTGCCGGAAATTAGACCGTCATGCGCAGGTAACACAGCGAACCTAGCTTGCCCTCCATACCCGCCGGATGCCGCACCACGGGCCAAAGCATCGTCCGCGTACGGCGGCCTTCCGGCAACGTTTCCGAACTGAATGGAGGGCACGATGTCCGCGAAAACCACGATTCTCGACATGAACCGCTTCGACGGCGCGAATCTGGACGCGCTCGACGCCCATAAGCGCTCGCTCATCGAGCGCCGCGCCGCACTCGGCAACGGCTACCGCCTCTTCTACCGCGATCCGATCGAGATCGTGCGCGGCTCCGGCTCGCACGTGTTCGACGAGCACGGCACCGATTACCTCGACGCCTACAACAACGTCGTCTCGGTCGGCCACTGCCATCCGCACGTCGTCGACGCGATCAGCAGGCAGGCGGCGCAGCTCAACACGCATACGCGTTATCTGCACGAGACGATCCTCGACTATTCGGAGGCGCTCCTCGCAAAGCTGCCGCCGCAGATCGACCGCATCACCTACCAGTGCACCGGCTCGGAAGCCAACGATCTGGCAATCCGCATCGCACGCAACTACACCGGCGGCCAAGGCATCATCGTGACGAACGAGGCATACCACGGCAACACCGACCTCGTCTCCGGCTTCTCCCCGTCGATCGGCATGGGACAGGAACTCTCGCCGGCCTGCGGACTGCTGCCGACGCCGGACACGCACATTCACGGCGACGAGGCGATCGGCGACTACATGGTCGCACAGCTCAAGGCACGCATCGCCCAGATGCGCGGGAACGGCATCAAGTTCGCCGGCCTGCTTGTCGACTCGATCTTCTCCTCCGACGGCATCTTCCCCGGCAAGGCCGGCTGGCTCAAGAAGGTTGCGGACGCCGTGCACGAGGAAGGCGGCCTCTACATCGCCGACGAAGTGCAGCCCGGCTTCGGTCGCACCGGCGAGGCCTTCTGGGGCTTCGCACGCCACGGCATCGTCCCCGACATCGTGACGATGGGCAAGCCGATGGCCAACGGCATCGCCTGCTCGGCGACGGCGGTGCGCCACGAGATCCTCGACGCCTTCACCGCGAAGATCCCCTATTTCAACACCTTCGCCGGCAACCCGGTCGCGATGGCCGCCGCGAAGGCGACGCTCGAAGTGATGGACGGCGAAGATCTGATGGGCAACGCGAAGCGCATCGGCTCGATGTTCGTCTCCCAACTCGAAGGACTCGCCGTCGACCATCCGGCGATCGCCGACGTGCGCGGCACCGGCCTGTACATCGGCGTCGAATTCGACGACCCGGTCACCGGCAACCCGATGAGCGTCGAAACGCTCGAGCTCATCGAGCAGATGCGCCGCCGCCATGTGCTCACGTCGAACTGCGGATCGTACGGCAACATCCTCAAGATCCGCACGCCGCTCGTCTTCAGCGCCGCCGACGTCGACCGCTACATGACGGCATTGCAGGATTCACTCGCCGCGATCGGCATCTGATACGCCGACGCGCCCCACACATCACACGAGACAGGACACACAGGAGGTCATCATGGGAAAACTAGACGGCAAGGTGGCCATCGTCACCGGCGCATCAAAAGGCATCGGCTCGGGCATCGCGCAGGTCTTCGCACAGCAGGGCGCGAAAGTCGTCCTCGCCGCGCGCGGCGACGATGTGCTCGCGTTCGCCGACGAACTGCGCGCCGCCGGCTACGAGACGACCGGCGTGCGCTGCGACGTGACCGATCCGCAGGACTGTGCGCGCCTCGTGCGCACGGCGATTGACGTCTACGGCAAAGTCGACGTCCTCGACTGCAACGCCGGCATCTGCAAACTCGGCGCGTTCCTCGACGCCGACGACACGTGGCGCGACGCGCACATCGACGTCAACATCAACGGCGTATGGAACATGTGCAAAGCCGCCATCCCGGCGATCATCGACGCCGGCGGCGGCACCGTCGTCATCACGTCGTCCGTCACCGGCGATCTCGTCGCCGACCCCGGCGAAGCCGCCTACGCGATGACGAAGGCCGCGCTCGTCGGATTGACGAAGGCGCTCGCGCGCGAGTTCGCCGAGCAACGCATCCGCGTCAACTGCATCTGCCCCGGCTACATCCGCACGCCGCTCGTCGAAGGCATGGCCGCGCAGTCCGATCCGGACGATCCGGAGCGTGCGATCGACGCGATCGCGAGCGCCGTGCCGCTCGGACGGCTCGGCACACCACAGGAATGCGGCGAGCTGTGCGCGTTCCTCGCAAGCGACGAGGCGAGCTACATCACCGGCACGCAGGTGGTCATCGACGGCGGTTCGACGCTTCCAGAGACGACGTCGATGGGACAGTGACGGCGCGCGCAGCCGCAATCAATCGTAAAGGAGTACCCATGTCTGTATTCGAGAACACCGCGATCTTCGACGACGTCGCCGACCGCGCCATCCGCGCCTACCCGCTGAGTGCGGACGCGCATGCGCGGCTGCTGCAGCTTTCGGAGAACGCCACCTATCTCGTCGAGGACGCGCAGGGCGCGCCCGAAGGCATCCTGCGCGTCGGCCGCCCCGGCTACCACACGCTCGACGAATACCGCAGCGAAATGGCGTGGCTGCGGCAGATCAACGACTACACGCCGCTCGTCGTGGCCAATCCGCTGCGCGCGACGGACGGTTCGGACATCCAGATCGTGCATGCGGACGACGGCGACGCCTACTGCTGCGTCATGTACGAGTTCCTCACCGGGCAGGCGCCCGACGAGAACAACGAGGCCGCCGCGATCCGCCAGTTCCGCGCGCTCGGCGAGACGACCGCGTATCTGCATCGGCAGACGGAGATCTGGAACGGCGCACGGCAGCTGACGCGCTGGCACTGGACCTACGAGACGATTATCGGCGAGGACGCGATCTGGGGAGACTGGCGCGCGATGCCGGGACTGACGGCGGCGAACATCGACCAGTTCACGCGCTGCTGCGAGGTCATCCGCCGCCGCCTCGAACGCTACGGCCGCAACGAGCACAACTACGGCCTGATCCATGCGGATCTGCGCGTCGCCAATCTGCTCGTCGAAGGCGAGCAGATCAAGGTGATCGATTTCGACGACTGCGGCTTCGGCTGGTATCTGCACGATCTTGCGAGCGCGTTGTCGTTCATCGAGACGAAGCCGATCGTCCCCGATCTCGTCAATGCGTGGCTCGACGGCTACCGCGAGGTCATGCCGTTCACCGACACCGACTTCATGGAGATCGACACCTTCATCATGATGCGCAGGCTGCAGCTCATGGCCTGGATCGGTTCCCATCTTGATTCCGATCCGGTCAAGGAGCTCGCCGACGGCTACATCGACGGCACGGTCGAGCTTGCCGACCGCTATCTGCGTCTGTTCGGCTGACGCGAGCGTGCGCCGACCGATTCGACTACTTCCAATCAACCAAATCAATCCATCCATATCCGTCCAATCAACCCATCCATCGACCACCTCAAGGAACCATGAGATAAGAAGCAGAGAGGAGACAGGCCATGTCTGCCACCACCAAATCCACCTCGATCGAGGCAAAGCAATCAAGAGGCCATGACGTCGACGAACGCACCGAAGGAGGCCTGAAGAAGAGCCTTCGCCTGCTGTTCGTCTACACGCTCGCCACCGGCGCGATCTTCACCTTCGTCTGTTACTGGGACGGCATCTTCCTGTCCTACTGCGGACCGGGCACATGGCTCGGCTTCCTGTTGATGACGGCGATGGTGCTGCCGATTGGCTTCGTCTATGCGGAGCTGTCGACGATGCTGCCGAGCACCGGCTCATGTCTCGTGTTCAACACAGTCGGCATGAACAAGCATGCGGGATTCTGGTCCGCGTGGCTCATCATGTGCGCATGGCTCGCCGTACCCGCCGCGGGTGTACTCGGCATCCTCGAATGGCTCAACTACCAGTTCCTCGACAACGGATTGAACGGATCCTACGCGGTCATCGTCGGCGCCGTGCTGCTGTGCCTGTGGTGCCTCGTGAGCCTGTGCAAGAACGTCGTCGCCGGCGGCCTGCAGACGGCGATGCTGTTCATCGCGATCGGCGGCCTGCTCATCACGGCCGGCATGTTCTTCTTCTCCGGCCACTGGAGCCTGTCGAACTTCTCGTCGTTCTTCGCGAACGCAAACGCCGGCGACTACGGCATCGGCCTTGGCTGGATTATCGGCTGCGCGTTCCTGATCACGCCGTACTTCGGCTTTGAAACGGTGCCGGCGATGGTTGAGGAAGGCACGTTCCCGATCAAGGACCAGAAGAAGGCGATCCTCGGCTCCGTGCTCACCTGCGGCATCATCTACGCGATCTTCTACCTCGCCGAAGCCGGCTGCATCAACTGGAACGATTACGCGTTCGACAGCGCGCCCTTCGTCACCTTCGAAACGCTCAAGCTCGTGTTCCCGGGTGCCAGCTGGATGAGCTGGTTCGTCATCGCCCTCGGCATCTTCGGCGTCGTCTTCCCGATCGGCACGTCGGTGCTCGGCTTCTGGTATTCGGCGGTGCGCATGCTCTTCGCGATGGGCCGCCAGAACTTCCTGCCAAAGGCCTTCGCGAAGTGCAACCGCTACGGCCAGCCGATCATCCCGAACCTGCTCATCCTCGCAATCAGCATCGGCTTCCTCGCGATGCAGTCGATCACCGCGTTCTTCGATCTGATGGCCTTCGCCTGCGCAATCTGCTACGCGATGAGCAGCATCTCGGCGATCCTGCTCGATGTGCGTCACCCCGAATGGGAACGCCCGTACCGCGCGCCGGGCGGCATGGCGATGAAGATCGCCTCGCTCATCATCTCGCTGACCGTCGCCGTGTTCTGCTGCATCGGCATCGGCGTGCAGACCTGGGTCGGCTTCGCCGGCTACATGGGCGTCGGTTTCGTGCTCTGGTGCACGATGCTCGCCAAATGGCGCATCAAAGGCAAGGATTCGACCGTCTGGATGCGCACTCCGGCGGGTGTGATCGAATACTGATTCGCCCCGCTCCTTCGAAGTCTCGGGCGTCGCATTCCCTCTCGCGGCGCCCGTCTTTTCATCAATGATTCATTCATCACAGTCATCGATTCATTACAGTCCCCACCCATCACACCACCCATCACAGTTCGACGGAGCAATCATGAAGGAAATCGAATTCATCATCAACGGCGAGAAACTCGAGACGCTCAAGCACGTGCTCGACCAATTCAGCAACCGCGGCATCACGATGACGTCGGCGATGGGCTACGGCCATCAGCACGGCCTCAAGCAGGTGTACACGCGCGACGAGCGGCAGGGCGTCGCGCTGCTGCCGAAGATCAGCGTGCGCACCGTCGTTCCGGACGATGAGGTCGACGGCATCATCGACGCCGTCGTCAATCGACTCTCCACCTCCAGCTTCGGCGATGGCAAGATCTTCGTGCGCGCGGTCGAGCAGGCGGTGCGCATCCGCACCGACGAACGCGGCGACGACGCGCTCTGAGAGCCCCGCCGGCGCCGTTACATCGGTCGGCTATCGTAGTCCGCGAATAACGCGCGCGGAAACGAGGACGGTATGGCAGCCGAAGGCATGACGAAGGAACCCACCGCCACCGTCGGCCGCGCGATCCACGACATCCATCTGCTCGCGAACGTCGACGAACTCGCCGTCGGCGACCATCTGCCGCCTGAGCGCGCGCTCGCCGAACGGCTGCAGGTGTCCCGTTCGACGATTCGCGCGGCGCTCGACGTCATGCGTGCGCGCGGCGAAATCAGCACGCGGCGCGGCCGCGGCGGCACCGTCATCGTCGCCGACATCGCGCATGCCGCACTCCCCTCGCGCGTCACCGTCAACGCGAAATCGACGCGCATCATCGACCGTACGTCGGCGAGCACGTCGGGACTGCCGCACATGCTCGCATCGCAGGGCATGAGCTGCGTGACGCACGTGCTCGACGCGCAGATTCAGCATTGCGACGAACGCATCTGCCAGCTGTTCCACGTCCCCACGTCGCAGCCGCTCATCCGCGTCGAACGCGTCCGCGTCGTCGACGGGACGCCGATCTCCTACGAGCAGACGTATCTCGACCCGCGCGGCTATCCGGATTTCCTCGATTTCGATTTGACGAGATCGATCTACCAACTGCTGCAGTTTAACCACGGCACTGTCATCCACGCCGTCGAGGAGACGATCGAGACGATCCCCGGCTTCGGACGTCCGGCGCGCGCGTTGCGGCTGCCGAGCGGCACGCCGCTGCTGTACGTGTGCTCATGCGCGACCGACGCGCTCGGCGCCACCGTCGTCGTCTCCGACGACATCTACCCGGCCGCGCATGTGCGCCTCACGACGTCGCGTACATTGGGCTGACGCGGCGCGGCGCCGCTCACCCGCGCTGTCCGGCGAGCGGCGCGAGGCGGTCGTACATGCGCTGCACCATGCGGTTGAGTGACTGCGGCGTGATGTCGTCGTAGTTCTCAGTCGTCGTGTATCCCGGCCCCGGCACATACCCGCCGGCGAGATACCCCGTCACGACGACCGTCGTCATGCCGGATGCGGCCGCCGACGTGCGGCCGCTCATCGAATCCTCGAAGGCGACGCAGCACGGCAACAGCACATCCGGGATGCCGAGCCGTTGCGCGGCGAGCTCGTACGGCGCCGGATCAGGCTTCTTCGGCACGTCGTCGTCGCCGCAGACGTAGCCGGCGAAGGTGTTCGGCGGCGCCTGCGCGATGAGGTTCTCGGCCAGTTCCCGCGGCGACGTCGTCACGAGCATCGACGGCACGCCGGCGTCGCGCAGCTGTTCGAGCAGCCGGCGCACGCCGGGAATCCACGGCAGTCGTTCCTTCTCCTCGTCGGTCACGTATTGGATCATGCGACGGCCGATCTCCTCGGGCGGCAGAGGACAGCCGAGTTCGGCCATCTCCTGCGCGATCTGCGGCACCGGTCGTCCGGAGCCGTCCATCGCCATCTGCTTCGTCCAGTGGCCGCCGTATTCGCGCACAAGCCGCAGTTCGCTTTCGTGCCACAACGGCTCGGAGTCGATGAGTGTGCCGTCCATGTCCCAGAACACGCCCTGCAGTGCCTCGAGCTTGGCGGCTCTGCTTTCCTGAACGCCCATGCACGCCTCTTTCCGTCGTCATCATCCATCGCCGATCGTCCCTCCCACCATACCCGCCGCCCCGGTATCACCGGGGCGGCCATCGCGGCGTGCTCACTCCACGACGGTGAAAGTCGTGAAACGCAGGTCCGCGTCACGGCTCGAATGGCCGACGAGCACCTTGAACTCCCCGGGTTCGACGATGCGCCTGGCGTCGCCGTCCACGATCGTGCACATGTCGACCGGCAGCTCGAACACGACGCGACGCGTCTCGCCCGCCTCGAGCGTCACACGCCGGAACCGCTTGAGCTCCTTGGCCGCCCAGGTGAAGGACGTGACGACGTCGCTGACGTACAGCTGCACGATCTCGGTGCCACGGCGGGACCCCGTGTTCGTCAGGTCGATCGCCACGCGCACGGTATCGCCCCTGCTGAATTCGGAGCCGTTCACGATCGCGGGCTCGCCGTATTCGAAGGTCGTATACGCCAGCCCCTCGCCGAACGCGAACGCCGGGTCCTGCGTCAGATCGGCGTACCGATCGCCGTGCTGCCCGCGGATCTGGTTGTAGAAGACCGGCAGCTGCCCCGCATGACGCGGGAACGTGATCGGCAGACGTCCGCTTGGCTCGGTCATGCCGAAGATGATCTCGGCGAGCGCGCGGCCTCCCTGCATGCCGGGGTTCGGCGCCCAGATGAAGGCGCCAAGCCCGTCGGCGGCGGACTCGTCGACGATCACGCCATTTTCCCCGATCACGCACGCCGGCAGCACCTGTGGCTTCGAGCTCATGAGCACGACGATGAGCGGCTTATGTGTTTCACGTGCAACCTCGCTCAGCCGTTCGAGCAGCAGGTTCTGGCTGCCGAGCAGCTCAAGCGTCGCCGTCGAGCAGGTCTCGCCGGTGAGCTGCACGACGTCGCCGACGACGGCGATGACCGCATCCGCACGCCGCGCCTGTTCGACGGCTTCATCGAGCAGGGCGTCGTCGACGCGCGCGGACACGGCGAGCTTCGGTCGGGGCTGCCCATCCGGATACAGCGGACCCGCCGGATCGTCGATGAGTTCGACGACGTCGGCGCCGCGCGCATAGGTCACCTCGCAGTCTTCAGGAGCGAGCTCGCGCACGCCGTCCAGCACGGTCATGATCATGTCGCGCGGCTGCCCCTGCGGCATCCACGGCACCTGTCCGGAATTGCCGGCCCAGTCGCCGAGCTGGTTCTGCGCGTCGTCAGCAAGCGGCCCCACGACGGCTATCGTGTGCAGGGAGCCATTCTCGGCGGCCAGCGGCAGCGCCGCGTTGTTACGCAGCAGGACGATTGATTCGCGGGCCAATTCGAGGTTCGCGTCCATATGATCGTCGTTGCCGACCACGGCCTCGATGCGTTCCGGATCGGGCAGGCGCGGGTCCTCAAACAAGCCGAGCTGGAACTTCAGCGTCAGCAGACGTCCGACGGCCGCATCCAACGCGTGTTCGTCGAGCAGACCGTCATGGACCGCCTCGATGGCGCCCTCATAGAACCCCGGAGTCGTCATGATCAGATCGTTGCCCGCCTTGACGGCGTCGGCGGCCGCGGTGCGGTAGTCCGGCTTGATGCGCTGCTCCCACACCGCACGTCCGACGTTGTCCCAATCGGTCACGAGCGTGCCGCCATAGCCCCAATCGCCGCGCAGTTTCGTCTGCAGCAGCCAATCGTTGAAGGTGACGGGCGTGCCGTCGATCGCCTCATAGCCGAGCATGAAGGTGGCGCAGCCCTCCTTCGCCACACGTTCGAAGGGAGGCAGGAACCAGCTGGCGAGCGCCCGGCGCGTCAGATCGGCCTCCGAGGCGTCACGGCCGCCCTGCGTGTACGAATAGCCGGCGAAATGCTTGGCGCAGGCGAGGATGGCGTCCCTGTCGAAGGCCTCGCCCGTCCGGGCGTGCTTCTGATACCCCTGCACCATCGCCGATGCGAGTTCGCCGATGAGCATCGGATCCTCGCCGAAGGTCTCGTCGATGCGGCCCCAGCGTGTGTCGCGTCCGATGCACAGCACCGGCGAGAAGGTCCAATGCACACCGGTGCAGGAGACCTCCTCGGCCGTCATCCGGGCGGCCCGCTCGACCTTCTCGGCGTCCCAGCTGCACGCCATGCCGAGCTGGGAGGGAAAGATCGTCGCGCCGGGCCAGAACGAGTAGCCATGGATGCAGTCGTCGCCGACGAGCAACGGGATGCCCAGACGCGTCTTCCCGCGCACGATGCCGTCGGCTCGCACCAGATCATCGGGGGATGTGTGCAGGATCGAGCCGACATGGCGGTCCACGATCAGGTGTTCGAGGTCGCCGGACCGCGCATCCAGCTGCATCATCTGGCCGACTTTCTCCTCAAGCGTCATACGCGAAAGCAGGTCCTGGACGCGCTCCGGGATCGTCAACGTCGCGTCGAGATAGGGGTGGGTGGTTTCAGTCATCGTCTGACTCCTTTGTTGTCGCGCCGGACGGCGCCATGCGCCGTCCGGATGTTCCATGGCGGGACGGCGGCGTCAGCGGACGCCGCGGATGAGCATGATGAACACGCATCCGAGCAGGGCGAAGGCGATCGCGATCGGGAAGGCGAAGGCGTACCCCAGGGAAAGCGTGATGGCGGACATGAGCACCGGACCGAGCATCTGCCCGAGCGTCGTGGCGAGGTTGAGGATGCCTAGGTCCTTGCCCGTCTCCGGGGAGAGTTTGGGATTCGAACGCGCCGCCTCGAGGTTGCTGTTGTATATGGCCAGACGCAGCCCCAGATCGGTAGGCATCGCGCCGTCTTCCGCGGCGCCCAGGGCCTCTCCCTCCCCCGCAAGGGCTTCGTCAAGTTCGCTTTTCGCAAGCGTCCGCACGGCGACGTCCGACCCGTCCCCGACAACCGCTTCCGCTTGCCCACGACCACTACCGCTCATGATCGCTCCTTTCGTCCTCATCGACACCTGTGCATCATCGCATCGGCACAATCTTTATATCTAACATCTGTTAGATATAAAGATTATCGTTCATAACACAGCCAAAGTCAAGTTGCGGAACGCCGGCGTGTCACGGTTGTCTTATAGCGCGATTGTCTATATCTAACAAATGTTATATATGATTAGGATGCAGCGGCCGTCGCGACGCGTACGCAAGTCAGCCCCGGCGCGACGGAGGGCCCACCAAGGGCTTTGGGGAAATCAGCGATACCCGTCCCACAACGGCGACGGGAAGATCATGCGTTCGAACGCCAGCCATTCATCGTACAGATCCACCGGCGGCATGCACAGCCACCGCATCTGCACACCGTCCATCGCCTCGATGACCCGGCGCAGATACGGCCGCATGCTGGGATCCCACGGACCGACCTCGGGCGGGATTCGCCATGGGTAGCGCGAATAATGCTCCCAGATGTTCTCCGGGCGGTTGCGGTAGTACTCATGCAGCGGATGCGAGGGGTTCACCGACTCGATGTACAACATCAGGAACAGCTGCACCATCTGCCTCTGCGCGGCGTTGTGCCGGACGAGGAACCGCAGGTAGGCGGGGAACAACAACGCATCGGGATCGCTTCCAGGCAGCCCCGAACCCATGAAATCCGCGGGGGTGCCGCTGCTGTCGTAGACATCGGTGATGAGCAGCGACAACAGCCCTTCCTTGGTGCCGACATAGTGCAGCAATCCGGGCTGACTCATCCCCACCTCATCGGCGACGTCCTTGAGCGAGATGCCGTTATACCCCCGCTCGGCGATCAGTTTGATCGAGGCACGCTCGATCTCCCCGATACGCTCTTCAGGGGTTTTGCGCACACGTTTCGCCGACACAACCGCCAAGTGTATCACCGGTCCGCAACCCCACCTCGGCCGCTTCCCCGTCGCCTGCCGGGTCCCGCACCGCGCACACATACGCTGTCCGAGTCGTCGCCCCACATCCCCCCGACCCGCACAGCGCACGCATACGCGGCACCGGACGCACACGCATAACGTCCCACCACACAAAAAGCGTCCGGAACCCAGATTCGGGTTCCGGACGCTTACCGGGCCTATATAAGACTCACCGGTAGATCGTGTGCCACAGGACGACCGATTTCGATTCCGCCTGCGCCGAGCGGTGGCTTGCGCCGGCCGCGAGCTGCCGCGTCTGTGGATGCAGCTGCCGCCGCCAGTGCCGTGCGCGCGAGGGACGGCGCACTTCGGTGATGTCGCCGTCCATGTCGGCGGTGAAGACGCTCACTGTCGTGTCGCTCAACCGCGCAATCTGCCGCCGCAGCTGCCGATTCTCCTCCTCGAGTTCGAGGATGCGTGCGATGCCGGTAAGGTTGATGCCGTCGCGTTGACTCATCGACTGCGCCTGCACGAGACGGTCAATGTCGCGCAACGAGTAGCGGCGTGCACCCCCTTCGGTGCGTTGGGGCACAATGAGGCCGGCACGGTCGTATTGACGCAGCGTCTGCGGGTGGATGCCCGCGAGTTCGGCGGCGCGTCCGACGCTGAAGACCGGCAGGTCGACGTCGAATCCGACGCGCGCCGCACCCTCGAGATTCGCCCGCTGCGCAACAATCGCCATCGCGCACATCTCATACAGCCGGCGTTTCTGCTGGGAGACCCGCGTCATGGCGCTCAGGCCTCCCGTTCTTCAGCGAGCTTATCGACGAAGTCTCCGCATGCCTTGTCGAATTCCTTCGCGGCATGCTTTTCGCCGACGCCCGGATGTTCGGGGACGCGGATCTGCACGCGGCCGACGAGATCGCCGGTTTCGCGCTTCGTCTTGACGCCCTTGCCCTTGACGCGCACTTCGACGCCGCTCGAGGTGCCGGCGTGCAGCTTGAAGGTCACCGTCTCGCCGTCGAAGTCCTTCGCGTCGATTTTGCCGCCGTCGACCGCCTGACCGACGGTGATTGGCAGATCCATGACGAGATCCACTCCGTCCATTGTGAACTTCGAGTCCGGCGTCACAGTGATCGTCAGATACATGTCGCCGTTCTTGCCGCCATGCACGCCCGGCTTGCCCTTGCCGGCGAGCTTGATCTTCTGCCCGTTCTTCACGCCTGCCGGGATGCGCGTCTTGAATTGCTTGCCGGCCGCCTTCAGCGAGACGGTCGCGCCCTTGACGGCCTGGCGGAAGGTCAGCGTGATCTTCGAGTTGAGGTCGGCGCCGTCCTCCGGAGCCGGCGTCGGGCGGTAGCCCGCGTAGGCACCGTCACCGTAGTCCTCATAGCCGTGGCCGCCGTAGCCGCCGTAGCCGCCAGCACCGCCGTTGCCGAACATCGAGAAGATGTCGTCGAAGCCAGCGCCGCCGCCGTTCGTCGAGAAGCGGATGTGCGAGCCGCCGTTGCCGCCCGCGCCGCCGCCGAACATCGAGAAGATGTCGTTGAGGTTCGACGCGTCGAAACCACCCGCGCCGCCGGCACCGCCGGCGAAACGCGCGCCGCCCGCGCCGAACTGGCGAATCGCGTCGTAGCGTTCACGCGATTCCTTGTCCTTGAGCACATCGTAGGCTTCGGAGATGTCCTTGAACTTCTCTTCGCCTTCCTTGGTCTTGTTGATGTCCGGATGGTATTTGCGTGCGAGCTTGCGGTACGCCTTCGTGATTTCGCTTTCCGTGGCGTCTTTGGAGACACCGAGGGTTTTGTAGAAATCCTTGTTCAGCCATTCGTTCTCAGCCATGTTGTGCCTCCTTTCGAGGTGTTGCTGAATCCGTGCGCGGCGGGCGACCCTTCCTGCCGGCCGCGTGCCGCGCACCTGAAATAACGTCTTATCTCTCACCGAGCGCGAGCGACGTCCGTTGACGCCGCCGCCCTTCGGCACAGCGCACAGGAGGCCGTGGACCGCACACGATTGTGGTCCACGGCCTCCTCATGCGTCACCGTGTCAGTTCTGCGGCGATGCCACGACCACGCGGGCCGCGCGAATCACGCGATCGCCGATGCGGTAGCCGGCCTCCACGACCGTATCCACGGTCGCCTTTTCGGCATCCGGATCCGGCTTGTGCAGCACGGCCTCATGCTTCGTCGGGTCGAAGTCCTCGCCTTTGACGCCGAACTTCTCCACGCCGAACTTCTCGAAGGTCTTGTCGAGCTTCGCGGCGACCGCCTTGAACGAATCGTCCATCTCGCCGTGTTCGCGGATGCGATCGATATCGTCAAGCGCGGGCAGTTCGGCTGTCAGCACATCGATGATGCCCTGCTGGCGCGCCCGATCCATGTCCTTGCGCGTGCGGTTGCGGTAGTTGATGAACTCCGCGCGCTCACGCTGGAGCGCTTCAAGATATTCAGCCGCCTCCTTCTTGGCCTGGCCAAGCGGAGTGAGCTTGCCGTCTTCGGAATCAGCCTGCGGCGTCTCCTGCTGAGCCGCTTCGGCCGCTTCCTGCGCCGGGGACGGCGTGGACTGCGCCGCGCCGTCCTGTGCTCCGTCGTTCACGTCCGCATCGGCGGGCTGCTGCTCGGCGGCAGCGTCGCGCTCGATGTCGTCCATGAGCTGGGAGCCGGGGTCGGCCTGCCCGTTCGCCAGTTCGTCGGCGTCGGGCAGGTCATCGAGGTAATCGTCCTTGTTGAACTCGGACATTACTTGTTGTCCTTGTCGCCTTCGTCGTCAACGACTTCGGCGTCCACGACGTCGTCGTCACCGGAGTTCGGCGCGCTCTGCTCGCCGGCCGGAGCGCCTTCGGCGCCCTGCTGCGCGTACAGCGCCTGACCGATCTTCTGCGCGGCGGTCATCAGCTTCTCCTGATCCGACTTGATCTTCTCGATGTCGTCGCCCTTGAGCGCGTCCTTGAGTTCGTTGACCGCGTCGGTGACTTCCTTGGCCACATCGTCGGAGAGCTTGTCCTTGTTGTCGTTGACGAGTTTCTCGGTCTGATAGGCGAAGGCTTCGGCCTGGTTGCGGGTCTCGGCCTCTTCCTTGCGCTTCTTGTCGTCGGCCTCGTGGGCTTCGGCGTCGCGCACCATGCGGTCGATCTCGTCCTTCGGCAGCGCGGAGCCGCCGGTGATCGTCATCGACTGTTCCTTGCCGGTGCCCTTGTCCTTCGCGGAGACGTGGACGATGCCGTTCGCGTCGATGTCGAAAGTGACTTCGATCTGCGGGACGCCACGCGGAGCCGGGGCGATGCCGGTCAGTTCGAAGGTGCCGAGCGGCTTGTTGTCGCGAGCGAATTCACGCTCGCCCTGATAGACCTGAATCAACACGGACGGCTGGTTGTCCTCGGCCGTCGAGAAGATCTCGGAACGCTTCGCCGGGATGGCGGTGTTGCGCTCAATGAGCTTCGTCATGATGCCACCCTTCGTCTCGATGCCGAGCGAAAGCGGGGTCACGTCGATGAGCAGGACGTCCTTGCGGTCGCCCTTGATGACGCCGGACTGGACGGCCGCGCCAATCGCGACGACCTCATCCGGGTTGACCGACTGATTCGGTTCCTTGCCGCCGTCGAGCTCCTTGACGAGTTCCTTGACAGCCGGCATACGGGTCGAACCACCGACGAGCACGACGTGGTCGATCTGCGAGACGGAGATGCCTGCGTCGGCGAGCACGTTGTTGAACGGCGTGCGGCAACGATCGAGCAGATCCTTCGTCATTTCCTCGAAGTGGGCGCGGGTGAGCGTCTCGTCGAGGTGCACCGGGGTGCCGTCAGGGGTCATTGCGAGGTACTGCATGTTGATCGTCGTGGACATCGACGAAGACAGCTCCTTCTTCGCCTGCTCAGCGGCTTCCTTGAGACGCTGCAGCGCGATCTTGTCCTTGCTCAGGTCGACGCCGTACTTGTCCTTGACACCCTTGACGAGCCAGTCGATGATGCGCTGATCCCAGTCGTCGCCACCGAGGTGGTTGTCGCCCGAGGTCGCCTGGACCTGAATCGTCGAGAAGCCGTCGTCGTCCTTGCCGATCTCGAGCAGCGAGACATCGAAGGTGCCGCCACCGAGGTCGAAGACGAGGATGCGTTCGTCTTCCTTGCCCTTTTCAAGGCCGTACGCGAGCGCGGCCGCCGTCGGCTCGTTGATGATGCGCAGGACGTTGAGTCCGGCGATCGTGCCGGCGTCCTTCGTCGCCTGACGCTGTGCGTCGTTGAAGTACGCAGGGCAGGTGATGACCGCGTCGGTCACCGGCTCGCCCAGATAGGCTTCGGCGTCGCGCTTGAGCTTCATCAGGATCTGCGCGGAGATCTCCTGCGGCGTCCACTTCTTGCCGTCGATGTCGACGGTCCAGTCGGTGCCCATGTGGCGCTTGACCGAGCTGATCGTGCGGTCGACGTTGGTGACCGCCTGACGCTTGGCGACTTCGCCGACGAGGATTTCGCCGGACTTGCTGAAGGCGACGACCGACGGGGTCGTGCGCGAACCTTCGGCGTTCACGATGACGGTGGGCTCGCCACCTTCCAGCGTCGCGATGCAGGAATTGGTGGTACCCAGATCAATACCAACTGCGCGTCCCATACTCATTCTCCTTTGTTTGGTTCGCTACTTGTTACGTTCTTGCTCGAGTTCCGTCCGGCGGCGGTCCTGTGGACCGGCCTTCCTGAACCATCCGAAACTTGAGCCTACATCACTCAACTATTTTCTGTCAACCGTTATTCCCACTGCGGAAGTTTTTTCTGAAGATTTCTCGCACACGCCGGAAAACCGCCGTTTTCCGGCGGTTTTCAGACATCAGGAAGGTGTATTTCAGCAAACCATCAGCTTGCAGTGGGTGAACGCCCCCCCCCCGCAAGATCAAGCACTGTTCACCAACAGAACGAGACGCAACGGGACACAACCAGCCTGCAACCAACCCCACCGCACATACGACGGGGCGGCCATGCCCACCGACATGGCCGCCCCGTCTTCCCTCCGCCCCTGGTCCTCACCATCGGACGATGCGAAGTCTTCTGTCGTAGTCGCTACGAACTTCTGATCTTCCGCTCCCTCTCACCTGAGCTCAGCCAAGCTGCGTATCTGCACTCCCCGCAACCCGCAACGGCCAACAGCTCACCGCTCAGCGTTCGAGCGGCGCCTCCGGATCAAGCCGCGCGTCGGTGCCGCGCAGGATCAGCTTCGGCTCAATCGTCGAATGCGGTTCGAGCAATTCCTCGCCGGCAAGCAGCTGCAGGCACTTGCGTGCCGCCGCCGCGCCCATCGCGAAGGGGTCCTGCCGCATCGTCGTCAGATCGATCGTATCCGCGTAGGACGAGTCGTCGAAGCCGATGATCGAATAGTCGCGCGGCGTGCGGTAGCCGTGCCGCTGCAGCTTGAGCACGAGCGGGATCGCCATCATGTCCATCTGGCAGCAGATCGCGTCCGGGAACGTCTCCTCGGAGAGCACGGCCGCGAGCGCCGCGTCGGCGAAGTCGTGCCCGCGCGGCACCGACAGCACCTTCCAGTCGATGTCGTGCGTCTTCTGCGCGGCCTCGCATGCACGGATGAAGCCGCGTCCCCTCGCGTCGATCGACGATTCGAGCGATTCCTCGGCCGCCGAACATGTGTAGACGATGCGGCGATGCCCGAGGTTGATCATGTGCTGCGCCGCGCGGTACATGCCCTGTTCGTCGTCGATGCTGATCGTTGCGTCGAAGGTGTCGACGTTCGGCGTGTTGATGCCGATGATCGGCACGCGCGTGCGCCGCAGCTGCTCGACCTCTTCCGGCTCTATCGCGAAGGATGCGACGAACACGGCGTCGACGTTGCGCAGCACCGGCATGTCGTGGAAGAACTGCGTGCGCGTGCGCGCGTCGTCGATGTGCTGGAACAGCGAGATATCGTATCCCTCTTTGTGCAGCACCGAGTTGACGCCAGCGAAGACTTCGACGTTGAACCAGCTGGTGATCTCCTGATTCATCAGCAGCGCGACGCGGAAGGTCTGTCCGGACTTGAGTGCCGTAGCTGAACGCGAGATGTTGAAATCGAGTTTCGCAGCGGCGCTCATGACCTTCTCACGTGTGCGTTCGGACACGAGCTCGGGTCTGGTGAACGCACGTGAGACGGTGGAGATAGACACTCCCGCAAGCTGCGCGACTTCGCGGATTCCTTGCTTCTGCACGATGTGCCCCTTTACTTGACGTGAACTGTACTTTCCGTTGTTGTTCTCTGTAGATTGACTGCCCAGTATGAACTGTCTGCCATTGACTTGCTCAGTGCACGACGATCAGTCCGCACACGAGCAGCATAAGCGGATAGACCGCATAGAACGCCCACTTCGTCCATGTGTGCCGATAACCGATCTCATCGTTGCGATAGTGGAGGAACGCGACGCCGATGCCCGGCGTGATGAAGCACATGGCGCCGAGCAGCGCCGCCGTGAACATCATCGTGTTCTCACGCGCGTGCAGATAGTAGAAGATGAGCGCCATGCCGAGCGTGACCATGCCGATGTTGAGAGTCACCTGCGATTGGCCGACTTTGAACAGCCAGTCCCACAGCAGCCCGACGAGGACGACGACGACGCTGAGTGTGATGCGCAATCCTTTGCCGTAGTCCTGCAGCACTTCGAGCAGCACGAGCACGATCAGCGCGATGACGAGGCCGAACACCGGGTTCTGCGAACGCATATCGAAGAAAGTGCCGAAGGTGACCATGTCGTAGGGCACCTCGCTGACGAGCGCGAGCACGAGCAGCTGCACGCCGTAACGCAACCAGCTGTGCGTATGGTCGAAGCCGGTGTACAGCAGCCATGCGTAGATCGGTATCGCGACCCAGGAGACGGCTTCGCACAGCACCGACGCGGTGAGGGATGCCATGTTCTCAGCCGTGGGCGCCCCGAGCAGCATCGGCATCACCGTGACACTCGCCGCCGAAAGGAACAGCAGCACGTCACCGATGACCTTGAGCTTGAACCTCGACAGCCCCCGATGCTTGCGTTTCTTTTCGTCCAGATACCGTGTGTATTCGTCCACCATAGTGTTTCGTCCGTTCCGTCGCCTGTGCGACGCTCAGTCCTTCACCTGTCCGCCGTCGTCCGTTCCGACGCTGGGCGAGGTCGCCGCGTCCTGCGCGTGCGACGCGGCCCACGTCTCGTCGGCGCCGTGGATGAAGGCGAGCAGCCCGTCGTAGTCGGCCCCCTTAAGCGAGATGGCCGCCTGCGGCACGGTGGCGCCGCCGGTGTTGTCGTCGGTGTGCAGATAGGCGGCGTCGATACCACATGCGACGGCACCGAAAATATCACTGTTCTCGTCGTTGCCGACCATGAGCGCACGTTCCGGCTCGACGCCCGCACGCATGAGCGCGCGGCGGAAGATCTCGAACGACGGTTTGCGCACGCCTTCGTCGCTCGAGATGATGATGTCGTCGAACATCTCGTCGAGTCCGAGCAACGCGAGCTCCGGCCTCGTGTAGCACGCCTGCGCGTTGCTGACGAGGATGACGGTGCGGCCTTCGTCGTGCAGCCGGTCGAGCAGTTCGGTCGCGCCGGAGAACAGCCGCAGCTTCGTCGTGCTCGCGCGGCGGAAGGTCCACGCGGCGGCACGTGCCTGCTCGGGCGTGGCGTCGATCCAGCATGCGTCGAGCAGGCCGCGGTATGCAGGCAGCAGATCCGGTTCGAACCATTCGCGCTGGTCGCGCATCGCGTTCGCCCGCGCACGTTCGCGGACGAACTGTGCACGCAGCTGCTTGTTCGTCGTGAATTCGGCGCCTTCGCGGTATAGTGCGCACCGCAGCGCCGTCCACGGCCCCTCGGCCTGCTCATCCGTGTGGATGTCGACGAGCGTGCCGTACAGGTCGAAGAACACTGCCTGATACTTAAGTGCCGTTGTCATCGATGTTCCGTTTCCTTTCCAGCGTCGTTCAGCGCGTGTCGCCACCCGTTTCGAGTCGCCAGACGCGCAGCGAGCGCGCCGGCATCGGCATGCGGCCGTCGGTCGACTCGCTGTGGCGCGGATCGGGCATGCCATCCCGCGTCGTCGAATCGAGCACGCAGACCCACCGTGGCTGCGACGCTTCGTCGTCCGTGCCGGCGACCATCGGCAGTTCGTCGTGGGCGTCGTCGGCGTAGGCGTGCGTGAGTTTCTCGGCTGCGAGCGTGTGGTCGTCGTGATCCGGATTGATCGTCACGGCCGTGTCGTGCATCCGGTAGGCGACGGCGTTGCCCGGCGCGTCGACGGCGATGTGCTCGGCGTTGAACCAGTCGGGGTTTGCACGGCGCAGCGCGATGAGGCGACGGTAGTAGTCGCGCAGTTCGCTCATGCCCCAGGCGCGCCGCCAATCCACTTCGTTGACTTCCTTGCCGGAGTCGAAGGAATTGTCGTTGCCGTGCTTCGTCTTGCCGAACTCCTCGCCGGCGAGCATGAACGGGATGCCGGCGGCCGTGTAGATGATGCCCGCGGCGAGTTTGTTCGCCTCGAGCACGGCCGTCGTGGGCGCGCATGGCTCGGCGTCGAAGATCGCGTCGATTCGTGCGTCGCCTTCGAACATGCTCATCGTCAGCTTGTCCCACAGCGTGAGGTCGTCGTGGGCGCTCACGTACTGGATGATCTGCCCAGCTTCGCCTTCGTTCGTCTCCGGCGCACGCCACGCGTCCACGCCCAGCTCGATGAGCGGCTTGTTCGCCTTAGCGTCGCCGTTCACGTAGCCTTTGCGCTCCATGTAGAAGACGTGGCCCTTGATCGCGTCGCGCGTGCGGTCGCAGAAGTGGCCGATGCGCGTATTGAGGAAGCGCAGACCCTCCTTGTCGGCGAGTTCAGTGCCCGGCAGCGTATTCGTCGGGCCGGCCGCCCATGGTTCGCCGTACATCAGGATCGATTCACCTCCGGGCAGACGGTCGAGCGATGCGCGCACCGTGTTCATCGTCTGCACGTCAATGAGGCCCATCAGATCGAAGCGGAAGCCGTCGAGATGGTATTCGCGTGCCCAGTACGTGACCGATTCGACGATGAATCTGCGGAACATCGCGCGTTCGGTCTGCATGTCGTCGCCGCATCCAGAGCCGTTCGCCAACGTGCCGTCGCCGTTGCGGCGCAGGTAGTATCCCGGCACCGTGCGCTCGAACCAGTTGTCGGCCGAGTACATGTGGTTGTAGACGACGTCCATGATGACCTTGATGCCGTTGGCGTGCAGCGACTGGATCATCCGCTTGCATTCGGTGATGCGGTTCGCGCCGTCGTAGGGGTCGGTCGAGAACGATCCTTCCGGCACGTTGTAGTTGAGCGGATCGTATCCCCAATTGAACTGGGACGCGTCGCGCTCGTCGACGGAACCGTAGTCGTAGAACGGCAGCAGCTGCACGGCGGTCACGCCAAGGTCGCGCAGATAGCTCACGCAGGTCGGGTGTTCGCCGTCGCCGTCGAGCGTCGTGTCGTCGTCGGTGAACGCGAGATACTTGCCCCGGTGCTCCTTGGGAACACCGCTGTGCGGGTTGTTGCTGAAGCTGCCAACGTGCGCCTCCCAGACCATCGTCTCCGAGGTCGGCGTGCTCGGCCGCTCGTCTTCATTCCATCCCTCGGGATCGGTGCGCGCAAGGTCGATGACCATGCTGCGCCGGCCGTTGACACCAGCCGCACGCGCCCAGGGGTCGGCCGAACGGCGCGTGACGCCGTCGTCGAATTCGAGCAGATAGTCGTAGTAGACGCCATCGAGGTTCCGCGGGAAGTTCGCGGTCCATGCGCCATCGGACTGCTTCGTCATCGTCACGGTTTCGATGAGCATGTCATCAGACTGCTCGGAGGAACCGCAGGTGAACAAACGCAGCGTCACAGTACGCGCCGATGGTGCCCAGAGAGCGAACTGGGTGCCGGATTCGCAAACCTCGGCACCCAGTGCGCGTTCCAGGCAAAGCGGGAACGGTTCTGCGACACCCGGCTCCAACCCTTCGGAAAGGGGCTCGAATGCCTGAATCATGATCAGCCTTTCACTGCGCCCGACATGGATTCCTGATAGAAGCGCTGCATCACGATGAACAGGATCGCAATCGGGACGGAGATGATCACAGCGGCCGCCGCGAAACGACCGAACCAAGTGTTGATGTACTCCTTCTCAAGCATGAGCCACAGACCCAGCGAGGCCGTGTAGTTCTCCTGCGTGCGAGCGATGACCTTCGCCATGACGAAGTCGAGCCACGGAATCAGGAAGCCCACGATGGCCTGATAGACGATCATCGGCTTCGACATCGGGATGATGATCTTGACGAAGACCTGCCAACGCGTGCAGCCGTCGAGCATCGCGGCCTCGTCGAGCGAGGTCGGGATCGTGTCCATGAAGCCTTTCATGACGTAGAAGCCGGCGCCGGTGCCCGCCGAGTAGACGAGGATGAGCGCGAGGATCGTCATGCCATCGCTCGTCAGACCCATCGCCTTGAGGATGAAGTAGATCGCGACGACGGACATGATGGACGGGAACATGCCGAGGATCAGCACGAGGTTCATGAACGAGCGGCGTCCGCGGAAGCGCATGCGGCTCATGCAGTATGCGACCGAGAGCACGAACCACACGGAGATGAGGCACGTGAAGATCGAGATGATGAACGTGTTCATGAACATGCGTGGGAAGTCTAGGACCCTGCGGTCGGTGAACAGGCCGATGTAGCTGTCGAACGAATACTCGGTTGGGAAGAACGTGTTCTGGTACGGAGCGGTGTTCTTGTTGAAGCTCTCGAGGAAGATCCAGACGATCGGCACGAGCCAGATGACCGAGAGCACGCCGAGGAGGATGTAGGTGCCCACATCGGCCGCAATGCGGCGCTTCCTCTGATCGTGCAGGAATCCTTGGCTCTGTGCTTTGACTTCAGTATGCTTACTCACCGGAAGCCCTCCTCATTCTTATAGGAACCGCTGTTGCGGTAGGTGATCAGCGAGACCGCGGCAAGGACGATGAACGTCATGATGCCGATGACCGCGCCGAGGTTGTAATCGTTGCGATCCACCGTGAGCTTGTACAGCCAGGTGATGAGCAGGTCGGTCTTGCCGGCGGATGCGCCGTTGACGGCCGGGTCGCCACGCGTAAGCAGGTAGATGACGTTGAAGTTGTTGACGTTGCCGGTGAACGTCGTGATCAGGTACGGCGTGAGCACGAAGATGATGTACGGCATCGTGATCTTCGTGAAGGTCTGCCACCAGTTTGCGCCGTCGATCTTCGCGGCCTCGTAGAGGTCGGCAGGGATGTTCTGGAGGATGCCGGTCACCTGCATGATCGTGTACGGAATGCCGATCCACAGGTTGACGATGATGACCGTCACACGCGCCCATGTGGCGTCGGTGAAGAACGGCAGCGGGCCGTTGATCCAACCCCAGTTCTGCAGCAGGCGGTTGACCGCGCCGGTCGGCTGCAGCATCTGATGCATAACGAGCAGCGAAACGAACTGCGGGACGGCGATCGACATCGAGAAGATCGCGCGCCAGACGTTCTTGCCGTAGGTCGTCTTGCGGTTGATGATCATCGCGAGGAACAGGCCGAAGAAGAAGTTCAGGAACGTCGCGAAGAACGCCCAGATCAGCGTCCAGCCGAGGACGGACAGGAACATGCTGCCCGAGACCGCGCTGCTGCCGGAGTTCGAGAACACCGTCTTGAAGTTCTCAAGTCCGACCCAGTTGAACAGCGTCAGATGGTTGTGGTCATAGCTCGTGAACGCCATCGAGATCATGAAGATCAGCGGCAGAACCGTGAAGATCAGGATGCCGGCGATCGGCAGGAACAGCAGCAGCTGGTTCGCCTTGGCGTCGAGGAGCGTGTGGATGTCGTCCATCAGGGACGGTGCGTGGCCGTTCTTGCCGGCCAGGCACTGCGCCTTGTACGCGGAGCGGATCTCAAGGATCCACCACAGCACGAAGACGACGCAGAAGACGACGGTGGCCACGCCGTAGAGCAGGCGCAGGACCGTGTTGTCGCCCGGGATGTTCACATACTGGCCGTTGACCCAGCCGCTGCTGGGCTTGTTGCCGCCGAGCGTGATCAGGTTCTTGACGCACGTGCCGCCGGTCATGATCATGTAAACGATAAACAGGACCTCACCGGCGAAATAAATGAGACCCTTGACGTATTGCTTGCGCACCACGTTGCCGAGGCCGAAAATCAGGATGGACAGCTTGGTGAAGACGTCGCCCTTCTCCAAGGCGTTCTTCAGCGTGTATGGCGATGGTGCCACATAGTCCGCGCCCAGTTTCCGGCGGCGCCGCAGTTCTCGTTGTGAAAGGGTTACCGTACTCATGAACCCTCTACCGCCTCTCTTTGAAAAGTGTGATGTGTGGGGCGTGCGACCGTCCCCACGACCGCGCTACCTCGCGATGGATCGTGGAACGGGTGCGCGCATGGTCCGAGAATGACCCCACGCACCCTCAGGCGACGCCGCCTGGTTGACCCTGAACATGAGGTGTGCGGAAAGCTCAGGATCCGAGGCCTTCCGCACACTGTTTTCGATTATCTACCGATATCCGCCGGCCAGCGCCAGCGGGACGGGGCGTTGTGGCCCCACGAAATCACTCCTCAGTCGCCTGAGCCTTGACTTCCTTGTTCTCGGTGTCCATCCAGGTCTGCGTCTGCTCCTTGTAGTTGTCAGCAGTGACGTCCTTGTTGTAGATGGCCTTGCCGAAGTTCTCTGCCGGGGTCCACCAGCCGTTCATCGCGGCGATCGTCGGCTGCAGCACGGAGGTCTTGTCAATCGTGTCGACCTGGGCCTGGACGTACGGAGCGTCCTTCATTCCTTCGAGGTCGGTCAGCGACTTGTCGGACGGAACGATCTCGCGCATCTCCCAGTGCTTCTTCTGAGCGTCGGCGGAGCCGAGATAGGCGGCGAACTCAGAAGCGACCTGCGGAGCCTTCGTGTTCGGGTTGAACGCGACGGCCTTCGAGCCAGCGAAGGACTTCATCTGATAGTCCTTGCCATCAGCGGTGAAGGACGGCATCGCGACGGCGCCGTACTTGTCGCCGAGGCCCTTCTTGACGTCGGCTGCCGACCAGGAGCCGGAGAACATCGCGTCGGTCGTGCCGTCGACGAGGTTCGAGACGCCGTTGGTGCCGTCATCGAGGACGAAGTTCGGGTTAGCGACCATATCGACGAGGTACTTGGTCACGGCATCGGCGTTGGAACCGAAGTCGATGCCCGCAGCGCCGTCCTGACCGTTGTCGCCGAACATCTGCATGCCGGCGCCGAGGTAGAACGCCGGGATGTACCAGGAGTTCGTCAGCGGGTAGGAGACCTTGCCCTTCTCGAGCATCGTGTTCAGGTTCTTGACGTCATCGGCCGAGAACTTGTCCTTGTTGTAGTACATGAAGTACGTGTTCGAGGTGTACGGAACGCCGTAGATCTTGCCGTCGGCGCCGGTGACCGACTGGACCATCGTCTCGGAGTTCTGGTCCTGGACCTGCTTGGCGACCTCATCGCTCACTTCGCCGATGGCGTTGAGCTTGATGAGCGTGCCGAGCTGATCATTCGCGAACATGTAGACGTCGGCCGCGGCGGACGGATCCGTCTGCACGGTCTTGGCGGCGTCGCCCTCGGAGACGGTCGCGTTCTTCCAAGTGATGTCATAGTTGGTGTGGGCCTTCTCGAACGCCTCCTGCATGGCCTTCATCCAGTCGGCGTCCTCCGACGGCGCCCACACGGTGAGCGTCGCGGTCTGCTTCTCGTTCGAGTTCGAAGCGCTGGCGTTGCCGTTCGCGTTCGAATCGTTGCCGCCGCAAGCCGCCATCGGGACGAGCATCGCAACAGCCGCGGTCAGACCGATTGCCTTCTTCCAATTGATCATCATTGACCTTTCCTTTCCATCAATCAATGCAAAATCAATGCAGTTGCATCAGTTTTCCTCAACATCACGCACGCGCGAGCCTCACGGATCGACTCCGCCCGGCCCTCACGTCGTAGCTGCCTCCACCTTATGTTTTCAGCGGAGCGCTGCGTAACGCTTCAGTGGTCTATACTGTATACCACATCTGCAAACGTTGTCAAAACTGTCCGCATCGTGAGTGTCGTTTTCACAGAAACGCCGTAAGCGTTACCCCACAAGCAAGGAGCGATATGACCAACTCAATGAACACACCTGTTTCATGGCTGCAACAGGCCGTCTTCTACGAGGTGTATCCGCAGAGTTTCAACGATTCCAACAACGACGGCATCGGCGACATCCCCGGCATCACCGAGCGCCTCGACTACATCCGGACGCTGGGCTGCAACGCCTTGTGGATCAACCCCTGCTTCGACTCGCCGTTCCGCGATGCTGGATACGATGTAAGCGATTACACGAAGGTCGCCGAGCGCTACGGCACCAACGACGACCTCGTCAATCTGTTCGCCGCGGCGCACGCCCGCGGCATGCACGTCCTGCTTGATCTGGTGCCGGGGCACACGAGCGACGAACATCCTTGGTTTATTGCCAGCAGCGAAGAACGGCAAAGCTTTTACACTGACCGCTATATCTGGACCGACTCGTGGATCACCGGCGGCGACGGCCTGCCGTTCATCGGCGGCGTCTACCCGCGCAACGGCGCCGCGATCACAAACTTCTTCGCGTTCCAGCCGGCGCTCAACTACGGTTTCGCGCATCCGACGAAGTCCTGGCAGCAGCCGGCGCTCGGCGACACGGCGCTCGACACCTGCGGCGCGACGCTCGACGTCATGCGCTTCTGGCTGTCGCGCGGCGCCGACGGCTTCCGCGTCGACATGGCCGACAGCCTCGTCAAGCGCGACGACGACGGCAAGCCGGCCACGATCGCGACGTGGCAGTACATGTTCAAGCAGATCCGCGAGGAGTTCCCGGACGCGGCCTTCGTCTCCGAATGGGGACGTCCGGATGAGGCAATCGAAGCCGGCTTCGACATGGACTTCTATCTCGACTGGCGTTGGGACGGCGCGCCGAACGGCTACAACATGCTGCTGCGCAACACCGATACGCCGATGCTGCACGACGGCGACAAGAGCTACTTCAACGCGGACAGTGGCGTCGGCATCCGCGCCTTCCTCGACGAATATGAGCCGCGACTCAAGCAGGCACGCAAGCGCGGCGGCTACTTCGACCTGATCACCTGCAACCACGACACGGCGCGCGTCGCGCCACGACTGAGCCCGCAGGAGATCCGTCTCGCCTATGCGACGATGCTGCTGATGCCGGGCACCCCGTTCATCTATTACGGTGACGAGATTGGCATGCGCTACCGCGATCTTCCGACGAAGGAGGGCGGCTACACGCGCACCGGCAGTCGCACGCCGATGCAGTGGGACCGTTCGGCCAACGACGGCTTCTCCGGCGCGAGCGCCGACGCACTCTACCTGCCGATCGACGAATCCGAGGGCGCGCCGACGGTCGCCGACCAGATCGACGCCGACGACTCGCTGTGGACGGCTGTCCACGACACACTCGCGCTGCGCGCCGATTCGCCGGCCTTCCGCGCCGACGCCGATTTCGACGTGCTGTTCTCGTCCGACGAGCGCCGTTCCTTCGTCTTCAAGCGCACGAAGGATGGCATCAGCGCCGTCGTCGCCGTCAACCCGGGACACGAGAGCGAAACGATCGAGCTGCCGGCCGGCGAAGGCAGCGAGGCGCGCACCGTGACGCTGTCCTACGGCTCCCCGACGCTCGACTACACGACGCTGACGCTCCCAGCCCAGTCCTTCGCCGTCCTCCAGTAGCCGGTCAGCCGTCCCAGAGGTCCCCCAGCCCCTCTGCAGACCGCTAGAGGGGCTGGTTGCGGGTCGAGTCGTCACCCACTTCGACGGCCCGCCCCACAACCAGCCCCTCTAGCGGACCGACCCCTCGACGCCGGCGACGAACCAGACCGCTCCGTCCCGATCCATCGCTCCACTCAATGATTCGACCCGCAACCAGCCCTCCCAGCGGGTCGAACTGTCGACGGGTTCGACGAAGTGGAACGCAAATGGGGCTCGTAGCGGGGTGAACCGTCGACATCGACGGCGGTTCACCCCGCTTTGTCCCCGCTCCATCTAGCCCAATCCCGTTCCGTCGGCCACGCCGGCCGCCCGGAACCCCACCCTCCAGTTTGCAAACGTAGGCGTATGCGGCGCAAAACCGCTGCTGCTTCACTCCGCTCACATTGGCCGTTTTTGGCTTGATTCAGCCAAAACCGCCGTGTTTGCAAACGCTTTCAACATGCGCTATACTTGACATCAGGCGATGGTTCGTCACCAACGAAGCATGACGTTCCGCAACCACCATCAGCAATCGAGGAAAGCACAAGGGAACACGGGGCCGGCGCATGCAGCGCCGCCCGCGCGCCCACGAAGAGAATTAAGGAGCAACGATGCCGCAGCAGTCCGCACAGCAGCCCAAGGAAAGCGCTGAACGCCTCGCACGTCCACTCATCCGGTTGGCGAACATGTGGGGCATCTCCACGTCATACATCGACCAGCTTGGTACCTACGTCGAAATCGAAGACGACGTCCTTGTCACCGTGCTCAAGGCGCTCGGCGTCGACGCATCGACCGAAGAACGAGTCAACGAAGCGCTCAAGCTGCGCCTGAGCGAGGACGCCAAGCGACTCGTGCCGCCGACCGTCGTCAAGTTCATCGGCACCGACACGCCGGTCGAGCTGCGTACGCTGCACGGCGAGCCGACCGTCACGTTGATGCTCGAGGAGGGTGTGCACGCCGACGGTGACTTCTTCGCTATCGCGCGCAAGGAGACCGAAGCGGCGCCGGACACCGACGTGACCGTCTACGAACTGACGCTGATCGATGCGCTGCCGGTCGGCTACCACACGCTCACCGTCGAGGACGGCGAGCGCCGCGCGACGGCCCACGTGATCTGCGCGCCGGCGCGCATCCCGGTGCCGCAGGCCGTACAGGACCGCCATCGCTGGGGTTGGATGACGCAGATGTACTCGGTGCGTTCGGCCGAATCGTGGGGTATCGGCGACTACGGCGATCTCAAGGAGCTCGTCACCGACGCGGCCAAGAAGTCGCACGCCGATTTCATGCTCATCAACCCGATCCACGCGACGGCGCCGGTCACGCCGCTCGAGCCGTCGCCGTACCTGCCCGAGTCGCGCCGCTTCCTCAACGTCACCTACATCCGTCCGCAGGACATCCCCGAATACAAGCACCTCGAAGGCGAGGACTTCGACAAGGTCGAGACGCTGCACGCGCGCGTCGCGGCCGCGAACACCGATCCCTCGCCTATCGACATCAACGCGGCGTGGGATGCGAAGCGCGAGGCGCTGCACATCGTCTTCGAACAGGAGCGTTCGACCGAGCGTCAGGCCGCCTTCGATGAGTTCCGTCAGCACGCCGGCGAGGATCTGCGCGCCTTCGCGCTGTGGTCGGTCGCGTTCCAGGTGTGGGGCGCGCCGTGGGACGCCGAGAACGACTGGTTCGCGAAATACGACCGTCACAGCCCGCAGATCGCGCAGCTCGAGAACGACTACGGCGACCTCTACGACTTCGCGTGCTGGCTGCAGTGGATTGCGGCGGAGCAGGTCGAGGCGGCGCAACGCGCGGCGAAGGACGCCGGCATGGCGCTCGGACTGATGCAGGACATGGCCGTCGGCGTGCACACCTACGGCTCGGACGTGTGGTGGAGCCCCGAACGTTTCGCCGTCGGCACCGTGACGGTCGGCTGCCCGCCGGACTTCTACAACCAGCAGGGCCAGGACTGGGGCCAGCCGCCTTTCGACCCGAACTTCATGGAGGCGGACGGCTACAACGTCTACCGCGACATGGTGCACAACATGTTCGCGCACGCCGGCGCGATCCGCATCGACCATGTCCTCGGCATGTTCCGCCTGTGGTGGATCCCGCAGGGCAAGGGCCCGCGCGGCGGCGCCTATGTGCGTTACAACTACGAGGCGATGCTCGCGATCCTGACGATCGAAGCGTCGCGCGTCGACGGCATGGTCATCGGCGAGGATCTCGGCACCGTCCCCGATTACGTCTCGCGCATCCTCGCCGAGCACGGCGTCCTCGGCACAACCGTCGAATGGTTCGCGCGCGTCGACAACTCGCCGAACGCCGGCGACCCGTACGCGATGCCGGACACCTACCGTGAATATTCGCTCGCCTCGGTCACGACGCATGATCTACCGCCGACCGCCGGCTATCTGATGTACGAGCACGTCAAGCTGCGCGAACAGCTGCATCTGCTCAGCGAACCGGTCGAGGAGTTCATGAAGGCCGCCGAAGCCGAGCAGCGGGCGATGCTCAAGCTGCTCGTTTCGGGCGGCTGGCTGCCGCAGGAAGCCGCCGACGACGTCCCGGGCCATCTCCAGCAGATCGTCGAGGCGATGCACGCGATGCTCAAGGATTCGCCGGCGCTGCTGCTGCAGGCCGCGCTCGTCGACGGCATCGGCGAGATGCGCACGCAGAACCAGCCGGGCACGTCGACCGAGTATCCCAACTGGCGCATCCCGCTCGCTGATGCCGAAGGCCACGTCGTTCCGACGGGCAAGGTCTTCGACTCGCCGCGCGTGATGTCGCTGTCCAAAATCATGAACCGTTAGTTTTTTCGACCTCTCTCTGACGGTTCAGACATGAAGGGCCTCCCGATTACGGGAGGCCCTTCATTGCTTTGCACACATTGCGCACGTTGTGCCATTGCACGCGTCTACTGCCCACGCCACGAACTACCGTTCACTGGTGCTTCTTGACGCTCCACGTGTCCTCCGGCACATGCGTCGAGAACGACTGTCCAGTGTATTTGCGCAGCACATACTCCTGAATCGGCACATGCAATGACAGCAGCGAGCCGTAGCCGAGCACAGCGAGGAGGAACAGCATCTGCGGCAGCTTGAACCACAGATAGATGAACAGGCCGAAGTAGACGGCGTCGATCGCGAGGAGCGCAAGCGTCGCCGGGAAATAGGTGACGCCGAAGACGTAGGCGTTCGCCATCGTGCGCGTCGGCGGGTTCTCGAAGCGCGCCTGCAGCGCGAACACCCATTCGAAACCGATGACCCACAGAATCGTCAACGCGATCTTCGGAATGAGCAGCGGCGTAATCTGCAGCACGATCCAGCTGTACGCGAGCGCGGCGCCGAAGAGCAGATAGACGATCCACAGGATCGTCGCGCGCGCGAGGTTCTCCTTGAACGCAGCGAAATAGTTCTTCACGACGTGCCCCTGCCCGATGAGCATCTTGCGTGACGCCGTCTGTCCCGCGGACAATGCGGCGCCAATCGTCACGATCGGAATGCTCGTGACGAGCATCAGCAGATTGATGATGATTGCGTCGGTGAAGTTGTTCCACGCCTGCATGAATTTCGAATCCGGGGAAAGCCAGCCCATGTACGCTCCTGCCTGTCTCGAGTGCTCCGTCCGCGCGTAGCCGAGCATAAGTGTAGTCGAGCTCACGCGGATAGTTGATTTCGCCGGCGTCGTCGAACATTGTGGATCTCGCGAGCATCGCGGCGGATGGCAAAGGCCGGGCGTCGCGGCGTCCCCATGGGGAACCGCGGCACCCGGCCTTCCTTGTTAATTGATGACGGAAAGATCAGCCCTTGACGTCAGCCCTTGACGGCGCCTCCTCCGGCCCTGCACGTAACGACCGGCCTACGGCCGGACCCAACGTTGCCCTCACGGCACAGCCGCTCGGGCTGACGCCTGAAAACAGCGCACCGCGCTGTTTCCCAAGGGCTGACTTGACGTCAGCCCTTGACGGCGCCAGCCATAACACCCTTAACGATGTACTTCTGGCACAGGATGTAGAAGAGGATGATCGGGATGATCGCGAGCACGAGGCACGCCATCATCGCACCCATGTCCACCGAGCCATAGCCGCCCTTGAGGTACTGGATCGACACGGAGATCGTCTTGTACTTGTTCAGGTCGAGCGTCAGGTACGGCAGCAGGTAGTCGTTCCACACCCACATCGCCTCGAGGATCGCCACCGAGATGATCGACGGCTTCATGATCGGCACGACGACCTGGAAGAAGATGCGCGGCACCGAAGCGCCGTCGATCATCGCCGATTCCTCAAGCGACTGCGGAATGCCCTTGACGACGCCGGTGAAGATGAACACGGCGAGACCGGCACCGAAGCCGAGATAGATGATGCACAGGCCCCACGGCGTGTTCAGGCCGAGGCGGTCGGCGAGCCACGACAGCGTGAACATCAGCATCTGGAACGGCACGATCATGTTGAACAGGAACAGGATGTATAGCGTCTTCGCCACCCAGTTGTTGACGCGGACGATCCACCACGCGCACATCGACGTGCACAGCAGGATCAGCAGCACTGAGCCGACGGTCACGAGGACCGTCCAGCCGAAGCTCGCGAAGAAGTTCGTCTGTTCGATGCCACGCACGTAGTTGTCCCATCCGGCGAAGGTATCGCCCGCCGGGAACGAGAACGCGTTGTCGCTGATGTACGCCTTCTGCTTGAAGGAATTGATGATGACCAAGAAGATCGGGAAGACCCACGCAATCGAGATCATCGAGAAGAACAGGGTCCACAGACCACTGTGCTTAGCCTTTTCGCCGTTCATGCCTCGACCTCCTTGGACGTGGTGAGCTTGTTCTGCAGCAGCGAGACGACCGCCACGAGGATGAAGAAGAGCACGGCCTTGGCCTGGCCGACGCCTTCGAAGCCGACACGTCCGTAGAACGTGTTCGTGATGTTGAGCGCCAGACCTTCCGACATGCGGCTCGGAGCGCCGTTCGTCAGCGCGAGGTTCTGGTCGAAGAGCTTGAAGCCGTTGGTGACGGTCAGGAACGAGCAGACGGTAATCGACGGCATCATCAGCGGGATGATGATCTTGAACATCGTCTGGCGGCCGTTCGCGCCGTCCACTGATGCCGCTTCGAGCACGTCGGTCGGCAGCGACTGCATGCCGGCGATGTAGATGATCATCATGTAGCCGATCTGCTGCCAGCACACGAGGATGACGAGGCCCCAGAAGCCGTATTTCTGATCGAAAGTCAACGATTTCGACCAATGCGCGAGCACGCCGTTGAGCAGCAGCATCCAGATGTAGCCGAGGATGATGCCGCCGATGAGGTTCGGCATGAAGAAGACCGAACGGAACAGGTTGGCGCCGCGGATCGACTTCGTCAGCATGTACGCGATCGCGAAGGCGACGACGTTGATGACAATCGTCGTGACGATCGTGAGCAGTGTGGAGAACAGCAGCGAATGCAGGAAGGTCTTGTCCTGCAGCGCCTTCGCATAGTTCTTGAAGCCGACGAACTGCGCATCGGTGACCGTCGTGAACTCACAGAAGCTCAGATAGATGCCGTAGATGAACGGCACCACGAAACCGATAATGAATGCGGCGAATGTCGGAAGTACAAATAACGCCCACCAGCGGCGTATCGCCTTACCGGCCATACTGATCATAGTATGCCTACTTTCCTCGTTCTTTCCTGTGCATACTCCTGCGTATGCGCTCTATCCCTTGCCTTCGGCCGCTCCGGCAGCGCCGGCACGTCCTCGCCTCCGGCCGTGCGGATGACAGTGCCCACTGTAACAGCGATGCGAAGCACTGTCAAACGTTTACATTTTTGCGTGTCTCACACGCTGATGCTTGTCTTATGCGCCGGTGGCTTTTCAATTGTAAATCGCCGGAAGTTAGCCGTTTTTCAGCAGGCATGATATACTGCAAACGTTTGTGGAATCTACCTTGCACAAACGTTTGCACCGTAGTTACCGCCACCGAACTGCTCTTCAACGTCGAAGGAGCCCAGATGAGCACGAGCATTCAGGACGTCGCGCGCGCCGCCAACGTATCGATCTCCACGGTGTCGCGTTCCTTCACGCGCCCGGAGCTGGTCTCGAAAGCCACCCGCGAAAAAGTGCTGCGTATCGCCGAGGAACTCAATTTCTCGACTTCGCGTTCTGCCGTCGCGCTGAAGACCGGCCGCGCGCTGCGCATCGCGCTGCTCGTGAGCGACCATCTGCGGCTGTGGTTCAGCGCGTCGGTCATCGAAGGCCTCAACCAGGTGCTGCACGCCGAAGGCTACGACCTGTCGATTTTCCAGATCTCGAGCATCGAGGAACGCAAGGAGTTCTTCGAGATGCTGCCGGTGCGCCGCAACGCGGACGCCGTCATCGTCGTCTCCTTCGACATCGACAGCCAGGAGATCGCGCAGCTCAATTCAATCCATGTGCCGATCATCGGCATCAACTCGGTGCTGCCGCAGGAACGCGGCTTCTCGGCGTCGGTGAACATCGACGATGAGCAGGGCTCGATCCTCGCCGCGCGTCACCTCATCGCGCTCGGCCACCGCGATATCGCCTATGTGCGCTCCAACCGTGACGTCTCGTTGCACTTCAGCGTGCAGCAGCGTTTCGATTCGTTCATCGAATGCTGCAGCCATGCCGGCATTTCGCCGCACGTCATCGTCGCCGAGGAATCGGCGAACCGCATCGCCGAGGTCGTCACGCAGCTGCTCAGCCTCGAGCATATGCCGACGGCCATCGCCTGTCAGGAGGATGGCATCGCGATTCCGCTCATCTTCCAGCTGATGCGAGGCGGCTTCTCGGTGCCCGGCCAGCTTTCCGTCATCGGTTACGACAACAGCACCTATGCGAGCGACATCGGCCTGACGACGATCGCGCAGGATCCGGTGCACATGGCGCGCAAGGCCGCCGAGATGACGCTCGCGCTCATCGACGGCAAGACGCCGGAGCAGCTGTACGTCACCGAGCCGGCGCGCCTCGTCGTCCGATCGTCAACCGGTCCGGCCACGCCGCGAGCCTGAGCATCCACCCGTTCGATCGTTCATTCGACGATTCCGTTCAACAACGACGAAAGGCCGCGAGGACGTCGATATGACGTCCTCGCGGCCTTTCGTCGTTGTCGCCGGCTCGCCCGTCAGCGACGTGCGTATCCGTCGCAGAATCGCCACACATACGCAAAACGTGGGGCGTCGCAGCTGCGGCGTCCCACGTTGCTTGGAAGGATCCAGAGGAAGAAAAGAAAAGCGGTATTCAATTATCGATCTTCAGTTATCACCGACGACCGTCGGCACGTCGCGCGGTCGCCATGCGGATGTTTAGGGAAGGCATCCGCATGTCAGAGAGATGCGACCATGCGAGGCTGTTCAGTTATCGTGATCGATTCCTCGATCTGTTCAGTTATCGCGATGGGGCGGCCGAGCCGCCCCATCAGCGGTCTTCTGAGACTCAGTGCGTCGCCTGATACTCGGTCGCCCAGTTGTTGACGAAGGCATCGACGACGGCGTTCCAGTCGCCGGTACCCTGCGCGTAGGCGAGCATCGCCTGGCCGAGGACGTTCTTGTATTCCTCGGACGGCATCATCGAGAAGTCCCAAGCAACCTGCGTCAGATCCTTGTTCTGGATGCTGGCGTTCGCGTCGGCGATCAGCGGGTTCGAGGTCTTGACGTCGTTGAAGGTCGAGAACGGCGTGGTGAAGCCCATGTCTTCGCTCATCGCCTTCTTGCCCTCATCGGAGGTGATGACCCACTCAAGGAACTCCTGCGAGGCCTTCTGGTCGGCCTCGGAAGCCTTCGAGTTGATGCACCAGTAGTTCTCGGAGCCGGTCGCGAGGCCTTCGGTCTTGTCGTCGACACCGATGTAGATCGGAAGCATGCCGACGGAGGAGTCCTTCATGCCGGCCTTCTGCAGATCGCTCCACGCCCAGGTGCCGTTCTGGTAGAAGGCGGCCTTGCCGAGCGCGAACTCGGAGTTCGCGTCGTCGCCGGTCTTCGAGCTCAGCTGCGTCTTCTCAGTCGTGGAATCAGTGATGTACAGGTCGAAGATGTTCTTGAAGTTATCCATGTACATGTCCTTGATGGACGCCGGCGGAGCGGTGATGTCGTCCTTCTTGAACTGGTAGTACAGCGGGATGTTCGCCAGATGCGTCTTGAAGCGCCAGTCGGAGCTGGAATCGAAGCCGGCCGACGTGAAGGCGCCCTCAATGCCGAGGTCCTTCTTGCGCTTCTGCATGTCGTCGGCGACCTTCTTCAGCGTGTCAAAGTCCTTGATCTCATCGGCGGACTTGATGACGGCGTCCTTGAGCTCGGTGTACTTCTTAACGATGTCCTTGTTGTAGATGAGGCCGTAGGACTCGATGACGTACGGCACGCCGACGATCTTGTCGCCGTCGGTGAGCGCGAGGCTCTGGTCGTTCATGTCCTTGTAAATCGCGGTGTCCTTGAGATCCGCGGTGTAGCCCTTCCAGCTCTGGTAGCCCACCGGGCCGTTGACCTGGAAGATCGTCGGGGCTTCGCTCTTGGCGAGCTCAGACTTGAGCTGCTGCTCGTAGGTGCCGGAGGCCGCGGTCTGAACCTTGACCTTGACGCCCTTCTCCTTCTCATACTTCGCGGCGAGCGCGGTCCACTGATCCGCGGCTTCCGGCTTGAAGTTCAGGAAGTAGACGCTGCCCTTACCATCACCGGAGGAGCTGGAGCTTCCGCCGCCGCATGCGGCGAGCGGCACGACCATAGCGGCCGCAGCGAGCAATCCCACAGTTGTCTTCATCGTACGATTCATCTTCGAACCTTTCTCTGTACGCCTGTCGGCGCTGCACCTTCGCGGTGCACGTTAAGAAGTCTCTTTCCTCGACAACTTCTTTCATCGACCATTGTGCACCATAAATGCAAAAAGTGCAAACGTAGGCACGCCGAATGGCGACGTCCCCGTCAATTTCCTCAGAACCCGCGCCGCAAAAATACCGCCTTTCCACTGTTTCACGGTGTTTCACCGCCGATGAAAGCGTTTGCTAACGACACGCCCATCCAGCCCGCGCTGTCCGCATCGGTCTGTGCGGCGCCCCCGAAGCACGGCCCGGAACGCCATGTCTTGCGACACCGACCGCCGTCATGCCGCGCGCGTATTCCTTTACCAGGGAATATAATTGCGCGCAGCAACGCATGCCCGGACAACATCGTCGCGCACGCCGCGCACACATCCATGGCAAGGCATGCCGTCGGGAAAGGAACGTCATGACCCTCAACAACACCCATGACGACTGGTGGAAGCAGGCCGTCGTCTATCAGGTCTATCCGCGCAGCTTCCGCGACGCGAACGGCGACGGCCTCGGCGACATCGCCGGCATCACCGCGCAGATGGGCTACCTCAAGGAACTCGGCGTGGACGCCGTCTGGCTCTCCCCGTTCTACCCTTCCGAGCTCGCCGACGGCGGCTACGACGTCATCGACTACCGTGACGTCGATCCGCGCCTGGGCACGCTCGACGATTTCGACGCGATGCTCGACGCCGCCCACGCGGCCGGCCTCAAGATGATCGTCGACATCGTGCCGAACCACACGTCGAATCGGCATCCGTGGTTCGAGGCCGCGCTGGCCGCCACGCCCGGCTCTGTGGAACGCGACCGCTACATCTTCCGCCACGGCGACGGCGAGCACGGCGAGCTGCCGCCGAACAACTGGCAGTCGCTGTTCGGCGGCCCGGCGTGGGAGCCCGTCGGTGACGGCGAATGGTATCTCCATCTGTTCACGAAGGAGCAGCCGGATCTCAACTGGAAGAATCAGGACGTGCACGACGATTTCAAGCGCACGCTGCGTTTCTGGTCCGACCGTGGCGTCGACGGCTTCCGCATCGACGTGGCACATGGCCTTGCGAAGGATCTCGATTCGCGTCCACTCAAGGAACTCGAGCAGTGGGCGGTCGGCTCCGACCAGTCGCATGACGGCAGCCACCCGCTGTGGGACCGTCCCGAAGTGCATGACATCTACCGTGAGTGGAACGCCGTCTTCAACGAATACGATCCGCCGCGCTTCGCCGTCGGCGAAGCATGGGTCGTGCCGGAGCATCAGCATCTGTATGCGTCGAAGGACGAGCTCGGCCAGGTCTTCAATTTCGAGTTCGCGAAAGCCGACTGGTTCGCCGACGAGTTCCGCACGGCGATCGTCGAGGGTCTCGCGAGTGCCGACGAGGCGAAATCGACGACGACGTGGGTCATGAGCAATCATGACGTCTGCCGCCATGCGAGCCGCTACGGTCTGCCGCAGGTACGCACGAACGGCTACCACATCCTTGCGAACGATTGGCTGCTGCGTTCCGGCACCACCTACCCCGAGGATCGCGAACTCGGCGCGCGCAGGGCGCGTGCGGCGATCCTGATGGAGCTCGGTCTGCCCGGTTCCGTCTATGTGTACGAGGGCGAGGAGCTGGGGCTGCCGGAGGTCGCGACGATTCCGTGGGACCATCTTGAGGATCCGGTCGCGTTCAACACCGACCATGGCGACGCACAGAAGGGCCGCGACGGCTGCCGCGTGCCGCTGCCATGGGTTGCCACCGACCGTCCGCGTCCGGCCGACTGGGATCTGCAGTTCGGCACTGGCGCCTCCTTCGGCTTCTCGTCGGCGCCGGCCGATGGTTCGGCGGCCGCCGACCCGCATCTGCCGCAGCCGTTGTGGTATGCCGACTATGCGGCCGACGTCGAGGACGCCGACGACGGCTCGATGCTCAATCTCTACCGCCGCGCGCTGCATTGGCGTCAGGATCATCTGACGCCGACCGGCGACCTGTCCTTCGCGTGGCTCGGCGATGACGTGCTCGATTCCGGCGATGCCGACGTGATCGCGTACGCGCGCCCGGTCGCCGACGGGGACGGCGACCGTTTCGCCTGCATCGTCAACTTCGGCCCGACGCCGGTCGAGCTGCCGCATGGCGACATCGTGCTGCGTTCGACCGCCTTCGACGGCTATTCACTGCCAGTCGACGCAGCCGTGTGGATGCGCATCTGAGCGTGATTTATATCAACGCATGGGGCGGGCGGCGACATGACACATGTCGCCGCCCGCCCCATGCGTTTTTCGATGATCAGTCGCCCGATTCAGACATTCCACTTCCAGATGACGTGGTCGCCTTTGTAGACGGACAATGCGCAGATGTGCGCGGTGTCGAGTTTGAGATGACGCCCGAAGCGCGGTTCCATGCCGAGCCATTGCGTCGTCAGGATGCGCAGGATATGCGCGTGCGCGACGCACAGCACGTCGCGTCCCGCCTCGAGCGCCGGTATTGCCCGGTCGATGACGCGGCGTGCGCGTGCTGCCGCCTCTTCGATGCTTTCTCCAGGCCCGTTGATGATCGTGATCTGCTGGCCGTCGGGGAAGATCTCGACGCGTTCGCCAGCAAGATGGTCGGCGAGCGCCGTCGGCCCCTGCCCCCAGACGTCCCATTCCTCGCCGAGCGCGGCGAAGAGCTCCTCACGCGTGCGTCCCTCGGCGCGGCCGTAATCCCACTCCTCGAGGTCGGCGGTGAGGGTCGGCGATGCGAATCCCGCTTCCTGCGCCGTCGTCATTGCACGCCGCAGATCGGAACAGTAGACGTCGCCGTCGGCGAAGCCGTTCGGGAACAATGCACGCAGGCGTGCGCCGGCGTCACGCGCCTGCTGCACGCCGACGTCGGTGAGGGGGATGTTCGTGCGTCCGGTGTACTGCCCAGATTCGCTCCAGCGTGTTTGCCCGTGGCGAAGCAGCACGAGCGTGCCGTATCGCTTCGCGTGATCATTCATCGTTGAATTCTGCATATGCCCACTCTATCGTGCCGCATGAAGAAGACGCGGCGACGATGTACGCAGGCGGCCCGCGCCACGGATCGACGATGGCATACACTGGTGCAGTATGAACAAGCATCAGCACGAATCGGCGTCCGCGGACGCCAAGCTCACCGCCGCGACGGACGCCATCGCCGGCGAACGTTCCGATCTCGACGCGATGACGGACAAGACGGTCGCCGAGCTCAACAGGGTGAACAACAAGGTCACGGCCATGCGCGAAGCCCGCACCTCCGACCCCGATACGCTCGGCGACAAAGTGTTCCGCATGGCATTCCCGGCCGTCGTCGGCCTCGTCGGCGGCAAGGTGTTCAGCTCGGTGTGGAATCTCGTCATCAACAAGGTGCATCCGAGCCCCGATGACGATGAGCAGGACCGCCAGCAGGGGCTCATCATGAGCATGCTGTTCGCGGCCGCGTCGGCGGCGTTCGGCACGTTGCTGTCCGAAGTCTCGACGAAGGGCGTCCAGAAGATCATCGCGCGCATGCAGACGAAGCGCCGCTGAGCGCGCGCTTCACGCTATTGGCACCCTTTGGGCATCATCCGCGCTCGTGTCGGCCGCCGTTGCGCCGTCGGGCCGCCTGACGCGCACGGCGGCGACAGTCTGCGATAATGGCGGTATGACTGAACTATTGCATAATGACACCGTCGATGTCCTGCTCAACCGTCGTTCGATCCGCGCGTTCCGTCCCGAACCGCTGAACCCCGAAATGACGGCGACGATCGAATCCGCCGCGCAACACGCGGCCTCGAGTCAGTATCTCAATGATTGGTCGGCGATCCGCGTCGTCGATCAGCGCCTCAAGGATGATCTCGCCGCTATCGCGAAGCAGCCGTACATCGCGCAGGCGCCCGCGCTCTATGTGTTCGTGCTCGACGAATACCGCAACATGGTCATCGCCCGCGAGCAGGGCGACGCCGTCGATTCCGACGCGTTCACGCTCAAGAACAGCTACCGCTTCACGCAGGCGCAGAACGACGCCGTGCTCGCGCTGCATGCGATGGAAACGGCAGCGGAGTCGCTCGGCCTCGGCTGCGTGATCCTCGGGTCGATTCTCAACGATATTCCGCGTCTCATCGAGCTGTTCCATCTGCCGAAGTACACCTATCCGGTGCTGGGACTCGCGATTGGCAAGCCGGCGCAGGAACCGGCCCTCAAGCCGCGCATGAGCGGCACACTGCAGTTCTTCGACGACCGCTACAACGACGATCCGACGTTCATCATGCGCACGATCGCGGAATTTAACGAGGAAGTGCATCAGTACTACGATTTGCGCGACCCGAATAGGCCGGTGCCGACCTATGACGCGCAGATCGCACAGAAGGCCGTCGCCGGCGAAGTGCTCGGCCGCGGTCTCGAGCATGCGGTGCAGCAGGGCTTCGAGCTGGATCGCTGATGCCCCGCGTTGCCTAGGCGCCGTGTACGACGATGTGCACGGCAACGACGGCAAGAGTACAGCGTCGACAGGGGGTACGGGTCGCGTCACCGATAGCGCGGCTTGTACCCCTTCTTTCGTGAGTAGCGCTTCTGCGAGCGTTTGAAATGGCCTACGGCTTCGTTCAATGCGGGATCCCGGTGGGTCAGATGCCACTGTCCACAGTACTGGCAGCGATACACCCATAACTCCACGCCGCGTTCGATGCGGCTCTGTTCTGCGGCCTGCCAGGCGGTTTGCCGATCATGGTACATGATCTTGCTCGTCGTCTCGCAACGTTTCGGCGTGAAGTAGTGCATAGTGCACATCATAGATGCGCCTCCCTGACCGGGAATCGCGAACGGAGCACCAAATCGGAGGGCGTATGCAGATGGCTTCGTGATGGTGTCGATGACGGTGGTGGTGTCGATGACGACGGCGTCTGCAGCGTTGATCGTACGGTCCTGCCATGGTGCTGCATATGACGAGGCCCGCCGTGTGGGTGGGCTGTGGAAGTCGCCGGATATGGGAAAGCCCACCGTGTGGTGGGCTTTCGTGTGAAGTGTGGGTGCGGCGGCGTGCTACTCTCCCACACCCTGTCGGGTGCAGTACCATCGCCGTGCCAGGTCTTAGCTTCCGGGTTCGGAATGGGACCGGGCGTCTCCCCTGGGCTGTGACCGCCGCAAGACTGTATTGTGTTATTCATGGTCGACCCCCGGGTGGGGGTTGGTGGGTGGTTCGGGGACCGGATGGTGGACGCGGGCGCAGGTGTTCGTATGGAAGGAACGGGTGTTCGTTGCGGTTTCGTGTTGATGCTTGTATCGTGTGACTCCCTGTATCGGTTGTTCCGGTGCGTGCGTGTGCGCGCGACGTGTCCGGTGGGGGTCGTCTTCGACCGTTAGTGCCGGTCGGCTCCACCCCTTGCGGGGCTTCCACGTCCGGTCTATCGACCACATGGTCTCATGTGGGGTCTGCCGCACCCTCGAAGGGGTGCAAGGAATCCTTATCTTGGAGCGGGCTTCCCGCTTAGATGCTTT